>CAZECG010000014.1:0-64296 GCA_964510535.1 uncultured Muribaculaceae bacterium
AAATATTACACTCGGGTAGTATTTTAACATTTCAACCTGGTTTTGCAGCTGACCCCTTATTTCCCGACGTAATGGCTGATAGCTTTTGGTTTGTGTGGTGCCCCTGCTGCGGGGTCCATACATTCAAGGGCTATGCGCCGGTTTGCGCGCCTGTGTTTTGGGGTGCGGCATTAACCGAAAAGGCGGCGCAGCTTGTGTAGAACAAACTGCGCCGCCTTTTGCGGAGAGAGAGGGATTCGAACCCCCGGAGGTGTGACCCTCAACGGTTTTCAAGACCGCCGCAATCGACCACTCTGCCATCTCTCCTGATGGAATCGCTATTTCGCTTTTCCGGGTGCAAAGTTAAGCGGTTTGTTTTAACTGTGCAAATTTTCGGCTCGAAATTTTGCGCACAGCGGTGGTTATTAATTGATATTGCTTTGATTATTAGCGGTATAATTGTCGTAAATAATCACCGTTGAGATTCCGGTCGGTGGCAATTCAGACTGTTTTGCCCATTTCATAGGCTTCTTTATAGGCCGGTGTCGAAAGGATTTCGCCTTTTTGGTAGACTCCTTTTCCGTAAATCACACCCATTTCCCGCGAGCCGGGGATGCAGTCGGCCCATCCTCTCATGCAGGCGAGTGTCGTGTCCATTGTGTGGTGTTCGTTTTCGGCGGCAGTCATGATGTAGTACATCTCTTTATCACGGATGGTCTCGTATTTGGCTACTGCTCGGTCAAAGACTGTTTTTAATTGGGCTGACACGGAGTACATATAGACGGGTGACGCGAGAACGAGTACGTCGGCTTCGAGCAGTTTGGGCATCAGTGTGGACATATCGTCGTTTTTGCAGCATTGGCCGTCATGAGACTTGCAGTAGTAGCAGGCTGAGCAGTAGCCTATTTTATGGTCTGCCACAAAATATTTTTCGACTTCGTTTCCCGCTTCGATGGCTCCTTTCATGAATTGGTCGCAGAGCGTGTCGGAGTTTCCACCGCGGCGCGGGCTTCCTGATAGAATCAGAACTTTCTTTTTCATCGGTCTGAGAGTTTTTTGTTATTTGAATGTGGGTGTTTAGACTATGGTTTAGGTTGTGTTAAGGATAACATCGGCCTGGGGTTTATCGTGTCGGGCCGGTGTAGGGTTTCCAGACTGGAGTGCCGACAAGGTTACCGTCAGTGTCGATATGGCAGGTTATGGCCACTTCGAGTTCTTCTTCCTCTCCGAAGCCATCTTCGTCCATCGGGCAGTATGAGTACGGAGAGATAACCCATGTCATAAATGAAAGCCCGTTGTTGTCGAACTGACGGATAGAGATGTTATGAGCACCGAGATTCCAGTCTTTATTTCTTTGACGGATTTTCGTTAGAAGTTCGTCGGGGAAATCATTAAGAGTGCAGAATTGCGCTATTCCGTCCCTGTCAACCAGTAATTTGACGCTTTTGGTGTCGTGATTGATTAGCGACACCACACGGTCGTATGCAAACCGTTCCAGCCCATGCCCTATACTCTTTAGCGGCTTTCGGCTTTTGTCAGAGTTCGCAAACTTCATAACCGAGTCATAATCGGTGATAACGGTGTCGGCGAAGAGCCGGGCTTCCTTGTCATTCAGTTCCCGTTCTTCAATCTCAGTGGTTACGGCTTCAAGACATTCATCGAAAACGGCGCTTGCTTTGCTTGTGAATTTGTCGCGCTTGACGGCCTGCGTAATTTCTGCGATGCGGCCATTTGTCACCACCTGTCCATGCAAGGCTATGCCGTTAAGTACATGGCCAACGAGGCTGACGCTAAGCGCGTAGTGTCGCATATTGTCGGTTTTGAGGCTGATGATAACGTTCATCTGCCGGCTATCTCCCGGGTGAGAGGTATCCCTACCGGGACATACAATCCAGACATTACGGTATTTGTACTGCCGCGTTGTGAAGTTTTCATCTGAGGACAAGATCCCGGCATCAGCGACATTAATCGGCACTATAAGTTGAGAGACGGGGGATATGCAATAGCTTTTTTCCAGGTCAATCCCATCGTAGAAAAAACATTGATCTTGCGGCGATTCCAGGACTTCAGGATTCATCAGCTTTTCCTCTATGATTGGCCGTAGCCTGTCAAACAACCAGGTTGAGCTCTTCATCATTGTCGGTATATTATCGGAGTTAGCAAATAGTATCACGCGATATTAGCAAAAATGTTTGAAAAATTCGGGCGTTGGCAGGTAGAAAAAAACGGTGAACGCTTTGTTTGGCGGCGAGGTGCGCTGTTTTAGGCGGCGACCCGCGGTCTACTTCGGAAATTTTGTGTAACTTCGCGGAAGTCAGCCTATATTGGCCGACCGACACATAGAATAAACCCATGAACAGCTAACTCAATGAATGTTGTAGACCGCTTTTTGCAATACGTTAAGTTTGACACGCAAAGTGACGAACTGACCAACATGACCCCGTCAACTCCCGGGCAGATGATTTTCGCTCAGCACCTCGAAAAAGAGCTGCAAACACTCGGGCTGAAAGATATTTCTCTCGACGACAACGGTTATCTGATGGCCACACTACCCGGCAACGTGGATTACACCGCGCCCACAATCGGTTTTATCGCCCATTTGGACACATCTCCCGATATGTCGGGTCGCCATGTGTCACCGCGCATCATCGAGAGCTATGATGGTGGCGACATAACGCTCAACGCCGACCGTGGAATCGTGCTGTCGCCCAATGAGTTTCCCGAGCTGCAGCATTATGTCGGCCAGCCTTTGATAGTCACCGACGGCACAACCCTCTTGGGCGCTGACGATAAAGCCGGAATAGCCGAAATCATCTCGGCGGTCGACTATCTCATGCACCATCCCGAGATAAAACACGGCGACATCCGCATCGCGTTCAATCCCGACGAGGAGATAGGCCAGGGCGCGCACAAATTTGACGTGGAACGTTTCGGTGCCGACTGGGCTTACACAATGGACGGCGGTGAAATCGGCGAGCTTGAATATGAGAACTTCAACGCAGCGGTGGCCAAGGTCACGTTCCGCGGCCGCAACGTCCATCCGGGCTATGCGAAGCATAAGATGATTAACTCGATGCGCATCGCCACCCAATACGCCATCATGCTTCCCCGATGGGAAACTCCCGAGCACACCGAGGGCTACGAGGGATTCTATCACCTCATATCCATCCAGGGCGCGGTCGAGGAAACCGTGCTCACCTACATAATCCGCGACCATGACCGCGACCGCTTCGAGCGGCGCAAAAAAGAGTTGGAGCATCTCGCCCGCAAAATCAACAACGAGTTCCCCGGATGCGCCTCGATTGATATAAAGGACCAATACTTCAATATGCGCGAGAAAATCGAGCCGGTGATGCATATAATCGACATCGCCGAGCAGGCTATGCGCAATGTTGAGGTAACGCCCGTCGTTGTCCCCATCCGCGGCGGCACTGACGGTGCGCAGCTGTCGTTTAAAGGGCTGCCCTGTCCCAACATATTCGCGGGTGGTCTGAACTTCCATGGCCGCTATGAGTTTCTCCCGATACGCTCCATGGAGAAGGCTCGCGACGTCATCGTCGAAATCGCGCGCCTTGCCGCCGAAAAATAAAATCTATGGGTCGCAACAGGCTTATAGTCATCACCGGGCCGACCGGGTCGGGGAAAACATCCCTCGCCATCGGGTTGGCCCGGCGGCTTGACGGCGAGATTATATGCGCCGACTCCCGGCAGGTCTACCGCGACATCCCGATAGGCACAGCCGCGCCGACTCCGGCTGAACTTACCGCCGCCCCTCACCATCTGACCGGATTCCTCGCTCTCAGCGACTACTACAGCGCGGCGCGTTTCGAGGAGGACGCACTGGCTCTGCTGCCTGAGATATGGAGCCGCGGACGCGAAGCCATCATGTGCGGGGGTTCGATGATGTATGTCGACGCCGTTGTCAACGGTATCGACCTGTTGCCCGACATAACGCCCCAGGTGCGGGAAGCCGCTCTCAAAATCTACACCGACGGGGGTATCGACACCCTCCGCCGCGAACTTCGGCGGCTTGACCCTCTCTACTACGAGCAGGTTGACCTTAACAACCACAAACGCATGGTTCACGCCGTCGAGATTTCCATGCAGGCCGGAGTCCCTTACTCATCACTGCGCACCGGCAAAACCAAGAAGCGGGAATTTGACATCATCAAAATGGCTGTTGACTTCCCCCGCGAGCAATTGTTTGACCGCATCAACCGCCGCGTCGAGGCGATGGTTAAAGATGGCTTGGTCGACGAAGCCCGACGGGTGTATCACCTGCGGCATCTCAACTCGCTCAACACCGTCGGCTATAAAGAGCTGTTCGCCGCTTTCGACGGCACGTTGCCGATGGATGTCGCCATACCTCGCATTGCCAAAAACACGCGCGTCTACGCAAAAAAACAACTCACATGGTTGCGTCGGGATCCCGCCGTCGTCTGGCTCCCGGCAACCGACCCGCTTAACGCCGCACTCGCCCTTTTATGAAACAGTTTATCAAATTCATCGCCTACCTCCAGGTTATCGGTATAGTTCTCGTCGTGCTGGGTCACTCGTTCCACGAGTATCCCGATGGCGAGATGGGAAAGAGTATGTTGCTCTACCGTATGCTCTACAGTTTCCGAATGCCGCTGTTTATGTTTGTATCCGGTTTCTTGATGGTGTTCACAACCCGACTGAGAGCGTCCACCGAACGACCCGGCGTGGTCGGTTTTTTCAAACTGAAACTGAGGAGGTTGCTGTTGCCGTTCGTTGTTCTCACAGTTGTCACGTTCATCCCCCGCGCCGCCATGTCGGGGTTTGCCGATGACAACATCGAGTTGAGCCTGACTTCCTTCTGCCGCTCCTTTTTCTATGCCGACTCGCTTGTAATCCCGTTTTTTTGGTTTCTTCAAGCCAGCTTTATCCTGTTGGTGCTAAGCTATGCCGTCATAACGGTTGGCGAGAAGGCGCGCGTCGGCAACGTCACGCTCTATCTGCTTATCATACTGCTGTTTGTCGTTCTTCCGTTTCTTCCGTTCGATTATGGGCAGTTTTTCTCGGTCAACGAGGCCGTCAGATTGGGTATTTATTTCGCACTTGGAGCCGCTTACAGCCGATTTGCCGCCGCGGTCGACCGTGTTATCCCCTGGACGTCTCCGATATTCCTCTTGGCGGCTGTCGCGGTGTGGGCAGCCCTGTTTTTCCTCACCGAGAATACGCTTTGGATTCGCCTCTGCTCCGTTGTCGGAATAGCCATGTGCATCTCAGTCGCCAAACTGATGGAACGCCATGGGGTGACCATCCTCGACCACCTTATCGGAGCCAACTACATGATTTTCCTGCTGTCATGGTACTGCAACGTGGCCACGCAGCAAGTGCTTCACCATCTGATTGAGCTCCCGTGGTGGTGTTACACGCTGTTGTCGCTTGTTTCAGGCATCTACATCCCCTGGCTCGGCTACCGCTACCTGCAGAGTCATCCCGACAGCCGTTGGGTGAGAGTGACGGCTCAGCTTCTCGGACAATCTTTCAAAAAACGCCGTTAGCCCATCGCCTGTAAGTTCGTCTCCTCCGCACTCCGACGGTTGCACCCACCGCCGGCGATGTCGTCTTGCTCGCACGTCTCAATGCGAAAAAATAATTCAACAAATAGATATCGTGGCGAACTTTTCAGATTGTGTGATGTTGTAACGGTACATAGCAAGATTACTTTTTCCATTGCAGGAAATGTGATAATGATTGGTTTATTAACTTAGCGAGGAGATTCCGTGACGGCATTTCCTCGCTTTGATTTTCAGAGTGTTCACGCGCCGCGGTTCCGGTTTTTGTTTTTTTTATGAAAAGTTCACTATATTTGCATGTCAGACCGCAAGCGGAGACCCGGTCACGGGGCAAAGCGGGCGGGTTGCGATGAAATATTATTGAAAAGCGTTTACTTTACGCTCTTTCTTGACGCATGGAAATCTGGAAAATTTCATTGGTATAGTCAAGAATGAGGCAAACGGTAGATGTCTTGTGTGGATATATGTACAGTGCGCTGTCATCAACGCGCGTGAGCGCGGGTTGATGGCGCGTTGTCATATTCCGCGTGAGGTCTCTGCAAGTTTGCTCGTTCAACTCCAATGGGCAATTCCAGAGCCTCTATGCGTGGGACGGGCAACAGGTACGGTTCTCACGCTTTTTTATTTATTGACCTTAATCGCCAACGCTGAGGGCCCGCGGCAACTGTTTTAATCAAATATGAACAACGCTATCTCAAACTGTGTCTATTAACACTGCTCGCCGCGTTTTGTTGCGCTCCTGCCACCTCGGCAAGCGTCAAAATCGGGAAACTCTACTACAACCTCGACGAAGCCGGTAAAACCGCCGAGGTGACATACTCCTATGACAGTAGTAGCAACCAATATTACCGTTCCGGAGATTTGACAATTCCGTCTACCGTCGAATATGACGGCAAAACTTACTCGGTGACAGAAATCAAAGACTACGCATTCTCCCATTGCAGCGGCCTGACTTCGGTGACAATCCCCAACTCGGTGACAGAAATCGGTGTCATGGCATTCGAAGATTGCAGCGGCCTGAAGTCGGTAAAAATCGGTGGAAATGTTTCCGATATCGGCTACGCCGCATTCGACAATTGCTTAAATTTGAGAACCGTCTATAGCTATGCCGAAACGCCACCTGTAATATTTGGTGACACATTTTCAGATAAGACATATCAAGACGCAACGTTATATGTGCCCAAGGGGTGTGTGCCTGATTACGGGACAGCTGATGGTTGGTATAGATTCAACAATATCGCCGAAGGCAACTACGCCGGTGTTGACGACGTAATCGCCGACGAAGCCGCCGACGGCACCGCCGCCGAAATTGTGGGCTACTACAACTTGCAGGGTGTGCGCGCCGACGAGCCGTGGGACGGCCTGAACATCGTGGTCTACAGCGACGGCACGCGCCGCAAGGCAGAGTACTGATTCAGAGTCAATCGCATCAATAACAGAGGAGAAGCATCCGGCTCGGGTGTTTCTCCTCTGGCGCGTAACACGGCGATGCAATAACGCCGCGGATTTCACGTTATTACAAGGTGTAGAATAATTCGACTTGAATGACAATGAAACATATAGCGTTACTGCTGCTCATAATCATCACAGCCGTCATGCAATCGTGCATCGAGGACGGCATTTCATCTTCATCGGCCGACCAACCGACTTTCTCGACCGATTCGCTAAAACTCGGCGTCGTATTCACCGAACAAGGCTCAACGACCCACCGATTTCTCGTCTACAACCGTCACGACAAAATCATCAATATCAACTCAATCCAATTGCGCGACAAGACTCAGAATGTGTTCCGGTTGAATGTCGACGGCGAATCGGGAAGCGAATTTCAGAACGTGGAGATACGTCCCAACGACTCTATCTATGTATTCGTTGAAGCTACACTCCCACCCAATGGCAAAACCGGGCCGTTGACCATCAGCAACGTTCTCGATTTCACAACACTCGGGGTGACAAAATCAGTCGTAATCACCGCTGATGGCATTGATGTCACCCGGCTGAAGGCTAAAATAATCGACACCGACACGCGCTTGACCGCCGAGCGGCCCTATCAAGTGTTTGACTCGCTCGTGGTAGCGCCGGGGGTAACCCTGACCATTGACCCGGGCGCGCACCTATATTTTCACGACAAGTCAGAGTTGATAGTGCGCGGCTCGCTCCGCGTCAACGGTACGACCGAAAGCCCGGTCAACATGACCGGCGACCGCACCGGCAACGTTGTCGCATCAATCCCGTTTGAGCTGATGTCGGGCCAGTGGGGGGGCATATACTTCGCCACCACATCCTCGGCCAACAAGATGGTCAACACTTCCATACGCAACATGAGCTATGGCGTGGTCGTTGACTCGGTTGTGGCATCGACGCCTGACGCCCCCGCTCTGTACCTGCTAAACTGCCAGATACACAACTCCGCCGGGTATATCCTGCAGGCGGCGCACTCGGCAGTCACCACCATAGGCACCGAACTGTCTGACGCTGCCAACGGCATAGTCTACGTCCGCGGCGGCAATCTCACGATGAACCATTGCACCATAGCCAACTACTACCTGTTCTCGGCTCTCGGCGGGCCCTCCCTGCAGCTCGACCACATCAACGCCGAGACCGATGACCTTTCGGGTCTGCCCAAACTGCAAGCCGACATCACCAACACCATCATCTACGGCAACGGCACCGACATCTCTCACGGTGACCTCACCGGAACTGCGGTGACGCTGCGCCGATGCCTCCTCAAATCAGCGGGTACGGACGACGATAATTTCATAAACTGTCTGTGGGACACTGACCCGACGTACTACACTGTGCGCGAGGATTACCTTTTTGACTATAGGCTCAAGCCGGAATCGCCCGCCATACAAGCCGCCGACCCCGCGCTCACACTCCCCGATGCGGCCATCGACCGCTATGGCTTACCTCGCCTCACACCCCCCTCGCTCGGCGCTTACGAGTACACTCCCGCCGACTAACGCATAGCCGTCACTTCACCAACGACATACCCAGCCTCAGAGCCTCCTCGTTGACCGGCAAAAGATGGTGGTGCCGCTCAGGCAACGTCTTCTTCAGCCCTTTCAGCACACTCTCAATCGGCACCATAGGCTTGATTTTGAGCAACGCTCCCAGAACAATCATATTGAACCCCTTGGCGTTTGACAACCCGAAAGTCGCCTCCATCGCATCCACGCGGTAGATGTTGATGTCGGTGCGCGTCGGTGGGCGATGAATGCCGTAAGGGTCATAAATCAGCGTTCCGCCCGGTTTGACTTTCTCCTCAAACTTATCCAGTGATTGCTGGTTGAGAATCACGGCTGTGTCGTAACAGTCAAGCACGGGTGAACTAATCGGGCTGTCGGCGAGTATGACTGTGACGTTAGCCGTGCCGCCGCGCTGCTCAGGCCCGTACGACGGCATCCAAGTAACTTCAAGATTATCCATCAACGCCGCGTATGCAAGTATTTTACCCATCGACAGCACTCCTTGGCCGCCGAATCCGGCTATGATAATTTCCTCTTTCATTTCACAGTGTTTTTAAGTTCGCCCAACGGGTATTTCTCAAACATATTTTCTTCCATCCACTTGTTAGCGGCCACCGGTGTCATCTTCCATCCCGAGCTGCAGGTCGAAACGATTTCCACAAACGATGTGCCGCGGCCCTCCATGGAGTTTTTGAAAGCCTGGCGGATAGCCGCCTTGGTCTTGCGCACGGCGGCGGGGGAGTGGACCGCCTGGCGTGTCACATAGCAGGTGCCGTCGAGCTGTGCGGCTATGTCGGTGATGCGCAGCGGATAGCCGTTGAGGTCCACGCGGCGGCCATAAGGGGTGGTCGATGTCTTCATCCCCTCAAGAGTCGTTGGTGCCATCTGCCCCCCGGTCATCCCGTATATGCCGTTGTTTATGAAGATAATAGCGATATTCTCTCCGCGGTTGGCCGCATGGATTGTCTCGCAGGTGCCGATAGCCGCTAAGTCGCCGTCGCCCTGGTAGGTAAACACCAAATTTTCGGGATTCAGGCGTTTTGCGGCGGTAGCTATCGCCGGTGCGCGGCCATGAGCCGCTTCAATCCAGTCGATATCAATATATTTGTATGCAAAGACGGCACAACCCACAGGTGCAACCCCTATGGTCTTCTCTTCCAGCCCCATCTCCTCAATCAGCTCGGCGATGATGCGGTGCACCACGCCGTGGCTGCAACCTGGGCAATAGTGCATATGGTTCTCGTTAAGAAGCCGCGGCTTCTCGTAAACCAGATTCTCGGGTTTGATTATATCTTGGCGAGTCATTTTCAGTGTCATTTTTGAGATTCGTTACCGAAATGTTTCATGAATGCCGCAAGCACCTCATCGGGGTTCGGGACTATGCCACCCATTCGGCCGAAGTGATGGATGGGCAAATCGGTTGCCGCGGCGGCGAGCTTGACATCCTCAATCATCTGACCGGCGTTAAGCTCCACCACAAGCATCCCCTTGACTTTACGCGCCAGGCGGGCTATCTCGGCCGCCGGGAATGGCCACAGGGTGATTGGTCTCAGCAAACCGACCTTTATGCCTTGCGCGCGGGCCATCTCGATACTTTTCAGACATATGCGGGCTATCGACCCGAAAGCCACCACTAAATATTCGGCGTCGTCGGTGTAATATCCCTGGTAGCGCACTTCGTTACGCTCTATCTCGCTGTAGGTGCGTTGGAAACGCTCGTTGTTTTTCTCCATCACAGCCGAGTCAAGCTCAAGCGAAGTCAGCACGTTGGGTTTGCGGCCACCTTTGCGGCCGGTAGCCGCCCAGGGGCATTGCTCGGCAATCTGCTCGGCGGTACGGCGCGGACGAGCCGGGGGCAGCACCACCTTCTCCATCATCTGTCCCACTATGCCGTCGGCCAGAATCATCGACGGTGTGCGGTATTTAAACGCTAAATCAAACCCCAGCGCGACAAAATCAGCCATTTCCTGCACCGAAGACGGGGCAAGCACTATCAGCCTGTAATCGCCGTGGCCGCCACCTTTCACAGCCTGGAAATAATCGCTTTGCGAGGGGTGGATAGTGCCCAGTCCGGGGCCTCCGCGCATGACGTTGACAATCAACGCCGGCAACTCTGTCGCCGCAAGATATGAGATTCCCTCTTGTTTCAAGCTTATGCCCGGGCTTGACGACGATGTCATGACAGCCTTACCTGTCGACGCTCCGCCATAGACCATGTTGATGGCCGCGACCTCGCTCTCGGCTTGCAAAACCACCATGCCGGTGGTCTCCCAAGGCATTTCCGCCTCAAGAGTCTCCAATATCTCTGACTGCGGGGTGATAGGGTAGCCGAAATAGCCGTCCACGCCATAACGGATGGCGGCGTGGGCTATCGCTTCGTTACCTTTCATCAATCTTACATCTTCTTCCATAATCGTTAATTAGATGGGAATACGGTTGAGTTGACCTTGATTACTTCTCGATTACGCGGTAGACCCGGATACAGCCGTCGGGACAAACCGCGGCGCACGACGCGCACCCGGTGCAAGCGTCGTCATCGGCTGAATAGGCGAAATGATAACCGCGGTCGTTGACCTCCTTGCTTTTCAATGCCAACACGCCGGCGGGACACGCCACTACGCAAAGGTCGCAGCCTTTGCACCGCTCTTCGTTGATAACTACCGCTCCTGAAACTTTTGCCATAGCTAATCTTTTTTGTTATCGGCAGGGTGCTATCCCGCCATTTAAACTCACTACAAAAATAGTTAAAATATGACTACTTCAGCACGCTTTAACAAAACCTTAACCAATGGCACATTTTAGCGGAAAATGCGCATTGCAGCCGCGGAGCCGGCGGTATCTTGCCGCTCAGCTTGAACACTGAAACCGCGACTGGCATTTCAACGCGAAACCTATAACCAAATCGCCCTGAATAGCGAGAATCTGAAAGCTGTCAACGTGTCGAAAGGGCAAATGCGCCGGGGCAAAACAGCGGGCGACCGTTTCCGCGTTTTCGCGGTGGACGGTCGCCCGGGTTTATTGTGGAATTATGCTCTTAAACAGAGCTTTTATCGGCTGAAAGGGTTTATTTCAAGATTTTTTTAGACACTTGAGAGCCGCGTTTCTCGATATAAAGGCCATGTGAGGGTTTGGCAATCTTCATGCCTTGCAGATTGAAGTACTCAACCTCACCGCTGTTAACGTTTTCGTCACCGGCCACTTCGATATTTTCGACTGCCGAACGCACAGGATAAACAGCGTTAACGTATGATACCTCGAGTTTGCCGGTGTCACCGACTTTAGCGTTTGGCGCGAATGTCACAGAACCGAAACGAATCGGGAACGCGCCTAAATCAGAGATGTCAGTGAAGTCAGACAGTTTAACGGAATATTTGAACCGCTCACCTGCCGTCACGGCTCCGCTCGTAGCCGAGAAACGTCCGCCGAGCGAATCGTTAAACTTGAAGTTTACACTCTTCAATGGTATCGTTGAGGTGACCTCGAGTTCAAGCTCTTCGGGAAGGCTCCACAGATACATATCCGAAACAGGCGCTAACATCAGCGACAAGCTGCGGGTAGAGCTGACAGTGAAGTCAATGGCGAATCCGGTAGTCGTAGCGGCTATTGTGGTTGAGGTCGCGTTGCAACCGCTCTTGGTGAATTTCCATACGTCAGTGCTAAAATCGGACATGATGTTGATGCGGTCGGTGGCGGCGATTTCGACAGTCACGGGAATATCTAAGCGCTCGTCGCCGATAACTCCGGTCAGTGTAGCCTTGCCGTTTGCCACTCCGCGTACCACGCCTTCATCGTCGATTGTGACAACGCTGGCGTCGCTGCTGCTCCAGTCGAGAGCCAGGGCGTCGACGGGTATCACTTTGACTCCGTTGTTGGCTTGAAGTTCAATCTTGTACTCTCTTTGGTCATCAATCAGTATCGAGTCCAGACGAGGAGTGAATTTACAGTTGTTGTCAACGTGGTAGGCTATTGAAGCGGTGCATCCATTATATGTAGCCTTGAGAGCGTGACATCCGGCGGCTGTGGCATGGAGCGTTACACCTCCGTTAACCACTTCGCCCAGTTCGGGTGCTATCTCGAGGGTGTAGTCGGTCAAGCTGTCAGTGACAAGCACGCCATAGCGGTTGAAGGCAAGTATGCGGGGGGTGTAAAGGGCTTGAAGCGGCAAACGCGGAGCCCAGTCGGCAAATTGTATCTCAGCGATTTCTTTGTCGGACGACGGAGCCTCGACAACGGCGAAAATACCGTTGCCCACGGCGCGCTCGTTACCGTCGCTGCAGTGGTTTCTCACGCCGAAGGCCGAGGTGTAGAGCGTCGACGAGCCGCCGCCGTCGAGATTGACGGCCTCGTATGCCCCGGCATAGCGCATGATGTCGGCGAGCTGCGAAGTGCGCACACCGGCTGAGCTTGAGTATCGACCTTCAACGACCATCATTATTATCGAGTCGCCTGTTTGGCTAACGCCTATGCCAGTGCGGGGATGGAGCTGAACAGCGTCGCCGCGCTCCGACTCAGTGTCAAGTGTCGCTCCGCCACCGACATTCTTGGGGTTGCCCGATACAATCTGTGTGGGATAAATCCGTTCGCCGTTGAGGAGCACCACGTTTTCAAACTCGACAATGTCGCCGATTTGGAGTGATGCCACGAAATCGAGCGCCCCGGTGTTGCATCCGGTGGTCGATGTGCCGCGACCGTGGATTACAAAGCCGTTGGAGGGGATAGTTGTGTCGCCGTTGTCGGTGGGAGTTGACGTAACCTCAAGGCGGAATTTGCCGCCGGCCTCAAACTTGTCACCGTCGACCAACTTGGCTGTCACCTCTTTACATCCGGCTTCGGCGCGGTCGGTCTGGTTGGTGCTACCCCAGTAGCGAGAAGTGTAGAGCGTGATGCCGTTGTTGGGCGAGGCCACGTTCACACCTTTGAACAGCGTGACTTTTTCACCCAAAGTAGCGGTTCCGCTATAATAATCAAGCCGCCCTATGCGCGCCACGCCTTCTCGGTCGACCGAGAACTGATATTGCGAGTTGGAGGTTTTGAAAATCTCTCCGTCGACAGTGCATGATGTCGTCGGGGTACCGACTTTCGATGAGCCGTTTGTGGCGTTGCCCGAAGTGGTGAAGAAGTCAGCGTTGGCCCCGGCGAAGTACAGGTGGTTAGCGTCGCTGTGGCGCGATGCCATCGCCGACACTTTTTCCGTTCCGGCCACCATATCCTTGCCGCAGACGGCTCTGATGCTCACGCCTGGAGTGCTCTTGTCGATTGTCAAGTAATGCACTTGCAACTGTTTGGCTGAAGGGCTCGTGAGACGCAGGAAGGTCGTGGTGGTACCGGGACCCACCTTCATGTGGGCGAGGGTATCGACCTGGTAGGTCACACCAAGAACATCGATAGCTCCGGCGCCCGACATCCCGGCGCAACCGATAGCCGAAGCGGCTAATAGCGATGCTACCCTCAGCGAAGTATTAATTCTTTTCATGGCTAAAAAATATTATTAGGGAGGTTCGATAAATTCAACTTATCATTGGCGGATAGTAAGAACCTCGTTAAGACTACCGCCAATGTGATTTAGTTTTTGCAAAGGTACATAAAAATCAGGATTTTCCCGAATGGGATGTAATAAAAGTCAAGACCTGAGATAAAAACCAACCTAAGCGGGGAATTTCATCTGCAATGTCGCATACGCGTCGAAAGGTTGAACTCCCGGGGGGTATATTCCCGCCCATGTTGGCGCGGGTGAGTGTTAAACAATATGAAACGTGATAGCGGTTTTGGCAAAAGCCGCTATCTTTGTGACTCAGTTATGCACAACCGTGATAAAATACGGGGCTGACCGGTTTTGACAGCGCGTAGAGGTGGTGTGTAAGCATGCAGAGCAATGATGGCTACGCTCTATAATCAGGGACATCACAATTTTAAATGGCGAAAATAACTACGCTCTTGCCGCTTAATCGAAGCACAGTAGATTAGCCTAATCTCCGCGACAGTCGCGGAGACAAGACATCACCCGATTGTTACCCTTTCCCGAGACGAATCGACAAGGTGGTGCAGAAAAATCGGGAATAGGAAGTCAAGAGCCTCGCGCGGTTTCTGAAAATCAAGAGGATAAGGCTGGCGTTGGTCGTCTTTTGCCTGCGGCAGCCCGACAATCAAGTAAAGACTAAGCATGTAGAAAGCACATTAGTTCCGTGTTTGGACGAGGGTTCAAGTCCCTCCAGCTCCACCCCTATTAGTTCTAACCTCAACATATTAAAGGTTAGAACTTTTTTAATTGACTGATTTTAAGGCGGTTTGATGGGGCCAGCTGCAAAAGTCGGTTGAATAGTTAAAAAACTGTCCAAGTGCAAAATTAATTTTAGGGGTCAATGTGGATAACGTTTGCTGAGTCGGAATTGTCTGACATATGTGGTAACGCTATCGATTCCCGACAGGGAATAGCCGTGAGCCGTTACCATAATTTTAACAACCACCTTTTTACATTGACCCGATTTATACCGTTTCTTGGTTTGATTTTTGGGTCAATAAGCCAAGATTCATATTTGGAACTCACGTTATTTAGGCCAACTTTGCAAAAGTGCCACAAATGACAGAATAATTAAGTATGCAGATAAAATGTGATATATATGAATCTGCTTATTGAGCGGCGTCACTATAAAAAATAATGATTTGTCTCGTACAATTCATATTTCAATGAAAAAGCCTTATATTTGCGGTATAATGGTTTATGTATAGCACAATGAAGTACAACATTAGAGACATAATTGAGTATATAATTGCTTTGGTGAATGAGTTTGCCAAGCGATTTGGCTTGACCGAAAAGCAAGCCTACAGATATATTCGTATGTACCAGGGTGTAGCTTTTGTGGAACAAAATTATGGAATCTTCCATACGCTTGATTTTGATGAGGCTGTGGATAGCGTTGCGGTCTATTGTCGTAGAAAGGGAGGAAGATTGTGATATTGTATCATGGTTCAAATATGGTTATCGACAAGATTGATCTTGAGATGTCTAAGCCTAATAAAGATTTTGGCAAGGGTTTCTATTTGTCAGAGAATGAATCACAGGCAATGGAAATGGCGAACTTCAAATCAGCATTATTGGGCGGCGATCCTATTGTGACCAATTTTGAATTTAATGATTTGATAATGCAAAGTTCAGGCCTTCGCATAAAGATCTTTGCTGACTATTCAGAAGAGTGGGCTGATTTTGTGTTCGCAAATAGGGAGGGACAAGATGTAGAGCAGTATGATATTGTATATGGTCCTATTGCAAACGATAAAGTAGGATTGCAGATTCGTAAACTCAAGGATGGCTCTATCGACAAAGCGGAGTTCCTTAATAGGCTTAAGTATATGAAAGGGATAACTTACCAATATTATTTTGGAACGGAAAAATCCATTCAATACCTCTCAAGATTATGTTGAACGCTGATTTTAACTATATGAAAGAGGCGTTAGCTGCCGACCTCGCAGAACTTCTTGCAAAGGACTTTGATATGACTATTACTGAGGCTCTTGATGCAATGTATGGTTCCGAGACTTATTCAAAACTGTGCGATCCTAATACCGGACTGTATTTTCAAAGTTCACAGTATGTATACTCATTTTTGAAAAATGAGTTGTTGACGGCGAAGTTGGGATGATATTCAAATCTTATTTGCTGTCCGATAAAACTCCATAGCAACATAAAGTATGGCTCGAACTCTGAATTTATGATGTTCGAGTTTTTTTGAATTGTACAAGCCCCCCCTCAGCCAATAAGCCAAGATTCATATTTGGAACTCGCGTTAATTAGGCCAACTTTGCAAAAGTGCCACAAATGACAGAATAGTTAAGTATGCAGATAAAATGTGATATATATGAATCTGCTTATTGAGCGGCGTCACTATAAAAAATGATTTGTCTCGTACAATTCATATTTCAATGAAATTGCTCTTTGGGGATTCTTGCGCTTGTTTTGTTAGGCGGGGATCAACAAAAATTTAAGTTAATCCGTTTCTTTATTGTAAATTCGCGTTTAGGTTGCCGTCATAGTACCCCACTCGGACGTGGCGGTCGGCCGAAGATGACTAAAAAACAATAAGGTTATGAAACGTAAGTCTGCGGTATGGTTGAGCGTGTTGCTGTTCGTCATAGGTGTCGCGCTGATTGTCTTGAACGGGCGTGATTCCCTATTGGGGACAATAGTTCTCATCGCGGGGATAATGTTTATAGTCCCGTCGGTAATCAATATGCTAATGCTCATCAATGAGTCCAGTCGTCGCAAGGCGGGTTCCCGCCGTCCTGCCGACCGCGGATTCGCGGCTCGCTGTGTCGGTTGGTGCTCAAGTGTCGGAGGGCTTGGTCTCGGAATCGCCATGTTGCTGACTCCCGGTACGTTCATCTCGATACTGGTCTATATATTTGCCGGTATATTGGTGGTTGGCGGCATATACCATTTTTATATCCTGTCCTGCGCATACCGTCCGATAATCTTTCCCGGGTGGCTTTACATATTGCCTGCTGCCTTGGTGGCTGAGGGTGCTGTCATCTTTTTCTCGGTTGTCAAGGACGATGTGCCCGCCGTGGTGCTGATGACCGGGATAGGGTTGGTCGTGTTTGCCGTGGCTACTTTTGTCGAGCTGTTGTCGCTTTACTCGTTTAACCGCAAGGAGGCTGCCGCCGCCAGAGCGTGCGAAACCGCGGAAAACTCGGCCGATGCGGTGGTTGCGTCGACAAAGCCGCAGAGTGTGTAGAATGAAGTGAAACATAATGTGTCAACAATAAATTTCCAATTAATGAAAAGGTTGCTATCGCTTATCGCTGCGGTTTTACTGACCGCCGCGGTCGCAATAAACGCCATGGGAGACGGGGTGGCCCACATCGATTTTGTCAAGAAGTCGCATGACTTCGGGACAATCGACGAGAAGGGGGGAGCCGTGAGGTGTGAATTTGAGTTCACCAACACCGGTGATGCCCCGCTTGCCATCATCTCGGCGACTGCGAGCTGTGGATGCACTCGTCCGATTTTTCCGAAGGAGCCTGTCAAACCCGGCAAAAAGGGCGTTATCAAGGTCACTTTTCTCCCCGACGGCCACCCGGGTGAGTTTACAAAGGATGTCAAGCTGCGCACTAATGCCAAGGGGCAGAAACGCGTGACGCTGAAGATAACCGGCGTAGTGGTCCCGGCTCCTAAAGAGAAAAAGTAATCTATGTGCCACACTGTAACATTCATGACGTAAGCCGATGTCAATAAAACGTTTGTTTCAACTATTTATCCTCATGGCGGCAACTCTGTCGGTCCGAGGCGAGCAGAACATTGAGTGGGCCGATACGGTGCACGATTTCGGTGCTATCGAAGAGAACGACGGCCCCGTGACGTGCGATTTGCGATTTGTCAACCGCGGCGAAAGTCCAGTTGCGGTTGTCACCGCCCGCGCGAGCTGCGGGTGTACCACCCCTAAATATTTGACGGCTCCTGTCGCTCCCGGCGACACCGGCGTTGTCGAGGTGACGTTTGACCCTACCGGTCGTCCAGGCCGTTTCAACAAGAATGTCAGAGTCGAGACGAGTGATGGCCATGGCGACCTGCTGCGCTCGTCGTTGCGCATCAAGGGGGTAGTTGTCGGCGCGTCCAATACCGTGCGTTCGCGTTATCCCATCGATGCCGGAGCGGTGAGGCTGTGTGTGTCGACCGCGGTTTTTGGCGAGGTGCTGAAGACTCGCGACAAGGTTTGCTACATTGAATGTTACAACTCCTCGCGCGACACAGTCATCCCCTATTGGGACAACTTGCCCCCCTACATAACCGCGCGTTCCCTCGGCAGCAAAGTCGCGCCGGGTGAGCAAAAGACATTCACGCTCTATTTCTCAGGCCCTAAAGCGCCTCTCTACGGCATTGTGACCGATAGCCTTGCGTTTTATGCCGACAAGGGAGCGGCGCCTGTGACGATTGATGCGGTCGCCATGGTTAAGGAAGACTTCTCGCGCCTGACCCCAGGGGCGAGAGCAAATTCACCCGAAGTCAAGATTGAACCGGAGATTGTCGATTTCGGCAAACTTGACTCTCAGTCGCCATCGGTCAGCCGTACGTTTGAGATAGTCAACCGCGGTCATGACCATCTTCTCGTGCGGCGTGTTTATACCACCGACCGCGGGGTGAGCGTCAGCATAGACAGGGAGAAGGTGAAACGAAACAAACGCGCGGTGGTGACTGTTACCGTCACCCCTTCGCAGCTCCCTTCAGAACTGCTCAACGCCCGCATATCCGTAATAACCAACGACCCCCTGCGTCCCACCGTAGTTGTGAGGGCCGTGGGCGAAAGATAACCTAAATAAAACTTCAATACCATTAGTGATGGAACATCCCGAAAACGATGATAAATACATTGGCCTGACCGTCAATAGCGGAGTGAACCAGCCCCCGGTAGTCAACCCCTACATGACCCGCCGCAAACGCCGTCCCATGCCCACCGCCGGCGAGTTTGTCGAGGGCATCCTCAAAGGAGATGTGTCGATGTTAAGCCGTGCGGTGACGCTTGTCGAGAGCGTGTCGCCCGACCATTACGCTCTGGCTCAGGAAGTCATCGAGAAATGCCTGCCACACTCCGGCAATTCGCGCCGCATAGGCATAACAGGTGTGCCCGGAGCGGGTAAATCGACGTCTATCGACGTTTTCGGCCTTCATGTGCTGAAACAGGGGGGCAAGCTTGCCGTGCTCGCGATAGACCCGTCGAGCGAGCGCACCAAAGGGAGCATCCTCGGTGACAAAACACGCATGGAAAAGCTCTCTGTTCACCCCTCGGCTTTCATCCGCCCCAGCCCATCGGCGGGGTCGCTTGGCGGCGTGGCTCGAAAGACGCGTGAAACCATCGTGCTTTGTGAGGCCGCCGGTTACAACAATATCTTCGTCGAGACTGTCGGGGTGGGGCAGAGTGAGACCGCCGTACATTCGATGGTCGATTTCTTCCTGCTGATACAGCTCGCAGGCACCGGCGACGAGCTTCAAGGTATAAAGCGCGGTATCATGGAGATGGCCGACGGAATCGTCATCAACAAGGCCGACGGCGACAATATCGGACGTGCCCAATTGGCGCAGGCGCAGTTTAAGAGCGCGCTGCATCTGTTCCCGCCGACAACCTCGGGGTGGATGCCCGAAGTGCTGTGCTATTCAGGCTATTATGAACTCGGCATTCCCGAAGTGTGGGCCATGATTGACCGCTACTTTGAGTTTGTCAAAGGCAACGGCTATTTTGAGCGCAAGCGTCAAGAGCAGGCGCGCTACTGGATGTATGAGACAATCAACGAGCGTCTGCGCAGCGCGTTCTACGACAATCCACAGGTGGAGTCCATGCTCGCCGACCGCGAACGGCTCGTGCTCGACAACCGTCTAAGCTCGTTCATAGCCGCCCGCGAAGTGCTTAATTTCTATTTTGACAATCTCGCCGGGAACAAAGCGAAGTGACCCGTTTCAGCTAATCGGCGTTATTATATTAACCGGGGTATGACGGGGCGGCTTAACCATCAGTTCCACCCTCCCGAAAAGCCCCAAAACTAAAAACAATTATGGAATCAACCCGCCAAGCAAAAATCGCACGTCTGCTCCAGAAAGAGCTGAGCGAGATATTCCGTCAGCAGACGGCCAAGACCCGCGGCACCATCGTGTCGGTGAGCACCGTGCGTGTGTCGCCCGACCTCAGCATCGCTAAGGTATACCTTTCGGTGTTCCCCTCGGACAAAGCGCAAGAGATACTTGAAAACATCAAACGCACGTCGAAGACTGTGCGATATGACCTTGCGCAGAAAGTGCGTTTCCAGTTACGCAAGACCCCCGAGCTGGCGTTTTATCTCGACGACACGCTCGATTATCTCGAAAATATTGACCATCTCTTGCAGAAATAGGGGGGCTGCGCACGATGCTTGAGCTGAGAATCGCCCTGCGTTATCTCTTTTCCAAGAAAACCCACAACGCTGTCAATATCATCTCCATGATATCAGTGGCGGGAGTCGCCGTGGCAACCGCCGCCATAGTGGTGGTGTTGTCGGTGTTCAACGGTTTTGAGCGTCTGGCTCTCGACCAGATGTCGGTTATCAGTCCACCACTTTCGGTGGTGCCGTCGGCAGGAAAGGCCATATCTGATGCCGACTCCTTGGTCACGAGCATAGGGCGTCTTGTGCCGGGTGCCGCAGTGATTCCGACTGTTA
Organism: uncultured Muribaculaceae bacterium; assembly: GCA_964510535.1. Classification (GTDB taxonomy): domain Bacteria; phylum Bacteroidota; class Bacteroidia; order Bacteroidales; family Muribaculaceae; genus JAJPXC01. Next base: position 20,666 of record CAZECG010000014.1, read on the forward strand.
CCGAACAAGCATTAGCCGTTGTCGGCGGCAGGCAGAAACCCGTTGAAATAAAGGGTGTCACTCCCGCGTGGTTTGCCGTCACCGGTCTTGCCGGCTACGCAATTGACGGTCAAATGAGCAATGGGGGAAGCGAGGGCCCTTGGGCCTATGCCGATATGAGTGTCGGCGTAGCCGTAGGTCTGCGCGCCCACCCCGGAGCCTATGAATTTCTAAACATCTACGTCCCCCGGCGTTTGGGACGCATCAACCCCGCCAACCCGTACGCCGCGTTTCGGGGCGATTCGCTTGTCGTGGCGAGTGTGTTTCAGACGGGTCATGCCGGCCATGACGAGAATCTTGTAGTGATGCCGCTTGACCGGGTCCGCCGTCTGCTCGACTACGATAGCGAGGCTACATCAATCGAGGTTTGGACCGATGGCGACCTTGACAGGCTCGCCACCGCCATCGAGGCATTGTCGCCGGGAAACATCCGTGTCCTCGACCGCATGAAACAGGAGAGGCATACATTCGCCATGATTTCAATTGAAAAATGGATAACTTTTCTGATGCTCTCGTTCATTTTGCTGATAGCCTCGTTCAATATCATCTCGACGCTCTCGCTTCTTGTCATAGAGAAAGAGGGGAACCTTGCCGTCATGAGGGCGATGGGTGCCACTGAGAGACAAGTGTCGGGGGTATTCTCAATTGAGGGGTGGCTCGTCAGCTTGAGCGGTGGCATGGCCGGAGTGCTCATCGGGTCGGCTATGACGCTCGCCCAGCAATGGGGCGGTTTCGTGAAACTTGGCGGCGATGCGTCGACGTTGGTTATTGATGCCTATCCGGTGGAGTTGCGCCTTGCCGACATCCTTGTCGTCATCGGGCTTGTAGCGGTCATCGGTTTGGCCGCAGCCACATTGACCACAGCCATCAACCGCCGTAAGTTCAAAAGCACCGCCTCGCGTCCAATGGAATAGAGCCGTTGATATAAACTCGCCTTAGACGTCGGTGTAGATGACGGGAAAAGCGGCTTTTGGCTTTGGTCAGTGTTTCAGCATCGGGCGTAGGTGGCGATAAGAGAAGATGAGGGTCGCGCAGGTTACAAGAGCTGGAATCACCCATCCGACGTTGAGCGACAGGATGGTTGTGATGGTGCAAACGGTCATTGCCGCCGCTGCAAGGAGAATAGCTCGGCGGTTGACGGTCATCTTGTATCGGCGGTAGTAGACTATGGCGACAATGACGGTGTAGAGCAGATACCAGACGATGTATGATGCGCCGAGACCGCTTAAACCCCATAGCCGGTAGAAGCTGATGTTGAGTGCTACACACAGCACGGCACTGAGGCTCTCGGTGATGAAGAACACGCGTCCGTCGCCTCGTGCGAGCATAGTGAAAGCCATGCACCATGACACCGCGCGGAGTATAGTCCCGACTATTCCCCACGATATGAACGGTATGATGGTTTCAAATTCCGGCGAATACAGAATGGCTACGATGGGTTTGGCGAGAGTTATGAAACTGCACACAATCGGCAGCAATACCCATAGGACTATCCCCATCTCATGCGAGACGTAGACCGATGTCCTGTGGGCCGATTGCTCCACACTTGCGAGCCGCGGGTAAAATTCCATGGCGATGGCGGTGAATACGAGGCCGACGTAGCGGTTGAACAGGGTGTACCCCGCCTGATAATAGCCGACAACGGTTGTGTCGGCGGTGATGTTGAGGTAGGAGACGAAGATGTATGAGGCGAGCATCCCGATGAATACCGACAGTGTCATATAGAAACCGAGGACTATGAATCCGCGGCCGGTTGTGAGGGTCTCTTTTAACGTGACCGGGTTGTCGGGCTTCGCAGTGGGAACGCGGTAGATGGCTGCGGTTACGCATCCGACCGCGGCGTATGCTATGATTGACGGCACTATGCTGTCGATGCGCCACCAGTAGTACATCGGTATTGAAATGAGTAGGCCGCCTATGGCCCCCCATAGTGATGATACGGCGAGCCGGCGCAGCTTTTTGGCTCCCTGCATGATAGCTTGTTCGCCGCCGGTGAGCGATGTCAGCAACAGAGCTACCGACAGGACTACAAATCCGCCGGTGTGGTCGGCATCGTCAAATGACAGGCGGCTCAGCAACGGGGCGCAGGCTAAGGTGACGACGGCACCAAGCAGTCCGAGCATCCATGACCATCGCCTGATTGCGATTGCGATGATTGTGAATCTTGAATGGGAGGCCCCGGCGATGTCGCGCACCGCGCTGTTGCGCATACCGAGCTGTGAGATTGTGGCTATCATCTCCAAGGCTGAGTTGTATATTCCGAATAAGCCGACACCTGCCGCCCCTATCCACACCGCCACGAGTTTGACGCGGATGATTGAACAGAGAATCTGCACCACTTGCAGCCCGCCGAACACGCTCATGGCGCGTAGTGCGATTGATGTCACGCCGGTGTTGCGGCGTCTGTCGTCGGTCATCGTAGCCATTCCTCTGGATTGAGTTTGTTTTTCTCTTTGCGTATCTCGAAGTGGAGTATGCTTCTGCCGTCGTCATCGGGGTCGGCGAAAACCGAGCCTATCGTCTGGTTGGGCTTTACCGAGTCGCCTGTTTTCACGGCGATTGAACCAAGCCCGGCGTAAATCGTGAGGTAGCTTCCGTGGCGCACCATGACGATGGTGTTGAATCCGGGCTGATGGAAAATAGCCGACACTTTTCCGGGGAATATGGCTCTTGCGGCTGCCCCTGAGCCGACTTCGATGTCGATGCCGCTGTTGTCGGTCTCGACATATTTCAACTCGGGGTGCCGTTGCCGTCCGAAGTGCTTGACAATGCGGTAGCGACCTGCGACAGGATAGGGTAGCCGGCCGCGGTTGCTCTCGAAATCGCCGGAGATTCTGATATCCTCCTTAGCCAGTCGGTCAAGGTCGGCGGCTGTGGTCGAATTGGCGGGTGTTGTGTTCATTGCCGCGTCGGCGGCAGGCGACGGTTGTGCGGGCGGGGTTACCGACTTTTTGTCTTTATTTTTCTTGGACTTCTTGTCGTGTTTTTTTGCTTTCTGTTTCTTGCTTTTCTCTTTTTGGGTCTTTCCTTTATCCTGTGCCGCTTTTTCTTTGCCGGAATCGGCGGTTTTTTCGGCTTTCTCCTTTTCGGCTTTCTCTATCGCCTCATTTTCTTGCTGTTGGCGTTGTTCGGCTTCGGCGGCGAGTTGCTGCTGACGTCGTTCCTCGGCTAACCGTGCCTGTCGTTCGGCTTCCTCGCGCCGGCGCTGCTCGGCGAGTTGTTGCTCTCGGCGACGCTGTTCCTCCGCGATTAGGCGGTTAAGCTCGTTGTCGAGGGCGCGAGCTTCTTTTTCTTTCTGCTTGAGAAGCGATTTTAGCGCGCCTCCTTCCTGTTTCAACGAGGCGACGAGGGCATCGGTGTCACGACGCTTCGAGTTGAGCGACGCTTTGGCGGAGTTGAGCGATTTGAGCGATTCCCGGCGGGAGGATTTGAGCGATGAAAGACGCGTTCGTTGCCCGTCGAGCTTTAGCCGCGCTGCCTTGATGTCGCGTGTCTTGCGCTCTCTCCATCGGGAGAATTGCTGGAGGTAGCGCAGCCGTCGGTAGGCTTGCTGGAAAGAGTCGGATGAGAACACGAAAGCCAACGGACTCATCGAAACTTTGCGTCCTTGGAAATGCCGCAGAGCGTTGGCATATTTCTGTTGCATGGACTTGACCGATGCGTCAAGAGAGGCGATTGAGTCGTTGATGCTCCTTATGGCCCTGTCAAGCGAGTCGACTGAGTGGCCTATGGTAGCTATCGAGTGGTCGGTTTCCTTGATTTCGGCTGCCAGGAGGTTGAGTTTGTTTAGTTGTCGGGCAGTCTCTTTGGTGTTGACCTCGATTTTTTTTGAGGTTTCTTTGATGGCTCGCTCATTTTCTTTCTTTTTTTGCTTTACGGTCTGAGTAGTGGCAGGTTTGGCCTGTTGCCTGACCTTTTTGCGCGGCCGTGCAGCGTCGGCCGAGGCCAAGGCTGTCAGCAAGCAGGTGATGAATATGATTATTATGCGAGACATGATAGGGGTCTGTCGGTTATTTCGGGTTATGCGTCATGGCTTGAACGATGACAGCATATTGATAATATCTTTTTGTTTAAGCCTGGTGTAATCTTTTGGCCTTTTCCATTGCCTGATGTCGGGAGAGTTCCACTCGGCGTTGCTGAAATTCCATTTCAGAGACACGGCGATTGGGGTTTTTGCCGCGGTAGCGGCAATGTCCATCACGCTGTTGACCTCACCTGCGGGCGATTCGCACCCATCGGAGTAGACCACGGTCGCGGGCAGATAGTCGTCGGTGGTGATGGTGAGGCGTTCGAGCCTGTCGCTTGACATTGATAGAGAGAATGTGTAGTCGATGCCGTCGGCGGGAGCGGGTGGGGTGATAGTCCATGTCGAGCTAACTGGTGCGTCGTAGATGTAAAGGCTCTGGCGGTCGGCTTCCGAGAGCCGTCCTTTCCCGGCCATGAACGGCTGTCCTAAGAGGAGTGACTGCACATCGGCGACTGTCAGAGGATAGCCTCCGAGAAGCGATTTGACCCCCTCTGCCACATAATATTTGTGTATTTTCTCGGTTAAGAACAGCGAGTCGTTATCAATGTATATTGTGCCGACCTCCATGCCGAGAAACCTGAGGGATATGAACACGCTTTTGTCGCGTTCCATGTAGGCGCGTCCGGATATTGAGAAACGTTTAGGCTTACTAAGCTCTATTTTGACTGGGACTGAAAGGGTTGACCATTCACGGTAGCTGTTTGTTACCAATGATTCGTAGCGTTGCTCTACGGTGGCTTCGCGGGTTCTGTCCGCGACTGCCCCGCCTTGTCCGGTGGTCGAGGCGTTTTTGGAAGAGCCGCATCCACTCGTCGCGAACGTTAAAGTCAAGGCGGCGGCCAGTGTTATCAGTGAATTTCGGGCGTTCATTTGTAGAAGAAAGTTTTGTGTTTCACTTTGCGTGCGAGCAACTCGTCCTTGGGGTCGAGTTTCAACGCTTTTTTCCAAAATTCGAGTGCTTCGTCGGGGTGTCCGTCCATGAAGTATATGTCGCCGGCGTGGTGCAGAATCTCGGCTGACAATTCAGGGTCGTTTGCCATCGCCGCGTCGATGTATTGGCGTGCCATAGCGTAGTCTCCTTTTTTGAAGAAAACCCAGGCGTAAGTGTCGAGCGATGTGGAATTTTGCGGGTTGTCGCGTACGGTGATTGCGCTGAGTTGCTCGGCACGGTCGAGGTCGCGTCCCTCGCAGGCCAGGAAGTAGGCGCAATTGTTCATGGCGAGCATATTGCCGGGGTCGAGTTTGATAGCTTGGTCGTAGTAGACAAACGCGCTGTCTTTTTTCTCAATTTTATAGTAGGAGTCGCCTATGGCGCCGAGAATTTTTGAGCGCAGCGCATTGTCGGTGGTATCGGCTAAGGAATAGGCTTTGTTGAAATAAGCCAGAGCCTTGTTCAGGTCATCAGTCATTGAGTATCCCGTCGCTGTAATCATGTAGAGCATGGGGCTGTCGGGGTGGTATTGGAGAGCGCGCTCCCCTTCCTGTGTCGCTCGGATGTAATCGTCGGCCTGCATATAGAGGCTCACCACCGCGCTCCATCGTTCTTGGCTTGAGGGGTCGATGTCGAGGGCGTAGCTTGTCTGTTCGGCGGCACCCCGGTAGTTGTTGATGGCTATCAGGTAGGCTGTGTATAGGTCTCTGACATCTACCTCATGGGGATTCTGTTCGATGAGTACGGAAAACAGGTCGTTGATGCGCGGCTGTTGTAGGGTGTCGGCATACAACTCCTGAATATAACCTTTAAACATCGACAGTTTTGTGTTGAGGTCGAGGTTGTCTTGCCGCAACGCTCTGAACATTTCGCGGTCGAAAGCGACGCTGTCGCCCATTGAGCGATATAGGTTGGCGCGTTGGAAGTAGGCGCGTCCGTTGGTGGAGTCAAGTTCGCAAGCGCGGTTGAGATAGTGCAGAGCTGAATCGGTGTTTCCCATGGCAGCGAACAGTTCTCCGGCGTAGATGTTGTAGTCAGATGATTTCGGGGATGAAGCGAGTAGTTCGTTTAGTTCGCGCCGCATCGACGCTGTGTCGCCGAGCGCGTAGTAGGCTCGTATCTTCCTCGAAGCCAACCCGACATCGGCTCCTTCGGCATCTTCAAGGCGGTCGTAGACGGCTACGGCTTTCCGTAGGCAGGCCGTGTCGCCCGTAGCGGAGAGAGCCTCGGCGAGTTTAAACGATATTTCAGGCTTGTTTGGAAATATGGAATCGAGTGTCGTCCAAACTCTGATGGCCTCGTCGCTCAGGCGCAGGCGGTCGTTCACTGAGCCATAAAACACCGCGCTGTAGTAGTCGTCGGGGTGTGCGTTGAAATGCGCTGCCATCAAGTCGTATCCCTCATGAAACATATCGGAGTCGTTGTCGGCGGTCATCATGATGATATAGCCGAGGTCGTGACCGACCGCAGTCTGAGTTGTGTCGAGCCTGTAAGCGCGGTTGAGCAGCTCATAGTAAGCGGCGTTGTTTTCGAGAGCGTTTTGGCGTTGAGCCTCCATGAATATGTAGTCGGCTCGGCGCGCCTGCTCGCCGTCTTGCCATTTGCTGCGTCCTGAAGCCGCTAAGCAGATTATCAATCCTGCGGCGATGAGGCTCAGAGAGATTAGTTGACGTGATATAGATCTCACTGTGAAAAAATATGTGTTAGTTTAGGCCTGTGTGGCCGAATCCGCCTTCACCGCGCTTTGTTTCGTCAATTCTGTCGACCGGCTCCCATTCGACATGGGTGTAGTTGGCAATCACCATCTGGCAGATGCGCTCGCCGTCGTTGATTACGAACGGTTCTTGCGAGAGGTTGATGAGCACGACTTTTATTTCTCCTCGATAGTCGGCGTCGACAGTGCCCGGCGAGTTGGCGATAGTGATTCCGTGTTTTAGGGCGAGACCGCTACGGGGGCGTATCTGGCACTCGTGTCCCTGAGGTAGCTGGATGTATAGTCCCGTGGGGACGAGCACTCTTTGCATAGGTTGCAACACAATGGGTTGGTCTATGCAGGCTCTGACGTCCATTCCTGCCGATGACGGGGTCTCATAGGCCGGCAGGTCGTGGTGTGAGCGATTTATGATTTTGACTTTTATTCGTTCCATATATTGGTTGTTGGGGTAATTAGATATATAATATGCGAAAATACAGAAAATCCGTGAACCTTAGGCTGCTGCGGATATATTTTTGGTGGCAGAGGTCTGTCGCAGATTTGATTTTATTTTTGAATTGTGTTGGTAATCAAGGTGTTGAGCTGGTCGACTGATTTAGAGTAAAAATAATTTAAAATTTATTGTAACAAATAGCGTTGTTACGTCGTCTAATATATTGAACAATTAAAAATGAAATTGAACAGATGTATAAAATCAGTGTGTTTTTCGGGTTGGTGTTGGCAACCACTCTGTCATTGTCGGGACAATACCGCGTGAGCGGGTATGTGACCGGCAGTGAAGGAGACGCTGAGCCATATGCTACCGTCAGAGTATTCGCCGCAGCTGACACTCTCAAGCCGGTAGCGATAGGGGCCGCGGGCGATGATGGGCGTTTCGCTCTGAAACTCGCCGATGCCGGGGATTACCGTGCGCGGGTGGCCTCGGTTGGGCGCGATGACGCTGAGCGGAGTTTTAGTGTGACCCGGCAGTCGCCGTCGGTCGACCTCGGCACGATCGTCATGAAAGAACGGTCGACTGAACTTGGCGAGATTACAGTGACAGCCCAACGCCCCTTAGTGGTCAAGGAGATAGATAGGTTGGGGTATGACGTGCAGGCCGACGAGGATTCTCGCACGGCGACTGTGCAGGATATACTGCGCAAGGTGCCGTTGGTCACGGTTGAAGCCGACGGCACAATCAAAGTCAAGGGCTCGTCAGATTTCAAAATCTACCGTAACGGTCGACCCAACAACGCGTTCACGAAAAATGCGAAGGATATTTTCACCGCCATACCTGCCTCAATGATAAAGAAAATAGAGGTGATAACCGACCCCGGAGCGCGGGAGGACGCAGAGGGCGTAGGTGCCGTACTTAATATAATCACCCTTGAGGGCACGGCGATAAAGGGTGTGACCGGGACGGCGTCAGTCTCTTTCGAATCCCACAATTACTTTGTGCCCAGACCGAATCTCTATGTGATGACTCAGATTGACAAGGTGACTATGTCGGCTTATGCGGGTACATATCATATGTGCCGGCGCAACAGTCTGAAACGTTCGGAGAACGATTATACTTTTGAAGGCACGGGTGACCGGCTCATAACTCATCAGGAATCGCAGAACCCCGGCAACTCCATGTGGTGGGGGCTTGAGGGAAGCTGGGAGCTTGATTCTCTCAATCTGTTCACGATGGAATTTGAGGGTAGCGGTTTTGATGTCGAATGGATAGAGGATGCGAGCAGGGCGATGTTTTCGCCCGACGGGTCGCAGATGTATAGCTACGATAGCCATATTCGTTATCCGAAATATGGGTACCTGGATCTTGGTGTCGGTGTCAACTATCAACGTTCGACGCGTCTCAAGGGTGAGACCGTGACTGTTTCATACCAATTCTCACACTCTGACGAGCTGGTGAGGGGAACCGAAACTTACGACAATGCGGTGAACCTTCCTGTCGACTATACGGGCATCGACCGTGACCGCCGTAGCGATTTTGCCGAGCACACAGTGCAGATTGACTGGGCGCGGCCTCTCGGAGCGCATCAGAAACTCGACCTCGGAGGGAAGTACATATTCAGGCGCAATCATGCTCGTAACCGCATAGATTATATCGACGCCGAGGAGGATTATACTGATTTCATTCACGATACACAGGTCGCGGCGCTGTTTGCCGACTACCGCATCTCGCTCGGGCGTTTTACGCTTCGCGGCGGCCTGCGGTATGAGTACTCACATTTGTCGGGGAGTTATCGGAGCGGCGACACCCCGGCATTTGGCACGAATCTTAACGATTGGGTGCCAAATGCGGCGGTCTCGTATGCAGTAAATGATGCAAATTCGTTGAAAATAAGTTTTTCCCGCCGCATAAACCGCCCCGGAATAGGGTATCTCAGCCCGGCGGTAGAGGAGTCTCCTACCTCTGTGTCGACAGGTAATCCCGCGCTTGAAAGCTCCCGTTACAACGAATTGAACTTCAATTATGGACTCACAGCCCAAAAATTCAATGTCGATTTCACCGCGGGCTACAGTTTCACCGACGACGGTATAATCTCGATACAGCGGGCTGTTGACAACGTGCTTTATTCGACATATGCCAACGCGGGTCACAACAAGTGTTTCAGCCTGTCGCTCTATTGCCAGTGGTCGATAACCGACAAGACGCAGTGGATGTTTAACGGTGCGGCTTACTACAACGACTTTGCCAATCCTGACGCTTTGCCGGGCGTGACGTTGAAAAACCACGGCTGGACCGGCAATCTCTACACAAAGCTCACCCAGCGTCTGCCATGGAAACTGCGAGGCTCCGTCTCGTTGAGCTACTGGAGCGGGTGGATAAACGGTGTCTATCGCGAGATGCGTTGCAGTGGCGCAAATGCGTGGGACCACTCTCTGTGGATTGAACGCAGTTTCTTGAAGGATGACCGCTTGACGGTCATGTTGCGGGCCAACAACCCATTCGGTCCATACTCGTGGAGCGGCACCATCCGGTCTTTCAATAATTCGATGAATGGAGCGAGTGTGACCGAGAACCCATATAACAGTAGTTTCAGTGTCATGGTGTCGTATCGCTTCGGTTCGCTCAATGCTTCGGTTAAAAAGACTTCACGCACAATATCAAACGATGACCTCGTGGGTGGCAAAACGACGAAATGACAGATTGGTCCAATCGGAGCCGTGCCGGGATTTGAGCCGTGGTTATCTGTCGATATAGGTGCTGTCGTTGTCGGTCAGAGCGGATATTCCTCGAAGGCGTAAAGCGGTGTTGAAAGGTAACGCTCACCGGTGTCGGGAAGCAATGCGACTATGGTTTTCCCTGCATTTTCATCTTTGCGGGCCATGGTGAGCGCGGCGTGCATGGCCGCTCCCGCCGAGATGCCCACAAGCAGCCCTTCTTCGCGGGCAAGCAGCCGGGATGCCGCTATCGCCTCGTCGTCGGCCACGGTGACGATGCTGTCAACTACTGACGGATTGAAATTGCGGGGTATGAATCCGGCTCCAATGCCTTGTAGCTTGTGTGGGCCCGCATTGCCGCCTGACAGCACGGGTGACCCCGCCGGTTCCACTCCGATGGCTTTTATGCCCGGATTGTGGTGTTTCAATCCGCTGGCGGTGCCGCTGAGTGTCCCGCCTGTTCCCACGCCGGCAACGAAGTAGTCGATTTCGCCGTCGGTGTCACGCCATATCTCCTCGGCTGTCGTGTGTAAATGCGCTTCGGGGTTGGCCGGGTTTTCAAACTGTTGCGGTATGATTGCTCCGGGGTGTTTCTCTTTCAGTTCGTTGGCTACTCTGATTGCGCCTTTCATCCCCTCGGCTCCCGGAGTCAGAATCAAGGTTGCGCCGAGGGCTTTCAGCAGGTTTTGTCGCTCGATGCTCATTGTCTCAGGCATTGTCAAGATGAGTTTGTAGCCTTTGACCGAAGCCACCCATGCCAGTCCGATGCCTGTGTTTCCGCTGGTAGGCTCGATAATAAGTCCGCCGGGTTTCAGCGAGCCGTCGGCCTCTGCCGCTTCAATCATTGCGAGTGCCACGCGGTCTTTGACGCTTCCGCCTGGGTTGAAGTACTCGATTTTGACAATCAGTCGGCTTTGCAATCGTTGTCTCTTTTCGATGTTGGTCAGTTCGAGCAGTGGGGTGTTTCCTATTAATTCTGTTAGACTTTTTTTGATTTGCGACATTTTTCGTTATGGTTTATTGTTGCAAAGGTAGTCAAGAGTTATAGTTTTTGCAATACCGCAGTTGCGGTATTTCTTAAAGATTCGTACATTTGCCCCCGCTTAGATACGCTCGCTCGGTAAAACTCAAATAAATTTGGCTTTGCACTTGACTTATTCGTATCTTTGCGGGTAAGAAATAAGCAAATCATTAACACATAATAATCTCTAATATCACAATGGAAGAGAAAACCAACGTTAAATCGCTCGACAAGGTAGTCGTGAGATTTTCGGGTGACTCTGGCGACGGTATGCAGCTCGCCGGCAACATCTTCACGAATGTCTCTGCCGGCATGGGTAACCAGGTCTCAACTTTTCCCGACTATCCCGCTGAGATTCGCGCCCCGCAAGGCTCGCTGAGCGGCGTTTCGGGATTTCAGGTGAGTGTCGGAACGGGAGTCTATACCCCGGGTGACAAGTGTGACGTGCTGATTGCGATGAACCCTGCGGCGTTGAAACAAAACGTGAAGTTTTTGCGCCCCGGCGGGGTAATCATCACCGATATAGACTCGTTCAAAGAGAGCGACCTCAAGAAGGCCCTTTTCAAGACGCTCGACCCAATCAAGGAGCTTGGCATAACCGCCCAAGTGGTAGAGGTGCCTGTGACGAGCCTCACTAAAGCCGCTTTGGCCGATTCGGGCCTCGACAACAAGTCGATGCTTAAATGCCGCAACATTTTCGCCCTCGGCTTGGTTTGCTGGCTGTTTGACCGCCCCATAGAAAGCGCTCTCCACCATCTTAAAAACAAGTTTGCCAAGAAGCCGGCGATTTATGAGGCTAACGCGCGTGTCATAGCTGCCGGCTATGATTACGGCTCCAATATACACGCCTCAGTGTCGACCTACCGCATCGAGACTGATGAGATTGTCCCGGGCGACTACACCGATATCAATGGCAACACCGCCACAGCCTGGGGCCTGATTATGGCTTCGGAGAAATCGGGCCGTCCGCTTTTTTTGGGCTCTTATCCGATTACTCCCGCTACCGACATACTGCATGAACTGGCCAAGCGAAAGGACCTTGGAGTCCGTGCCTGCCAGATGGAGGATGAGATTGCCGGTGTGTGTTCGGCGGTAGGCGCGTCGTTTGCCGGCGATCTCGCCGTGACGTCGACTTCGGGCCCCGGTCTCGCCTTGAAGAGCGAAGGTATCGGTCTGGCGGTGATGGCTGAGCTGCCGCTTGTGGTCATTGATGTGCAACGCGGTGGTCCCTCCACGGGGTTGCCAACAAAGACCGAGCAGACCGACTTGCTGCAAGCCCTATATGGCCGCAACGGTGAGTCGCCGTTGGCAGTGGTAGCTCCCTGTTCGCCTACCGACTGTTTCACTATGGCTTTCGAGGCTTGCCGCATCGCTATCGAACACATGACTCCGGTGATTTTGCTGAGCGACGCGTTCATAGGCAACGGTTCGTCGGCATGGCGCATCCCCGAGGCTGACGAATACCCTGAAATAAAGCCCAACTATCTCCCTGCTGAGAAATGCGACGGGTCATGGAAGCCATATGAGCGCGACCCCAAGACGCAGGTGCGCTATTGGGCCATCCCCGGCACTCCCGGCGCGACCCACCGCATAGGCGGCCTTGAGAAAGACGCTACCACCGGCGCAATCTCGACTGACCCTATCAATCATGAGAAGATGGTCAAGATACGCCGCGAGAAAATCGCCCGCATCGCCGACGATATTCCCGCGCTCGAGGTGCAGTGTGACCCCGCGGCCGACACCCTGCTTGTAGGGTGGGGCGGCACCTACGGGCATCTCTACACGGCCGCCTGCGAACTCAATGCCGCCGGCCGTCCTGTGGCTTTCGCTCAGTTCCGCTATATCAACCCTCTCCCGGCCAATACCGGCGAAGTGTTGCGCCGCTACCGCCGCGTGATAGTGGCAGAGCTTAACTGCGGACAGTTTGCCGACTATCTGCAGGCCAAGTTCCCCGATGTCAAAATCGAGCGTGTCAACAAGATTCAAGGGCAACCATTCCTCGTCGGCGAGGTTGTGGGCGCTGTAACCAAAATCATGGAGGAAAACTGAAATGGAAGAAACCCTATATACCCCCGCCAATTTCAAAAATGACCAATCGGTGCGCTGGTGCGCCGGCTGCGGCGACCACGCTATCCTCAACACCCTGCACAAGGCGATGGCCACCGTCGGCGTAGCTCCCCACATGACAGCCGTTATCTCAGGTATCGGTTGCTCGTCGCGACTGCCTTACTATATGAATACCTACGGGTTTCACACCATCCACGGCCGTGCCGCCGCTATCGCGACCGGGTTTAAGGTGGCGAATCCCGAGATGACCGTGTGGCAGATTTCGGGCGACGGCGATGGATTGGCTATCGGTGGCAATCACTTTATCCATGCCGTGCGCCGCAATGTCGACATAAATATACTGTTGTTCAATAACAAAATCTACGGCCTGACAAAGGGGCAATATTCCCCTACATCGGAGCGCGGTTTCGTGTCGAAGTCGTCGCCCTATGGCACCACTGAGGACCCGTTTATTCCCGCTGAGTTGGTGTTTGGAGCGCGCGGCAATTTCTTCGCCCGCTCGATTGATGTGGAACTCGCCACCTCTCAGGAGGTTATGGTGGCAGCCGCCCGCCATAAAGGGACATCGGTGGTCGAAATATTGCAAAACTGCATGATTTTCAACAATGGTGTTCACAACGACATTGTTGACCGCGCGTATCGCGCCGATCGCACAATCCACTTGCGCCACGGCGAGAAGATGCTTTTCGGCAAGGATGGCAACCGCGGCTTGGTTCAGGACGGTTTCCTGCTGAAAGCGGTCACCGTGGGTGAGGATGGTTACACCTTGGACGATGTCTTGGTTCATGATGCCCACACTCCGAGCAATTTCCTGCATCAGCAGCTTGCCATGATGGATGGCCATGAGTTGCCTCTCGCCATCGGTGTAATCCGCGATGTGGCTTCACCCGTCTATAACGAAGAGATAGACGCTCAGGTGGCCACCGTCAAGTCAAAGAAGGGCTTCGGCTGCTTGCGCGACATGATTTTGGCAGGCGACCACTGGCACGTCGACTGATAGCCTGCCCCCCGACATAAACCGACACCCCGCATCAGCTTATGGCCGATAGCGGGGTGTCGCTTATCTTACAGCCTATATGTGGCGGAGTTTACATGGCTGCAGCGGCTGCGATACAACTCCCTCCCCCTCGTCATATTTTGTCGAGAGCGTGGCTGAGGTCGTCGATTATGTCGTCGATATGCTCGGTGCCGATAGAAAGACGTATTGTCCCCTGCGATATGCCCTGTTCCGCCAACTCTCGCTCATTGAGCTGGGAGTGGGTGGTAGTGGCTGGGTGAATCACGAGTGATTTCACGTCGGCGACGTTTGCGAGCAGCGAGAAAATCTCAAGCGAGTCGATGAAACGGTGGGCCTCCTCTTTGCCCCCCTTGATTTCAAAGGTGAAGATTGAACCTGCGCCGTTCTTGAAATATCGGTTGTAGAGCGCGTGGTCGGGGTGGTCGGGGAGCGACGGATGGTTGACTTTCGCCACCTTGGGGTGTTTCGACAGGAATTGGACTACTTTTAGGGCGTTCTCCACATGCCGCTCCACTCTTAGCGACAGCGTTTCGAGGCCTTGCAGCAGCAAAAATGCGCTGATAGGGCTTATCGCGCCTCCCATGTCGCGAAGCAGGATAGCGCGCGCCCTCACGGCGAACGCCGCTTTGCCGCCGACCTCGGTGAAAACCAGTCCGTGGTAGGCTGCGTCGGGTTCGGATAGTTGCGGGAATTTTCCTGCCGCTTTCCAATCGAAATTGCCTGAGTCGACGATTACACCGCCAAGGGTGGTCCCATGGCCACCGATGAATTTTGTGGCTGAGTGCACCACGATGTCGGCTCCGTGCTCGATTGGGCGTATGAGGTAGGGGGTGCCGAATGTGTTGTCAATCATCAGCGGGATATTGTGGCTGTGGGCGATTTCCGCCACTTTCTCAATGTCGATGAGGTTGCAGTTGGGGTTCCCGAACGTCTCGATAAAGACAGCTTTTGTCTCGGGACGGATGGCGCGCTCGAAATTGTCGGTGTCAGATGGGTCGACAAACGTGGTCGACACGCCGTAGTCGCGTAGCGTGTGCTCCAGCAGGTTGTATGTTCCGCCATAGATGGTGTTGGCTGCGACGATGTGGTCGCCCGCCTTGGCGAGATTCATAAACGCATAGGTGATGGCTGCGGCGCCCGATGCGGTCGCGAGTGCAGCCACGCCGCCTTCGAGAGCCGCCACGCGCTGTTCAAAGACATCTTGGGTCGAGTTGGTCAGTCGGCCATATATATTGCCCGGCGCTTCGAGGCTGAAGCGCGCCTCGGCGTTAGCCGAGTTTGGGAAGACGTAGGATGTCGTCTGGTAGATTGGCACCGCTCTTGCGTCGGTGGCAGGGTCGGGGTTTTCCTGCCCGACGTGGAGCTGCATGGTCTCGAAACGGTAGTTCTTCTTTTTCATAATCGTTATCGTTTTGTTTCGTGCAAAGTTAGTCAACCTTTTTGTCCCCCGCAATACCATCAATGGGGGATATTAGCTGTCTCAGCGCGGTTTTTTTCATCCGTCGCCGGGTTCTTGCCGGCGACGATACCCGCCGGGATAAGACGAAGTTAGGGGAAATGGAGAGCGTATAGGCGCAGGAAAATTCATTGCCCGATATGTTGAAAAATATTTAATAAATATCAAAACAATCGCCGTTATGTTAATTAACTGTAGTTAAAATGGTGGGTGGGCGACACTTTTTTTTGTGCTAAAATAAAATAATAAATAAAATTTTGGTTTAATTTGTGGTCGGAAACTCGGTAAGACTGAGTCAGACCGTGTTGACCAGAAGCATGATTAAGAAAAAAGGATAGGAAGTAGAACTGATGTTGCGCTTGAATCTAAAACCGTTAGCACCGATTGTCGCACGCAGCCTGTGAGTTTGGCCTGCCGGGCGGTCTTGCCTCGTCTGATACCTCATCAATCCCTTTTTGAAATAAATGGCTTCACCTCGTAGCGGTCTGCTGAGCCGGCATCGCGCTGTCCGGGTCTCAGGCACGTCACGAAGCTGATTGCCAAGAGACGTAGAGAAAAATAGAGATAAATATAAATAATGTAAAACCCAAGTAAAACTTAAAAACAATTCTTGCATGAAGAACATTTGTTATCAAATGAATCGGAAGGTTTGGCTTGCGCTTTTAATGACGCTGTGCCTTTCTTTCCCTGCTTTAGCGCAGAAGATTACAGTCTCCGGTACTGTAACCGACAATCAGGGTGAACCCCTGATTGGAGCGAGTGTGCTCGCGCAGGGCTCCTCTAACGGTGTCGCCACCGACATCGAAGGTAACTACCGCATTGAAGTCTCAGCCGATGGGGCTCTCGTGTTCTCTTATGTCGGATTCGACACTCAGACGGTAGCTGTCAACAACCGCACAACTATCGACGTTAAGCTCAATGAGAGCAGCGTAGTCCTCAATGAGGTCGTAGCCATCGGTTACGGTGTGGTGAAGAAATCAGATGCCACAGGCTCAATCGCAGTTGTCAAACCCGATGATGTGGAAGCCGGGTTGGCTACTTCGGTTCAGGATATGCTTGTCGGCCAGACCCCCGGTGTTGTCGTGACGACGTCAGGCGGTCCCGAAGGCTCGGCTAACATACGCATCCGCGGCGGTTCGTCATTGAACGCCTCTAACGACCCTCTTATCGTGATTGACGGAGTGCCCATGGACAATGGTGGCGTGCAAGGTATGAGCAACCCCTTGTCGATGGTCAACCCTGATAACGTAGAGTCGATGACTATCCTTAAAGACGCATCGGCTACCGCCATTTACGGTTCGCGCGCGTCGAACGGTGTCATCATTATCACCACCAAGAAAGGCACAGCCGGCCGCCCCAAAGTGAGCTTCGCGGCAAATATGCACATCAACACCGCTGCCAAAAAGTGGGATGTGCTCAGCGGCAATGAGTATGCCGATTTGGTCAAGAACTATTTCGGTCCTGACAGCAAGGAAGCTGCCCGCCTGGGCCTGAACGGCGTAATCTACAATACCGACTGGCAGGATGAAGTGCTCCGCACTACCGTTTCACATGACTACAGCCTGAGCGTGTCAGGCACAGCGGGAATCCTCCCTTATCGTGTCGACGTGTCATATACCAACTCCAACGGTATCCTCAAAGGCACCTCGATGGACCGCGTGACCGGCGGATTCAGCTTGTCACCCAAATTTTTCGACAACCACTTGAGCGTTAACGCCAACGTCAGAGGTATCTATGTGAAAAACCAGTTTACCAGCACCGACGCAATCGGCTCAGCTCTCGGATTCGACCCCACCAAGCCGGTCTACTCCAACATACCCATTTCCGGCGGTAACAGCGGCATGAACTACCTCTATAACGGTTACTTCACTTGGTACAACATAGACAAGGATAACAAGGTCAGTGTTGAGCAAAACCAAAGCAAGAACCCTATGGCGATTGTCAACGACCGCGACAACTACGCTAAGGTTTACCGCTCAAACGGCAACCTGCAGTTGGATTACTCTTTCCACTTCCTCCCCGAACTCCACGCTAACCTTAACTTGGGTTACGACGTTAGCCGCACAGACGAGCACAACTCAGTGTGCGCCAACTCTCCGCTCGCTTATTGGGAGCACGACAAGAACGGCGCGGGCTTCTCTGACCGCTACTATCAGTTCAAGAGCAACACTATGTTGAGCTTCTATCTCAACTACCGCAAGGAGTTGGAGTCAATCATGTCAAACGTTGATGTGACCGCTGGTTATGACTGGCAGCGTACCTACGCAAGCGGACACAACTACGGTCAGAACAAGGACAGCGGCAACGGCGGCCGTCCCACTTCTCCCGGCTTTGAGCAGCCTGTGTTCTCAGGGACAGGCAACGCCCTCCTCTTTGAGAGCGGCGACGCCTACTCTATGGACATCAACCCCGGCTCACTCGACAAAATCGGCATCAACTATGCCAACGACCCCGTTGACGCAAGTGGTAATTACCACTACCGCAACCACCTTCAGTTGCTGTCGTTCTATGGACGTTTGAACTACACTTTCAAAGACCGTTATCTGTTCACATTCACAATGCGCGGCGACGCCACCTCACGCTTCTCAAAAGATAACCGCTGGGGCGCATTCCCCGCAGTTGCCCTCGGCTGGCGCATCATCGACGAGAGCTTCATGGAAGGCACCCGCGGCTGGATGAACGACCTCAAGCTGCGTCTCGGTTGGGGTATGACCGGTCAGCAGGAAATCGGCTCGACCTGCAACTATCTCCCCTTGTATGAAATCGCAGGCCCCGGTTCGTACTATCCCGTGGTTGATACCGACGGCAACATAGTGTATATGCCCGGTTACTTCCTCCAGGGCTACAATCCCGACCTGAAGTGGGAGACCACCACGACATGGAACGCCGGTCTTGACTTCGCATTCCTTAACAACCGTATCACCGCATCGTTTGACTGGTATCTGCGCAAGACCAAAGACTTGCTCTCTTATGTGACCATCCCCGCTGGTTCATCGACAGTGAATATGCTTAACCGCAACATCGGCGACCTTGAAAACTACGGTGTCGAGTTCAACATCACCGCCCGTCCCGTGGTCACTAAAGATTTCAACTGGACCGTAAGCTATAACGTAGGTTACAACCACAACGAAATCACCAAGCTCAACGACGCGTCGACCATCATCACCACCGGCGGCATCTCCGGCGGTACGGGTAACACCGTACAGGCACACGCCGTTGGCCATGCCGCAAGCTCATTCTATATGCTGCAGCAGGTTTATGACAACAACGGCAAGCCCATCGAGGGTATGTTTGTCGACCAGAACAACGACGGTATCATCAACTCTGACGACAAGGTGATTTGCCATTCTCCGGATCCCAAGGTGACGATGACAATGAGCAACAACTTCCGTTACAAGAACTGGGATCTCGGCATCTCGCTCCGCGCTTCAATCGGTAACTACGTCTACAACAACGTACTCGCCTCAAACAGTGCGGTCGACGGTATCGCCACCTATGGTCTGAGCAACCTTGTGAAAGCCGACTACTATTTCACAAACAAGAAGGCTGTCAACGACTACTATATGAGCGATTACTTCCTCGAGAACGCATCGTTCCTGCGCTGCGATAACATCACGCTCGGCTACACCTGGAACAAACTCATCGACGGCAAGCTGAACCTGCGTCTGTTCGGAGCGGTGCAGAACCCCTTCGTAATCACCGAGTATAGCGGTATCGACCCCGAAGTGTTCGGCGGTATCGACAACAATGTCTACCCCCGCTCGACCACTTACTCGCTCGGTCTCGTGGCTACATTCTAATGACGAAAAGAAAGATTATAAACACTCAATCTTAGAAAACCAGAATGAAATCAAAAATCAATAGAATATTAGCGGGTCTATGCGGTGCGGCGATGGTAATGACCACCTCTTGCGTGGGCGATCTCGACCTTGACCCGAACGACCCCCATTATATCAACGGTGCGAATCTCACCGTCGATGACTTCCAGGGGGTATTGAACAAATGTTACGGAGGAATGGCCTACTCGGGTCAAGGCGGTCCTAACGGCAACTGCGACATCTCGGGCCTTGACGGCGGTACGAGCCAGTACACCCGCGCCCTGTTCATGATGAACGAGTTCACCACTGACGAGGCAATCTGGATTCACCCCGACCTCGGAGTTATCGACCTTGTTACAAACACCTGGGGCAAGGATAATGCCAACATCTTCGGTACATATTCTCGTCTGTACTCGCACATCGCGGTCTGCAACGACTTCATCCGCATGGCTAAGGATAACACCGATGCCGCTGTCAGAAAGATGGTGCTCGAAGCGCGCGCCCTGCGTGCCATGAGCTACTACTGGGTTATCGACATCTTCGGGATGGGTTCATATGCCCTCGACACCGATCCGATGTTCTCAAGCCCCGAGCAGAAGGATCGTGCGTTCCTCTACAACTGGCTTGACGGTGAGTTGACCGACATTGAGACACAGTTTGAAGAGGAATTCCCCGGCGAACCTGTCAATTATGGCCGCGTAGGTCTTGACGGAGTGCAGGCTCTCCACGCTCGTCTATGTCTCAACGCACGGGTCTACACCGACGGAGCTGTTGACGGCTATGCCAAGTGTGCCGAGCTTTGCTCCAAAGTCATCGCCCGTCATGAGGGTAACGGCGGTTTCCAAAACTCGGGTCTCGCTAACGACTACCTCTATCTGTTCTGCGCCGACAATCATGAATATATGCCCGGCGGTGGCAACACAGCCGAGAACGAGATTCTGTGGGGCATACCTTATGACGCGGCATACACGCAGGCTTACGGAGGTACCCAGTTCCTCATTGCCGCTGCTACGGCCAATAACTCTGACGGCTGGTATATGTCGTCGTCGGATTACGGTATCAACAACCCCTGGAAATGTATGCACGCCTCAAAGCAATTCTCAGAGAAATTCAGCTCTGACGATATCCGTTGGTCGAAGTGGTGCAAGGAATCTGACGGTTTCTCCATCTCCAACGACAAAATGGGTGACTTTGACAAGGGTTATGCCGTCATCAAGTTCACTAACGTGCACAAAGACTGGACACCTCGCGCCGAGACATGGGTCGACACCGATCTTCCTCTGATTCGTCTCGCCGACGTTTACTTGATGTATGCCGAATGTAACATCATGGGCGGTGCCGGTAACAGTGCTGATGCGTTGAAATACGCCAACTATGTGCGCGGCCGCGCCGGTGTTTCTCTGTGGAGCGACATCAACATGACCTCAGACAACATCCTCAACGAGCGTTGCCGCGAGCTCTACTGGGAGCTTACCCGCCGCTCAGACCTCGTGCGCTTCAATAAGTTTACAAGCAACTACAACTGGATGTGGAAAGGCAATGTGCGCGATGGTCAGTCGTTTGCATCATATATGAACGTGATGCCTATCCCGACCAACATCATTGCAGCGCAACCATCATTCAATCAGAACACCGGTTATTGATAATAGCCTAAACCTCAATAAATATAACAATGAAGAAAATAAGTTATATATTGGCCATGTTCGGAATGGCCGCGTGTCTGTCGAGCTGCGAAACCGACAGAGACCCCGTCTTTCACTCGACAACTTCCGAGACATTCCAGCTCAACACCCCGGTGATGGCCGATCAGTATCTCGAATTGAGTGCCGACGGAACGTTTGAGATAACCTGTAAGAGCCAGCCCGATTTCGGGATGCCCATCGCTCCAATCACCTATGGCGTGGAGGTGTCTATCACAGGCGAATTTATCGATGCTGTGACCGACACGGCCGGAACAGTTGTGACCCCTGCCACCTACCGCGAAATAACGGCCAACACGTCGACTTCGGTCATGACCATCAGCAGCAAGAAGCTCACTCAGGCCATCTGTGCGCTCAAGGGTTACACCGAAGAAGAGGATGAGGCCACAGCCGACCTAAGCGTCTTGAAAGTCTACTTCAGAGGCGTATGCTGCCCCGGCACACCCGACGAGGAGTTTAACACCGCCAACCGCATTGTGTCGTCAAATATCGTGACACTCAATCAGGTTAAGCCTTACTTCTCGCTCGCTAAACCAGGATTCATCTATCTCGTGGGTCAACCCTCAGGTTGGGCAGCACCTATGGATGATAATGCCGATGTCTACGAGAATTGGAAACTCTATGAGAAGGACGATGAGATAGAATCGAAGATTTACTATGGCGAATTTGAGATTAATTCCGGCGATGCGATGTTCCGTTTCTACACGGCACTTACCGGCTGGGATGCAGACTCATACGGTTCACAGGCCGATGACAACCCGATAACTTGCGATTGGACCGCTCGTGAGTTCAGTCTGACCAAGGGTAAAGGTTCATATGACTTCGGCACATGGCCCGGCGGCACAATGTACATCAAGGTCAACATGACAAAGGATATGACCGTGACCGTAAGCGATTCTGAAATCAAAGACGAATAATAGTAAAAAATTCCAAAGGCCGGGCAGCGGTTGCGTTGCTATCGTCGGTCCGGCCTTTAAACCAAAAAACACGTTTATTACAATATGAAGAAATTAGCTATATTGTCGGTATTGGCTCTCTGCTTGGGCTTCACCGCCTGCGACGACGATGAGAATGTGCCCGGTATCACGGTCAATCCCCAGCAGCCGACACTTTCAGCCGACGGAGTCACGGTGAAGGCATCGGAGCAAGTGGCCAACTTGTTAGACCTCAAGGCTCTCACCGATGCTCAGGAAAAAATCAATGTCGGCACTCTGTCGCTCGTTGATTTCCCCGAGAACTACGAAGTCAAAATAAATCTTGAAATTTCCAAAGATGAGAACTTCTCAAAAGTAGGCGTAGTCATGACCGAGATAGTCGAAGGTGCCGTTATGGTTGACCCCGCCGATTTTGAGGGTGAATACTTGAATGTTATCAGCAAAAGCCCCAAAGATAAGTCAATCTACGGTCGTCTGGTCGCCTATGCAATCAGCAAGACTGACAAAAACAACGTGATGATTATCGGTGCGCCCGGACATAACGTCATTGAAGGAGCTGCGCCCTTGACCTTGAACGTGCGTCCTTATCCCAATGACTTAGTAATCGAGGATGCTTATTATCTGATTGGCTCAATCAACGATTGGAATTTTGCGACTGCGGTCAAGTTCAGCCATAGCGAAGGTGTCAGCGGTTATGACGAGCCTACGTTCGCTATCGCTGTTGACATCACCCCCAGCCAGGCTGCTGCCGGATGGTGGTGGAAGGTTCTCCCCGCATCGACGTATGACGCAGGTAATTGGCTTAATACCGCCAACTCATCCTATGGCGTTGCCGACAACGGCGATACGGCTCTGTCGGGTATGCTTGTAGCCCGCACCGAAACAGAAGACTGTGGCGCAGGTTGTATCATGGAAGCCGGCACCTATCTGTTTAGCATCAACCTCGAAGAAGGCACTTACGAGTTCAAGTTGGCTTACCCGAACTTATGGACTCCCGGTCAGGCCAACGGCTGGACTCAATCTTCTTCTCAGTTGCTCTATACCAGTGACCACATCTCTTACATCGGTTATGCGAACCTTGACCCGGGTGGCTTCAAATTCACTACCGCTGCCGATTGGGATCATGTGAATTTCGGAAACTCAGGTGTCGAAGGCGTACTCAGCACCGATCCGGGTGCCGGTAATCTCACTTGCCCCGAAGCAGGTCTCTATCATTGCACGGTGGACGTGAGCTTGCTCACCTACTCACTCTATCAGGTGACCACCATCGGTGTTATCGGTGACGCTACCCCCGGCGGTTGGGACAAAAGCACTGCCCTCACTCCGTCAGATGACTTCCTCGTATGGGAAGGCGATATCAAGTTTAGCGCGGGCGGTGAGTGGAAGTTGCGTTGCAACGACGCTTGGGATGTGAACCTTGGCGGCAAAATCGACGAACTTGTTCAGGATGGTGCTAACTTGGCTACTCCTGGTGAGGGCGTTCACCATGTCACCCTCGACTTGAGTACGCTTTCACCCTCAGGCAAGGGCTATGTTGTCTATATCGACTGATTCTCTCAGATAATAGCCAAATAAGGCGGCGACCCCAATCACGGGGCCGCCGTTTTATTTTGTGGATGGGGGCTTGCCTGCGGGCAAGCTCTACTGTAAGTCGTCAGAGGGAGAGGTCGAAAATCGAGAAGTTGACGCTGCCATAGGCGCGGTGTTCCTTGAAGTGGGGTAGGACGGAGAAATCATAGGCTTTTGAGTGTTCCATGATGAAGATGGTGTCGGGGGTTAGCATCCGGCTATTGAGCACAATCTCCGGGATAGTGCCGAAGTCGGGGAGGTCATAGGGGGGGTCGGCGAAGATGATGTCAAATTTGCGTCCCGACGTTTGAGCGAATTTGATGGCGTCGCCTTTGATTAGTGTGAGCCGGTCGGTGCAGTCGAGCTGTTGCGCTACACGGCGTATGAACCCGTATTGGGTGGCGGCTTTTTCCACGGCTGTAACCGTGTCGCATCCCCGCGACAGGAACTCAAACGTTATCGCCCCGGTGCCGGCAAACAGGTCAAGGGCGGTTTTCCCTTCAAAGTCGACGAGATTTTCAAGGACGTTGAAAATGTTTTCGCGGGCAAAGTCGGTGGTGGGGCGCGCGGTGATATTGCCCGGCACGTCAAACCGTCTGCGGCCGTATATTCCTCTTATTATACGCATAGTGGCATTACAATTAAATCAAACGGAGCTTTCAGGGCCTCTTTTCCCGCGCGGTACATCGTAGATGGGAATATGGCGGGCATCACATAGGCGAGATATTCGCGCAGTACCGGGGTCACGGCCTCGCGCAGGTTGTGGTCTCCGGCGAGGAGCAGCTCGTCGCTGTCAGGGTTTAGCCCGAGTTGTTGCCGCGCGGCAATAATGTAGTAGACGGCATCCATCGAATCGCGCGTGGCGTAGGTGTTGGCGAGGCGCAAAGTGTCGCGGCCGAACAAAAGGAGGTCGAGGTAGCCATCCCGCAGGTGGGCGTACATTTTCCCTGCATTGCCAATGCGGCTTTTGTCGTAGAAATAGTGGCACAGCGGGGCGAGATGGTGGTGGAGGGGAGGGTTGTTGAATGTGCGCCGCAGGAATCGGGCTGTCTCTGAGTCAATTCCGGCGGCAATCACGGCGTTTTGTTCGCTGATGTGCGATAATATCATCTCGCAGTCACGGTTGCCTGGTAGCTGTGCGTCGAAGATAGCCCTTTGCAGCCCCGGGTCGGCGATTTCGGCCGGTATGATGGTGAATACCATAGACTCGACTATAATATCAACTGACTGGAAGTCACCGAGCAGCACGGGATGGTCATAGACGACATCTTCGAGGGCTTTGAGCCTGCCATCGGGGTTGTCGAGCGGGAACATACGGTGAATGAGCGTGTTGTCGGTGGCGACGTTGTAGAGCATCGCATCGAGGCGTTTTTCTCCGAGACGCAGGTACAGCCGCCATAGTCTGGGGTCGCCTATTGATTCTTTGTCGAAGCGGTCGGGTTCCATTGGTTGCGGATTATAAGCCTATCAGAAGTTTGACGCGTGTTTGAGCCGCGGGTTGCGGCTGCGTGACGAGTTGCCGCCCGACGATTGGCGGTGCTGGTTCTCGTATTGCGAACCCGGGCCGAAGTTTCCGTCGAAGTATTCCTCTTCCTCGTCCTCATTGTTTTCCTCGTTGGGGTCGCGTTCTTTAGAGACGGGCTTGTTTTTCTTTATCTCTGTCGGTTTCTGAGTGTCGAGGGGTAGGGCGTAGATGTCCCACGACTGCTCGACATCCCAGTTCTTGCGGATGTTAAGTTTCTTGGGGTAATAGTAGACTTCCTCAGGCTGCCGGCGGGTCTTCATATCTCCCGTGTCCCACTCGCCGTTGCCGTTGGCGTCGATGAACGCACGGGCATAGTAAGTGCCGGGATTGACGAAATTGAACTCGGCGAAGCCTCCTTTTAGCGGTGCGGTCGCCACGGGCTTGTCGCCGCCGCTGAGCAGCTCGACGATGAGAGGAGCGTCGGTGTCACCTATTTTGAAATAAATGTTGGCGTAGTCTTCGGGTTGCTTTACGGTGAACTCGACATTGAGCGGGCGATTCCATTCACCGTACATCCCTATGACAGCCGCTGAATCGACGGTAAGGCGGTATTTAGCCCCTCCCTCCCAGTCGTATGGCATCGTGTAGCGTAGCAGTCCGGCGGCAGTGTCAGGCTTTATCGCCGGCCGTGCCAAAGACTCCCACACTGTGTCGCGTAGAATCCGGAGGGTAACCCCCTCGGGAAGGATTGTGTCGAGTGGCTGGGAAGCTTCAAACGCCAAAGGCTTGTTGAGTTCCTGTTGCGTGGAGCTGCGGAGCTGGAATGTCAGAAAATTGAGCTGCGGCACCGTGTCGGCCTCCTCATCTTTTTTCTTTGATTTTTTTGCCTTGGGAGGCTTGTAAAAGAATTTCAAGGTGTCTGTTGTCCAGGTCAGACGGTCGAGAGTATCGGTGCGCCGATACCTCATGGCGACAAGCATTGAATCTTGCTTGATAACGGCGCTGTCGCTAATCCAGTATTCGAGAGTGTCGAGGGAGGCGTTGGCGTTGAGTCGCGCCCATTCGCGGTCAGTGCGTCCCGCATTGGGCCCGTTGACGATGGTCAGCAGCGGCAGCGAGTCGGCAGGGGCTGCCATGCGTGCGGTCAGACGTTTGTTTTCGGGGCGTTTGTAGTCTTGAAGATACTGGGCTTTGTAGTTTTCGTTGAACCATGTCAGCAGCACGTCGCACGGCCCGAAAACGGTTTTGGCGCGAGTCACGGTCGAGTCGCGGCCGTCGGGGGTGGTGACAGAGTCGGTGGTTACGGTTACAGTGGCCTCCGGCGAAATGGCAGAGTCGAAAAATGCCACATCTTCCGACCTGTCCCAGTGGTAGTCGCGGTTGATGTCGTTGATGGCGAAAATGTTGTATTGCCCGGGTTTGAGGTTGCGCACGGTAAACTGCCCAAGCTGGTTGGTGCGGGCTATGCGTTCGAGCTTTAGCGTGGATATTGCCGAATCGGCGAGATTAGTGTAGACACCAACGAGCATCCCTTGAGCCGGTTCGAGAGTTCGCGCTTCAAGCACCATGCCTGAAATCTGAAGGGAGTCGATGGTGGGGCCTGTCGCGAAGTCGATGGCGAATCCGTCGAGGATGTTGCCCTCGTTGAGGTCGCGGATTGCGTCGGAGAAATCTATCGTGTAGGTGGTGGAGTCGAGCATGGTGTCGCGGAGTTCCACAAAGATTTTCCGACCGGAAGCATTTATTGACGGCGGTGTCTTTTGGGCGGGGGAGACCACAATCTTGTTGAGAGCGTCCTCGATTTTGACATTCTCGTCAAACAGAATCTCGATTTTTGGCTTGCTGACATTGACCGACCCCGGAGCGGGCGCGCTCGACAGGTATCTTGGTGGCGTCTCGTCGCGCGGGCCTCCTTCCGGCCGTCCCATCGACGCGCACGCCGCCATCAGAGCCGCCATCGCGGCCACTATCGGCAGTCTCATGTGTGTGGCTCTATGCTTCATCTTTTTGTAAATCCACCACAAAGATACTACATCCGCTCCAAACTAACACGCTGCCCTCATCCCAAAAAGTAGCCTGCGAATCGTTTAATTTTATAAAATGGGGGCGGGGTCAGGCGAAGGCGCGTCGGGTGAGGCGGCGGATGGTAAGGACGTTGACAGTGGTGACAACGATGATGATGGCGGCTCCGACAAGCAATGCCGCCCACGGGGAACCGGCCGACGCACCCAGCGCGTCGAGCGATTGGCTCCATATGCGACGAGCCACCGACATGACAGCGGCAGCTCCCGCAAACACGCATATGTTGACCGATGCCACAAGCCGGTAGTAGCAGACGGCAACAGCCGCCGGGGTGTAGCCAAGCAGCATTAGGTCGCGGATTTTGCTGTGGTTTTTCTGAATGAGGAGGTAGATGCTCAACATCAGGATGAAGAATGCGAGTGCGCTGATGACCGCGCCGACGGTGATGACCGCTGAGGTCACGACGGTGAGGAAGTAGGCGGCGCGTCCGCTGTTGAGCTTGTCGCCGGCGGTTTCCCAGTCGTGCCGTTCGATGAAAGAAGTGATGGCGGGGTCGCCCGTGGAGTTTACCTCGACTATCAGGCGCGACGGGTCGTCGGAGGGAGTGGATGCGAACAGGCCGTTGGCCCAGTCCATGAAGCTCTGTGGAACGGCGATGGTGTTGAGCCTCGATGAGAACCCGACTATGCGGGCCGGTAGCTCCATCTGTCGGCCGTTGCCGCTGATTGACACTGACAAAGGCACCATCTTTATCATTGATTCGCTCATTTGCGGCAAGCCGCGTGTGGCGGCGAAACCGAAGTTGTAGAGCGCGAGGTAGTCTTTTGAAAGGATTATGGGAATCTCATCGGGCGCGGATGGGTTGAATGTCCAGCCGTCGGGACTGACATCGAAAAACTCGTCGGGAATCGACTCGAAAAACATTGAGGTCGACATTCCTCGCCCTTGCATCTCCACGGATGCTTGTATGTCGTAGCGCGATGAAGTGAATCTGCCCACTCTCCGACACCAGGGCTGCGACTGAATGGAGTCGATGTCGGCGCGGGAAAAGTCGGTGGTGACAGCCCCAAACAGGCTTCCCATGCCTTCTACGCGTTTTGATATGACGAGGTAGTCGCTCGAAATCATGGCATCGTTGGAGTCCCATCCGTCGGTGATGTCGCGATAAAATTGCACGGCGGTTATCACGATGGCGAGCCCGGTTAAGTTGGCGAGCGCATAGCCTATAATCTGGCCGATGCTGATGTTGCGGCGGAGCAGCCGCCAGACGATGTTTCGCGGTGTAGAGGTCATAACGATAGACTGATGAAATTGTCGAGCGACAGCGGGTTGCCGACCGATGTCGCTATGATTGCCGCTTGTTGTGAGACTGCGATTTCGGTTATGAGCATGGCGGCGGCCCGGTTGTTGCGCTCGTCGAGGTGGCTCACCGGCTCGTCGAGCAGGATGAAGCTGAACGGCTGGCAGAGCGAGCGTATGATGGCCACTCGTTGCTGTTGCCCAACGGAGAGACATCCTGCGGCGACATCGGCTTTATCGCTGATGTCGAGACGGTCGAACATCGCTCGTATCTCCGCGGCGGTGAAACGGTCGGTCAACCGGTTTTTGAGCAATACGTTGTCCATCGCCGTTAGTTCGGGAAATATTCTCATCTCTTGAGGCAGCAATGCGAGCGATTCGCGGCGTATGGCGCACCACTTGTCAATCGAGAATCCCCGGATGTCGGTGCCGTCAAACAGGATGCGTCCTTCGTAGTCGTCGCGGTTGCCATAGATGAAGCTGCACAGGGATGATTTGCCCGCTCCCGATTCCGCTGCTATCATATACACCTCTTGACGACGGAATGTGAGGGGTGAAAGCCAGACTTCTGACGATGAGACCGTGGTGCCGCCCTGCGAGTCGCGAAACACACGCGGTAGTATGCCGGCAAGCTGTATGGTGTCGATGCTCATCGGTCAATTTTTTGAATCATGTCGATAAGCGATGATAGGAAGGCGCTGTTTGTGCCGTTGAAGCGGGCGTGTATTTCCGCTGATTCGCTTTCGAGTTGCAGGGTGATATTAAGACCGTAGGGGAGGCCGAACGCTTTCATTGTCTCGCTACCGTAAGGGATGTCGAGTGCCACGGCTCCGCCGCAGCCGTGGAAAACCTGAACGAGCGAATTATCGGAATTCGGGAAGAACTGCCGGGTCGAGACGGCGAAGTAACCGTCAACATTGCCGACGTAGATGTCCCCAAGCGATGGGTCGAGCTGCGATAGGTTGGCGTGGTAAACACCATTCTCCTCATTGACTGTCATGCCAAACTGGCGGGCTGTGGCGACGAGTTGGCTGACGTTGGAGTTCACCACGTCTTGAGGCATATGAACCATTAGCATCAGGTCCCAGGTGGAGAGGCTGAGGTTGGCCAATGCCGGCGCCCCGGCTGCGGGTGCGGCTGCGATGGCTACTGTCCCGTCGATTTTTTTGAGCTGAGAGAAAACCATCTCCAACATACCTTTTTGTGACATCGACAGACCGGGGTGGGCTTTGAGGATAGCAAGAGCTTGATTCCAAGGAGCGTCGGTCTTTGCCGAGAAAGCGACCGCCAGCTGTGTGTTGCCCGGAGCGTAACGGAGAAAGTCGGTATTGACGGTGTCAAATAGCCGGTCAAGCTCAAACAGCTTGCCGTCATCGTCCATCCCCTTGATGGTCATTCCAAGAATGTTGTCGTTGAGTGCGACACTTCCGCATACCCAGTCAAAAGGCATTCCGCTACAGCGGTAAGTGACGTTGACGGGGTGGTCGGTCAGCAAAAACTTCTTGACTCCGTCCAGTGCGGCCAAGGGGTCTTTATCAGCTTTTTTTACCGATTTGATTACATCGTCGGCTTTGTGCGCAAACCATGCCTGCCCGTCTTTTAACATAGCTACCGCGCCGTCGGGCCATTCATAGATGTCGTAGCCGTCGCGGCTATCGGCTTTCTTGAAGTCATAGTCGGTAAGTGCGGTTTCAATGGCGTCGAGGTCGGTAATGCTCACGGTGCCGATAGGGGTGGCGTGGTCAGTCATGTAGATCACCACATGGTTGATGTCGGCCGCTTTTGAGATGCAATTGAGCCATTTGGCAAACGTGTGTGCGTCGGAGTCTCCAAGAAGTGATGTCAGTTGCGGAGTCAGTTCATATTTGCCGTCTTTCACCTGACACCCGGCGTTTTTCAGCAGTCTGTCGAAATCGGCTGTCGCTACCACCCGTGCCGAGTCGGGGACTGTGTCGAGAAGGCTCCGTTCGCTCTTGTCGCAGCTCGACACTAACGCAATCAAAACCGCGGCCATCGGCAATATCAGTCGGAGTGGTTTAATAGATTTCATGATAGATAACTTTGTATTATGGAATAGTTCGCGGCATGGGAATGATTAAACTTTTTCGATGCAATGCTTCATCTTATCAACGACTTCTCCCTTGTAAGGTTCGACATGGATGTTGATAATCATATCATTGCCGAAGTGCTCTCTCAGTCTGCGTTCTACGGTTGTAGCTATTTCGTGACCTTGCACAACGGTTGTCGTAGGGTCGACTTTTATGTGGAAGTCGAGAATCGAGGCGTTGCCGTTGCGTCGCGACATGAAATGGTGGAATCCCTCCACTCCCGGGGTCGAGCCTATCACGGTCCACATCTTGCGGGTTAAATCGCTTGGTAGCGATACCTCAAGAAGTTCCTTGACCGATGGGAGACCTATGCGCCACGCCACGACGAATATAAACACGCTGACAACCATTGTTGCGATAGGGTCGAGTACCCTCCAACGCTGACCGAGAAACATCGCTCCGGCTATGCCGACAAGCGTGGCCACCGATGATAGTGAGTCGCTGCGATGATGCCATGCGTTGGCCACGACCGACGCCGAGTGAATGCGCTCGCCACTGCGGCGAGTATAGTGGAACAGCCATTCTTTAAGACCGATTGAAATGAATGCCATTGCAAGTGCAATCATGCCGGGACGCGGGAGCTGCTGCCCTTGTAGAGTGAGCCACACTCGCTCAGCCCCGTCATAAAAGAACGCCACGGCGACGAAAGCGAGGAACATGGCTATCAACATCGTTGCGAATGTCTCATATTTCCCATGTCCATACTGGTAGTTGGCGTTGGCTTTGCGACGAGATACGCCGAAAAAAATGATGACGATAATGTCGGTGATGAAGTCGCTCAGGGAATGCACACCGTCGGCTACCATCGCTCCCGATTTCCCCGCGATGCCTGCGACGATTTTAAGTGCCGAGAGAGCGGCGTTAATCCAGAAACCGACCCACGTCACATGGCGAGCCACTTTTACCGGGTCATTTTTCTGAGAAACGTACATGTTTTTGAACTATTTTAATGGCGCAGCCGCTCCAATGCGGCTTTCATTGACAGGTCAAAATATACCCCTTTCTGCAGTTTGTCGCTGATGGCCGCGGCGGCTTTGCGATAGGTTGCATACTTGTCTGATGTCATGGTGTTTAGCCGTTTATCAAGCTCTCTGAGCGACCCTACGGCTATGCCGAGATTGTTGGCTGTGATAAACGGTGCCATGGCTGATTTTTCCCATATTATGACAGGTATGCCTGCCCTGAGATAAAATGATGCCTTATGCGGGTTGTTAAATCGTAGATAATCACCCCATTGGCCGCTGCATTCATCCGCTGAATCGCCATCCCACACAAGGCCCCAGTGTCCGTTGGCTTCGGTGATGAATCGGTCGCTCGGAACGAATCCTTTGTAGGTCATACGCGTCCATTTGTCAGCCGTTCCCGCCTCGAGTCCTTTGCCGTAAATCTCTAATCTGCAATCTCCGAGCAATGGGTCGAGGTCGTAGAGGAACTTGTTTTTCCGCGGTCCGAGACCTCCGGCGTATAGTATGATGTTCGGGACAGTCATCTCATAGCGTCCTGTCGGTTCGGCATCGCTGAGGTAATCGAATATGTCGAGGTCGTGCATAGGCACCCGGCATCCTTGGTCGGTGAGCCATTTTCGCATGGAACTGTTGTGGACAATGATGAAATCGGTGTCAGACAAGCGTTTAATCTCTTGCGCCGGTGTCAGTTTCTTGCGCCTGAACGAGCCGAGGTCGTGGATGAGTGTTATCGTCTTGGCTCCGCGCCAATGTGCGGCTCGGCAAAGGTGCCGGTAGTATTTTTTGTAGGGGTACTGTATCAGCAGCACGTCTCCTTTGCGGAGCCTGAACGGTAGCATGGCCGCGGTGGCGAGCTTTTGGAAAAATTTGCCGACTTTGCCGCTGCCATTCCCGATGGCTATGTTTTTGTACCCGCGCTCGTCGCACAGCTTGTCGATGTCGAGCTTCGCTTTATTGGTAGAAGGGGTCTTGATATAGCTTATCATGGCATTGGCGATGGGGGTGTGGATAATCAGAATTTCTGCATATCAACGAGATGTTTGTAGTATTTTCCAAGTTGCAGCAGCTCGCAGTGGGTTCCTCGCTCGACGATGCGTCCGTCGTGCATCACGCAAATCATGTCGGCGTTTTTTATAGTCGACAGGCGGTGGGCTATGACGAGTGTGGTGCGGTTTTTCATCAGACGGTCTAATGCCTCCTGGACGAGTTGCTCGCTTTGGGAGTCGAGTGCCGAAGTGGCCTCGTCGAGAATTAGAATCGGCGGGTTTTTCAGAATGGCGCGAGCTATGGAGACACGTTGGCGTTGCCCTCCCGAAAGACGGCATCCCCGGTCACCGATATTGGTGTCGTATCCATCTTCCGATGCCATTATGAAATCGTGGGCGTTGGCGATTTTGGCGGCCGCTATAACCTGTTCCATGGTGGCGTTTTTTACGCCGAATGTTATGTTGTTGAAGAAAGTGTCGTTAAACAGTATCGCCTCTTGGTTCACGTTGCCCATCATGCCGCGCAGGTCGTGAACTCGCAGCTGCCTGATGTCGATACCGTCAATCTTTATCGAGCCGGCATCAACGTCGTAGAAGCGGGGCAGCAGGTCAGCAAGCGTTGATTTGCCTGAACCTGACTGGCCGACGACTGCCACTGTGGCTCCGGCGGGTATGTCGAGCGAGACGTTGTCGAGCACCTTGGTTTGGGCATAGCTGAAATCGACATCGGCGTATTCGATGTGTCCTTTGAGATTTTCTATGCTTTTGGGCGCTTTTGGGTCCATGATGGGGTTTACCGCGCTGAGAATCTTGTCGACACGCTCCATCGAAGCCAGTCCCTTTTGAATTGAGTACATGGCTTTCGACAGTTCCTTAGCGGGGTTGATTATGCTGTAAAAAATCACCATGTAGTAGATGAACGACGCGGCGTTCATCGATGACGCACCGCTGAGAATCAGCGAACCGCCGAACCATAGCACAATCGCTATCGCGGTCGTGCCAAGAAACTCGCTCATGGGGTGGGCAAGTGACTGGCGGCGTGCGATGCGGTTGCTGATTTTGTAGAATACATGGTTGTTGCGATGGAAACGCTCCTTGATTTTGTGTTCGGCGTTAAAGGCTTTGATTATGCGCAGCCCTCCGAGGGTTTCCTCAATTTCGGCCATTAGCACTCCCCACTGTTTCTGCCCTTCGAGTGACTGGCGTTTCAGCCGCTTGCCGACGCGTCCCATCACTAATCCGGCTATGGGCAACAAAACTAACACGAACAGTGTCAGTTGCCAGCTGATGGTTATCATCATGGTCAGGCAGACGATAATCATCACCGGGTTTTTGAAAAACATATCGAGCGAGGCCATGATGGAGTTTTCAATCTCTGCCACATCTCCGCTCATGCGTGCCATCACGTCGCCTTTTCGCTCGGAGGTGAAGAACGAAATGGGGAGGGTCACGATCTTGTCGTAGACATAGTTGCGTATGTCGCGCACGATTCCCGAACGCATCGGTATGATGAAATAGGAGCTGAGGTAGGTCACACCGGTTTTCAGCAGGGTCATGAACACGAGCAGGCCGGCGAGCATCGCCAAAGTGACCGATGGCCCCCAGTTTTCTATGGCTCGCTGGGTGTAGTAGTAGAAGTTGTTGACAACGACTTCCTTGGCCGATTCGCTTCCCCATGGCATGAACTCATAGGTGGCTTCTTTTATCTGGAACAGCATTTCCAGAATCGGGATGATTACGGCAAACGAGAACAGCGTCAGGAACGCTGCAAGGATGTTGAAAAAAATATTTAGGATTAAATATTTCTTATAGGGAGGGACGAAACGTCGCAGCAGTTGGTAAAATCCTTTCATAAATTGAAGTGTGGCAGCGGAAATCAATGGTTAAACCCGCGGCTGGCTCTAAGGCCACAAAATTATGAAATTTGCCGTTTATATGCAAATCGGTGAAGTCAGCGAGCCGTGCGCTGCTTGAGCCGAGAGTGGAGCAGGTTGGTGAATTGGTAGTTTTTGAGCCCCCACTTGGGATATAGAAGCATTTCGGGGGGAGATGCCGACAGGAATCGTTCGATGGCGATGTGCGGCGGAAGCGTGTGGACGATTTCGGCGCACAGGTCGAGGTATTCATCGAGCGTGAAGCGAGGAATGTCGTATAGTCCGTTGTCGAGGTCGGCTGCAAGTCGTGTTCCGCGCAACACCTGAAGTTGGTGGATTTTGACGGTATCGACCGGTAGCTCGGCGACGCGCCTGATGGTGTGAATGATGTGGTCGCGGTTCTCTCCAGGCAGTCCGGCTATCAGGTGCAGCCCGACGGGTAAACCTGCGGCTGCTGTGCGCTCTACCGCCCGGCAGGTGTCGCTCCATGAGTGGCAACGGTTTATGAGTTTCAGTGTGGTGTCGAACGAAGACTCGGCTCCGTATTCAATCGCTACCCAATGGCGGCTATGCAAGCCGGCGAGTTCGTGAAGGAGTTCGTCGGGCATACAGTCGGGGCGTGTGCCTATGATGATTCCGTCTACGCCGTCGACCGCCAAGGCTTCCTCATATAGCGGCAGCAGGCGCGAGATTGCCGCGTGGGTATTGGTGTAGGCTTGGAAGTACGCGAGGTAACGCATCGCGGGGTATTTGCGGGCAAAAAATGATTTCCCGGCTTGAATCTGGGCGGTTACGCTGCCTCTCGGGTCGCAATATGACGGATTGAACGAGGTGTTGTTGCAATAAGTGCAGCCACCTCGCCCGATGGTGCCGTCGCGGTTAGGACATGAGAATCCGGCGTTGACGGCGAGTTTCTGCATCTTGCCGGGGAAATGGTCGGCGAGGAAGTCGGCGTAGTCGCGATAGAATTTGCCCATTGTCAAAATCTCAGAACGAGCGGCGGCTTCTGTCGAGTAGGATGGCGTCGAGCATCACGCAAGCGGCCATGGCCTCGACCACAGGCACGGCACGCGGCAACACGCATGGGTCGTGCCGTCCCTTGACGCTGAGTGTGGCGTGACGGCCGTTGGTGTCGACGGTGTCAACCGGCTGCAGCAGCGTGGCCACGGGCTTGAAAGCGACCCTGAAATAGATGTCGGCTCCGTTTGATATGCCGCCTTGTATGCCTCCGGAGTGGTTGGTAGCGGTTTTCGGGACCCCGTCGCCGGGGATAAACGTGTCAATCATTTCGCTTCCTCGTCGCGTCACGCCGTCAAATCCCATTCCGTAGTCAAACCCTTTGGCTGCGTTGATGCTTAGCATGGCTGCGCCGAGCATGGCGTGGAGTTTGTCGTAGATTGGTTCGCCCAGGCCTGCGGGCGCCCCTTTGATTACCCCCGTAACCACACCGCCGATGGTGTCTCCGTCGCGTTTGACATCGAGGATGAGGCGTTCCATGCGTTTGGCCGTTTCTGTATCGGGGCAGCGCACGGGGTTTGTTTCAATCATGGCGGGGTCATAGAGTGTGTAGTCGTTGTGAAGCGATATGTCGCCGACGCGTGAGGTGTAGGCATAGATGGTGATACCGAGGCGTTCGAGGATTTGGCGGGCAAACGCTCCGGCCACCACGCGTGAGATGTTCTCCCGTGCCGATGAGCGGCCTCCTCCTCGGTGGTCGCGGATTCCGTATTTTGTGTGGTAGGTGAAATCGGCGTGCGAGGGGCGGTATATGTCGCGCAATTCGGCGTAGTCGCGCGAATGTTGGTCGGCATTGGCCACGGAGAATCCGATGGGTGTGCCCGTCGTTAAGCCGTCCATCATTCCGGAAAGCACCGTGAGGCGGTCGGCCTCGTTGCGCCCGGTTGTGATGGCCGACTGCCCGGGACGCCGGCGATTGAGCTCTTGCTGCACGCGGTCGAGGTCAATTGTCTGTCCGGCGGGGATGCCGTCGATTACGCCCCCGATGGCGGGGCCGTGGGATTCGCCGAAAGAGGTAAATGAGTATAGATTTCCGAATTTATTCATTTGCGGTGGCAATTATCGGGGTGACAGAGGCTTTGATGTAGTCAATCAGCTGTCGGGGGTTTATTTTGAGTTGCAGCCCCCGCTGTCCCGCACTGACATATATGTAGTCGTAATCGAGAGCAGTGGAGTGGAAAAAAGTTGGGAACGGTTTTTTCATGCCTATGGGACAACACCCTCCGCGGATGTATCCGGTGAGTGGGAGCAGCTCTTTCATTGGAATCAGCTCGGCTTTTTTTGCCCCTGCGGCTTTTGCGGCTTTTTTCAAGTCGACTTCGGCGTCGCCGGGGATCACGCACACAAAGTGCCCGGTCTTGTCGCCATGGAGCACGAGCGTTTTGAACACCAGTCTGATGTCCTCGCCGAGTTGGGCGGCCACATGGGTGGCGGCGAGGTCGTTTTCGTCAACCTCGTAAGGAATCAGCTCGTAAGGAATACGCGCCTGGTCAAGCAGGCGCGCGACGTTGGTTTTAGCCGGGAGTTTGGTCCCTTTCATTCGCTGCGGTTATTACTCTTCAATTAATTTTGATGCGGCATCATAAGCCATCTGGTGAATTGGAACTTGGGTGACGGTGGTGTCGATTTTGGAGTCGTCGTAGGCTTCGGCGGGGTATATGCCGGCTTTGACCACGTATTCGCGCGAGTTGACGAAGTAGACGGCCTGTGCTTTGCGGCGCGACATGGCGTTGATGGCTTCGGTGGTAGGCTCGTTGACGGTGTAGATTTTAGCGTTTTCGAGAGATGTGACGCGGGCTTTCCCTATGGCGTCCTGGACGGCAGATGTGTTACCTGATGGTTTGCCGCTTGAGTGGAAAGCGTTGTTGAGGATGACGACTGCGCCATCGGCTTTTTCGCCGGCTTTTTTCGCCGCTTTTGCGGCTTCGGTGGCCATATCCATGTAGACTTGGTCGGTCGGGGCGATTCTGTCAACTTTTGTTATCACCGCTTGAGCGATAATCGCCGGAGCTGCGATTGCGATTGCGGCTGCGGCAGAAAGGAGTGATTTTTTCATCATTTGACTTGAATTTTGACAAAATTAGCGATTTTGAACGCTGAAAGCCCATCTCCTATAACTAAAAAAAGTTAATGGGAATGGGCTTTCTATGGATTGTATCCGGCTGCTATCTCGTGAGTTTCAGTCGTGAGCTGTTAATCGAACCTCCCGATGAGGTGTCGAAGTCGGTGTCTGAAGCCCATCCATTGAGTCTGATGGTCGCCCCCGATGAGGCATCGGCTGACACACTTGCTCCTCTGATGCCGTATATCGCGGCTATGGCACCCGATGACGCATCAGCCGACAGTTTGCCGCCGTTAAATTCTGCCACGTTGACTACGCTTCCCGATGCTGCGCCTATTGACAGCTTGGGTGCTTTGACGCTTGTGAATTTGGCTGATGCGCCTGATGATATGTCAATCGTCGCTTTTGCCGATGTTGCGACGGTGCCGTTTACGCTGAGCCGTGAGCCGGAACTAATCTCCCATGATGACAGTGACGGCCCGGTGACTTTCACGTTTATGTCGATGCCGCTGTTGCTGACATCGCTTTCGCGGAAGATGCTAAGCTCGTTGCCTTTAAGTTCGGCAACGACGTGTGGCATCATGGCCTCGTCGGTCTCAATCGTCACAGTGGTCGCGGAGATGGAGTCGGCTACGTTGTAGGTGACAATAACTCCCGAGGCAATGTCCAGCTCTGATATTTTTGAAGAGTCGTAGACGTAGACCTTAGTCTCTGAACGTCCCGTTCCCTTGACGCTTTTGGCTAAGTTGTTCATGTTGAGGCCGCAAGATGTCAATGAAATTGCGGATAGTGATATGGCTACCGCTAATGATGAAGATTTGATGATTTTCATATTTGTTTTGTTTTGGTTAATTTCTTTTGTGGGTGTATTGATTTCGTGTTTTTTTATGTTAGACGCGTCTAATGGTCTGAAGGTTGCAAATCGCTAAAAGTTTTGGTGGATGATGGATGTGTCGACAAAACGAAAAAGCCCTTCTCGCTGTATGAAAAACGACTTATGATATATAAAGTATGTAAAATTGATGGGCAATTCTGCTAATAATGGTAAATTTGTGTAAAAGGTTTGGGGCTGGGTTGGAAATAATGTTGTATATTTGTTGACAACAAAGAGAACACCTGAAGCTCGCCCTTGGACCGGTTAATTTTTACGCAAACAAAAGGACTAAGGAAAGGCATTAATTAGTATGTCGTCGGGAGACGCCTCGCTGATTACGGGTGGAAGATGTAAGTATGATATAATCTCTACACTTGGAAATTGCTATAAGACAACTATCTTTAGAATCACAAATCATGCCTTTTGGCTTTAGTCCTGCGGCTCCTTGATAGAAAGGAGCCACAGGGCAATTTTTTTATGGCGCGGGTTGCGTGCTTGCGCGTGTGGCGGAATGTTTGTAATTTCGCGTTGACCAAAATATTGACCACTCACAATGCAACTTGATTCCCTGACGGCAATATCGCCGATTGATGGCCGCTATCGCGGCAAATGCGAAAAATTAGACGAGTATTTTTCGGAGTATGCGCTGATGCGTTACCGCGTGCGCGTCGAGATTGAATATTTCATCGCTTTGTGCGAGATACCCCTTCCCCAATTGTCGACGGTGCCGGTGTCGGCGTTCGGGAAACTCCGCGGCGTATACGCGGACTTCTCGCTTGACGATGCCCGCCGCATCAAAGAGATAGAGTCGGTGACCAATCACGATGTGAAGGCGGTGGAGTATTTCATCAAAGAGAAGTTTGACGCGTTTGGGCTTTCGCAGTACAAGGAGTTCATTCATTTTGGCCTTACGTCGCAGGATATCAACAACACGTCGGTACCCATGTCGGTGAAGGAGGCAATCGAGGATGTCTACCGTCCCGTCCTTGTGGAACTTATCGACCACTTGGAACAGCGCGCCGAGGAATGGCGCGACCTCCCTATGCTTGCGAAGACTCACGGGCAGCCGGCGTCGCCCACGCGCTTAGGCAAGGAAATAAAAGTGTTCAGCTACCGCTTGCGCCGTCAGCTCGAAACATTGGACAATGCTGTGGTGAGCGGGAAGTTTGGTGGAGCGACAGGTAATTTCAATGCTCATCTGACAGCTTATCCCGATGTCAATTGGCAGGAGTTCGCGGCGCGTTTTCTCGATGAGAAGTTGGGAATAGAGCGTGAGGAATATACCACTCAGATTTCAAATTACGATAATCTTGCGGCGTTGTTTGACGCATTGCGCCGCATCAACACCATAATACTTGATCTCGACCGGGATATGTGGATGTACATCTCCATGGAGTATTTCAAGCAGAAAATCAAGGCCGGGGAGGTAGGCTCGTCGGCTATGCCCCACAAGGTCAATCCGATTGATTTTGAAAATTCAGAAGGGAATCTTGGCATGGCCAACGCCATCCTGTCGCATCTGGCTCAGAAGCTGCCGGTGTCGCGCCTGCAACGCGACCTGACCGACTCGACCGTGCTGCGCAATGTGGGTGTGCCTTTGGCTCACGGCCTTATAGCGATGCACAGCACCCTGAAGGGGCTTAACAAGTTGTTGCTCAACGAGGCGGCAATTAAAGCCGACCTCGATTCGATGTGGAATGTAGTGGCTGAGGGCATCCAGACCATTCTGCGCCGCGAGGGCTATCCCAACCCCTACGAGACTCTCAAGCAATTGACGCGCACCAACGCGGCGATCACGGCTGAGAGCATATCTGAGTTTATTGACACGCTTAATGTCAGCGACGAAGTGCGCGCCGAGCTTCACCGACTGTCGCCCCATTCCTACACGGGATATTGATGAAGATGTCGACTTCAACCGTCCTGCGGGCAAACCGCAGGGCGAGTTTGGCGTTATAAAGTGAGCAATGGGTTGGCAAGCGCGGCAATCAACATTTTTTAATGGAAAGTTTGATTGTGGTAATCAAGAATTTATTCTATATTTGCATCGCTCATCACCCGTGAAAGGGCAAGGAGCATAAGATTGTTTTTCAAACTGCGCTAAAGATTGCCCAGCAAATAAATAATTTAACTATTTTTCCCGCCGAGAGGCAGAACTGAAACAAACAAAACTATCATGGACAGCAACGAAAAGAAACCGAAACGTCCGAGAATCGGGGAGAACCGCCCCGCCACTGAAGACAACGAAGGGACACGATTCGAGAAACCGAGCTACAACGCTACAAGGGATTTCAATGCCCAACCGGCATCCGACGGCATGGCCGACGAAAACCGCACAGAACGTACTTATGGCAACAACCGCCCCTATAACAACAATCGCATGGGTGGCTATAACCGCTACAACAATCAAGGCGGCTACCAGCAGCGTCAGGGCGGCTATAACCGTTATAACAACTATAATCATGGTGGTTACCAACCCCGTCCCCGCCCCGATTTCAATTCAGCCTCGGCTCCGGCCGAAGGCTCAGCCGAGGGGGAGAACACCGAAAGCACGACCCCGTCGACCGGCGCAACAGGCTATCAGCCCCGTCAGAATGGCTACAGCAACCGTCAAGGGGGCTATCAACCCCGCCAAGGTGGCTATAACAACCGTCCCGGCGGTTATCAGCCTCGCCAAGGCGGCTATAACAACCGTCAAGGCGGCTACCAACCTCGCCAGGGAGGCTATAACAACCGTCCCGGCGGTTATCAGCAGCGTCCCGGCGGCTACAACAACCAAAACCGTCAGGGTGGCTACCAGCAACGTCCCGGCGGCTACAATAACCAAAACCGTCAGGGCGGCTACCAGCAACGTCCCGGCGGCTACAACGACCAAAACCGCCAAGGCGGCTACCAGCAGCGTCCAGGAGGGTACAATAACCGTCGTCAGGGATTCAACCAGCAGCGTCCAGGCAAGAGCTTCACTCCGCGTCCCAAGCGCATAGAGTATGAAATGCCGCTGCCCGATCCAGATGAACAAATACGTCTCAATAAGTTCATGGCTAATGCCGGAATCTGCTCGCGTCGCGAGGCCGACGAGTTTATCCAGCAGGGTTTGGTCAAGGTCAATGGCAACGTAGTGACCGAGTTGGGAACGAAAATCTCACATAGCGATGTCGTCGAATATGATGAGAAAGTAGTGGCATTGGAGAGCAAATGCTACATTCTGCTCAACAAACCGAAAGACTGCGTGACCACGAGCGATGACCCCAATGGCCGCTTGACGGTGATGGACCTCGTCAAAGGTGCCTGCACCGAGCGCATTTACCCCGTAGGCCGACTCGACCGCAACACCACCGGCGTGCTTCTGCTCACTAATGATGGTGACCTTGCGTCGCGTCTCACTCACCCCAAATATGTCAAGAAAAAAATCTACCATGTCTGGTGTGACAAAGATATCTCCGAGGACGATATGCAGCGCATCGCCGACGGCATCGAACTTGAGGACGGTCCCATCCATGCCGACGCAATCAGCTACGCCACAGAGAACGACCGCAATCAGGCCGGCATCGAAATCCATTCGGGCCGCAACCGCATCGTGCGCCGTATATTCGAGTCGCTCGGCTACCACGTCACAAAGCTCGACCGCGTGTACTTCGCCGGGTTGACCAAGAAAAATCTGCCCCGCGGGCGTTGGCGTTATCTGACTCAGGAGGAGGTAAACTTCCTTAAAATGGGCTCATTTGAATAACCGTTAAATCAATAGAGGAATAAGGGCGCGATTATTCGCGCCCATACTCATATATCAAACTCCAAACATAATAGACACAATGAAACGTACCAAAATAGTCGACCTGTTCGCTCCCGAAAAGCTCGGGCACGAAGTGAGTGTCATGGGTTGGGTGCGCACCCGCCGCGGCAACAAGCATGTGCAGTTTGTGGCTCTTAACGATGGCTCTACCATCAAAAATATACAGATTGTTTTCGACATGAGCCGGTTTACTGATGAGCAACTCAAGCCCATCACCACCGGGGCCAGCATCCATGTGACCGGCCTGCTCGTCGAGTCGATGGGCAAGGGGCAGACAGCCGAAATCCAAGCCCAGACCCTTGAAATATTCGGCACGGCCGACCCCGAGACATACCCGTTGCAGAAAAAAGGGCACACCCTCGAATTCCTCCGCGAGAAAGCCCACCTGCGTCCGCGCACCAACACTTTCGGCGCGATTCTGCGCGTGCGTAGCACACTCGCTTTCGCTATACACAAGTTCTTTAACGAGCGAGGGTTCTTCTATCTCAACACGCCGCTCATCACGGCCAGTGACTGCGAAGGCGCCGGGGCTATGTTCCAAGTTACCACGCTCAACCTCAACGACCTTCCCAAAGATGAAGAAGGCAAAGTGGACTACTCGGCCGACTTCTTCGGCAAGCCCACAGCCCTCACCGTCTCAGGGCAGCTCGAAGGGGAGCTTGGCGCAACGGCAATCGGACAAATCTACACCTTCGGTCCGACGTTCCGCGCCGAAAATTCCAACACCCCGCGCCACCTGTCGGAGTTTTGGATGATTGAGCCTGAAATGGCGTTCTATGACATCACCGACAATATGGACCTCGCCGAAGAGTTCGTCAAATATTGCATCAACTACGCGCTCGAGAACGCCAAAGACGACATAGAGTTCCTCGCGCAAATGTATGACACCGAACTCATCGACCGTCTCAAATTTGTGGTCAGCAACGATTTTGTCCGCCTTACTTACACCGAGGGCGTTAAAATCCTCGAAGAGTCGGGCCGCAAATTCGAGTTCCCCGTCTATTGGGGCGCCGACCTGCAGAGCGAGCATGAACGCTACCTCGTAGAGGAGCACTTCAAAAAACCTGTAATCCTCACTGACTACCCCAAAGAAATCAAAGCTTTCTATATGAAGCAAAACGCCGACGGCAAGACCGTCCGTGCCATGGACGTGCTGTTCCCGAAAATCGGCGAGATTATCGGTGGCTCGGAGCGTGAAGAAAACTACGATAAGCTGCTCAATCGCATCAACGAGCTCGACATCCCGATGAAAGATATGTGGTGGTATCTCGATACCCGCCGCTTTGGGACAGTGCCCCATGCCGGCTTTGGCCTCGGATTTGAGCGACTGGTGCTTTTCGTCACCGGCATGACCAACATCCGCGACGTAATCCCGTTCCCCCGCACTCCCAACAACGCCGAGTTCTAACGCAAAGAAGGCTTGTCAATCCATGAACTTATAGCGGTGGCCGTCCTTGAAACACATTCCGGACGGCCATCACCTTACTCAGCTTAGCGCCCACTCCTCGCCGATCCCCGGCTTAATGATATCGGATGGCTACGGAGAGTTAGTCCCCGTCAATCGCTTTTTTCGTTATCGGGCGGAAAAATATCAGACAAAATCTTGCCGCTGATGGAAAAAACGATTATCTTTGCACACGCAAAAGCCCAGGTGGCGGAATGGTAGACGCGCTCGTTTCAGGTGCGAGTGCTGCGAGGCGTGCAGGTTCGAGTCCTGTTCTGGGCAC
>CAZECG010000015.1:0-59896 GCA_964510535.1 uncultured Muribaculaceae bacterium
GTTTACTCCACGACGATTTTGGCGAGATACCACTTTTCGCCGATACGCTTGAACTCAAAAGTGTGGTCGGAGAACGAGTCGACATAACCGCAATCGAGATAAGCCGAGTTGCGCTGGAGTTCGCCCCACGCCTGGTAATACTCCTCGCCGTCCTTAGCGAAAGGCTCTTTAGCGGTGAATGTCTCGGGTGTGAGCAGGTCGGCAAACTGGCTGCGCTGCGAATCAGAGATTTTCAATCGCGATTCCATGAATTCCTTGTCACTGGAAAACTTGGCGATAAACTTGCAAAAAGGCTCAGCGCCCTGGTTGCAGTCGGTCGATGCGCTTTCCATCTTTTTGGCCGAGGCTTTGACTTCGGCTGCTGTCTGCGCCTGCATGGCACCAATGGCTGTTACAACAGCGACAAAAAATGCTAACAATCTGTTTTTCATATATACCTACTTAATTTATATATAGTTATAAATCGGCTTAACTCAAAAACAAGGTTGCTAAAAGGGCAAAAATCACAAGAATCACACCCGAGTGGACCAA
Organism: uncultured Muribaculaceae bacterium; assembly: GCA_964510535.1. Classification (GTDB taxonomy): domain Bacteria; phylum Bacteroidota; class Bacteroidia; order Bacteroidales; family Muribaculaceae; genus JAJPXC01. The sequence goes on from CAZECG010000015.1 coordinate 532, forward strand.
CGACGCTGTCGACGCGGTTCGCGGCTTGCGCCTCAACGACACCAGCCCCATCACAAACGCCACCGCCGCGATTATCACGCTCAACGCTCCGCTCACAAGGCTTGCGGAGTAAGGCAAAAAGCAGCTGAGGATAAACACCACCCATGCAACTATCGCCATCCATAAAGCCACTCGAGCTAATTTGTTAGTCGGTCGCGGCTCGTCAGGTTGCCGAGTCTCATCGACATCTATTTTCTTTTCTTCTTCCATAATGTGATTGTTATATTTAGTTAGAAACCGGGATTTTAGCCACGCGAGCCTCATGGCGGCCACCCTCAAACGGTGTGGTTAGAAATGCGTCAACAATAGCCAAAGCCGTCGCCGGCTCAATGAAACGCGCAGGCAGCACGAGCACATTAGCGTCGTTGTGCTGGCGGGCGAGCGTGGCAAGCTCAACAGTCCAGCAAAGTGCCGCGCGGATACCCTGGTGCTTGTTAAGCGTCATAGAGATGCCGTTGCCCGAACCACACATCGCAATCCCCGGATAGCAACGCCCGGCCTCAATAGCGGCGGCGCAGGGATGAGCGTAATCGGGATAGTCGCAACTCTGGGCGGAATCAGTTCCGAAATCCTCATACTCAATATCCTGCGACATTAGATAACCCTCGATTATCGACTTCAGCTCATACCCGGCATGATCGCTGCAAAGAGCTACTTTTTTTCCTGATTTTAATATTGACATGACTCTATCTCTTGATGTGTATGATGAATGTTTCGTTTATGTTCATTTTTGATTGACAGTCAATCTCATGCGTTTCCAAATGGCTCGGGGCAACGCCCGCCACAGAGCCGTCAGCGCACCCCAACGCCGGTCGATATAGGCAATACGTCGACGATGGAGCAACGCGCACTCCACTTTCGGCACGGCATAACCGAGCGGCATAGTCATCGGCAGGTCATGGATGCCGCTGAGCAGCGGAGTGTCGATAAATCCCGGCCTGATGTCGGTGAAATCGACCGCCACACCCTCTTGACGCGCAAGCTGTTCAAGAGCGTCGATATATGTGCTTTGGAAACGCTTTGACGCGCTATAAGAGGCCGCTATCCCCATCCCCTTTGTCCCCGCCACCGACGTGATGGCGGCGATATGTCCCCGTCCGGCCGGGGCGGCTGACTTATAGTAGTTGTAGGCGGCGTCGATTATCCCGACGAAACCGGAGCAATTGACTGCTACGGTCCACGCGTCGATGTCATTATGAAGCTGCGGGTTAACCCATCCGACTCCGGCCGACATCAACAGCACATCCATCCCGCCTGTCAGCTCTATCAAGTCGAGAAAACGCCGAGGCGCGTCTTCGGCGGTCACATCTATGACCGAATAGACGATGCGGTCGGGATACTGCGACTTCATCTCCTTCAGCCGCTCCTCGCTGCGCGCGGCTATGCCGACACGCCACCCCCCTCTCGCAAAATCGAGGGCGACCTGCCGTCCTATCCCCGACGACGCTCCGATAATCAATATTCTTCTCATTGTTGCTCAGCTGTTTGGTCAGGCGGGGAAAGCGGTTCGGAATGCATCGGCTCACCCGCCTCATTCCCAACCGACGGAGCGCGCCGCTTGTTCAGCGGGATGGTATAATAAACCGAAAAACCTCCCGCCCAGGAGCTGCCTCGAGTGCCATAGCCGGGGATATACCAGGGGTCGCCATAGCGGGGGCTGCCGTCATTCATTATCGAGTGATAGCGCAGTGACCATCCGAGTGATATGCCGCGCCACACCCTCACCTTTATTCCGAACAGCAGTTCGAAATAAGAAGCCGAAACGCTCTGCGACGGGATGTTAAACCGTGTCGTCTCATCCCAATATGGCGAATTGGCGGTTATGTCGGTCAATTCGTAGCTGAAATGCGAGAATCCGAAACGCACGCCGGCATATGCCTCGTAGGCAGGATTGGAATTATAGAGGAAATTATAGTCCATCCCTATCTTGAAATAGGGTGCCGTTTTTCCTTTGTAGGTATAATTACCGTCGTCGGGGGTATATGACGCGTTGCCAAGCCCTATCTCCACCACCGGGCGGTAACGGTTGTGGAGGTTCACGCCGGCCGAGAACCCGATTAGTCCGTAATGCTGACCGAAAGCCCTCATTACGGGGTCCCAAAGGTCTACCCCGACAGAGGCAGAGTACCATAGCGGGTATTGCATCTTGGGAAGGGTATCATTTCCCGCGGATAAAGTCGTGTCGGCGACCTCGCGCCCGGTCACGGTATCGACAAGCACCACGTTACCCTCCGCGTCGTGAAAATGTACGAGACGGGAAGGGTCAAAAGCGGCGGTATCAGCTTTCTCCGTCTCCACCGGCTTGCCGGCCACGGGAGTGGCGGTCACCGGGGTGATGCGCCGCTGCGCCGTCAGCGTCATGGTCATGGTCATGGTCATCAACGCCACAAATGCTATAATTGTCAACGGGAAACGTCTCATGACTCATCTGCGGGATTTTCGGGGTTATCAGGATTTTCAGACCCCTCCGACTCTACTGTCGCGATTTTGAAATATATCCGCAGCCGCTCGGTGTCGAAATTGGTGATGAGCGAATCGACAAGCACCACCGAATCAATCAGATGAGTGGTATAGTCGAGACGGCTCACCTTGTAGCGGTACATCGCACCGCACTCCTCCGACGCGAAATAAGGCTCCGACTCGTAGGTGAAACCGATGGTATCGTTCAATGCCGGGTCATCAAGCCCCTGCGCCGAGTAAGCGTAATGGATGAAAAACGCAGTGAAATCTTTCTGCGAGCGCAGCGGCAGGTAGACGCTCGACGCCGCCTGACCGGCCTCCAAGAGCAACGAATCATTGACCGCCCCGACGCCTCCGATGTCAAGCGAGTCAAGCGATATGTCAGCGCCCGTCGCGCTATCGTAGAAACCGGCGAGAGGCAAGCTATTCTGATTGTCGAGGCAACCCGAAGTGTTACATCCCGCGACGGCAACCGCCAGTAACGCAGTGACAGCTATGACCGATAAGAATCTCATCGGGTAATCTCCTCCTCGATTTCATAATGGTTGCGCCCCGCTGAGTTGCGCACTATGAGCTCGCCGATAAACCCGGTGAGGAACAACTGCGTGCCGAGTATCATCGTCACAAGTGCTATGTAAAAGTAAGGCGAATCGGTCACAAGCGCATAGGGGTGACCCGAATGCATATGGTAGAGCTTCATGCCCCCAACCACCATCACCGCAAGCAGACCGATTAGGAACATCAAGCTGCCGAGCAGACCGAAAAAGTGCATCGGCTTAACGCCAAACTTATTGGTAAACCATAGCGTTGCCAAGTCGAGATAACCGTTGACAAAACGGTCAAGCCCGAATTTAGTCTTACCGTATTTCCGCGCCTGATGTTTCACCACCTTCTCGCCGATGCGGTTAAATCCAGCGTTCTTTGCAAGAAACGGTATGTAACGGTGCATATCGCCATAGACCTCTATGTGTTTCACCACCTTGTTGCGGTAGGCTTTAAGCCCGCAGTTAAAGTCATGCAGGTTGTGAATACCGCTGACGCGCCGGGCGGTGGCGTTGAACAGTTTTGTGGGGATAGTCTTCGACAGCGGGTCATAGCGTTTCTGCTTCCAGCCCGACACCAAATCGTAGCCATCTTCGCGAATCATGCGCACTAATTCCGGAATCTCGTCGGGGCTATCCTGCAAGTCGGCATCCATAGTGATTACCACGTCACCTTTGGCCCGGATGAAACCGGTGTTAAGCGCGGGCGACTTACCGTAATTACGACGGAAGCTGACACCGCGCACACATGGGTTGCTCTCGCTCAGACGTTCGATGACTTCCCACGAGCGGTCGGTAGACCCATCATTGATAAACAATATCTCATAGCTGAAACCGTTGGCCTCCATCACGCGGCGTATCCAAGCCTCAAGTTCGGGAAGCGACTCCTCCTCATTGTAAAGTGGGACGACAACCGATATATCCATTGTTGCAATTGTTTTTATCCTAAATCATTACATCTTTTCGACCCTGCGGGCCTTCACAAGCAACGTCATCAACATCGACAGCATCGAGCCGCTGAAAATGCCGAGCCACACAAACTCCACGGCGACCTCGGCGGGTGTCGGGAGCGCGTGCCGGGCAATGGCGTTGTCGACCATGTCGGCTACACCCGTCTCGCCGGCGTCGCGATAGAGGGCGGCAAGGGTGGTCACCTGCGTGGTGATGAACGTCGGCTCAACCCAGCGCATATATGCCAGCGCGACAACAGCCAATATGACCGACCCACCGGCAAAGATGAGGATACCCTCCATCCACAACTCGCTAAACTTCGACAGCCCCAGATCCAGCCGATAGGAACGTCGCAGCAAGCCGTAGGTGAGAAACGGGACCCCAAGCATCATCACCATCGACAACATCCCGAGCCATGCAGACTCAAGCGAATTGGCCATGGCAAGAAACAGCACCGACAGAAAAACCCCCATCACAATGCCGTTCTCAGCTCCGCGTCGATAGATTGATTTGCGTTGTTGTGTCATAATTTCTCCGCAAAGATACTGAATTTGGCTATATTAACTAAGTGGAAGATGGTTTTTTACACAATATTTTGTATTTTTGTGCGCTACCTTATTAGTTGGATTTGCGACGCGCCGCTGCGACGCGGCACGAACAATTACACAGAACCTCACCGAATTACAATATCTGATGAAGCTGCATAGACATCTTATTTTCCTTCCATGCATCGTTTTGGCGCAAATAGCCCCGGCTCTCGAGGTGACAACAACGCCCGGTGACATCGCCGACGCCATAGGCGACCAGACATCAATCTCATCGCTGACAGTCAAAGGCCAAATCAACGCTGCCGACTTTGAGTTCATCGCCGACAAACTTCCGGCTTTGCGCTCGCTCGACCTCAGCAACACCACGGTATCGGCCTACGATGGCGAGGCGCTCATCACAAGCGCCCGCATAGCCCCGGCGGCGGAAATTCCTCCCTACGCCCTCGCCGGGTCGCAGATAACCTCAATCATGCTCCCGCAAGGAATAACAGCCATCGGCGAAGGGGCGTTTCTGTCAGTCCCATTGACAGCCATTGAAATCCCCGCATCGGTAAAGACCATAGGCACAGCCGCTTTCAGCGGGTGCCGCTCCCTCTCGACCGTCAGCATCCCCTCGACGGTCAACTCAATCGGCTCACACCTGTTCATGGGGTGCGACAAACTGGAAAAAGCAACCCTACCGGCTACGTTGACAACCGTTCCGGCTGCGACTTTCGCCGATTGCCGACTGCTTGCCGACGTGACAATCCCATCATCAGTGACAGCCATCGACTCGGCGGCATTCGCCGGTTGCTCCGCACTGACGGCGATTGACCTCGGCAACGGCCTCAAAACCATCGGGGCCGCCGCTTTCAGAAACAGCGGAATCACGGAGATAGACCTACGGCGTTCATCATCGCTCGAAGCCATCGGGTCCTGGGCGTTTGCCGACTGCGAGGCCCTGACCTCAGCCCAAATCCCCGACGGTGTGGCATCGATAGGCGAAGGGGCGTTTTGGGGTGATGCAGCCCTCGCCACAACCAACTTCCCCACGGCAACCAACCGCATGGAAAACTACACCTACAACGGCGCGACATCGCTTGACCCCTCACACATAAGCCACGACGGCATCACATCCATAGGCGATTACGCCCTGCGCGGACTCTCACAAGCCGACAAATTTGAAATCCCCGCCGCTCTTGATTCAATAGGCGACTACGCTATGGAAAACTGGACTTCGCTGAAAGAGATGACCGCATACACCAACTCGGTGCCGTCAACCGGAGTGGACGTATGGGCCGGAGTGAATCAACCGGGCGTGAAGCTATATGTCCACACAAATATGCAGAGCGAGTTCGCAGAAGCCCCGCAATGGAAAGAATTTGACATTGAGCAATCGACTGGTGTCAGCGACGACATTATAGCCGGAGAGGCCGACAGCGGCGTGAAAGCGTTCTTCTCAGGCACCGACTTGATTGTCAAAGCAACCATCGCGATTGACAACGTGCGCATCTACGACTCGGCGGCACACCAATGGGTCTACGTCGAACCGGCATCGGAGGAAATCACCATCGACACCGCAGCCTGGAACAGCCGCATCTACATTGTGGCTATCGTGCTCGCCGACGGTCGCACAGCCAACTTAAAGCTCGCCCGCCGATAAAATCAGCGCAACTAACGTTCACTCACCATTGGCGCGGCAACCGCCGCGCCTTTCTTTAATCATAATGGGAAAAAACAAACTGAAAAAATTCAGAGATATGGAAACGATTGATTTCGTTTTCCAATACCCGTTTGCAGTTCTTAAAGAGAAAGGATTCCCACTCAAAGGGAAATGGCGGTCACTCTTTTTCAAAAACGACAATCCCATCGTGCTCGAACTCGGGTGCGGCAAAGGGGAATACACTGTCGGACTTGCCCGCAGATTTCCCGACCGAAACTACATAGGCGTCGACATTAAAGGGGCGCGTATGTGGACCGGAGCCTGCCAGGCGCGCGACGAGCAACTCGGCAACGTCGCTTTCTTGCGCACCGACATCGAGCTTATTGACCACTTTTTCTCGCCCGGCGAAGTCGACGAAATATGGGTGACATTCGCCGACCCGCAGATGAAAAAAGTCAGGAAACGCTTGACCGGCACCCGATTCCTATCGCTCTACCGCAACATTCTCACCCCCGACGGATTAATCCACCTCAAAACCGACAGCCCGTTCCTCTACACCTACACGCGGCTGATGGCGCGACACAACTCCCTCCCGGTAGAAATCGACACCGATGACCTCTACAACGGCGACGGCGCGCTGACCGGCCCCATCCTCGACATCAAGACTTTCTATGAGCAGCAATGGCTCGACCGCGGGCTATCAATCAAATACCTGCGGATGCGGCTACCCGCCGAGGGGGAACTGACAGAGCCGGAAGTCGACATTGAGCCGGACACCTACCGCAGCTTCTCGCGAGGATGGATACAATGCCCCGAACACATGGCCAAGCGAACCGGCGACCCCGACAACCAAGCCCTGTAAAAAACTAAAACTCAACCAAATGGAAACATTATATCCCGCAATAATAACAGAAGCCTTACGCACAGTCCGATACCCCGGTAACGGCAAAAACATCGTCGAACTCGGCATGGTCGAAGACGATATACGCATCGACGGCAACCGCGTGAGCTTCTCTCTTATTTTCGACCGTCCGACCGACCCATTTATCAAATCGTTGGTGAAAGCAGCCGAAACAGCAATCCTAACCCACATCTCGCCCGAAGTCGACATAAAAGGCAACATCGCCGTGAAGACCCGACAAGCCGCACCCGCTGCGCCGGCGAATCCGCTCCCTGGTGTCAAAAACATAATCGGCGTTTCATCGGGGAAAGGGGGTGTCGGCAAATCGACAGTCGCCAGCAACCTCGCCGTGGCTCTCGCCCGCGAAGGCTACAAGGTCGGTTTACTCGATGCCGACATATTCGGCCCGTCGGTACCCAAAATGTTCGGGGTCGAAAATGAAGGTCTTTATATGCACAATGTCGACGGACGAGACCTCATAATCCCATTGGAACGATACGGCGTGAAAATGCTGTCAATCGGATTCCTTGTCGACAAAAACAGCCCCGTGCTATGGCGGGGCGCGATGGCATCGACCGCGCTCAAACAACTCATCAACGACGCCGATTGGGGCGACCTCGACTATTTCTTGATTGATATGCCGCCCGGAACGAGCGACATACATCTGACACTCGTGCAGACTCTCGCCATCACCGGTGTAGTAATCGTCAGCACCCCGCAGGAAGTAGCCCTCGCCGACGCGCGAAAAGGCATAGCCATGTTCACCGGCGACAAGGTCAACGTCCCCATCCTCGGCATTGTCGAAAATATGGCTTGGTTCACCCCGGAGCGACACCCCGACGAACGCTACTACATCTTCGGCAAAGAGGGGGCGGCAAACACCGCCAAAGAACTCGGTGTCAAGCTATTGGGCCAAATCCCCATCGTAGGTGCCATCTGCGAGGGGGGCGACAACGGCACACCCATCGCACTTCAGGACTCCATCACGGGCCAGGCGTTTATCCACGTCGCCCGCGAGGTTATCGACGCTGTCGATGAGCGCAACGGCACCCTCCCGCCTACCCGAAAAGTCGATGTAGCGAAGAAATGACCACTCCCGGGACACAGCCGCAGCACGCCGACGACACCGGCACCCGCGAAATTCTTGTTGGGGATTAGGATGGAATTTCGTATTTTTGCGCCCTAATTACGTTATCAATGTCAAAGCGTGGAAGCCAAGCACATTTACGTTATCGGCGGCGGGGTATCATCAACGGGCAAAAGAGTTACAACCGCGTCACCGAACCGCTCGCATAAGGCACGCGGAAAACAGAATAGCGATAATAAAAAAAACAATCACACAACCACCAAATTTAGCTAATGGATAAAAACACCATTTTAGGATTGCTCATGATGGCTGCCGTTGTCTTTGGGTTCATGTACCTCAACAAGCCGTCGGAGGAGGAGATTCAGGCTCAGAAAGCCTTGCAGGAACAAGCCGAAATGCAGCAACGCCAACTGGCCGACGAAGCCGAGCGCCGCGCTATGACTCTCGACTCGATAACATCCGCCGAGACCTCTACTCTGCGCCGGGTTATAGCAACCGCCGGAGTCGCCGACTCGTCAGGATTGCACACCTTTACCACCGCCGACGCGAGACTGACCGCGGATGCCGACGGCAACATCTCCGGCTCGGTCAACGCCCTTGACACAACTGTCAGCGTAAACGACCTGCTTACCAACGACTACTCCGCCCTCACCCGACAGCAAGCCATCGACGCGACCGACAACCTGCGACGCGCCATCGCCGACGGCGACCGATACGGCAGCTTCGGACGGCACCTCCACGGCGACTCATCGACCGTGGTGCTCGAAAACGACCTGCTCAAGCTCGAACTCGCCAACAAAGGCGGCATTATATCGCAGGCAACGCTCAAAGACTATGACACATACGTCGGCGGTGACACCGCACTGGTCAAACTGTTCACTCCGCTGACAAGCGGCTACAGCTTCATTCTCTCGTCAGCCTCGCAACGGTTTGACACCGGCAACTTCTACTTCACTCCCATCGTGGAAAACGACTCGACCGTTCTGATGAAGCTCGACCTTGAAAAAGGCGCCATGTGGGGGCTGCGCTACACTCTGCGCCCCGGTAGCTACGTCGTGAAGATTGAGATTGTGCAGTCGGGCATGAACACCATCATCCCCTCGTCGGTAGCCTCGATTGATATGCGGTGGAGCCAAAAGATGGCCCGAAACGAGACAGGACGCACCTTCGAGGAACGCAACTCTGGCATCTTCTACAAATACTCAGGCGAGAGCCCCGACAACCTCAGCGAGACATCCGACGACTCCAAATCACTCAACCAAAAAGTTAAATGGGTTTCGTTCAAAAACCAATTCTTCTCATCGGCACTAATTCCAACCTCATCGTTCGCCTCGGCCGAGCTGAAATCGACCGTCATAAACGATGACCCCCGTTACCTGAAACAGATGGAAATGAAGGCAACGATGGACTACTCGTCGACATCAGCCAACCCCGTCAGCTTCGACCTATTCCTCGGCCCCAACCTCTATCCTCTGCTGGCGAGCCTCGACGACACCGTCTCTCCCGACGAAGACCTTGAGCTGACCCACCTCATCCCCCTCGGATGGAGCCTGTTCCGCTGGATTAACACTCTGATAATCATCCCTGTGTTCACATTCCTCGGCTCGTTCATATCCAACTACGGCGTCATCATCTTGCTGCTCACCCTCTTCATCAAGCTCATCATCTTCCCGTTCACCTACAAGAGCTATATGTCGCAAGCCAAGATGCGCGTGCTCGCCCCCGAAATCAAAGAAATCAACGACAAATATCCCGGCAATGAAAACGCTATGGTGCGTCAGCAAAAGACGATGCAACTCTACAGCAAAGCCGGAGCAAGCCCCTTCTCGGGATGCCTCCCGCTGATGCTACAAATGCCGGTGCTCATCGCGATGTTCACATTCTTCCCCTCGTGCATCGAGCTTCGCGGCGAAGCGTTCCTTTGGGCAAAAGACCTATCCGCCCCCGACGTGATTTTCACTCTGCCGTTCACCATACCGTTCTACGGCAACCACGTCAGCCTGTTCTGCCTCCTCATGACTGTGACCAACATATTGTACACCCAAATCAATATGCAGAACCAACCCACATCAGCCTCCATGCCCGGCATGAAGTGGATGATGTATCTGATGCCGCTGATGTTCCTCTTCTTCTTCAACGACTACGCCTCGGGCCTCAGCTACTACTACTTCCTGTCGCTCCTCATCACCATCATACAGACCTACATCTTCCGCCGCTGCGTCAACGAGAAGAAAGTGCGCGAGCAGATGATGGCCAACGCCGCCAAGCCCAAAAAGAAATCAGGCTTTATGGCGCGCCTTGAGGAAGCCCAGCGACGCCAGCAAGCCATGCTCCGCGAACAGCAGAAACAACAACGCCGCCGCTAAGCATCGACTTTATAGCCACACTAAAGAGGTTAACCCGCTCAGCCGGGTTAACCTCTTTTCGTTACTCAACACAATTAAGGCGCTCGACCATTAACAGGTGAGCGCCTTAGTTTTAATATCGTAACTGGTAGTGGTTATTAGTCGATTTGACGCAACAAGTGGCCTGAGAGAATCTCGCCGCCGCTCACTTTCTTAAAGGCCGTAGCTCCGAAGTCGGCACCGTAGGCCATCTCTTCGCTTGCCATATAGCGGTTATCCCAAATGCGACCTTCCATCGCTTTGACCACGGCTACACGTTTGTAAACCATTTTACCATCCTTTTCTTGCGCCTCGAGCACTTCAAATTTCGACTCCGGGGTGATGCCTTCTTTCAGTCCAATCTGCGAGGTAATCATCCCTTTTTCTGAAACCATAACCGGGGCTTTGATGCGGAATTGGTCATATTTCTTCTGCAAGTCGGCCACATTCTCGTCGAGTGCGCGCTGGCAGGCTTTGCGTATCATCAGTTCAGGCTTTTCTTCGTTGATACCCATGAATGATGTGCGCCCCCCTTTTGAAACGACGCTGCCCACATATTCAAGACGGAATTTGCCGCGGTTGTCGTCAAAAGCCCCTTTTTTAGCCGCATCTTCACCAACCGAATAGTAATTGGTGTAGAAGTCAAAACTCGAGGCTTCGTCCCACACAAGGCGATAAAGATAGGTGGTGATTTTCACCGAGAAACCTTTGTAAGAGCTGATGATGTCACTGGTGTTCTTCATGACCGAGTTAACATCGCTGCTCGATGCTCCGCCGGCCGCCATAAGTCCGCCCATGAGAGCCGAACCGATTGCCGCCCAAGTTCGTGAGCGTTCGGCTTTGTTGACATAGGTGAAATCGTGCATCAGCAGGTAGGTGTTGCCTATGAGGTCTTCGCCGGCATCCTCGAGCATAGCCTTGCCGCGGGCCGAGCGCGAAGCAAGCTCATGGTCAAAGGCCGACGCATCATAGTAACCGCGTGATTTCACCAGCTCCATATCGCAACCGCCGGTGAACTTGTCGCGGTTGAACCAACGGCCAATCAGTCGGCTCGCCATGACGTTGTCGTTGACAAACGCATTGACCTCGGACTCGACGGCTTTCTTGCCGCTATGGTTGATGACTCTCACACTGAGATTGTGGTCGTTATACTGGTCAGACACGGGAATTTGCATGAATTGCGTTTCCATCTCGTCGGCATATTTCTCGCTGCTATGTTTAATCATAATGTTGCACAACGACAAGCGGCGGTAGCGGTTTTCGGCCTCAGTGGCCTGCCCCCACGCTTGGAGCGTGAAAACTGTTGCCAAGAGCAACGTGTAATATTTAATGTGTTTCATCACTTATGCGTTTTTAATAGTCCCACATATCTGACTCGATTTTATCAGAAATATTCTTTGTGTTGCGTTTGGGGTCGTTGTAGAGTTTCAGACGGTAGGTGTCAAACTCCCCCCAACGGCTTTTGCCCGACGCGCGAAGCATCTTATAAGCCTCAGCTGCCAAAGCCGACGTAAACTCCGTCGGGATTATCAGATTGCCGTCGGTGTCGATGACCCCCACCGACTTGTCGCTATTGCCTGCCAACGCTACGCCCGGGAAGTCTTGATTGACATGGCGCAACCATTTGTATTTCCCTGAGACCACGCTGTCAGAACTGATTTTGAGCAACATCCAACCCGGATTATAGCCGCTCTCGTCAGTGACCCACATATAGTCGCCTGCACACTCTTTGCGTGTCACGGTGTTGGCCCAGCGACAAGCAACCACTTGCTTGCCCTTGTAGTCGATAAGGCCCCACCCTTCGGCCGTCTTGACATCGGCCAGACCGTTAAAAAACGATGTGCCCATTTCGTAGGCAGGCTCGATAATCCACTTGCCATCTGTGCCGACATATCCTGCCTTGCCCGACTCTTTGGGAATGCATAGCATATAACCGTTGGAGGGAGGGAGCAGGCGGAACTGGGTCGCGGGTAGCACTTCCTTACCGGTAGGGTCGATTGCCCCCGAGGTGCCGGCTGCGCTTACAACGATGTGGAGACCCTCGCGACGAGGATAAATCTTATTATAGGTTTTGGAAATTGCGTTGCCGTTGACATCAATCAGGCACATACCCGATTGAGAGTCAAACTCTGCCACTGCCGAGCCGTCCTCAAAAGTCCAAGCGTTATAGAGCGGCTTTTTCAACTGCAACTTACCCGTAGCGACATTGTGATAATTGTATTTACCTTTAAGATTCACTAAAGCTAGACCTTCGGCGGGATAAAACGCGTTGTTATATTTTCCGGCGGGCACAAGCAATTGACCGTCGAGACTGTAAACGCCGTTTTTAGACGTTCCGTCTTTGTCTGACATAAAGTAGCCCACCGCATCCTCATCGAGCTTGCTGAACGGCGTTGGCTTCAACGCCTGGCGCGCGTGCAGGCAGTGTGAACCCGACTCCAATTCAAGGCGGCGGAGCGTATAGTTCAGTTTTTCGAGATACTCATTTTTAGGAGTATAGACATAGCGGACAAACGTGCCAATGGTCTTGAACTTCACCGGAACAATCACCTTGCCCGTCTTATCGATGATGCCATATTTGTCGCCGAGACACACCCACGCATGCCCGTTAGCGTTAAACGCACCTACCGACTTGTAACGGCACGGCGCGATAAACTGCATCGACTCGTCGATATAGCCATAAAGCGAGCCTTTTTTAACATAGGCAACACCTCCGTTGAACGCCCCGACTTCGTCATACTCAGGTTTGAGCAAGATGTTGCCCGAGGTGTCGATAAAGCCATATTTCTCGCCGGTGAGCACTCCGTCGCGATACTTGCCGCCGGTTGCCACGCGATAGATTTTTTCGCCGTAGTTATCTATGATGTTATACTTAGTGGGAAGCAGTTCTCGGCCATCCTCGCCGACGACCCCCAACAATTCTTTTTTCGCTACGATAGCCACGCCATTGGAAAAACTGCGGGCTTCGTCATATTTGTAGTCGATGACTACCGCGCCACTCTCATCGACGTAACCCCACTTCCCTTTGGCATTTTGCTGTGGAGCCAAGTCACCCGCCGCAGCGTCAAACGATAACAGCAGACCCGCCGCTATCGCCCACCGGGTGATACGGTTATAACTTCTCATACGGAATTAAGATGTTTGGTTTTTGTTAATTTATTGATTTCGTGTCAACTGAGGCTCTGACGTTTCACTTGAGCCACATGAGGTTGGTTGTCGTTGGTTGCTGGCCGTTACCAAAGGCCACGCCTACTGCCCGAGCCGCCTCGATGCGGCGTTTTTCAAGCTCGACCGAATCGTGGTATTTCTCTCGCAACTCAAAATCGCGGTCACTCTTGACCGAGGCTTTGATTTCGGCTGCGAGCTTCTGGGCTCCGGCATAAGCCGACGACTCTGTTTCGATTTGCACCAAGCTGGCAAAGGCGAGCGTCGCACCATGCTCATTAGGCGAGCGCGACCATTCGGCTTGGGCAACAGTCAGCAGTTTCGCGCCGACATAGTCTATATAGTTTTGATATGCCTTGTCGACAAGCGGAGTCACCACGCCGTAGCCCTTGCAGCACTCCGGAATTTGAGTGAGCAGGTAAAGGGCCTCGTCATAGTGGTGGAGCGAGCTGGCGCGATTGGCGCGCTCAATAATCGCCGGGTAGTTTTTATCGTAGTAGTCGATGATTTTACCGGTAGCCTCGTTGACAAACGCCGTCACCTCGCTATTGCGCGAATTGATGGTGCGCATAGCATTGATAAAAGCACGCTCGGTCGACGTGCCAACGCCGCGCAGCTCGAATGTCTTCATCGCATAGATGGTGTGGTCGTTGACATTGCCTGCATAGAGGGTCAGCACGGTGTGGAGTGCCGTCTGCGCTGGCGGACCGGGCAAAACATCTTCCAGTATGTGGTTAAACTTACCGGTAATGAAGATGTTGCTTCCCGAGACATCAGCCACGATACCGCTTTGGGTCGCGGCCTGCGACAAGCGGGCGGTCAAATACTGCGATGTGGCCTCGGGCACGTTTTCGGGTTGGGGAGCGGCAAGCACCGCTACGTTTACTTCGCAGTCAGCAGCCGAAGCAATCGCCGGGACAGCCGCCAACGACGCAACGAGCATTATGTTTCTGAAATGTGCTTTCATAATAGCGATAATTATTTTTCGCCAAGGACTATATCAACGCGTCCCAAGCCTTTTGTCAAAATTTTAGCAGTGATGTTATAGGGTGCTTTAGCGAGATACTTACGCAAAGCGTTACCGAAGTGGCGAGTGTCCATCGGCATTCCGTTCTCGCGGTAAAGCGGTATTCTGACCTGTTCGAATGTCATGCGCGTTTCGCCCGCGTCGGTCAAGTTATAACGGTGGCTGACTGTGTTTTCGGCCATCCAGGCATCTATAACATCGGTCAGCTCTATGCCGTCATACTCATCCTCAAGCGTCAATCCCGAGCCGTTGTCAAACACTCTGACATTGAGCGCTACCTCGCGGCCGTTCTCTACCAAGTCGTCGAAGTGGGCTTGGAGCTGGGAGATGAAGTTGTCCATATTTTCAAGCACAGCCTCTTCGAGCAGTATGGGAGTCTCAGCCGAGAACGACTGCGGGCCTGTTCCTTGCGCCGCCGCAATCTGCTTGTTGGTGTAAGCGTCGAGACCGCGCAGGGTGTAGGTTACCGACTTTTTAGGGCCTACAGAGTTGATTTTCCACGCCAGTTCGACGAGAATATCGGCTTTGGCGCGCGACATGATGCGTTCGAGCGGAGTCTCGGCGAGCGTTGCGCCCGACGTTTTGCTGACGGTCATCGCGTCTTCAACGCTGCCGCGGTCCAAATCCTTGATGGCCGAAGCCATATCTTTGAGCGGGAATCCGCGTTCGGCCATCAATTCGCCAATTTTGGTGGTGACATTGAGCAAATCAAGATTTTCCTGATAGGCGCGCTGGTAGTCGGGGGTTCTGACGGTGCGCCCCTGTATTTCCTGCTCGTCGGCATAGCCGTTGGCTATGCACCAAGCATCGGCGGGAATCACCATCAACGTGGGTTTCTTGGCCTGAGCCGATGCCGACGAAGCCGACAACAGGGCCGCTATAGCTATTACTACTGTAATCAAGTTTCGTTTCATAAGTTTTGCGTTAGTTAGGATTAGAGGTCGATAAGATTATCATCGGCGAGACGTTTCTTCAGTGCCGCGCGGTCAACCGTCAGCACAACGCCCCACGCCTCCTGCGAAACACCCGAGGCATTGATGCGCGAAGTGCGCTTTTCGTCGAGTTTCACATATTTGGCGTATGCGCCGCCTTTTTTGAAAAAAGCGTTGAAATAATCTTCATAGAGTTCGCGGGCGTTAGCCTGGTTGACGAGCGGACGCTTGTCGCAGTCGCCGCCTGAGTTTATACCCTTGAATATCACCGTTTCAACGGCGTTGCGTTTAGCGTTTTCGATAGCGTCAGATTTGCTGCTGCCCTTACCCCACGAACGCAACGTCTGCGTACCGTCATGGTTGGAGCCTAAGCAAACCACCTCAAACTCCCGGACAGAAGCATACTCGTCAGAGACCGTCGTCGAACTTTTGCATCCGCCCAAGCTCAACGCCGCGACAGCCAACGCCGTCAGTAATAAGTTTTTCATCATAGTCACGATTTAATGGATTGGTTAAAACTCATAGCCCAATTTGAGGGTTATGAACGAACAGAAAGTGTGGTCAGGGGCGATTTCATACATTTCGACACCCTGCTCGCCCTGTACCGGTTTAGCGTCGCCTGCCTGACGTATCTGCTGACCCATATAGCCTATCGACGCCACAAACGCCGAGCGTTCCTGACCAACGCGGATTCCCACCGTGGGGCGCACCATAAATCCGTCGGGGAACGTGCCACCGCAGTCGACTGACCAAAACGGCACAACGTCGCGATAACCGCTCTCGATGAAGTTGCCGCGGAGGTTGGCAAAGAGCGGCATACCCCAATGATGGGCCGAGTAGCGGGCATCGTCGTGATAGTAGATGCGCGCGCCTATGCCGAGGCCCACTCTCAGATACTCCGAGAATCGGTAACCACCGGTCGCGGCGACCTCCGAGAAGCCCATATTGTCGCGACCCGAGTCGAGCGACCAACCAGTCGCTACCTCGCCGCTCATGAAAAAGCCCATCTGATAAGTTTCATAATCGTTTTGCACCGACGCCTCACCCTGCTCGGTGGGCATCTTCACTTGACGTTTAGGGAGCGACTGTGCGTCGGCCCCGATAGCTGTCGCCGCAGCCGCCAGCATGACGGCAGCGACCTTCTTGAGTCGCATATTCATAGCTGTAAATGTTTAGAATGCTGAATTGAGACCTTTTATCACGCCCGACTCTTCGAGATACTTGTGTAGAGCCTCTTTGCGCACCGTCACTATGGCTGATACGCTATACTCCTTCTTGCTCGACTTCACCATCGTGCGCGAACCGCCGACGGTCGAGGCGTAAGATGCAGCCGTGCCGTTCTCGTCGAAAAAGGCTTTATAGAAATCGGCGTGCTGGGCCTCGTTGGCAGCCGAGCCCGCAAGCGGCTTCTGCGACTGGCGTTTCTCGCTGTTCGAGAACCCGCGGAACAACACCCCGTGAACTGCCGCGCGACGCAAATCGGCATCTTTCAGATTTTTATCCTTGGTGATAACGGTGATTTTAACCAAATACTCACCTTGAGCGGCTGTGCCGGCTCCGGCAATTTCATAGTTGAAATTATTATCGGCTTTCTTTTTCGAATAGGCCGGTACCACAGCCAATAACAACGCCAGAATTGTAAATAATAATTTTTTCATAGCAATCGATTGTTACATAATTTTACAAATATACGCGAAACATCAACAAGCCGAAGTATTTATAACTTAAATTTAGTTAAACCCCAAAACCATCCGCGCCACCAGCACTTCTCTCCGCCAAAATGATATGTTTTTTTACGCTGCCACACTTCTCAATCCGGCTCCATTTCTTAACTTTGCGAAATATCAACAAATTAGCACATGAAAAGCAATGTGGGATTTTTCTAAATACAGAGGGGGCGGACTTGCGGCGGCAACGCTCCTCGCCACTGCCGCGATGACCGCCTCAGCAGCCGACAGCGGCTGGGAAGGACTGCGGGGAAAAGAACTTCTCGAGGCCGTCGGGGCATCATGCCGTCCGACAGCGTTGAGAGAGTCGCTGGCATCTCCCGGCGGGGTGTGGGAAGCGTTCAGAGCCACCGACGCATTGACCAATGGCGATGTCGACAACCGCTTTTCTGACGACACGGCAGGGTTCCCCGCCGACGGACATTCAGCCCCGCCGACGATGGAAGCCGTAGCCATACTGCCGCCACAGTGGTGGGGCGCGTCGATGGCCGACGGCTCAGCACAGGGTCGCGACCTTCACAATCTGTTGCCCGCGCCCATCGGCACCGGTGACGTGAAAAGAAACTACCCCCCGGGGAAAGTAACCGCAGCCACATTTGACAACGGAGTGTGGAAGGCCGGCATCGGACTCGTCGACGGCATCGAGATAAATATGTACCAACCCCCGCAAGGCTATGAGGGCGACTTCGCACGGGCGGTGATGTATATGGTGGCTGCATACCCATGCGATTTGTGGAAAAACCTCGGCGAAAACTTTATGACCGACAATTTCCCCATACTACAGCCCTGGGCGGTGCGCCAACTGATGGCATGGCACAATTCCGACCCCGTGAGCGACCGCGAGCGGCAGCGCGACGACGATGTGGCGGCATTGCAGGGAAACCACAACCCATTTGTAACCGACCCCGCTTTGGCCGACTACATCTGGGGTGAAAAAGGGGGACAGCCATTCACCCCCGACCCGCCTCAACTGATACCAATCAGAGCATACTACTCACTCTCCGACCCGCGCATCGACCTTTATTCACCCCACATCCCCCAAGGGGCGCAGTGGAGCGTCGACGGCACGGCTGTGACTGCCGACCATCTCGTGCCGGCAACCCTCGGAGCGGGAACGTATGAACTGCGATTCTCCGCCGACGGCATTGAGGGAAAATTAAAAATCATAGTGCGATGAAGACAATGCGACTCTTTTTGTACATCCTCGCGATTTCAGCCCTGACTTGGAGCTGCGGAGATTCCGACCCTGAACGTGAACGCACGCCCATCCCCACCATAAACCCCGGCCTGATATATGTGGAGGAAGGCTCTACCGCCGACGCGCGGGTACTCGACGCGAAAGATGTGGTTATCTCTGAAAACAGCCGGCCCGACCTGTTTGACGCCCAACTTAACGGCTATGTCATCACAATCATCGGCATATCGCCGGGAGAAGGGGAATTGACGCTGCTCGCCGACGACACCCGCCTGACACTGACAGTAAAAGTGACACCCCGAGATATTGACGACAGTTACGATTTCTCCCCCGAGCTGGCCGACAGCCGCACCCGTTTCACCTCCGACCTACTGACGATGGTCTACGACGACAACCCCGGCATAATCGTCGCGCGCCACAGCGACGGACGGATAGAGATGCGCAACCTCGGCAGCGGCGACCACATCTTGTTCAACCCCGCCGGCGACTCTGAGGGGACGTTAGAGAAGGCCTCGTTAACGATAAACGGCGTCGCTACGCCGCTCGAAAGCTGCACGTTGCAACGCCGTTGTGAGAATGGCGACCGATGGTATTCGATGCGTCGGCGCGGGGCAGAAACCCATGCCGTCCTCGTCGTCACCGACCTTTAGCGACGGATGCCGGGCGGAGGACCGCCGGGACCGCCGGGACCGAATCGGCGGGCATTACGGCTCTGCGGTTCGTTGCCTTTACCAAAGGTGTTGAATTTGTAGGTGAATGTTACCATAAAGTAACGAGTGAGCGAGTTGTAGCTCGTGTCGTCAATGTAGTTGGCGGTCACGGTGCGGCTCACGTTGGATTTTTGTTGAAGGAGGTCGTAGACTTTAAGAGCGACCGTGGCAGCCTTTCCGGCCATGAACTGATAGGAGATTGAGCCGTTCCACATCCAGTAGTTCGAGTCAAATCCGGCGGCGTAGCCCGAAGTGCCGGTATAGCTCACGTCGGTGGCGAGGACAATGCCGAACGGGGTGTAATATGTGCCGTTAAACCCGCCTCCATAGGTGTGAACGTCGGGGGTGGAGATTGATTGGATAGAATTCCATGTCGTCTGCAAGCTATAGAATGGGCGCAATTCGAGTTCGACGTTTTGCGGTCGCCAAGCTATCGCCGCGCTCTCGTTGAGGCGAAGGGCCGAGCTTGTGTTGCGCAAATCGTTGTTGAAGCCGACGTTATGGTTGAACATTGTGAAGAAATTGTTGGTAAATGTCCAAGCCTTGTTGCGCAAGGGCATTGAGAACATATTCATCACACGGAGGTTCCACACGCCGTTGACGTTGGTATAGGTCGTTGTCTGTCCACCCGTTGCGGGGTTATAGCTTGTGCGCGAGACGATAGAATTTTGAACCATTTGCGCATCGGCCATCACCATGATAGAGCGTTGCTTCTCGGCATTGAAGTCTTGGAAGCGGAGTCGCATATAGTGGGTAAATGTCGGATCGAGGTCGGGATTACCAATGACTATACGCAGCGGATTTGAGTAGTCTGCTACAGGTTGCAATTGGGTCATCGACGGCTCAGAGCTGCGCCCGCGGTAGTTGATGAAAAGCGAACGGCTTTTGCCAAGTCGGTAGCGGTAGTTAAGAAATGGAGCGACGTTCCACACCCAGCGTTTGGGAATGCTCTTGTTGTCGTCGACAAGGTTGCGGCTCTTTGACATCGAGGGGACTAACGACAAACCGACATCGAGGCTATATTCCTTTTTGATGCGTTTATAGCCGAGACGTATATTTTGGGTGAAAAAGTCGTTGCGGAAGCGGTTGCTGAGCGAGTCAACGTAGTACAAGTCGGGGTTGATGATGGGCAGACCGTCGGGAGTGAGGGTCACGTCGCGGTCATAGACAAGTTTGTCAGCGTTGTTCCAGCGGTAGGCAAATTGGTAGGCGAACGTCAAGAAATTGCCGTTTTTCACGTCGCCCAACGGCTCGGTCCAAGTGGCGCGGGCTTGGATACGGTTGTTCCAAGTGTGCTCGTCGCCATATTGGTCGTAGGCGTCGATTGAGTCATTGAGCAGGTAGAACAGGTTTTCAGAGAACGTGTTGCTGCGCTCAGTGACATCGCTGAACGAGTAGCGGAGATTAAGTGAATAACTGCGGCCGCGGTGATGCTTGAAGTTATGGTTGAAAATGGCGTTACCACTCACTTCATAGGAATCACCCTTGGAGTTTATAGTGTTGAAACTGCGTGTCACCCGAGAGCGTAGAATATCGCCTGCGAGGTTGAGGGTTGAGTCGATACTCTCGCTATTGTTGTGGTTAAACGAGAAGCGGGGTCGGAAGTCGAACGAGTTGAACGAATCGGGTTTCCACTCGATGCGGAAGTCGGCGCGGAGGTTGTGCCCGCGGTCGCGAGCGCGAGAGCCGCTCTCGGCATACGAGGCCGAATCGGTAAACAGGTACTGACGGTTTTGGAGCTGACGGGTGTCGCGGTCGGAGTGGGAATACATGACATCGCCACCAACACGGAATATTTCTTTATTACCGACATTAAAGTTGACACCAAAGCGTTGCGATGTGTTTATACCTTTGTCTGAGCCGAATCGGCGGAAACGATTGCCATTACCGTCGGTGAAACCGAGGTCGTTGGTGTTGTTAGCACCACCAAGCAGCGTCAATTGGTTGTCGTTCCAAAAACGGTTGATGTTGAAAGTGGTCTGGTAGCGGTCATCGGTGCCGTATCCGGCTTCGACAGTGCCAAACCAGCCGTTTTTCATCCCTTTTTTGACTGTTAGATTGATGACGGTCTCCTCCTCGCCGTCGTCAACGCCTGTCATGCGCGCGAGATCGCTCTTGCGGTCGACCACCTGCAGCTTGTCGACCATGTTGACAGGCAGGTTTTTAGATGCCACCTGAGGGTCATCAGAGAAGAACTCCTTACCGTCGACCAAAATTTTGGTCACCTCGCGGCCGTTGGCGGTGATTTTGCCGTCGGTGCCGATTTCAACGCCGGGGAGGCGTTTCAGCAGGTCCTCGACTACGGCGTTAGGCTGCGTTTTGTAGGAATCAGCGTTAAATTCCACAGTGTCTTCCATCACCTTCACAGGCGTTTTGATGCCAACGACTGTCGCTTCTTTGAGCATAACAGTCGACTCATGCAAAGTGATTGGCGGCACCTTGGCAGTGCCATCACCGACTGTCACATTAGTGTAGGCCGTGACATATCCCAAATAAGAAGCCGACACAATATATTTCCCTGCTTTCAGGCCGTCGATGATGTAATTACCGTTAAGATTGGCTGCAGCACCTTTGACATAAGAGCTGTCGCGAGCCGAGAGCAACCTCACGGTCGCGTCAGGCAAACCCTCGCCGGTCTCGTCTCTGACCACTCCTCGCAGAGAAGCTGCTTGACCCACGGCAACCGCGACAGTCAGTATTATGACAGTCAATATTTTTTTCATGAAAAAGCGAATAATGATGGAAAAATTTTGTTAAAACACTATAATAGACAACATTTTGTCTGATAAGTTTAATCAACCCCGATATTTTTGCGACATAATAGTTGTTAAAATTCCGGTTTAATCGTAATTTTATCTGATTTTTGGTTATTCAAATAAAGGTCACTATATTTGCTTTGCATTATTATCTAACCGCGTTTATGAAATCCAGTCTGAAATATAAATTGGCACTGTCGGTCATAGCGTTGAGCGTTATGACTGGATGTGTGCCGCTGGCCGAGACCTACACTGTCGATTACTATCCGATTGACTACTATGGCCCGGCACTCCCCCCGGCTGTGCCGCTCGAACCGCTCCCCCCGGCACCTCCGAAACCGTCACCCGCTAAACCGCAACCGACACCGCCGCACAATCCCCCGTCACCGGGACACCAGCCCGACGGGCAGCGTCCGGGCGGCAACAATCATCATCCGGGTGGTAATGGACACCGTCCCGGCGCAGGAGCGCGCCATTGATGCCACACCTAACCCTACACATCCCCGATTTGAACCAAGCCGTCAAAGCAGAGTGGAACGGTGACGAGTTGCAACGCTACCAACGCCAGATGCAGCTCCCCGAGATAGGAGAGCGCGGCCAGTCGCGGCTGCGCTCGGCGCGTCTGCTCGTCATCGGTGCGGGCGCGTTAGGCTCGGCGGCAGCATATTATCTCACAGCCGCCGGAGTCGGGCGGCTGACCATCGTTGACGGCGACCGTGTGGATTACTCCAACCTGCAACGCCAGATACTCCACTCCACCGCCGATGTCGGGCGGCTGAAAGTGGAATCGGCACGCGACAAGCTGACCGCCCTCAACCCAAATGTCGCGATAAAGACCGTAGCGGAAATGTTTGACCGCGACAGTGCGATGCCGCTGCTGCGCGACACCGATTTCGTAATCGACGCTACCGACAACCACGAAGCCAAATTCCTGATAAATGACATCTGTGTCGCAGCCGGAGTCCCGTTCAGCATCGGAGCCATTTCCCGCTTCAGCGGACAAGCGACCACTTGGATTAAAGGCGCCCCATGCTACCGCTGCCTTTTCCCCGACCCACCCGCCAAAGAGCCTTTCGCCGGGCCTTTCGGGGCAGTGCCGGGAGTCGTAGGCTCAATCCAAGCCGCCGAAGCCATCAAGTTTGTGGCCGGCGTTGGTGAACTGCTGACAGGCCGACTGCTGACCATTGACCTGCTGACCATGCGGTTCGCAACCTTCACATTCTGTCGCGACCGCTCCTGCAAATGCTGCAGCAGGCAATAAACCGCAACTCGCAATCGTTAAGTATAAGATGAAAAATACCCGATGGACCAGTTTTTTGGCGGTATCGGCGACCATTCTGACGGCGGTCGCCTTTTCGGCGTGTTCCTTGAAAAAGAACACCGCCGCAAGCCGCAACTACACCGCGTTCATCACCCGCTACAACATCTATTTCAACGGCGACACTCACTACAAAGAAACTTTGGCCGAAATGGAACGGGCCTACGAGGACGACTACTCACAGATGGTGTTAATGCACCCGGTTGAAGCCAAGTCCGACCCCAAAGCCCCTCAACCCACGGGCAACTTCGACCGCTCGATAGAGAAAGCGCAGAAAGCCATACAATTGCGCTCGATAAAGAAACGCCCCGCAAAAAAATCGGGAAAAGCCAACGACCCCGCCTACAAGGCGTGGATGAAACGCGAGGAATACAACCCGTTTCTTCACAACGCATGGTTGATGATGGGCCGCGGACAATACTACAACGGCGACTTCCTCGGCGCGGCTTCGACATTCTTCTACATCTCAAAACACTTCAAGTGGCTGCCCAATACCGTCACCGAGGCCAGTCTGTGGCAAGCGCGCAGCTACTGCGGTCTCGACTGGCTTTTTGAAGCGGAGACAATCCTCAACCGCATCAAACCCGAGGAACTGACCAACAAGACCCTGAAAGGGCTGTACAACCACACCTACGCCGACTGGTGCATACGCAGCAAAGAATATGAGAAATCAATACCATATCTGAAAGAGGCCATACACTATGCCAAAGGGTCGCAAAAGACACGCCTAAACTTCCTTTTAGGGCAGGTTTACGCCCGTCTTGGCCGCAAGACCGAAGCCTACGAAGCGTTCAAGAAAGCGGGAAGCGCATCAAGCGCATCATACCGCACAAAGTTCAACGCGCGCATCAAACAGAGCGAAGTCTACACCGGCGAAAACATCGAACCTGAGGTCAAAGCGCTAAAACGCATGACCCGCTATGACCGCAACGCCGAATACTTAGACCAAGTATACTACGCCATAGGCAACCTCTATCTGAGCCGAGGCGACACCTTGCGGGCCATCGACAACTACAAGCTCGCCGCCGAAAAAAGCAAGCGCAACGGCATCGACAAAGCCATTAGCCAGATAACGCTGGGACAACTCTACTACACCCGGCACGAATATGACCTCGCGCAACCCTGTTTCGCCGAGGCACTGCCCCTGCTCCCCGAGGACTACCCCGACTACGCGATGCTCAAACGCCGCTCCGACGTGCTCGACGAACTCGCAGTCTATGCCCAAAATGTCTCACTTCAGGACTCGCTGCTGCGACTGTCGGCGATGAGCGAGGAAGACAGGATGAATGTTATAAACAAAATCATCGACGACCTCAAAAAGAAGGAGAAGGAAGAGGCCGAAGCAGCCGCCCGCGAGGAATATCTCGCCGAACAAGCCGCCAAGGGCAACGCCATCAACTCCAATAACGCACCTAAGACATTCACACTCAACACCGACGACTCGTGGTATTTCTACAACACAGCGACCCGCAACGCCGGCAAAACCGAC
This sequence comes from uncultured Muribaculaceae bacterium, assembly GCA_964510535.1. Lineage (GTDB taxonomy): Bacteria > Bacteroidota > Bacteroidia > Bacteroidales > Muribaculaceae > JAJPXC01. The sequence continues at coordinate 25,405 of CAZECG010000015.1, forward strand.
TTCCAAAAGCGGTGGGGGAACCGCAAACTTGAGGATGACTGGCGACGCCGCAACAAATCGTCGTTTGACATGAACGAGTTCAACTCCAACGATGAGGATGCCGATGACGATGAAGCAAAGGATGCAGGCGAGGAGGGCCAGGAAACACCGCCCGAGACCCAGGAGGAAAAGGAGGCCAAAGAGCATGAAAACGACCCCCACTTCCCCGAGTACTACCTGAAACAGATTCCGGCGACTGACGAGGAGCGCATGGTGTCGAACGACGTGATTCAGGAAGGGCTCTACAACATGGGGGTAATACTGAAAGACAAATTAGAGGACTTTCCCGCCGCGGTAAGCGAGTTCGGACGGCTGCTGACACGCTACCCCGACAATGTTTACCGCCTCGACACATACTACAACCTCTATCTGATGTATATGCGCCAGGGGAACACAACCGACGCCGAACGCTACCGGCAGCTCATCATCAACGACTTCCCCGACTCGAAGTACGGTCAAGCGATGCGCGACCCACGCTATCTCGACAACCTCAAAGCGATGGACTCGCAGCAGGAGGGGATGTATGAACGCGCCTACGAGGCTTATCTGGCCAACCGCAACGACCAAGTCCACAACGCCTACAACGAGATGGTGGCCAAATTCCCCATGAGCAAGCTGATGCCCAAATTCATGTTCCTGCACGCGCTGGCCTATGTCACCGAAAAGAAACCAGAGGAGTTCCAGTCAACGCTGAAAAGCCTGCTTGAGCTATACCCCGAAACCGACATAACCCCGCTCGCCTCGTCATATCTCAAACAGATGGCCCGCGGACGGCAATTGCAATCGTCAGGCTCCAATATGCGAGGTATGCTGTGGGACTTGAGACTGACCAACGACTCGACCTTGACCGGCGACCCCGACGCACCGGCGCAGTTTGAGCTGAACCCCGACAACGAGCAATATCTCGTGTTGCTGTTCCCCACCGACTCCGTCTCGTCAAACCAATTGCTTTTCGACATAGCCCGACACAACTTCACATCGTTTGTCGTTAAAGATTTTGACCTCGAACAGATGAACTTTGGACGGCTCGGATTGCTTATAATAAAGGGGTTCACCAACATGAACGAGCTGAACCATTACCGCAAAGTGATGGCCGACGACACCAAGGTGCAGATACCCCGGCAGGTGCGCCCTGTGATTATAAGCGCCAAGAATTTTGAAACGTTAATCAAGGAAGGACGTTCGTTTGAGGAATATTTCCGCTACCTTGAGGAGCAGAACTACCGCGAGGCTCAGGAAAATGTGCTGCCGCCCGAAGTGTTCGGCGAGCCGGAGACACTTAAAGAAGCCGAGGAGGCTCCCGCTCCAGAACCCGAGACCACCGACACCGGCGACCAACCCGTACAAACGCCTGCCGAAAAACCGGCGGCATCGACTGAGCCTGAAGCGGAACCAACCGATAAGCCCGACAAACCCGCCAAACCCGCGGAACCTACTCCAACCAAGCCCGCGGAACCTACTCCGGCGAAGCCCGCCACCACAAAGCCTGAACTGCCGGAGTATCCCGAAGGTTCGGAAGGCGACGACCCGCTCCTTGACAACCCTTAACACAAAGCGGCTATGAGCAGAAAAAACATCCTTTGGGCCGATGACGAGATAGACCTTCTGAAGCCCCACATACTGTTCCTGAAAAATAAAGGATATGATGTCACGACCGTCAACAATGGCCGTGACGCGCTCGAATTGGTCGAAGAAACCCCTTTTGACCTGATTATTCTCGACGAGAATATGCCCGGCCTCACGGGGCTTGAGACGTTGAGCCGCATCAAGCAGGCGGTGCCGCAGACTCCCGTCATCATGATTACCAAGAGCGAGGAAGAAAACATCATGGATCAGGCTGTCGGGAACAAGATAGCCGACTACCTCATCAAGCCTGTCAATCCCAACCAAATACTGCTCTCCATCAAGAAAAACCTGCACAGCGACGAGCTTATTTCAGAACAGGCCACAAGCGACTACCGGCAAGAGTTCGCCAAAATTTCCATGCAAATCGGCGAATGTTCCACCATGACCGACTGGCAAGAGCTATACCGCAAACTGGTGTTCTGGGAAATCGAACTCACAGCGACCGACAACGGTATGCGCGAGATGCTCGCGATGCAGAAGGCCGAGGCTAACACGGCGTTCTACAAGTTTGTCAAACGGGAATATGGCAACTGGGTTTCGGGCGACGATTCACACCGGCCACTCATGAGCCCCGACATTTTCAAGAAGAAAGTGTTCCCGATTCTCGACAAAGGGGAGAAACTGTTTGTGATTGTAATCGACAACTTCCGTTTAGACCAATGGTTAACGGTCAAACCGTTGTTGAGCGAATATTTCACCACCGACGAAGATGTCTATTGCTCCATACTCCCCACCGCCACACAGTATGCCCGCAACGCAATCTTCTCAGGGCTTATGCCGATACAGATTGCCCATATGTTTCCCGACCTATGGGTCGACGAGGATGAGGAGGAGGGGAAAAACCTCAACGAGTCACCACTGATAGCCACACAATTTGAACGCTATCGGCGCAAATGCCGGTTCTCATACCACAAAATAAACGATTCGGCGGGAGCCTCAAAGCTCATCAGAGAACTCAGCAACCTTGATGTCAACGACCTCAACGTGGCAGTGATAAATTTCATAGATATGCTGTCACACGCCCGCACGGAGTCAAAGATGATACGCGAACTGGCATCGACCGATGCGGCCTACCGCTCGCTCACCGAATCGTGGTTCCGCCACTCCCCCGCCCTCGACCTGTTCAAGCGACTGGCAGAGAAAGGCTACAAGGTGATTCTAACCACCGACCACGGCACCATCAGGGTGGAAACCCCCATCAAGGTGATTGGCGACAAGAACACAAACACCAACCTGCGTTATAAGGTGGGAAAGAACCTCAGCTACAACCAAAAGCAGGTCTATGAGATAAAACGCCCCGAACAGTACGGGTTGCCATCGCCCAACGTGTCGTCGGCATATATCTTCGCCGGGCAGCGCGACTTCTTCGCCTACCCCAACAACTACAACTACTATGTGCAATTTTTCACGGGCACATTCCAGCACGGCGGCATCTCTATGGAAGAGATGATTGTGCCGCTCATAACCCTCTCCCCGAAATGACCCTACCCAAAACCATCACACACCCTCTGAATATGGAAAAACTGATAAAAATAAAGTCGATTGACGACATCGCCGCAGCCGCCCGCGAATTTGCCGCGCTGATGGGCGACGAAACCGTATATGCATTCTACGGCGAGATGGGCGCCGGCAAAACAACGTTTATCAACTCTCTCTGCCGCAAGCTCGGGGTGGAAGATGACACCACATCATCGCCATCGTTCGCCATTGTCAACGAGTACCGCTCAGACACCACGGCGGAACTGATTTATCATTTTGACCTCTACCGACTTGAGGACATCGAAGAAGCCCTCGACCTCGGCATCGAGGATTATTTCGACTCCGGCGCGCTGTGCCTGATTGAATGGCCCGAGCGCATCGAACCGCTGCTGCCCGACGATGTCGTGAGAGTGAAAATCAGCGTCGACCCCGACGACGATTCCCGCTCGCTTCTCGTGGTAAAAGCCGACTGATGGCACCCCTACCCCCCGCATACATCCCAATCGCCGAGACGCAATCGACCAACACAGCCCTGCGTGAAGCGTTGGCGACCGACCCCGATTTGCCCGCGGGAACGGTGGTCTACACCCACCGTCAGACGGCGGGCCGCGGCCAGCGCGGCAACTCATGGGAGGCCGAGCCGGGAATGAACGTGACCATGTCGATGCTGCTGCGCCCCGACGATGTCAATGCCCGCGAGCAATTCACGGTCTCGGAGCGTGTGGCTCTCGGGGTCGCGCGTGTTCTGAATCGCTATCTGCCCCAGGCAATGCCCGCCGAAGTGAAATGGCCCAACGATGTGTATGTAGGCGACAAAAAGATTTGTGGGATATTAATCGAGAACTCACTGAGCGGCAATCACATAGACTATTCGGTAGCCGGAATAGGCATCAACGTCAACCAGACACGGTTCAGTTCGCCCGCACCCAACCCCGTCTCGCTGGCCCGGCTGACAGGCTTGACTTTTGATGTCGAGGAGGTGATGCGGGAAGTCGCCGACGAGATTACGACCCTGTCGGCATGGAATAAAGCCGAACTCCACAAACTCTACCTCTCATCGCTGTGGCGACGCCGCGGCCTACACCCCTACTCCACCCCCGACGGCAACCGGTTTCTCGCCGCCATCGAGTCAGTAGCCCCCGACGGCTACCTGACACTCCTCACCGACAACGGCACCCTACGCCGCTTCGCCTTCAAAGAGGTCGCCGCAATCCTCTGACACCGCCCGACATTCTCAGCGCATTGCAAAGCGTTCACGACAGGAGCTCGCAGTGGAGTATGGCCTCGACAAGAAAGAGACCTTGGATTTCACCTCGCGCCACCTCCATGTCGTCATATCCGGGATTGGCGCTGTGAAGCGTCACCATATCGGGGTCGTCGTTGCGGCGCAAATACTTGACCATGCGGTAATCTTCCATAACGACCACATAGATGCGTCCCCAAAAGATGTTGCGCGGGTTGCGCAGCGGCCTGATTGAGATAAACCCGCCGTTGTGAATCACCGGCTCCATGCTGTCGCCGTTGACCCTCACTATCACGCAGTCAGGGTCGAGCCGAGGGAGGTCGACATAGCCGGCTATGCGATCAACCGTCAGCATCCGGCTCAATTCAAGGCATCCGGCAGTCACATCTATGTCATAGACAGGCACCCCCTGCCTCGAACGGCCCTCAATGACCTCAAGCGGGGTTGCGCTCTCGATGGTCTCAGGCTCGTCATGGCGCGGGAAGGGGACATCGGAGCCATCGCGGAGCCAACTCTTCGACACCCCGGTGTTGACCACGATTTTGTTGAGCAGCGAGTCGGTGACCGGGATTTTGCCAGAAAGATATTTAGAAAGATTTGTGGGGTTGATGCCGACGCGCTCGGCAAACCGCGCCTGAGTCATCCTTGACACGCCAATCAGATAACGGATGCGGTCAATCATATTGTCGGGGTGAAGTTGCAGTTCCATGTTGCAAATATACTATTTAGTTGGCATAATACCAAACATTCCGACCCGCATTTTTGTTGTAAAGAATAATTCGATTAACTTTGTGAAACAAAACCATAAACACGCTTTTAGCTTATCCCCGAATGATAGAACGCATCATAATCATCGACAACGTCGACCCTGTCGATTTCTACGGAGTCAACAACAGCAATATGCAACTGATTAAGAACCTCTACCCGAAACTGAGGGTGGCGGCCCGCGGCTCTGTCATAAAGGTCATAGGGGAGAATGACGAGACAGCCGATTTCGAGGCCAAAATCAAGGAATTGGAAGCCTATTGCGCCCGCTACAACAAGCTGCCCGAAGATGTGATACTCGACATAGTCAAAGGCAACGAGCCAAAGGCGATGAAAAGCGACGACGTGATTATCTACGGAGTCAGCGGCCGCCCCATCTCGGCACGCAACCCCCATCAGCGCGAACTCGTCGAAGCGTTCATGAACAATGACCTCACCTTCGCCCTCGGCCCGGCAGGCACGGGAAAAACCTACGTCGCCATCGCCTTGGCGGTCCGCGCCTTGAAAAACAAGGAGGTCAAGCGCATAATCCTCTCGCGCCCCGCAGTCGAAGCAGGCGAGAAACTCGGGTTTCTCCCCGGCGACATGAAAGACAAAATCGACCCCTACCTGCAACCGCTCTACGACGCCCTCGAGGATATGATTCCCGCGGTGAAACTGAAAGAGTACATGGAAAGCAACGTGATTCAGATAGCCCCATTAGCATTCATGCGCGGGCGCACTCTTAACGACGCGATAATCATACTCGACGAGGCGCAAAACACCACCACCCACCAAATCAAGATGTTTCTCACTCGTCTTGGATTGAACGGCAAGATGATTATCACAGGCGACGTCACCCAGATTGACCTGCCCCGCACGGTGACATCGGGGCTGGTGCAATCGCTCCGCGTGCTTAAAGGCATCAAAGGGATAGGCCGCGTGGAGTTTGACCGCGGCGACATCGTGCGCCACCGCTTGGTGCAGCGCATCGTCGAAGCCTATGAACGCTGGGACGCCGCAGCCCCCGCTCCCACCGCCGACTGAGACTTAACGCCGATAAATTTGACGGGGGTTGGCGCGGTTTTCGCATAGTTTGTTGTATCTTCGCGGAAGAAAATAAATGACTCAAAAAAACATTCCATCATGGCAACAACTTTGACAACCACCGATTTCAAGTTTCCGGGACAAGTGAGCGTCTACCACGGCAAAGTGCGCGACGTCTATGACATCGATAATGACCTGTTGGTGATGATTGCCACCGACCGCATTTCGGCCTTTGACGTGGTGCTCCCCAAAGGCATCCCCTACAAGGGTCAGATGCTAAACCAGATAGCGGCCAAATTCCTTGACGCTACAGCCGACATCGTCCCCAACTGGAAGCTGGCCACCCCCGACCCGATGGTAACGGTGGGTCTGAAATGCGAGGGTTTCAGAGTGGAGATGATTATCCGCGGTTACCTCACGGGCAGCGCATGGCGCGAATATCAAGCCGGGGCGCGTGAGCTGTGCGGCGTGAAACTGCCCGACGGGATGCGCGAAAACGAGCGCTTCCCCGAGCCTATTATCACCCCCACCACCAAGGCCGACGCAGGCCACGACGAGAATATCTCCCGCGAGGAAATCATAGCCCAAGGCATCGTCGACAAAGCTGACTATGAGCTGATGGAGAAATACACCCGCGCTCTTTTTGAACGCGGCTCTAAGATGGCGGCTGAAAAGGGCTTGATTTTGGTCGACACGAAATATGAGTTCGGCAAGCGCGACGGCAAGGTGTACCTCATCGACGAGATACACACCCCCGACTCGTCGCGCTACTTCTACGCCGAGGGATACGAGGAGCGTTTCGAGAAAGGCGAGCCTCAACGCCAGTTGTCAAAAGAGTTTGTGCGCCAATGGCTTATCGAGCATGATTTCATGGGCAAACCGGGGCAGAAAGTGCCGGAGATGACCGACGAGTTTTGCGACAGCGTTTCGCAACGCTACATCGAGCTATACGAACATATCACAGGCGAACAGTTCCACAAGTCGCCTGAGAACGACCTCGACGCACGCATCGCCAAAAACGTGCTCGATTGCCTAACCAATATCAAGCGTTGACCGGCCTTGGAGGTAAAAGCCGAAAAAATCACCCCCTACCGCGACGAACGCCACAAGTCGGAGCAGGTCAAAGAGATGTTTGACTCAATCGCGCCGGCCTACGACTTCATGAACCGCGCGATGACCATGGGCATCGACAAAATATGGCGGGCGCGTGCCGTGAAGCTGATAGCCCGCGCAGGCTGCCGCCGCATCCTCGATGTGGCGACAGGCACCGGCGACTTAGCCATCAAACTCGCACTGAAAGCTATGCCCGACACTGTCACCGGGGTAGACTTGTCGGCCGGGATGATTGAAATCGGGAGACGCAAAGTAAAGGCAGCGGGTCTCGACAGCGTTATAGACCTATGCGTGGCCGACTGCCTCGACTTGCCGTTTGACGACAACACGTTTGACGGGGTGACGGTGGCATACGGTGTCAGAAACTTCGAGCGGCTCGTTGACGGTTACCGCGAGATGGCGCGAGTGTTGCGCCCCGGCGGGCTGCTCTGCGTGCTTGAGCTGTCGACACCGACATCACCGATTGTGAAACCGCTCTATAACCTCTACACCCGCCACATAATCCCCATCGCGGGCAGACTCGTGTCGCACGACGTGAGAGCCTACACCTATCTGCCCGAAAGCATCGCAGCCGTGCCACAGGGAAGCGAAATGACGGCTCTGATGAGCGAGGCCGGGCTGACCGACTGCGCTTACCGGCCGATGACGTTCGGTGTCTGCACTCTCTACACCGCCCGCAAACCGTAACAGCCCAGACTATACACGGAGCGAGCCGCCTTCCCTGTCAACCTGAGGGGTAAGGCGGCTCGCTCTGTGGTAGCCCCGAGGGGAATCGAACCCCTATCTAAAGTTTAGGAAACTCTTGTTCTATCCGTTGAACTACAAGGCCGTCGGCGGTCTATGTTAGCCGGAACCGAGCGCAAAGATAACGGTTATCGGCGAGATAGGCAAACAAAGCGGTAGGAAAGGCCGCTGCGGGGGTCAATCGCAAGCTCTGATTCGTCGGTTTTCACCCAGCGGCGTGAATCGATTTCAGGGAAAAACGTATCGGCATCGGGGCGGTCGACCTCAATCACCGTCAGCAACAAATTGTCGGCATTGTCGATGGCCTCGGCATAGAGCTGCCCGCCGCCTATCACAAATGCGACATCGTCACCGGCGACAGATGACAACGCCTCATCAAGCGAATGGCACACCTCAGCCCCCTGAGCCGCATAGCCGCGGTTGCGGGTGACGATGATGTTGCGCCGGCCCGGGAGCGGACCTTTGGGAAACGACTCAAACGTCTTACGCCCCATAATAATGGGGTGACCCATTGTCAGTTCTTTAAAACGGCGCAAATCGGCCGAAATGGGATAAAGCAGATTGCCGTCAAGCCCTATCGCCATATCGCGGGTAACGGCGACAATAAGATTGAGTGTCATACCGATACGATACCTTTAATGTGGGGGTGCGGATTATATCCTTCGAGTTGGAAATCATCGTAATGGAACGAGAATATATCCTTAACATCGGGATTGATGACCATCCTCGGCAACGGGCGCGGGTCGCGCGTCAATTGCAAGCGCACTTGCTCGAAATGGTTGTTATAGATGTGGGCATCGCCAAGCGTATGGACAAACTCGCCGGGCTGCAATCCGGTCACTTGAGCCACCATTTGCAACAGCAGGGCATAAGAGGCTATGTTGAACGGCACACCGAGGAAGCAGTCGGCACTGCGCTGATAGAGCTGCAGGCTCAGCTTGCCGCCGGCGACGTAAAACTGGAAAAAAGCGTGGCATGGTGGAAGATTCATGTTGGGCAGGTCGGCCACGTTCCATGCGCTGACGATATTACGCCGGCAGTCGGGGTCGGTCTTTATCGTCGCTATGGCGCGCGCTATCTGGTCGATGTGGCCGCCGTCGTAGTCGGGCCACGACCGCCACTGGTAACCGTAGATGTGACCGAGGCTCCCGTCCGGGTCAGCCCATTCGTTCCAGATTCTCACCCCGTTGTCTTGCAGATACTTGACATTAGTGTCGCCGGCGAGAAACCAGAGGAGTTCATAGATGATGGATTTCAGATGCAGTTTCTTGGTGGTCAACAACGGGAAGCCGTCGGCGAGGTCAAACCGCATCTGATAGCCGAAGACGCTACGCGTGCCAGTGCCTGTGCGGTCGGCTTTGTCAACGCCATGGGTCAATATGTGGTTGAGAAGGTCAAGATATTGTTTCATCGCTAATATCAGTTTTATCTAATTGTTTCATTTCATTTGTATCCCCGGCGCCCTCCACCGTCCCGGCTGTCATGGCCGTTGGGCGGGCAAGCCGTCCTCGGCTGCGCATCATCATCGGGATGGAGAGTTGGTGGCGGTCGGTGGTATAGCGCAACGCGCCCGTGGGGCAAGCGGCAACGCAATTGAAGCAGTTAACGCACCGCGAGCCGTCGACTATATGGTCGTTCAAGTCAATACAAGAGGATTTGCACACATACTCACACCGGCGGCACTGTGTACACCGGTCGGTGTCAATATCGAAGTGGAGGATTGAATAGCGCGAGATGAATCCAAGCGCGGTGCCGACAGGGCATATAGTGTTGCACAAGAGGCGACCGTTCCGCCACGAAATCCAAGCGACTACAATAAGTGTCACCACGGCGACCACAAGGCTCAAAAATGAGGAAATCACGACTTTGACCAAGGGGGTCGACCACCAGCCGGTCCATTGACCCGCTTCGGCGACAACATTGTGCGCCGCCGCGATTGTCGGCGTTTCGATGTTGTGCGCGATACGCTCATAAGCCGAGTAAGGGTCGACAAGCGACACAACCACAGCGATATCGGCGATAATGGCGATGATTACTATGCCGAAAGCGATGTAACGGAGTTTGGAAAGCGGCATCTGATAGCGGTACTCCTTGCCGGGGCTGCCTTTGCGCGACAGGCGAGAGAAAATATCCATCAATGAGCCGAGCGGACACACTGTCGAACAGTAGACGCGACCGAGCAAAAGCGTGACCATAAGCCACAGGATGAACCACCCCAATGAGAAAGCCATCACCGCCGACAAAATCTGCATTCCGGCAATCAACGAGCCAGCCGGCGACAGAGCGGCGACCACTCCCGTCAGCGACAGCGACAGAAGCAGCAGACACGCGATAGCCGCCACAACACGGCATATTTTCAGGATACGTCCCATCGGGGGCAAATGTACACATTTTCCACTTCAAAAGCAACCGCAGCCGACACAATGGTCTCGGGCGGGGTGTCATTTACGCCCGAAATCGGCGGGAATCTCGCCCCATCGCTCCGTGTCCCATTTCAAGACGCGGTTATGCACAGGATGGGCCTGCAGCCAGCTGTCGGCGCGAGCCAACAGTTCAAACAAGCGGGCGTTGCGAGGCGTGCGGGCGAGCTTTGACGCGTGATGACCGCGCCTAACCCACAGCTGAGCCGTCACGCTGTCGCTGTAAATCGGCATAGCGTGATTGCCACCTTTGTCGAGCCACGCCAAAGCGTGGACAATGGCGAGATATTCACCGACGTTGTTTGTGCCATCGTCTAACGGCCCCACATGAAAAAGACGCTCGCCTGTGCGCACGTCCACCCCCTGATATTCTACCGGCCCGGGGTTTTTAGAACAACCGGCATCAACGGCGATGCTGTCAAGATTTATCTCCGGGAAAGCCGAGTAATTGACCACCTCGGGTTTGCGTGAAGCGATGGTGCGTATCATGCCGAGATGGTCGGCGGGGTCCCCGCGATAGGCATAGGTGGCTTCCTCCTGAGAGTCGAAAGCCTTATAGCGCGCGCCGGGATAGCCGGTAATCTGCAATTTACACTCCTCCCAACTATCATAGATGCCGGGGCTGTTACCAACCCAGACGACATAGAATTTTCTTTTGGTTCTCATGACATTTGTATAAATAAAGCGAGGTCAAGAGGCCGCATACCGACCAGACGCGCGAGGCCGGCATTGACAGGGCGGCCGAGGAATGTCAGCACTCCCGCCTGCAGGCCTTGCGAAAGTTTAAGGGCGTTAGTGACGCCGTCGCTTGTCAAAATCTCGCCGAGCATGGCCATGAGTGTATTGCTCAGAGCCATTGCCGACGTGCGAGGGACGGCGCAACCCGCATTGGTGTAGCAATAACGTCGCTCGTCGGGCTGCCGGGGGTCAAGACCGAGGTCAGCCACAGGCAACGATGGGAAAGCGTCGCCGGGGTTGTCGCCAAGGTCGAAAACAAGCACGCCGCGCTTCATAGTCCCTATGAGTTCGCGGCCTATAGGATATGTCCGCTCCATAGCCGTGGCGATGACGATGTCGGCGGTGCGCAAAGCACCCTCAACCACATGGCGATGAAGTGCCGAACCGACAGCCGATGACCCGAGTTGCCGCAACGCATCGCGAAGCGAGTAGACATCGTCGTCAAACAGTCTTACCTGCGCGCCAAGCCCAATGGCCGAGCGCGCCGCAGCGATGGCGGCAAGTCCCGACCCGAAAATAGCGACCTCGCAAGGCACGATTCCGGTGATGCCGCCGAGGAGTATGCCTTTGCCTGAGCCGGCATCGGCGAGCATCGCCGACGCGGCGGAGACAGCCGCCCGCCCGTCGACCTCGGCCATTATGTCGGCAAACGGATGATGTCCGCTCTTATCTTTCACACAATCAAGAGCCACAGAAATCACACTGCGCTGAAGCAATGCCTTGACCGCCGCCGGAGTATATTTTTTCCCGCGCAAGAAGGTGAGCGTCATCGCCCCGCGCCGCAGGAGTTCGACATCCGCGGGCGGTAGCGGAGCGAGATGTATCACTATGTCGCAACCCAAGGCTTCGGGGCGCTCGACAATCTCCGCGCCACAACTCTCATAACGCCCATCGGGGTAGTGAATCGAGCGGGCGGCACCGCGCTCCATCTTGACGGTGAACCCTCGCTCGACAAGCTCTTGAACGGCTTCCGGGGTCAGCGGGAAACGGCTTTCGCCCCCTGAAACCGACTCAGGGAGTCCGATACTGAACCTGCGGCGACCGGTTACTACCGCCTCGGGCTGTTCCGACTGAATGGGTCTATCAGATGGCATCTTGTTGACGATAGGGGATGTTGAATTTATTGATAAAACTTTGGGCCGTAGCCGCGACCTCGTCGCGAGTTTCAAGCGATTCCGACGAGAAAGCCACCGCGGCTTTGCGATAATAGGGCAATCGGGCGGCAAGTGCCTCGTTGATGTATGCCAATAGTTCGTCGTCGGTTTTCGACGCGATTAATGGGCGTTTGTTGCGGCCTCGTTTCAGCCGACTGAACAACAACGGGACCGGGGCATCGAGAAACACCGTTGTCCCATGGGAGTTCATGTAGTCCATGTTGTCGTGAAAACAAGGTGTGCCACCGCCGCAAGCGACTATGACATCTTCAAAATCGGCGACTTCACGCAACATATTACGCTCTATCTCCCGGAATCCGGCCTCTCCCTTACTTGCGAAAATCTCCTTGACCGTCAGATGGAAACGGCCTTCGATATAGATGTCGAGATCAATGAATGGGAAACCCGTCATGCGCGAGACCGCGCGCCCGAGCGTGGATTTGCCACACCCCATGTAGCCTACGAGGAAAATAGGACGCATCGACCGTTGAGATTATTTAGGCTGCTGTTTTTGGAGCAAATCGCGTATTTCAGTCAGAAGTATTTCCTCTTTGGTCGGGGCGGGGGGAGCAGCGGGAGCTTCTTCCTCCTTTTTCTTAAACTTCATCATCACCCTGAGAGCCACAAAAATACTGAAAGCGATGATAAGGAAATCGACGATGTTCTGGATGAACACACCGTAAGTAACCGCCACCTCGGCAGCGTCTTCAGTGGCAGGGGTTATGACATGTTTCAGGTCAGTGAAATTCAAACCGCCGGTGCATACGCTCATCACAGGCATGATAACATCGTTGACCAACGATGACACAATCTTACCGAACGCGCCGCCGATGATTACACCGACCGCCATGTCGATAACATTGCCTTTCATTGCGAACTTTTTGAAATCAGCGAGGAATTTTCCCATATCAGAATAAGTTTTGTTTATTATTTTCATTTCAATCACATTGACAGCCGTCTGACAAAAACGATTGCCCTTGCCGCGGCATATTTGGCAAAAATAATAAAATTTCCCTATAAACGCCTCATGCGCCTTCGGTTTTTCAACTTGCGCGGCCCGGATGAGCCGTTGATGCTATTCAACAACACCGGGTTCAACCCCGCGCTAACCAACCTTTAGCCCCGCGACCGTCGGTGTCGATAAGATTTTAACCCACTTTAATCTAACCGATTGGTGAATTATTAAAAAATAAGTCGTAAATTCGCGCCCAAAGGTTTAAAAGATTATCATAACCCAATATTTTTAACTATGACAAAAATAGGTATTAATGGTTTCGGCCGCATCGGACGTTTCGTGTTCCGTGCCTCAACCAAAAGAGATGACATCGAAGTAGTCGCTATCAACGACCTTCTTCCCGTTGACTACATGGCTTATATGTTGAAGTATGACACAATGCACGGTCAGTTTGACGGCACTGTTGACTACGACATGGAGAAAAGCCTCCTCATCGTTAACGGCAAAGCTATCCGCGTTACCGCTTGCAAAAACCCCGCAGAAATCGGCTGGGGCGAAGTTGGCGCTGAATACGTTGTAGAGTCAACCGGTTTGTTCCTCACCAAAGAGAAAGCTCAGGCTCACATCGAAGCCGGTGCCAAATATGTCGTGATGTCTGCTCCTTCTAAGGACGACACCCCCATGTTTGTTTGCGGTGTTAACCACGAAACTTACGTTAAAGGCACTCAGTTCGTTTCTAACGCTTCTTGCACCACCAACTGCTTGGCCCCCATCACCAAAGTCCTCAACGACAAATTTGGCGTCGTAGAAGGTCTTATGACTACTGTTCACTCTACTACCGCTACTCAGAAGACTGTTGACGGTCCTTCGATGAAAGACTGGCGCGGTGGCCGTGCCGCTTCTGGCAACATCATCCCCTCTTCAACCGGTGCTGCTAAAGCCGTAGGTAAAGTTATCCCCGAATTGAACGGCAAATTGACCGGTATGTCAATGCGTGTCCCCACCCTCGACGTATCTGTTGTTGACTTGACTGTTAACTTGGCTAAACCCGCCACTTACGAGGAAATCTGCGCTGCTATGAAAGAGGCTTCTGAGGGCGAACTCAAAGGCATCCTCGGCTACACCGAAGACGCTGTCGTTTCAAGCGACTTCCTCGGCTGCACTTTGACTTCAATCTTCGACGCAAAAGCAGGTATCCAGTTGACTCCTACTTTCGTTAAGGTTGTTTCTTGGTACGACAATGAGATTGGCTACTCTAACAAAGTGCTCGACCTCATCGCTCACATGAAGAAAGTCAACGGCTAATCAAAGCGACAACGATAAAACTGAATTGGAGGCTGTGTCGTAATTAAGTTTACGGCACAGTCTTTTTTTTGCCCCTCCCCGATTTCGGAGGCTCTGACAGCAGATTGCCTATATATGTGCGCGGGAGGTGGAGCGTCTATTGATTATTGAGTGAGGCGATGTCGAGAGCGATTTGTGAGCGGAGCGCGTCGAGCGAGTGAAAACGCCGCTCGCCACGGATGCGACCGTCAAACGCGACCTCGACGGGGCAGCCGTAGAGGTCACCCTCAAATCCGGGTATGTGCGCCTCTATTGACAGCGGGGCATCAATCGAGCAGTCAACCGTGGGGCGATGCCCCACATTGACAACAGCGCGACGCGACTGATTGCCGACCGTCACCGTAGCGGCATAAACGCCTGTAGCCGGCAGAATCTTGTCGGAATCCACATCGTTCACATTTGCCGTAGGGAAACCGATTGTGCGTCCCAACTGTTTGCCGCGCCCCACCGTCCCGGTTATCGAATAGCTACGTCCGAGCGAGCGGGCGGCTGCCGCCACGTCACCGTCAAGAATGTTCTTGCGAATCGCCGACGAACTGATAGCTACGCCGTCAGCCGGCCTGTATTCATCGGCTTTGGTCACATCCACGCCTATTTCACATCCTATGCGCCGGTAGTCGGCCAACCCCTCGAGCTTGTCGCGCCCGAAGCGGTGATTGAAACCGATAAGCAGAGCCTTCACCCCGCGACTGTCGCGCAACATGGTCATGAACTCACGGGCCGACATCTGCCGCAACACATCGTCAAACGGCAACACAACCACATCGCCGATTCCGGCCTCTCCGAGCAGTTTAAGACGCTCCGGGAGCGTAGTCAGCAATTTGGGCGCGGCATCAGGGCGCACAACCGAGAGCGGATGCGCGGCGAAAGTCACAACCATCGGCGACAACCCGGTTGTCTCACCTCGCGAGCGCAGCTCTTCAAGCAGGAACCGGTGGCCGCGATGCACGCCGTCAAACGTCCCGATAACAGCTATATGTCCCTTGTCGCTCATGATTTCAGCTCCCTGTCGAGGATTAGCGTCATGTCGGTGCCGCGTGCGACGAGAGCCGTGTGGAACCCGAGACGCGCGGCCGCTTCAAGATTGGCCGTCGAGTCATCAAGAAACAGCGTTTCTTCCGGGATTATCCCGAGCCTATCAATGGCGTAAAGGAATATTCCCGCAGCGGGTTTCATGCATTTGGCTTCAAACGAAGTCACCATGCCGTCAAAATAATCGTCAATCGTACCCCCCTCTTGAGCGAACTCACCGGCAATCTTGCCATTCCACATAATCGGGTTGGTGTTTGACAGCACATAGGTGCGGTATCGCTTTCTGAGTTCCCTGATAGCCCCGAGGCGATGGCGCGGGATTCCGACCAGAAATTCCTCAAAAGCGTTGTCAATCTGCGAGTCGGTGACAGGCGACGGGAGCAGGCGACGAATCTCAGCCCTGAACTCGTCGGGGCTTATCACCCCCTCCTCTATGAGCATAAACGGTCCTTTCTGAGCGTAATCCCCGAGGAATCCCTCCGGGTCAGCCATGCCGAGACGTTTGAACGCAGCGACGCAATTCATCCGCTCGATGTCCATGACCACGCCTCCGAGGTCGAAAAGAACATTTTTTATCATAGTCGTCTATATGTTTTTTTGCGGGTATATTATTTTTTGCGGATTATAGTGAGACCGTCGCGCAGCGGGAGAATCACCCTCTCCACAGCCGGGTCGGCGGCGACGAGGTCGTTAAATTCGGCGACGCCGCGTGTCTGAGCGTCGCGGTTTGCCTCAAGGTCGACCACCTTGCCGTCCCATAGCGTGTTGTCGGCAAATATGTATCCCCCTTTGGCAAGCCGGGGCAGCACCATCTTGTAATAATCCACATATCCGCGTTTGTTGCCGTCGATAAACACTAAGTCCCACTCGCCGTCGAGTTGCGGGACTATGGTCATAGCGTCGCCGATATGCAGGGTGACGCGCCTGCCATAAGGACTTTCGGCAAACCCTTGGCGTATGAAGTCTTCAAGCTCGTCATCAATCTCCACGGTGTGCACCTCACCCCCTTCGGGCAACCCCTCGGCAAGGCATAGCGCCGAATAGCCGGCATAGGCTCCAATCTCAAGCACCCGGCGCGGGCTAATCATGCGAGTTAGCATTGTCAGCAGGCGTCCTTGAAGATGACCCGAGCACATACGTCCATAGAGGAGCTGAATCTGCGCCCGACGGTTTAGCCGCCGCAGATTTTCGGGTTCGGGGTCTATGTGGCTGTCGATGTATCGGTCAAGCCGTTCAGCCGAGGCATATTCAAGCGGCATAGCGGTTATCGGGCTAAGAGTTTTTTGACTGATTGGTTAAGCGAAGCAACGCTTCCACGGCGAGGCGATAGCTGTCGAGACCGAAACCGGCGATTACACCCCGGCAAGCCGACGCTATCATCGAGCGGTGGCGCACCTCCTCGCGCGAGTGCACGTTGGATATATGCACCTCGACAACGGGTGTTTTTATCGCCGCTATCGCGTCGTGGATAGCGAGCGACGTGTGGGTGTAGGCACCGGCGTTCAAGGCGACCCCGGCAGTGTCGGAATCGGCTCCTGCCTGATGGAGCCTGTCAATCAAGTCACCCTCATGGTTACTCTGGAAATAGTCAATCTCGTGAGCGGCAAACTCTCCGCGCAGAGCGTCGAGAGCCGACTCCATTGACTGCGATCCATATATGCCCGGCTCGCGAAGCCCAAGCAGATTCAGATTTGGCCCGTTGATAATCAAAATTTTAGCCATATGCAAAAGATAAATGGAAGGCCAGCGTAACTCACGCTTGCCATACCCGCGAAATTACAAAAAAACCTCAATCACCACAATAGCCCATAGGCGCGCCCTCCACCCCCTCCTTCTGATTAACCGATTTTCCGCATTGACGGGGTTCTTCTCCAACCTACGGGGTGTTTTCCGCAAAGATTCGTCCATGTTCAGCTTGGCATAGACTGGCGGAAATGTCGTATATTCGCGGTGTATGTATCAACCGTTACACGCCGTGATTTTGCGCACGGTGAGGCATAGCGACACGCGCCTCATCGTGACCACCTACACCCGCGAGGCCGGGAGGGTGACGTTCGCCATACCCGACTCGGCGACGGCGGCCGGAAACCGCCGCCGCGCCATGCTCATGCCGCTGTCGTTAGTCGAGTGTGTGGGCGACATCAGACCGTCACGCGAGCTACACCGTCTGCGCGACCTGAGGCTATCGCCCCCGCTTCCCCGGCTCCACCTCAATCCCACCAAAAGCGCGATTGCCATGCTGCTTGCCGACATTCTCGCAACGGCGTTGCGTGAACCGCAATCTGACAGACTTGTCTACGATTTCATCGCCGGCGGGGCTATGATGCTCGACGGAATGACTGCGGGCGTGGCTAATTTCCACATCTGTTTTCTCATCAGACTGCAACACCTGCTCGGCATAGCCCCCGACATGAGCGGATACAGGCGGGGGGCGCAACTCGATCTTGCGGAAGGAACAGTCAGGGCCGACGGCTGTTTACCGGTGTCGGCAAACAGCGTGCTGTCAGCCGATGACACGGCTGCGGCTGCGGCATTAGCGCGTATGCACTGGCGCAACCTCCATCTGTTCAAACTGTCGCGCGACCAGCGCAACGCCATCATAGACACGCTGCTGAGATACTACACTCTCCACGACATACCCATAGCCGGGCTCAAGTCGCTCTCCACACTCCGCCAACTCTTTTAACCCTGAAAATCAACCGTTCGGATTAAACGCCGTTTTGTGGTAACATCTCGCATGGCGACCGTCCGTGCGCGGATATGGTGCGTTTTATGATTTGTCGGCCATCTTTTTTCCCGCCAACTGGCCGCAGGCCGCCATTATGTCCTCGCCTCGGCTGGCGCGTATGGTCGCCGTGATGCCCGCCGCGTTCAGTCGCTCGCGGAACGCTGTCATCACCCCCTCGTCGGCGGGGCGCAGGTTCACCCCCGGTATGGCGTGGAATCTTATCAGGTTAACCCTGCAGTCAAGTCCTTTCAGCAACCGGGCCAGCGCATCGGCGTGGCGCAAGTCATCGTTTACACCCCGCCAAATTATATACTCCATCGAGAGTCTTCTCTGGTGGGCGAAATCATATTCCCTCAGCAATTCAAGCACACCCCGAAGCGGATAAGCCTTTTCAACCGGCATAAGCCCCTCGCGTTCCTCGGTATAAGGGGAGTGGGCCGAGATTGCTATGTGTACTTTGGTTTTGTCAAGAAGCTCGCGCAGACGGGGAGTGTTGCCCACCGACGACACCGTGATGCGTTTGGGGCTCCATGCCAATCCCCAGGGAGCCGTCAGCACCTCAATCGCCTCAAGCACCGCCGCCATGTTGTCGGTCGGCTCACCCATCCCCATGAACACTATGTTGGTGAGCCTGGAACTGTCGGGAATCGAAAGCACTTGATTGATGATTTGCGCCGCTGTCAGGTTGCCGTGGAACCCTTGGCGTCCCGTCATGCAGAAAGAGCAGTTCATGCGGCATCCCGCCTGCGACGACACGCACAGCGTCGCCCTGTCGCGGTCAGGGATATAGACGGCCTCGACATCGCGACCGCCCGCCCCATCAAACAGGTATTTCACCGTTCCGTCAATGCTCGCGGCGGCGTGTTTCGGATTCTCGCGCCCTACGGTGTATTTCTCTGCCAACCGGGCGCGTCCCTGACGCGACAGGTCGGTCATCTCATCGATGCCGGTGGCGCGTTTCTCATAGAGCCAGCGCGCCATCTGCCCTGCGGCAAACCGCGGTAACCCCACCTCGGCGGCGATAGCCCTCAGTGCGTCGAGCGACAGTCCCACCAACGGTTTTTTTATGTTGCAAACTTCTTGAGCCATACTCATATCTCTATATATCACCGCAAATATACGACATTTCCATCAAAAACACCGTCAGCACCGCCGACATCAGCGGAAACCGCTAAATCAAGCTGAAGGATTTCCGCGGCTATTCACAAGAGGGCCGGGGAAGGTATGATTACGCAGGAATATGGCTGACGGACGGGGATAATTTTGCGGGAAAAAATTTTTATGGGAAAAGAGCTGATTGTAGAGGCCGGCGCGCTCCGATGTCTCAAAAGGGATGAACGGCAACGAGGGAACAAAAACCGCATGGTTGAAGTGATTAACATGAGGAAAAACCGTCAGACGGGATGGCTTGAGCCGATGGGTCTGTGCCGCAAATTGACGACGACCCCCGGCACTCCGCTCGTCATTGCCCTCAACCCCCAAGGGGAAAGATGGCTGATAATGGCCAACGGAAACGTGGTGAAAGCCGTGGAGATGAGCGGCAGCGGAACCACAGCCGAAGTGGGCGCGCTCAACAGCCGCCCATTGTGCGCTATAGTCGATGGCTACGGGGCGACCGTGATGACCGCCTGCGGAGCCGAGAGGTTGAGATGGGACCGCACCGGGAAGCGTTGGAAGCTGTCGGGGTTGATGCCCGAATTTCCGCCGATAGCCATCGTTGCCACCGAACAAACCACACTAACCACCACCATAAGAGCGGCGGCTATTACCGGCAATTATCCCCACGGCTCAGGGAGACTAAAGTCCGATGATAGCCTCGCACTGACCGCGGACAGCCTTGACGCTTACCGCCGACTCGACAAAACCGCCCGGGCAGGCGGCTATTATATGCAACCGCTGATAGCCCGATACCGCATCAAGGACCGCGACGGAAACACACTCTACCGCTCGGCACCGGTGATAGTTGGTGACGGTTTCCAATGCACAGGGCCGATAAGCTGCACCGTCAGCGACGGCGAACGTCGTGCCACCGACATCAGCACCGGTGTGTGGAAGATGGGAATCACAGCCCCCGAGACCGTCACAGGGATGTGGAGGGAGGAAGCCGCCACGCTCGAAATTCTCGCCACCCGGCAACTCCACCCGGTGAGGATGAAAGGGGAAGCCGACGGCTCGCTGAGCCAAAGCGGCACCAATGTCTCGACACTCGGTTTCACAATGCCCGGTGTAGCCCGCTACGAGGCAGGCGACAGCCAGCGGCGGGCGATGGTGACCGCCGCGCTCGACCGTCTCGACGAGATGATGAGCGTGGTGGCCCGAATCAACGACCCTTTCGGCGGGGCGATAGGAGCGGCGGGGACAATCAAAGTCATAGAGCGCGGAAATAGCGCGGGAGTCGACAGCGAGTGGGCATCGGTTGAGAAATCGCTTGGGAAAGAACCTCTCGCGGTGCGGGGATACAAAGAATCAACCTTGTCAGCTTGCCGCATACCCCACCGATTCACCGCGACTACAGCCGCCGTGTGCGGTGACACGGTGCTGTGGGGCAATCCGACGGCGTTGCGCTACGGAGGCTATCCGCTGACGATGACAGCCGCCGGGACGCGCCACGGACGATGGCGCGCCAACGTGGCGGTGGAAATGGCCGATGGCTCGGAGAGAGCAGTTTGGAGCGGCGCGGGCGACAAAGGCGAACCGCTGACGCTGTCTCCGCTGCTGACCTACCCCGCCGCCGATGCCGAGGAAATGACTATCAACATCTCACACAGCGACGGAAGCATAGTCAGAGAGAGATTGCGCCTGACACCGACTGAAAACGGCGATATGGCCTATTACCTCCACCCCACCTTAGCCCCCTGGTCGCCGTCAACCGCCGCCGACACATATCTCACACCCGCGGAGATAGTGAAACCGCGGGATATGGCGGGCAGAGTGTTGTCGGCAACGAGTGGTTTTCCTCTCGCCCCCACAGGCGCATTAGCGGTGTCGCCGGCGGCTATAACGAAGCTCACCGCCGCCTCGCGCAGCGCCTCGACATGGGACTTCGGTCGGGGTCATTACTACTCATTCAGTCCCGCTGGCATCTCGGCAATAAGCATCAACAGCAACCGCGTGGTGACCGGGGCAAACCTCATCTCGGCCATCGGAATAGACCGTCCGGAGCAAGTGGCACCGGGAAACGACGGAGTGTGGACGCTAACCGATGAGGGAATCATGATAATCAGCGGCAACCGCAGCGCATGGGTCGTCAGCTTGGACGGAAAGGGACGCGCGCTCGGATGGAGCAGGCGGGGAGGAGGCGAACTATGGTTGACAGCCCCCGACGGGTCGGCCGACTTGATAGACACCGACAGCATGGAAACGGTGAAACGCCGTCTGGAGACAATCGACTCCCTCTACAGCGATGGCGATGCGCTGCTGATAATCGATGGCAGCGGGATGTATGACACAGCGACCGAAACCGCCGTCAGCGTCGAGACACAATGGAAGACTCGCCTACAGATTGACGGCATACCTGACCCCGGAGCGCGCGGCAACTGCCGCATAGCCACCGTGAGAGCCGTCACCATCGACATGGACGCACCGGCGGCTGACATAGCAATTGAGGTCAGGTGTGACAGCGGACAGGGACCCGGGGGGAGCAGGCCGCTACTGACAGCCTACGCCAGCGGAGCTGTCGACCGACCGCTGACAATGCGCCTCCGCGCTCCGCGACGTGGATGGATTGACATCATAATCAACGGGAAACTATCCGCAGAAAGTGTAATCAGAAAAATCAGTTTGATGATATGAGAAACGATTATGACCTTATATGGGATGAAAACACGCGCCGCCGCCGACAGCTCGAGACCGAATATGACCCCATAACGGGGAAAGGGTGCTGCGGGACGAGGCTCATGGTCAATTCGCCCGCCACCGGCGCGGCGGTCAGGGTACCGGAGACGATGGTCGCCGACGCCGCATACGGCACGACGATGAAAGCCACCGAGTGGGAACGGCTGAGATGCCGCCACGACTTTGAATATTGGTGCGCCCGCTGCGTCACTATAAAAGACAAAATCAGCGGAGCCGACACACCGTTCACGCTCAACGCGCCCCAACGCCGTGTGGCCGCGCTGCTCGAAAGCGACCGCCGCGAAGGGAAACCGCTGAGGATGATTATGCTGAAAGCGCGCCAATGGGGCGGCAGCACACTGATACAGATGTACATGGCATGGATACAAAGCTACCACCGGCGCAACTGGCACTCACTGATATGCGCCCACGTCAAGGACACGGCGGCAACAATCAGGGGAATGTACAGCAAAGTGCTGTCACACTACCCCGCGGAACTGTGGGACGGCGACGAGCCGCCGAAGTTTGGAAGCTATGAGCGGTCGGTCAACGTCAGAGAGATAGCCGGACGAGGCTGCCGCGTGACGGTGGGGTCAAGCGAGAACCAAGAGGCTGTACGCGGTGCCGACTATGCGATGGCCCACCTGAGCGAAGTAGCGTTTTGGAACGACTCGGCCGCCAAAAGCCCCGACAAATTCATCAGAGCCATCTGCGGGGCAATCGCGCTGGCGCCACTGTCGTTGGTGGTCATGGAAAGCACCGCCAACGGAGTGGGCAATTACTTCCATCAGGAATGGTGCCGGTCAAAGGCCGGCAAGAGCGACAAGCGAGCGGTGATGGTGCCATGGTATGAGATAGAAATCTACCGCCAGGCACTCAATCGCGATGAGCTCCCCGGACTGTGGCAGTCGATGGACGCTTATGAGCGGGCATTGTGGGAAAAAGGGCTGACGCTCGAAATGATAAACTGGTATCATCACAAACGGCGCGAATATCCCTGCCACACGATGATGCAAGCCGAGTACCCGACCGACGACACCGAGGCGTTTGTAAACACGGGCCACAACATATTCGCCAACGAGCATATCGAGGCTCTGAGAGCGGGATGCCGTCAGCCGAAACTGATAGGAGAGGTCGACGGGATGACGAGCAACGGCCCGGGGATGCTGCAAGGGGTGACTTTCAAGCCGACATCGACCGGGAGCTTGAAAGTGTGGGAAGAGCCGAGGGAGGCAAACAGCCATTACATAGTGGCTGTCGACATCGGCGGTCGCTCTGCAACCAGCGACTGGTCGGTCATAGCGGTCATCGACAACAGCGGCGAGCGTCCGGTGATTGCCGCCCAGTGGCGCGGTCACACCGACCACGACCGCCTGACTTGGAAAAGCGCCGCCATCGCGCGATGGTACAACAACGCTCTGCTCGTAATCGAGAGCAACACCCTCGAGACGGAGAACACCGAAGGCGACAACTCGCTCTATGTGCTAACCCGACTCCGCGACCACTACGGCAACCTATACATCCGAGGCGACAACGACGGACAAACCGGCTCAAAAGTGGGCTTTCACACCAACCGAGCCACAAAATCACTTGTAATCAACGACTTGATTGTTCGCGTGCGCGACGGCGAATACACCGAGCGCGACAGCGACGCCTGCGACGAGATGGCCGTCTATGAGCTTAAATCCGGGGGAACCTACGGGGCGAAAGCCGGATACCACGACGACATACTGATGACACGGGCGATAGGGCTTTACGTCGCCCGGCAACAGCGGGGCGAAATCAATGACGAAGAACTGCGCTTCATGCTCGACAAGAAACGGTGGTGACCCATAGCGGCAATGTCGCGATAAATTGCTAAATTCGCGCATTAACCCAAAGTCATCACGATGAAAAAACATAATTTTGACAAGCATATTGACCGACGCGGAAGCGGCGCGTTGAAATGGGACGGTCTGGAGGAGCGTTACGGCTCGCCGGACCTTTCCGCTATGTGGGTGGCCGACATGGATTTCGAGGTCTGCCCTGCTATAATCGACGCTCTGCGGCGACGCCTCGACCATCCGGTGCTGGGCTATGCACTGACCCCCGACAGCTATTGGGAATCGATAACCGAGTGGCTCGACCGCCGTCACGGCTTCAAGGTGAGCCGCGATGAACTGACATTCACGCCCGGAGTGGTGAAAGGCCTGGCCTTAGCTATCAATTTCTTCAGCCGCGAAGGCGACAAAATCGTGATACAACAACCTGTCTACCACCCGTTCAGAATGGTAATCGAGGGCAACCGGCGCATCGCGGTCAACAATCCGCTGACCGACTGCGGCGACCACTATGAGATGAATCTCGCCGGGTTGCGTGAGACAGTCGAGAGGGAAAAGCCCCGGATGATGGTGCTGTGCAACCCTCACAACCCCATAGGGATACAGTGGGACCGTGAGACTTTAGCCGAAGTGGGGCGCATCGCCCGAGAGAACGGGATGGTCGTGGTGTCAGACGAAATACATGGCGACCTGATGCTGAACGGACGGAAACACTTGCCGATGGCCGCCGTCAACACCGACACTGCCGCAGTGACCGTCACACTCGGCGCTCCGTCAAAGACTTTCAACATCCCGGGCATGGTCAGCTCATGGATAGTGGTCAAGAACCCTGAGCTAAGAGAGCCTTTCTACCACTGGCTCGAATGCAACGAATTTAACGATGCGCCGATGCCGGCGACACTCGCCGCCGAAGCCGCCTACCGCAACGGCGAGGAATGGCTCGGCCAACTGCTCGAATACATCGAGGGCAACGTTGACGCAGTCGACAGCTTTTGCCGCGAGCGCATCCCCAAAGTGAAAGTCTACCGGCCTCAGGCATCGTTCTTAGTGTGGCTCGACTGCCGCGCGCTGGGGATGAGCCATGAGCGACTAATCGACTTCTTCGTCAACGAAGCCCGCCTCGCGCTCAACGACGGAGCGATGTTCGGCGACGAGGGGACGGGATTTATGAGACTCAACATAGCATCGCCGAGGGCAGAGGTCATCGAAGCGATGGAACGCATAGAAAAAGCCATCAACAATCATGGATTATAGAATATACCCCCCCGACGGATTTATCGAGGCGACAGTGAGACTTCCGCTGTCGAAAAGCATCAGCAACCGCGCACTGATTATCAACGCCCTCACGCCCGGAGCCGCTCCGCTCAGTGACACGGCCCGATGTGACGACACCGACGCTATGACCGCAGCACTGACCGCCCCCGACGGGACAATCGATATTGGCGCGGCCGGGACTGCCATGCGCTTCCTCACCGCCTACTTCGCAGCATCACCGGGCCGACAAGTGACACTGGACGGGTCGGAACGTATGCGCCAACGCCCAATAGGTCAGCTCGTCGACGCTCTCAGAGAGGCCGGAGCCGACATCAGTTACACCGGCCGCGAGGGATTCCCGCCACTCGCGATTAAAGGGAAACGGCTCAAAGGTGGTGAAGTGAGAATAGACGGCGCAATCAGCTCGCAATATATATCGGCCCTGCTGATGGTGGCACCGACGATGACCGACGGCCTGTCGCTCAAAATCAGCGGTGAGCTGCCATCTATGCCCTACATCAAAATGACACTCGAAATGATGGAACAACGAGGGGTGGAAGCCGTCGTCGGGCCTGATTCAATCGACATAGCCCCAGGCCGATACCGGCTCCCTGCCGACAACGCCATCGAGGAAGACTGGAGCGCGGCGAGCTACTGGTATGAAATCACAGCCCTGTCAGCCGGGAGCGTGACACTCCCGGGACTGTCGCCGCAATCGCTGCAAGGCGACGCGCGGTGCATGGAGATTTTTGAACGGCTCGGCGTGCTCACCGAGTGCGACGACTGTGGCGGGTTGGCACTGACTCCCTCGCCCGATACACATTCACGGCTGGAAATAGACCTCTCGGAGCAGCCCGACCTGGCTCAGACACTGGCAGTCACCGCCGCGATGCTCGGCGTGCCATTCCGGCTGTCGGGTCTGTCATCGCTTAAAATCAAGGAAACCGACCGGCTCGAAGCCCTGCGCAAAGAGCTTGACAAACTCGGCATCTCAGTCGAAATCGAACGCGACGAGGTGCTGTCATGGGAGGGGCGGCGGCACCCCATCTTCGAAATGCCCCGCATCGACACCTATCAAGACCACCGCATGGCAATGGCATTCGCCCCGGTGGCAATCTTCTGCCCCGAGATAATCATTAACGACATCGAAGTCGTGAGCAAATCATACCCCCGCTACTGGGACGACCTGCGCGCTGCCGGATTCACACTCCAGGACGCCGCCCAAGCCCCGCTTGAGCCGAAAACCGCCGAGGAGGAGGAATGATAGTAATCCTGATAATATTAGCCGCGCTTGTCGTCGTAGGGTCTATATGCTACATCGCCTACCGACACAGCCCCGACCGGCAAGTAAACGAGCCGCAACAAGCTTGCTGCGGTATGCACATCACCTGCGAGAAAGACTCGTTGCTGCCGACAGTGAGCGAAACCATAGAATATTATGACGACGAGGAGCTTGACCGATTCAAAGGACGAGAGGCCGACGACTACACGCCCGCCGAAATCGAAGAGTTCAGCGATGTGCTTCTCACCCTGCGCCCCGAGGAGATAGCAGGATGGGGACGCAGCATACAGCTCCGCGGAATCAACCTGCCGACCGAAGTCAGAGAGGAGCTGCTGATGATTGTCGGCGAAGCCCGGCAACGCCATAACACCACAACCGACTGAACAATGACCCAACTGCTCAACTACACATTTTTCCAAAACGCCATAGCCGGAGTGTTAATCATCAGCGTCGCATCGGCCATAATAGGCACCTACATCATAGCCCGACGGCTCGTGGCCATCTCCGGCGGAGTCACCCACGCCTGTTTCGGCGGCCTGGGACTGGGCTATTTCCTGGGCATCAACCCGATAGTGATGGCCGGGGTGTTTGCTGTGGTGTCATCGCTCGGTGTCGAGTGGATGGCCGAGCGCTACCGCGTCAGAGAGGACTCTGCCATCGCCGTGGTCTGGGCCACCGGGATGGCCGTCGGTGTGCTCTTCGTGTTTCTGACCCCGGGCTATGTCCCCGAGCTAAACTCATTCCTGTTCGGGAGCATTCTCACCATCACCGCCGGCGACCTCTGGGCATTCGCCATCTATGTGACCGTGCTGATAGCCTTCTTCCTGTGGAAATACAAGGTGATTGTGGCGTGCGCCTTTGACCGCGACTTCGCCAAAGTGGCAGGCCTGCCGGTGAAATTCATCACCTATGCGATGACCGTGCTTGTGGCTGTGTGCGTCGTGCTCACGATAAGGCTCGTCGGGGTCATGCTGCTGATGTCAATGCTGTCGCTGCCACAACTGATAGCCGAAATCCACTATAAACGTTTCGGCCAAATTATGCGCGCGTCGGTCATCATCTCAGCCGTGACTTGCATCATCGGTCTGGGGCTTTCGACGCTCATCGACGTGCCATGCTCGGCACTCATCGTCATCGTCATGGTGGCGGCCTTCGTCATAGCCCGCACGGCAGCATCGTTGCGCCGCCGGCCTCACCACCCCTAAAAAACACCCCCCGGTGTCACACAATGGCAGAAAAATGAGCGTGGATAAGGCGCAAATAAAAGAATTTCCTTATATTTGCAAGCTGAAAAAGTTGAAATTAACTAATAAACTTAATTAACAATATCTAAACACATGCAAAGCAAAGGAACATTAGGCAGCATCGTAGCCGGTGTCATCGCGGTTTTCTTGGTGCTCGTGTGCTTGTTCTACCTCTCGTTCTCGATGGTCAGCAGCCACTACGAGAAAAAGGCTGAAGAGTATGCGCTCAAGGTCGCCGGAGCCGACAACGTGGCTTCCGAAACTTACAACAAAGCCTACAAGAGCTTCATCACCGATTCGTTAGGCAACAGACCCATCTATCTGGGCTATAACTACAACGAAATCCAAAAATGGGGTATCGGATTAGGTCTCGACCTTAAAGGCGGTATGAACGTGATTCTACAAGTGTCGATGCCCGACATCCTCCGTTCGATGAAAAACGCCGAAACCGATACCGTGTTTGACGCTGCTATCGCCGCAACAGACCAAATCATCAAAGAACATAAGAGTGACGACTACATCGGGACATTCACCGAGCAATACCGTCAGCGCAGCAAGAACGCCGACTTCTCGGTAGTGTTCACCGGCCTCGTTAAGCCCGGCAGCAACGACGCCGCCGTGACACGCACCCTCAAGCAAGAGGTTAAAGACCGCGTCAACAACTCGGCAACCAACGTGCTCCGCTCACGTATCGACGCATACGGCGTGGTTTCGCCTAACATCCAGGTGCTTCAGGGCAAAGACGGTCAGATTTTGCTCGAGCTCCCCGGCGTCAAAGAGCATGAACGCGTTCGCCATCTGCTCCAACGCTCAGCCAACCTCGAATTTTACGAAACATACAAATCTAACGAAATCGCCGCTCAGCTCCAGCAACTCGACACCGAGCTGCGGAAAGACAGCGTCAACGGCGGTGCAGGCCTGTGGGAACAGTTCGCACAAGTTGATATGCAAGGCTCGCCCGTGATTGGCATGGCAACACAAACCAATCAGAGCATCATCAACGCGATGCTCGCATCTCCCGTAGCCAAACGCATCCTCCCCGCCAACCTGAAACTCCTCTGGGAGGTCAAACCTCAGACTGTGCAGTTCAACGACACCGTCACCAAAGCAAAGAAGGATATCGACCTCTACCGTCTCGTGGCCCTGAAGACCAACAACGGCAAGCCCGCGCTTGACGGCTCATGTGTCGTTGCGGCCAACGCCGACTACGAGCAGATGCAAGGCAATGTCGTATCGATGACGATGAACAACGAAGGCTCTAAGCAATGGGCGCGCGTCACCGGCAACAACATCGGCAACTGCGTCGCAATCGTGCTTGACGACTACGTTTACTCATTCCCCCGCGTCAACACCGCTATCGAAGGCGGTCGCTCACAGATTACAGGCGACTTCACGGTCGAAGAAGCGCAAGACTTGGCCAACGTGCTGAAGAGCGGTAAGATGAACGCAAATGTTGAAATCATCAGCGACATGGTAATCGGTCCGTCACTCGGCCAGCAGGCCATCGAGAACGGATTCATCTCGTTTGCAGTGGCACTGGTGCTTTTGATGGTGTTCATGATTTGCATCTACGGCGTAGCCCCCGGTTTGATAGCAAACTTGTGCTTGATAGCCAACTTGTTCTTCACTCTGGGTATTTTGGCATCGTTCCAGGCAGTGCTGACGCTGTCAGGTATCGCCGGTATCGTGTTGGCCTTGGGTATGGCTGTCGACGCTAACGTGCTTATCTTTGAGCGCACGAAAGAGGAGCTTCGTCTCGGCAAGAACATTCGCACAGCCATCGCCGACGGTTACAGCAACGCATTCTCGGCAATTTTCGACTCTAACTTGACTTCGGTAATCACCGGTGTCATCCTGATGTACTACGGAACAGGCCCAATCAAGGGCTTCGCCACGACGTTGATTATCGGTCTTGTCTGCTCGTTCTTCACAGCCGTATATTTAAGCCGCATCGCATTCCAGCTCGGCGGAAAATACAAATGGTATAAGAACCTGACTTTCACCACCGCCATCTCGCGCAACCTGTTCACCAACACCAAAATCAACTTCCTTGGCCAACGCAAAATAGCCTTAGTGGTCTGCAGCATCTTCACAATCATCGTCGCCACCTCGCTCTTTACCCGCGGCTTGAACCAGGGTATCGACTTCTCTGGCGGTCGCAACTATGTGGTGAAATTTGACAAGCCCGTGAGCACTGTTGACATCCAGCATCGTTTGGCTCCCGAGTTCCCCAACTCGACCGTATCGGTAATCACCATCGAAAGCTCAAACCAGGTGCGCATCTCGACCAACTACAAAATCAACGACGATGCCCCTGAAGTCGAGAAAGAGATTACAGACATCCTCTACAAAGTCCTCATACCCGATCTCCGTCCCGGCATGACTCCAGAGGAGTTCTCAACCGCCGACGAAAGCCAGGGTATCCTGTCTTCACAGAAAGTAGGGCCTACCGTGGCCGACGATATGCGCAACGAGGCTTACATAGCCGTCGTACTGTCGCTAATCGCTATGTTCCTCTACATCCTGCTCCGATTCCGCAACATGGCGTTCTCTGTCGGCGCACTGGCAGCCGTAGCGTTCACCGCCTTCACGATTATCGGTTTCTACTCACTGTTCTGGGGCATTCTTCCGTTCGCGATGGAAGTTGACCAGACATTTATCGCCGCAATCCTGACAGTCATCGGTTATCAGATTAACGACACTGTGGTAGTCTTCGACCGCGTCCGCGAAAACGTGGGCTTGTATCCCAAGCAAGACTTCTTCAACACAATCAATATGTCAGTCAACGCAACTTTGGGACGTACGGTGATGACCTCTGGTAGCACCCTGCTCGTGCTCATCTGCATCTTCATCCTCGGCGGCGACTCAATCCGCAGCTTCACGTTCGCAATGCTGTTCGGCGTAATCACAGGTACACTGTCTACAATCTATGTAGCATCGCCCGTGGCTTATCTCATCAACAAACGCCGCATCAAGAAAGCATAAATTCTGATACAACTCTTATACAGCGCGACACCACCCTGCTACTATGGCAAGGCGGTGTCGCTGTTTTAAGTCTGCCACTGCCGGCAAACAAGCGTTTTAATATTTTTTAATCAGCATGGGCAACCTTTATTGACGGTCAGGGCGTTATCTTTGTAATCAGATTGAAAACAACCATAAAACCCCATACCAATATGGAAAAACCAGCAAAGGCAAAGAAAACCGCCGACAAAAAAAGTGCCACCGACCCGCAGAAAGCCAAATTGGAGGCGCTGAACGCAGCCATGGCAAAGATTGAAAAAAACTTCGGCCGAGGCTCGATAATGAAACTCGGCGATGACAAAATAGAAAACATCGAAGTGATACCGTCAGGCTCGATAGGACTAAACTTCGCACTCGGCGTGAAAGGCTACCCGCGCGGACGTATCACCGAAATATACGGCCAAGAGTCGTCAGGCAAGACCACTCTCGCTCTCCACGCAATCGCCGAAGCTCAGAAAGCCGGCGGCATCGCTGCCATGATTGATGCCGAACACGCATTTGACCGCTTCTACGCCGAAAAACTCGGCGTAGATGTCGAAAACCTGCTAATCTCACAGCCCGACTCGGGCGAGCAAGCACTCGAAATCGTCGAACAGCTCGTCCGCTCCACAGCAGTCGACATCATCGTCGTTGACTCCGTAGCGGCACTGACCCCCAAATCAGAACTTGAAGGCGGCATGGGCGACAGAAACATGGGTCTCCAGGCACGACTGATGTCACAAGCCATGAGAAAGCTCACAGGCACAATCTCGCGAACAAACACCTGCTGCATTTTCATCAACCAATTGCGAGCCAACATCGGACAAATGTTCGGACCCGCCGAGACCACTACCGGCGGTAACGCACTCAAATTCTACTCAAGCGTCCGTCTCGAAGTGCGCCCCGGCTCTCAAATCAAAGACGGCGACGAAGTGTTCGGACGTTCAGTGAAAGTGAAAGTCGCCAAAAACAAAGTCGCTCCCCCATTCAAGCGCGCGGAGTTCGACATCATGTTCGGCGAAGGCATCTCACGCACCGGCGAGATTATCGACCTCGGAGTCGAACTTGACATCATCGCAAAAAGCGGCTCATGGTTCAGCTACAACGGTACAAAACTCGCACAAGGGCGCGATGCCGCTAAAACAGTCATCGCCGACAATCCCGAACTTGCCGACGAACTTGAAAAGCTCATCATGGACGCTCTCACAGAAAAAGAACTTAACGGCGGCAAGAAGGGGAAAAAGAGCGCGCCCAAGACTAAAACCACAGGCTCAGGCGACGACAACGACAGCCGTGACGACTTTGACGACGACTTCGGCGATGTCCCCGACGACGACTTCGAAATCGACGAAAACGCCTGACAAGAAATCATTAACATTTAGCCGAGTGGCCGATTCACCAGCCACTCGGCATCAAATAAGGTACTTATTTATCCCATCATTGCTGTCCGATGAAAGTCAGACAGCAATTTTATTCTATCAAATATTTACCGAATAATCAGATTTCTCGCGAAAAATGGATGGCGTGAATGGCGGCCTCAGCGGCTTCCGAACCTTTGTTGCCAAGCACACCACCGGCCCGATCGAGAGCGTCCTGCTCACTATCTACCGTCAACACACCGAAAACCACAGGAATCTCACCAAGCAGATTCAGTGATGTCATCCCCTGCGTCACACTCTGGCAGACGTAGTCGAAATGAGGGGTACCGCCCCTAATCACACAGCCGAGCAGAATTACCGCGTCAAAACGCTTGCTGTCGATGAGACGTTTGGCGGCATAGGTCAGTTCCACCGCACCCGGCACCGAATAATTCACAATTCCCGTGGCACTGTCAAAACCGTTCGCGACGAGCGTTTCAACAGCTCCCTCGCGCAAGCGGTTGATGATATGAGCGTTCCAGTAAGTTCCGACTACGGCCACACGCGCGCAGTCAACCTTGGGGACTGCTACTGCGGGCGACGACTGGGGGTTTGTTGTTGACATGGATTGATTGTTGTCTTGATTAATGTTTAATGGCTGAGTTGCCACGGTGATTTATATGCCGACAAGACGCGCCCCGCAAAGCCGTTTATTTGCGATATGGCCGAAGTCAGCGTCTCGATTGATACATTTATCCCCTCGAGCGATTCATCGCGATAGAGGGCGGCTATGACAGCCGCGACTGACGCCGAGTTCCACAGCAGCGTGTCAGCCGCCGAGTTCAGCGTCGTCGTCGAAGCCGACTTGCCCATGAAACATGACGCCGACGCATTGACCACATCGAGATTAATCAACGATTGCGAGTAATAGGCGATATGTTCGGCGAAACAGCGTTCGGGTTCGGTGTCATTATAGAGGGCCGACAAGTCAGTGCTGCGTGTAACCACCAACGAAGCCACCTCAAGATTCTCAAGTATCGCAGGCATCACACGCGTGAGCCGCGGCGCAAGCTGACTCATAAACCCCGGCAGATACACCACGAACGCTTTCCGCTCCACAGCATATGCCACGAGCGACATCAGTCGTTGGTGAATCAGCGGGTCAATGGCATAGTAGCCCCCGAACACCACGATATCACCGGAATCTATGCGAGGCCACACAACATCAAACCCACCTTCGCGCGAAGGCAAGCGATACGGCGTTACTTTGTCGCCGAAAAAGAAAGTAACCGGGGTCAGACCGTCAACATAGCGGTCAACCGATGTCGTATCAACCCCGGCTTTGGCCAAAGTGTCGACAACGATGTCGCCCGGCGAATCGGCACCCGTGTCACCTACCATAAAAACCGGCAGACCCTCACGCGCCA
Source organism: uncultured Muribaculaceae bacterium (assembly GCA_964510535.1). Taxonomy (GTDB): domain Bacteria; phylum Bacteroidota; class Bacteroidia; order Bacteroidales; family Muribaculaceae; genus JAJPXC01. Next base: position 59,033 of record CAZECG010000015.1, read on the forward strand.
ACATCGCGGCGGCGTTGAGCAGACGACCGGCAGGCATAGAGCCGACAGGCTGCGACCCGTCATAGATGATGTCAAGCCCGCACTCGCCGATTATGATTACCTTTTTCATCACAGATTGCGTGATTTATGCCCTAAATAACCCCCGTGATGGCGTTTGGCGTAATCAGCCGCCGTAAAACCCGTGAGACGCATCACATTCACTACAAGCACATCACCAATCACTGTCATCATAGTCGTCGAAGTGGTGGGGGTCAGACCCAACGGACACACCTCGGGCGCGCCGCCGGTAAGCAGCGCCACATCGGCAGCATCAGCAAGCGGGCTGTCAGGATTACCCGTGATGACAATTATTGGAAGCGAAGGATACAGATTGCGGGCTAAAGCCACGAGATCTATGATTTCACGCGTCTTGCCCGAATTTGAGATAAGCAAAAGTATATCGTTGGCTTGAATCACACCTAAGTCGCCATGTTGCGCCTCGCTTGGATGAAGATTGACAGCAGGGGTACCCGTCGAGCTGAAAGTAGTGGCTATGTTCATGGCAATCTGACCCGCCTTACCCATTCCCGAAGTAACGAGCTTACCCCCCTTCCGATGCACTTGCTCGATTATAGCGTCTACGGCGCGCTCATAGGCACTACTGACAGGAATCTCGCTGATTGCTTTGCTCTCTGCGGCGAGAATCTCTCGCATTGACTGTTGGATATCCATATTGGAGTTATTTACGTTTTCTACCCGCGAATTTACAAAAAAACAACAACAGTTTAGATATTCCGGCCCCCACCACGCCATAAATCTGACAACTCCGAGCACTCTGAGAACTCTGAGAACTCGGAAAACTCGGAGAACTCGGAGAACTCGGAG
>CAZECG010000016.1:0-50369 GCA_964510535.1 uncultured Muribaculaceae bacterium
ATCGTTGGAATGCTTCCGTGCCGATTGATGTCACCGAGTTGGGGATTGTCACCGACTTCAAGCCGCTGCAACCATCGAATGCGCGTACCCCGATTTCTGACACAGAGTATGTGGCACCGTCAAATTCAACCGCCGAGGGGATTTCGATATTCTCCGGGAGGTCGCCGGAATGTCCAACTAACTTGACCGTACCGTCTGATTTCTTATCATACTCGAAGTTGCCGACCGAAAAAATCAGCTGCCGCGCCTGCAAAAGCTGTGGTGATTGACAACAGCAGTGTCGCGAAGATTTTAGTAGTTTTTTTCATGTTGCTATTGTATTTTGAGTTAGAAAATGATTCTCGGAAAGTCGGTTGCGATAAATCCGGCTTGTCATTAGCTCCGTCACCGGTGTCTCATTATGGCGAGAGGCTGATGTGGTTGTCTATTTCACAAATTTAAGAAATAATTTTCTGAATTTTAGCAAAAAAATCGGCTTTTTCGTGCGTGGGGGGGGGTAAACGGCTGATATTCAACAATGTAGACTTGTAACAATTTTGTAACTATCCACCACTTATGGTATCGGATGATTACCCGAAAAAACCCTCATATAGCTTACAAATTGTTGCCGAAACGCGGAGGCTGGTGAGATTTGGCGGCTGAATGCTTTTCTCGTTCGGTAATCCGTGAAAAATCGCTATTTTTGCAAAATATATACTTAATCCTCAAATGGCAAAAAAGAGTACCGACAAAACCGATAAATCAGCCGCTATGCCGGCCGAGAGGGTCGCAAGCGATTTGTTGTCGCCTGCAACGCTCGCTGAGATGGCAGCAGCCCCAAGTCCCGGAGATAACCCACTGAGGGTGTTGTCGCTGTTTTCGGGCTGCGGCGGTATGGATGCCGGTTTTGAGGGGTGGTTTATCGCCCCGCGCCGGTCGTTTCCTGCTGACAGCCGCTTGGTTGAGCAGACGCTTGACGAGAATTGGGTACTCGTGAAAAAGACGCGTTTCACCACTGTCTTTGCCAACGACATACTGCCGGAGGCGCGTGCCGGATGGCTTGGCTATATGAGCCGGTTTGGCCACGGCGGGGATATATTCAGTAACCGCAGTGTCGTCGACCTCGTCAAGGCGCATAATGAGGGCGTAGAGGTGTTTCCCCGCGATATTGATGTGGTGCTTGGGGGATTCCCCTGCCAGGATTTCAGCGTGGCGGGGAAGCGTCTCGGTTTTGATTCGCGCAAAAACCATCTCGGCAAGACCCGCGAGGGGGATGACGCCGACCGGCCCTCGGAGGAGAGCCGCGGCAAACTCTATTGCTGGATGAAGCAGGTGATTGACGCTACGCGCCCTAAGGTGTTCATAGCCGAGAATGTCAAGGGGCTTGTCAATCTCAAGGATGTCAAAGATATAATACAACGCGATTTCTCGACAGCCGGAAGCGGTTACATAGTGCTCGACCCGCAAGTGCTGCACGCCGCCGACTATGGCGTTCCCGAGGCACGCGAGCGCGTGATATTCATAGGGTTGCGCCGCGATGCGCTGCGTCCCGAAGCCCTTGCGGCGTTGGAGTCGTCTGAAGTCGCGGAGGAGTATAACCCATACCCTCGCCCCACTCATAGCCGTGACGGCAATCAGGCGTTGTGCCCGGCTGTGACCACGGCTGACGTTTTGTCGGCGCTCCCCGAGCCGGAGGAGGCTGCCGACCGCTCACAACAAGTCTATTCCAAAGCGAAGTATATGGCCAACGGCTCGCAGGGGCAGATAGAGATAAAGCTTGACCGCCCCGGGCCTACGATACGTTCGGAACACCATGGAAACATCGAGTTCCGCCGACTGTCGGCTGAGCATGGCGGCAGACACTCGGCAGAGCTTGCGGCGGGCAGGCGCGAGCGGCGGTTGACACCGCGCGAGTGCGCGTTGATACAGACCTTCCCCCCCGACTTCCCCTTTGTGAGGTCGTCGGCGACGTTTCCCGGCGGCACGATGAGCGCGTCAGGGGCATATAAGGTGATAGGCAACGCCGTCCCGCCGGTGCTTGCTTACCATATAGCGTCGAGGCTCGAAGAGCTGTGGCGGCTTTTATTTTGATTTGGCGGTCAAGGCAAAAACCTTTACCTTTGCCCATATGTTGTTGTAATTACCGATAATAGAGATTATAAACTAAGAAATAACCATATTTATACATAAGAGATGAATCTTATTCAAGTAAACATTCAGAATGCGCTCGGCGCAGTCAGCGAAGGCGACGTTAAAGCGCTTATGCCCCAAGCCGATGCCGCCCTCGGCACCCTGTATCGCGCTGATGGCGCGGGTAACGATTTCTTGGGCTGGCTTGACCTCCCGACTCGCACCGGCGAAACGCTTTTGGCCGACATCGAGGCTGCGGCGGCGTCGTTGCGTGAAACGTGTGAAGCGGTTGTGACTATCGGTATCGGCGGCAGCTATCTTGGCGCAAAAGCGGTTATCGAAGCTCTCAGCGATTCATTCGCCGCTTACCGCCATGACGGCAAGAACCCCGAAATGCTCTTTGCCGGACAAAATATAGGCGAGGATTACCTGTATGAACTTCAGGATTATCTCAAAGGTAAAAAATTCGGTATAATTGTTATCTCCAAGTCGGGCACCACTACCGAGCCTGCCATCGCATTCCGCTTGCTCAAAGAGCAACTTGAGAAGTCGCTTGGCAAGGATGAGGCGTCGAAACGCATCGTCGCCGTTACCGACGCGCGTCGCGGCGCGTTGCGCCAGCTCGCCACCGAAGAGGGCTACAAAACGTTTGTCATCGAGGACAGCGTCGGCGGACGTTTCTCGGTGCTCAGCCCCGTGGGATTGTTGCCCATAGCCGTGGCCGGCTTTGATGTGAAAGCGTTGGTGGCAGGCGCTCAGCTGATGGAGAAAACACTCAAAACCCCGTCGGCCGATAACATGGCTGAGGTTTACGCGGCTACACGCAACGCCCTTTACAACGCCGGCAGGAAAATCGAGATACTTGTAAACTATAACCCCAAACTCCATTATTTCGGTGAATGGTGGAAACAACTCTACGGCGAGAGCGAGGGTAAGGAGCATAAGGGTATTTTCCCGGCGGCTGTCGACAACTCGACCGACCTCCACTCGATGGGGCAATGGATTCAGGATGGCGAGCGCACAATCTTTGAGACGGTTCTATCTGTAGCCGAGCAGCGTCACACGGTGGTTATCCCCTCGGATGAGGCTAACCTCGACGGATTGAACTACATAGCCGGCAAACGTGTAGACGAGGTAAACAAAATGGCTGAACTCGGTACGCGCATAGCCCACGTAGACGGCGGAGTGCCTAACCTGCATATCACTATCCCGGCACTCAAAGAGGAATACCTCGGCCAGCTTATCTATTTCTTTGAGATAGCTTGCGGCATCAGCGGCTACATCCTCGGAGTGAACCCGTTTAACCAGCCCGGCGTCGAGGACTATAAGCGCAATATGTTTGCCCTGCTCGCCAAACCGGGCTATGAGAAAGAGACCGAGGCTATCCGCGCCCGTCTCTGATTCGCGCTCACGGCTTTGAAATAGCTTGAACGGAGCGAGCTTGGCTCGCAAAAATAAACCGCGCTCCAAAAGTTATACACAACTTTCGGAGCGCGGCTTTCTATTTGTTGCTCGCCTTTATTTGTGGCTGTGATTTGGATTGTTGCTCATTCTCCATTCAAGAGGGCTTCAATCTCTTGCTTAAGCAATGGCAAGTGGTTGATTACTATTCCCTAAAGAATGTCAGGCTTTAATGAGTCATATGCATGAATTACAAAATTCCTGGTATCTACTATTTTTCTTGCGGCTGTAATCGGAATATCGGGATTGATTTTCAACGCTTGATTCATAGCTTCCCCCATTATCTCAATGTTTCTTTCAACGCCTCTCCTAAAAAGTGTGTCATTGCAGAACGTGGCATATTCTTTTGGTCTGTCATTCAAAAACGACTCTATTTCCAAAATTGAGGAAAGTATGTCTGACAAATATTTCCCGAGTTTCCTATCCATATATCAGATGTTTGGTTTCTTCGAGTTCTTCCTTGAAATAAGGGTTCTTGATTGCCGATTCATCAACTAAATCGACATCTCTTCCAAACAAAGCCTTCAAAGCATGGTAGAAGTCGAAAAAGTTGTCAGCGTAAGTGTTATGGTCAATCTCAGAATTGAAGTCCACAAGAATATCAACATCACTATGCTCATTGAACCGTGGAGTAAGTATGGAACCAAAGGCATACAACTTTCTAACCTTGTATTTTCGACACAAAGCAAAGAGCTTATGAATGTTGTCGTTTATGAGATGCATATCACAAAACTTATCGATTACAAATCTAATGTTTTTAATTTGAATTTAGTCGGTTTTGGCATTGAAAAAAGCCAATTCTCGGATGAGCGCGGCTTTTTGCTGATTGGTTGTCAGGCGTGCTGGTTGTAAAGCTCGAGGGTGTCGCGGAGCGAGGTGAGCATCATGGCGCGTAGTTCGGGCGGCTCGAGCACCACGATTCCGGTGCCGTATGACAGCAGCTCGCTGACGAAGTCGGGTGTCAGCTTTATCTGATACTGGAAAATTGAGAATTTGTCGTGAATCATCTCTTTCTGGGAGTGGTGCAGCGGCAGGTTGCGCAGGTATTTGGCTTGGCGGTTGTCGGTGCGGATGACCACCCGCTTTGATTCGCCCTGAGTGAAGACGACCCCGAACGAGTCGCGGCAAAATTCCTCGGCGTTGAAATCGTCGGGAATTTCAAACTGCTCGGGTCCTACGGTGACGTCGCTCATGCGGTCGAGGGCGTAGGTTTTAAGCGTGTCTTCCTTCACGTTGCGCCCCGTGATATACCAGCGTTGGCGGAACAGTTTCAGAAAATAAGGTTCGAGAGTGACTTCGCGCGCCGAAGTGCGGCTATATGGCGCATAGCTGAAAGTCAGCGGCCTAAACTCCTTCAATGCGTCCATCACGGTGCCCATGTGGTCGCGCGCCGAGGGGATGTCTTCAAGGAAAATGCGTTCCGACACCTTGCGCGAGTCGCTCAACACATTGTTGGTAACCACCGAGTTGAGCAACCAGTTTGTCACGCTTTCGTTGTGGATATCCTCGTCGTCGATATAGTATTCAAACGTGGTCTGGTCACACTCGATGGTGATTCTGAACAGCTCCTCGATGGCCATGCGGTAGTTGTAGAATGTGCGTCGCGGAAGGTTTTCCCCATTTGAGAACGGGGTTTCGCGCCATCGGCGGTTAAGCTCTTTCCGCGATATGCGCCCATATCGTTTGATTGTGTCCACTATCCAGATGTAGCGGCTGAAAAGGTCCTTAGACATATACGGTAATAAAAGAATTACAGGTTGCCGATAGGGGGGGAGGTCAGGCGGCGGCCTTGCGGCGCGCGCCAATCGACAGGCATCGTAGCCCTATGACGGTGACGGCGGCGTTGATGATGAGCAGTTCAAATCCGGTGTGATAGCCGGCGGTTTCCAGTAGCACCCATTGCAGGCCCCACGACACCACCGGGGCGGCGACGCACACAAAAGGCACTAAGCGGTCTCTGACAGGCTTTTTCCAGAACATACCGTAGACAAACAGCCCGAGGATAGGCCCGTAGGTGTATGAAGCGAGTGTGTAGACCGCGCTTATGGCGTCCTGGTCGCTCAGATAGTAGAAGCCGATGATGACAAGGCCCATCATGGTCGACATCGCCACATGGACGAGCTTGCGCACGCGGGCGAGCCGCTTGTCGTCGTAACGCTTCTGACCGTCGAGGATGTCGACGGTAAACGATGTGGTCAGCGAGGTCAGAGCCGAGCCGGCGGCTGAGTAGGCGGCTGATATCAGACCGAGCACAAACAGAATGCCCACTATCACCGGCATCTCTTCGTGGTTAGCCACGAAGCCGAACACTTCGTCGCTCTTTGCCGGAATCTCCAGCCCTTTGTTCTCCATGAATATGTAGAGGAGGGTGCCGAGCATCAAAAACAGCGCGATGACAAAAAACTGCATTATGCCGCTGACTATCATGTTTTTCTGTGATTGACGCGAGTCGACGCAGGCGAGGTTGCGCTGCATCATGTCCTGGTCGAGCCCGGTGGTGGCTATGACCATGAACACCCCGGCGAGAAATTGTTTCCAGAAGTATGTCCCCTCTTTAGGGTTGTCGAAGAAAAACATCCGCGAGCTGTCGTGGGCGGCGATTGCCGATGTCATCTCGCCGAACGAGAACCCGAGGTTGGCGGCTATGAAATAGATGCAAAGTATCACCGACATAATCAGGCAGAAACTCTTCAGCGTGTCGGTCCAGATGATGGTTTTCACCCCTCCTTGCACGGTGTAGAGCCAAATCAGGGCTATCGTCACAATCACGTTGAAGATAAACGGCACATTAAGCGGCTCGAACACGAGTGCCTGCAACACGACGCACACCACAAGAAACCTGACCGACGCTCCGAGCATCTTCGACACGAAGAAAAACCATGCGCTGGTGCGGTAGGTGCCGCTACCGAACCGTTCGCCGAGATAGCCGTAAATCGACACTAAGTTGCGCTTGTAAAACAGCGGGACGAGGACAAACGCTATGATGAAATACCCGACGATGAAGCCGAGCGCCATCTGCAGGTAGGCGTAGCCGTTGCTCGCCACCATGCCCGGCACGGAGATGAATGTGACCCCCGAAATCGCCGCGCCAATCATGGCGAATGCCACTAACGGCCACGGGGTGCGGCGGTTGCCGGTGAAAAATGTGGAGTTGTCGCTGCGGTGCGACGCAAAATATGATATTATCAGCAGCAGGGCGAAGTAGCCTGCCATGGTGGCTATTACAATCCAGTGGCGTTCCATGTCGGGTGTGGGTTTCTGTGTTAATGGTTATTTATTCGGCGTAAAGTAGATAGGGCTTGCGTTGGTGGCGGAAACGGGCGGTGTCATCGGCCCATGACGCTTTGATTTGCGCCGCTGACTGCCCGGCGGCGATTTTGCCCCTGATTGAGGGGTCGCCTATCAGTTTCTCGAAGAAACCGGTGAAAAATTTGTCACCGATGCCAAGCGCGTTGTAAGCGTCAATGATGTATTCGAGATTGACCCCTTGGGCTATGATGTCCTCGTTGTCAAGACCGCGCAAGTCGCGGCCGTGGCACTCCTTGTTGAGCTGAGGCGGGTTTTTCGCGCCCTCGACGCTGCGGGGGGTGAAGCTGTAGGGGTAGCCTTCCATATCGGGGTGACCGTAGATTTCAAACGGGTAGTCGGTGCCGCGGCCGAGGCTCACCGGGGTGGCCTCGAAGTAGCAGGTCGACGGGTAGAGGTAAATCGCTTTCATGGTGCGCAGATTTGGCGACGGCGCGACCGGCAGCTCGTAGCGGGTCTGATGGGTGTAGTTGAGGCAAGGGATAACGTCGAGTTGCACCTTGCGGCCCTCTTTGAGCCACCCCTCGCCGTTTATCATCAACGCCATCTCTGCGAGTGTCAGCCCGTGGACAACGGGGATGGGCAGCCGCCCCACGCCTGAGGCGTATTTCATATCGAGGATGGGCCCGTCGACAGTCATGCCGTTGGGGTTGGGACGGTCGAGCACAACCACTTGTTTGCCTTGCTCGGCGGCGACGTTCATCAGGTGGAGCATGGTGCAATAGTAGGTGTAGAACCGCAGCCCCACATCTTGTATGTCGACGACCACGACATCAAGGTCGCGCATCGCGTCGGCGGCGGCATTGGGGTTCTTGTTGCCGTAGAGCGACACGATTTCCACCCCGGTCTGGGGGTCGCGCGAGTTGCCGACATGCTCGCCGGCGTCGGCGTTGCCGCGGAAGCCATGTTCGGGTGAGAATATTTTGGTGACGTTGGTCCCGTTCTCAAGCATGATGTCGAGCGAGTGCCGGCCATCGACAATCCCGGTGTGGTTGGAATACAACCCCACCCGCTTCCCTTTGAGCAGGGGTATGTATTGGTCGGTGCGCGCGGCTCCGACAACGACTTCTGCAGCGGCGGCGGGAATCAGCGCGCCGATTGTCACTAAAATCAATGTGACGAGCAGGTTGCGGTTCATGGCAATAGCGTTATTATAAATTGATTAATTGTTTCAGTCGGGGTTTCATTTTGTAAAGTTAATGCAATTTCCCCGATTCCACAAAAAAGACCAAATAAAAGCAATAAACATGGGCGTCGCGCACCACCTCTTTGGAAAAGGGCAAATTGACGAACGGATAGCCAAATGTGTTATGATGGGTTAAAAATGGGGGGGGTGGAAATTATCCCTACATTTGCCCTCATAATAACAATCATTTAACACAAAACATTATGAAAAAGTTAAAATTTGCTCTTTTGGCAGCTTTCGCTACCGTTTTTAGCCTTGGTTTCACAGCTTGCAGCGACGACGATGATGATAACAATTCTGGCGGCGGTGGCAACGGCAGTGGCAACGTCGAGGTCAACGACCTTTCTGTGTCGCTCCAACACGCCTACTATTGGGTCAGCGACGGCGAAATGCAAATTGAGTTCTACAACTTCGACCCCACCAGCAGCAATTATCCGTCGAAAATATCATTTCTCAGCGTTTCCTATGACGTTGAAAGCGGCGAAACAACGCCACAGTCTGTAACCCTCACATCGAGTCAATACCGAGCATCTGTCGCCTTGAATGTGACAACGACTGATGAGGGTTTCCAAGCCTGGACAAGATATAACGACAAGTCAAATAGCGACCTCGTCATCGATGTCGACGGGAATAATATCTCACTTGACTTAAACTGCGACGTGACAGACGGGTCCAGTGAGTATCCCCTGACTTTCAAATACAACGGTTCAATCAAGCCCCTTCCCGACTATCTCTACGAAGACTAATCCGTCACTAAAAACCACAGAATACGCTATCACACGACCGAGGGCATGGTTTATCCGCCCGCAGTCGTGTGATAACTTTTTTCCGCGTTGAGCGATTTTTCCACATTTTTTGTGTGAGATAGCGGATTTAGCGTTATATTTGCTCGTGATGGAGCGTCTGATGCAATATGTGTGGCAGCATAGGTTGTGGAATCCTGCCGGGATGTCCACCGTCGACGGACGCGCGGTCAGAATCATTGACCCCGGGCTGCTTAACACCGGCGCGGGCCCCGATTTTTTCAACGCTAAAGTTTCGATTGACGGTGAGCTGTGGGCGGGAAATGTCGAAATCCATTACCGCGCCAGCGACTGGCGCCGGCATGGCCATGACAATGACCCGGCCTATGATTCGGTGATACTCCATGTCGTCGACAAGGATGATATGCCTGTCAGACGGCATGACGGCAGGATAATCCCTCAGATGAGAATGCCTTGTTCGCCGGAGTTCAGCCGGCATTGTTCTGACCTTATGGAAGCGTCGCCGTCGGGGCTGCCATGCGCCTCGGCGATTGCCGCCATGCCGGATGTGTATCTCACGGATTGGGTGACCGCGCTCGGCTATGAACGGGTCTATCGCAAAAGCGACCATCTGACCGATCTCGCGCGCCGGCTTAAGGGCGACTGGGAAGAGGTCGCCTATATCACTTTGGCGCGGGCGATGGGTTTCGGGGTCAACAACGACACTTTCGAACGTCTGGCGATGAGCGTGCCGCTCAAATTCCTGCGCAAACACGCCGATTCCCCCCTTTCGGTCGAGGCGTTGCTCTTCGGACAAGCGGGGTTGCTCGACGGGTCGCCCGACGATGACCCCTACGTAGGCAGTCTCGTGAACGAGTACCGCTTTCTGTCACATAAGTTCGGGCTGAAGCCGTTGTCGCCGGGCGCATGGCGGCTCGGGCGTATGCGGCCGTGGAACTTCCCTCACCGGCGGGTGGCGACGCTGGCGGAGATTGTGGTTCGTTGCGGACACATAATGTCGTCGCTGCTCGCTATCGACTGCGAGGAAAAAGCCGCTGAGTTTTTCAATTTCGGACTTTCGGGCTACTGGAACCGTCATTATCGTTTCGGTGCGTCGTCGGCGCAGATAGAGAAAGCTGTCAGCGCGTCGTCGGTGAGGTTGCTGATGATTAACGCCGTGGTGCCGCTGCTGCACGCCTACGCCGTGTCGCGCGGCGACGAGTGCCGGCGCGACGCGGCCGTGGATATGCTCCGTCGGCTCAAGCCTGAGAGCAACGCTATTGTCGCGATGTTTACCGCCGCGGGGGTGCAGTGCGGCGACGCTTTCACTTCACAGGCGTTGATTCAGCTGCGGCGCGAATACTGCGAGCGGCGCAAATGCCTCTACTGCCGCGTGGGCCACCGTATGCTCGCCGCCTGCGCCTACCGTCCCGAATAAGTTTAGTTGTTGAGGCGTATCACGCGGATGCCTGTCATGCGGTTGCGGCGCAGAAATTCGCGTAGCTCGTGCTGCGACACCACCACTTTTCCCGCCGACGATGAGGCGTGAATCACGTGCGGGCGTCCGTCGACCATGGTGAGTATGCCGAGATGGCTCACGTCAAGGTCCTTGGCGGCGCAGGTGAAAGCCAAAATGTCACCCTCGTCGAGCGCGTCTATCACTTGGCGCGAGTCGGTTTTCTCCCATTTTATGTATGGGAATCTGTGGCTGCGGTAGCCAAGCTCGACATATTTGATGCCCTCGTAGTTGTCATCATCGGCTAATGCCGGGTATGCGTCGCGGTGGCGGCTCATGAAATCGAGGGTCTTTATGGCGTATGACACCGAAGGTAGCCTGTCGGTCACTTCGCGGAAATTGCCGCGGTGGGAGTTGTTGACAATCCAGTCGCTGATGTAGTGCAACCTTGACGGATAGCCTTTCATCTCGCCGCCGCGGTAACGCAGCCTCTCAAGATTAAAGATGAAGTCGCGCCACGACGTGCGTCCCTCGCCGGCGGTGTATGCCAAAGTCATCACGGTCTCGACAAACGTTGTGCAGTCGAGCTGGTCGAGGTTGACGGTGAGCGTTTCAGGCTCCCCCTCAAGGGTGTGGGCGACATAAGGGCGGTCGAGAAACTTGCGGGCGAGCATCGCCATGCGCTGTCCGGGGTCTTTGATTGGCTCCGCTTCGATGAGCATGGCGGTTATGGCAGATGTGTCGGTGGCTTCATTGTGAAATCTGACACGGTCCAAATCTATCGCCGACGCGTCTATCGCCGCCGAGAGGACCAACAATATGGTTAGAATACGGAATAGTCTCATGGTCAATCTGTTTTCCGCGAATTTACGCAAATTTCGTCATAGGATTGCGGCGATGCGGCGAATGTTGGCGATGCGCTCCATAAAGGAGCGGTCTTGTTGCACTTTCCCTTTGTTGTAAGCCGTCTGTAGGTTCAACCAAAAGTCAGCGTCTATGCCCAAAGCCGCCTCAATCAGCATGGCATATTCGATGGTGAAGTCGCGTTTTCCGTTAATTAACTCACTAAGTAACGAAACTTTCATCCCGATTCCATTGGCTAATTTGGTCTGAGTGATGCCTCTGCACTCTAATTCTTCTCGAAGCATTTCACCTGGGTGGGTCGGTTCAAAAGGGACAAGATTATTGGCAATCATGTCGGGGGAGATTCCGGGTAGTGTAATCATATCAGTCATAGTGGTTTGAGAGTTCAACAATATTGCAAATGGTTATCATCGGTTTTTCATTGTTCGTGTCAAGCGAAAATAAAATGCGGTATTTGTCATTCACGCGTATCGAATATAGTCCTGACTTGTCACCGGTAAGTGCTTCAAAGTTCAACGAATTGAACTTGTATAAGGTCTCAGCTGACGATGCGGCCATAAGCATTTCGATCCGTTTTTGATAGCGTTTCACAATGTTTGGCTGAAAACGATGACTTTTGTCGGAACAGCGTCCTGTTTCAAAAAGTTCACGCAAGTAAGTTTGTTTAAAAATGACAACCATATTTTGAATGTTATGGGCAAAAATACAAATTATTCTGTATTTTCACAAATCTGTGAAAAAATAATTTGCGGTATAGATATTGTGTGATATGGTTTTTTTTGAGCGGTGAAAACTTGACGGCCCGGAATCCCGCGAGATGGGAGTCCGAGCCGTCGGTGTCGTTTTAGAGTAGTCGGTGATTAGTTATCCCAGGTGAGATTCCAGATAGAGACGCGCTCTTTGTTGCTCGCCTGGTTGCCGATGTGGTCGTTGACAATCTCAATCGTGAAGTCGCCTGAGATGTTTACGGGCATAGTGTATGTGTAAACCCTGGTTTTAACCTCGTCTTTCTCGATTTTCTCGATGTTAACGGTCTCGGTTTTGACCACAGCTCCGCCTTGATAGATATTGACAGTGAACTGGCACTTGGTGTCGGAGAATGCGAAACCATAGTTGAATGTCAGCGTTTTGATGCCGCCGGTGAGTGTGGGAGAGATGAGGCGGCCCGGAGCGGATGCCTTACCGTTGAGGGTGGGGGCGAGGGTGTTGTCGCCGCCGATGAACGAGAAGCGGGGGTTTTGGTCGGTGCCCGATGATGAACCGCCGAGTATTATCGAGTTCTCGGCTTTCCAGCCGGTGGCGTTCTCGTAAGTCCCATAGGGGTTCGCTTTTGGCGTACCGTCGTTGAACGAGTCAAAATCGCCTTTGTAGTCGCCTGCCGGGGGTGTCGGAGGAGTGGGGGGAGTTGGGGTGTCGCCGGCGTTGAGTTTAACGTCATCGACACACCAAGTGGCATAATTGGCGTCTTGTGTGGCGGTATATCGGAACCCGATGTAGATTGTGCCGGTGAACTGGCTCAGGTCGATATTGCCGGAGTTTTTCCAGTCGGAATATACTGCCGTTGTCGAATATGAGGGCAGTGCCGGCTCGAGCTTCACTTTCACCGTAGCTTGTGACGGGTCGGGTTTGTCGAGCGCATAGACCTCAAATGTGGAGGTTGTGGCTCCGTAGCCTGCGACCTGGGTGCGGAACGACAGCGTTTTGTCGGTTACGCCTGACATATCAATCGGCGGGGTGAGCAGCCATGAGTCGAACGGTGCCGTGCCCATGTAGCCGGTCATTGCGGCGTAATAGTTGTTGGAGAATGTTGTCACATACCAGGTCTTGGTGCCTTCGACCTGAACCTGTGTCCATCCTTGAGGTATCGCGCCACCTTCGAAGTTCTCGTCAATAGAGGTCACCGCGCCCTCCACGGGGGGAGTGACGCCTTCGATTTCCCATTCGGTAGACGCCCCGGAATTGCCTGTTACACCAGCCATGCCGAGCACTTTGGCGAATGTCCCCGTAATCCATATCTGTTTGCCGATATTGGCGGGATTGTCGCGTAGGTTGCCGAGTGTGCGGAGCGGAGAGCCTTGTGGCAGTTCCACGACGACGCATTTGTCAAACTCTTTGACATCGGCAGCGGGAGCTATGACGAGTGTGTTGTTGAGTGTCACCTCCGCGCCCCATTCGATGTCGGAGTTGCTTGTCACGTCGGTGACAGCGGGTGCGACGGCTCCGACGATGTAGCCTGTCATCCACCCCGATTTAGATGCCTGGTCATTCACCAATTTGACAACATCTTCCGCAGTGTAGGGCTTTTCGCGGGTTCCTTTGGGGAGAGTGGGGTTACCGAAGTTCATGCAGTCGTCAACGTCGTTTAGCACGAGCTGCCAGTTTGACGACGAGCCGTTGCTGTAGAACGACAGTATGCCGCAGACATCGCCCGCGCCTTCGGGAAGCGTCTGGCTCCAGAAACTTGAGTAGCCGCTGGTGCGCACGGCAACGACGGTTGTTGACGCTCCGTTGCCTTTGCTGTCCACGAGGTTTTGGTTGACATTTGCGTGATAGGTCGAGAATGTCTCTTTGCCGCCGTTGGCAAACTTAACGTTGTTGAATCTCACGAACTGGCTCTGATATTTGATGTATTCCACATCGTTCATCGCCAAATCGTCGAATGAGTCGAATACGAGAGTGTCTATTTTAGCCGTTTCGGGCAGGCCGTTAAGCTCGGCGTGGACAGCGAACAGCTCGCGGCTCATGAAGCTGGCTTGGGTGCCGTCGAGATACTCCTTAGAGATGCCAAACTGCATCAGCCCGGCATATTTCCCGATTGTCAGCCCGGTTGCGTCGACGACTATCTCCTGTCCCACGCGGTAGTGCTGGGTCAGGTTGTATGAGTCGATTGAGAACGTGATAGCTCCGGTTGAGTCTTGGAGTATAAGGTTCTTGAACACATTTCCGGCCTCGTCTGACGAGATTACGCGTCCGGCGATGATGTAGTGGCTACCGTCGTCGCGGGTGCCCACCTCGGTGGTGTAGTTGATGAGGTCTTGCCAGAAAATCTCTTTCAGTTCCTTGATTGTGGTGTTGGGCTGCAGCGATGCCACCGGCGTCTCAAGCCCGGGGGCGTCGATGTCATCCTGGCATGATGTCACCCCTGCAGCGGCGGCGGTGAGCAGTGTCAGCCCTATGATATATTTTAATCTGTTCATTTCAAGTCGTTGTTGAAGTGGTTAAAATCAATTGAATCCTTGGCACGCGTCGGTGTCGTTGAGCAGAAGTTGCCAGTCGGTGCCATAGTAGCTCAGGATTGCTGTGACGCTGCCTGTGCCGGTGGGGAGGATGTTGCTTTGGAATGTGGCGTAGCCGCTGTTGCGCACGAGAATTTTCTTGCCCGATGCGTCGATGAGGTAGCGGTTGGTGTTGGTCTTCGACTCGGCATAGGTCAGTGAGCCGCCGCCGTCCCATGTCATGTTTTCGAGTTTCACCATGCGGCTCATGTAGCTACGGCGTTGCTCGACGTTTGAGTTGGCGGCTGTCAGTTCGGGAACGGTGACGGTTGTCACTATCACAGCGTCGGGGTTGGGAGTGCCTACCTTAACCACGTTTTCGCTGAAGTCCTCATTGTTGGCGAAGGTCATTGACGGTGCGCCGTTGTATTCGCCGAGTCCTCCGAGCTGGAACAGGTTGTTGAACATTCCGGCATACATTCCGGTGACCTTAATCAGGAGTTCCTGGCCAATCGGGTAGTCGAGATAAATTTTGGTGGCGTTGAGACCGATAGTCAGTCCCTCGCCGGTCTCGACATCCTGAATCACCAGATTCTTGTAGACGTTTCCGGCAGCGTCTGACGAAACCACGCGGCCGCGTATCACTATATCTTCGTTGTTTTTGGTTTTCCCTATCTCGGTCGCGCTGTTGCGCTCTGTCGACCAATAGAGTTCCTTGAACTCGGCGATGGTGGTGTTGGCTTCAAGTTTCGAGGGGTCGATGGGTGTGTCAATGCTCCAGTCCTCAAAATCGACTCCCGCGAGATTGTTGAGCATGAGCTGCCATCCGTCGGTGCCGTAGTAGCTGAGGATGCCGGTGACTGAGCCTTTCCCTTTGGGAAGCACTACGCCCTGGAATGTGGCGTGGCTGCTGTTGCGAACGATGATGCGTCTTTTGCCGGTCGAGTCCTGGATATAGCGGTTGGTGTTGTTGGCCACTGAAGCAGGTTCGGCGAACGTGAGTTTGCCCCCGCCGACCCATTCCACATCGTTGATGCGGACTATGCGGCTCATGTAGTGACGGCGTTGTTCGGGGGTGTTGTTGGCGGCGAAAAGCTCGTCGAGAGTCACAACGGTTGTGTCTATTTCCTGCCAGTTTGAAAGGCCGTCACACCAAGCGTGTTCCTTGAATGTCGAGGCTTCGGCGAAGGTCATTGACGGTGCGCCTTGGTATTCGCCGAGTCCTCCGAGCTGGAACAGGTTGTTGTACATTCCGGCATAAAGCCCGGTGGCGTTGATGACCACTTCCTGTCCGATTTGCCACGTCTTATAGATAGATGTGGTGTCGAGGCTGATTGTGAGTCCGTCGCCGGTTTCAAGGTCTTGGATGACGAGGTTCTTATAGATGTTGCCGGCAGAGTCCGACGAAACCACGCGTCCGCGTATAATCAAATCTTTGCCGTCGAGGGTTTTCCCTATCTCGGTCGCACTGTTGCGGTCGGTTGACCAGTACTGAGCCTTGAGGTCGGCGATAGATGTGTTGGCGGTGATGCCTGAGGGCACTGTGGGCGCGCCGCTTGGGGGCGTCTCCCAGTCATCGTCGCAAGAGGTGAATCCCGCGAATGCCAACAATGCCGATGCTATATATAATAATTTATTTTTCATTGTTTTAAGTGATGATTTGCGTTAGTAACGGGATTAGAATCTCACACCGACGTTGAAGAACACCCTTGTGCCCTGAGCGTAAAGATAGCGGTTGGGGTACTTGGTGCGGTCGTAGGTCTTGACATCCATGCGACTTTGCTGGTAGGCGTAGGTCACCACATCCTCGTTGTTGAGGATGTTGTTGATGTTGAGGTTAAAGTTCATCGACACCTTGCGGTTGATGTAGAGAGTCTTGCCGATAGAGAGGTTGAGCGAGAAAGAGTTTTTGAGTTTGTCTTGCGTAGCCATCTCTTTTGCCTTGTCATTGAGCCACTGTTCCTCGTCGGGAGCCACATCGGGACCGGGCCATGCCGTGTACAGTTCGGGGAGGTCGGTGTGGTAGACCGGCGACAGGTTGACATAGGCGTCACCTTGCCATGTGGCGTTGATGTTGAAGTACCAGTTTTTGGGAGCCGCCCAGTCAAGGCCGATGTTTGAGGCGTACTGCGGGGTTGAACCGACGTAGTAGTTTTTCAGGTACACTTTTTCGGTGTAGTCGGCATATATACCGTTCTCAGGCGAACCGATACAGGTGGGGTTGTTCTTGTACTGGTAGCGGGCATAGGTGCCGGCGGCAGTCGCGGTGAGAGAGGGTGTGATGCGGTATGCCATGCCGAGTTCCACACCCTTGAACACCTTTTTCGCGCCTTTTAGCACATAGTTGACGAAGGTGTTGTAGCGGTCGTCGAAGAACGACGAGCGTTCGGTCAGGTCGTTCATCTCGGTGTAGAAGCCCGAAATCGCGCCGCGGAAACGGCGATAGTTCCAGCCGTAGGTGAAATCGGCAGATAGTATGCGCTCGCTCTTTGCGTCGTCGACGGCGGTGTCTTTCACGCGCGGTGAAATGTAGATGTTGTCGACGAGCGGGGCGCGGGTAGCGTATTCTCCGTGTACCATCAAGAAGTTGTGGCCGTCCACTTTGTAGACAGCTCCGGCCTTGATGGCTCCGTCGTCAAAGCGGTGGGTCTTACCCTTGCCGAGTGAGTTCTCGGGGGCGCGGCCGTTGCGCATCTTTCCGTCACGCTGGAACTGGGTGTAGCTGATTTTCATGCCGTAGTTGATGTCCCATTTGGGAAGAGTGATGACGTTTTGGAGCCACGCCGTAGCCTGGATGGCGTTGATGTCGTAGTCATATCCGAAACGGTCACCCTTTCCGACGCGGCGGTTGGGGTTGTCAAGGTCATTTTGCAGCATCTCGGGGTCGAGAGCTATGTCGCGGTCGCTGAACGGGTCGATGTCAATCCAGAACTCGCCGCCGAGGAGGTCGCGGATGGTCTTGTAGAACGAGGCGCGTGTGTAGTTGAACGATACACCTGCCTGGAGGCTGAGGTTGTCGTTCAGACGGCGGTTGATATAGGAGTTGAACAGCGCGTTGAACTGGTTGCTGTGGCGTTTCTCCTGAATGTAGCTTGACCCTTTCTTCTGGTCGTCGGGGAGGTTCTCGTTGGCGAGATTGTTAAGGTAGTTGGCCTGATACAAGTTGTCCCATTTAATCTGACGGAAAGCCTCGTTGTTTTTCCACAGCTCGGTGTAAAGCTCTGACTGCGCCGTGGGTTCCCCGTCGTCAAGGAAGTAAGAGGGGAGGTAACGGTAGTAGGTGGGGTTGGGGTCGGGGGCCTTGTAGTAGTTGAGGGCCGATGATGAGTAGTTGACCCAGCGCGCGGTCAGTGACGTGTTGGCTGTTGTCTTGGTGTCTTTGTAGAGCCAGTTGAGCATGAAAGTCGGGTCAAACGACTCGATGATTCTCGCCGAACGCTTTTTGCCGTCCTGCCAGCCCCAGTTGGGGTTGTAGAGGTTGGAGCCGGCGAGGTCATAGGCCTCTTGATAGGTGGGAGAGCCGTTGGCGCGCTGTGTCGGGCCGCCGAAGGCTGTCAGCATAAGCGAGTGGTTTTTGTTGAACACTTTCTCGACAGAGAAGAACAAACCGCCCGAGTTGTAGAATGTGCCTTCGACAACGCCTTCGTCGGAGTAGCGGCCTATGCCTGCCACGGTAAACGCCCAACCGTGTTTGTTGACCCCGGTTGAGTAAGACGCCATGGCGCGGAACATATAGTTGCTGTTGGTGTAGGCTGCCGACCCGTTGAAGCCGGGAGCGTAGGCCGATGCGGCGGTGTTGTAGTTGATGCTGCCTCCTATATCGCCAAATCCGTAATCGGCGGCTCCGAGCCCGAGTGTCGTGGTCTTATTGCGGAATGCGCGGCTTGTCAGACCCATGAGGGTCGAGAAGTTGAAGCGGCCGCGTATGAGGTCGTTGAACGACACGCCGTTGATATAGACCTGCTGGTACTCGCTGTTGTAGCCGCGGTAACGGAAATACATCGGGCCGAAATTGTAGCTCGCGGTCGAGTAGTAGACGTCGTCGGACGCGCCGGTCAGCGCCGCCAGCGACTGGGAGTTGCCTTCCTCGTCCTCGAGCACCGACTCGTCAAAGAGCATATCTTGATGGTCCTCGAAAAACTCTCCGCTGGCCATCTCGTTGTAAAGTTTGATTGTGCCGGCGTCGACCGACTGATTGTTGTATAGCTCCACAGCTTTGGAGCCGGAAGCGTAACCGTTGGCGTTGACAAAAATCACCACGGAGCCCGCAGGGGCTTTGCTGACGCTGAAATCACCGGCGACACCGGTAGTCACGTTGATTCCGCCGTTGCCTAAGGTCACTGATGCTCCCGGGATGGGATTGCCGGTATCGGCGTCGACCACACGCCCGGCGACAGAGGCCGTCTGAGCCAATGCCGGAACTGTGACCGATAACAGTAACAGTAAAAACAGTTTTAATTTCATAAAAATAATTATGTTAGTGTTTGATTTGTTTTCGTGATATTTTCTTGCTAAGTGTAGGCCTTACCGGACGAATGCTTTCAAATCATAGTTAAACTGCTCCAAAGCCACTTTTTTTAACTCGGTGCTGATTAATGCAGGTTAACTATACCGTCCCAAAAGTAATCATTATTTTTTATTTTTTATCCATTTTTTCAGAAAATTCTATTTATCTTTACGCTCTCAATGTGTTGACAATGGCGGGCTAACGCTAACATTGAAAATAAACACGACCTAACTAATCATCGAAATAATGAAAAAAATTATTCTGTTGTCATTCTTCGTCCTATTAGGGCTTATGTCGGTCTCGGCTCAGGAGAGCCGCGGCAAGAGGTACAAGGTATATGGAGTCGCTTTCTACAATCTTGAAAACCTTTTCGACACGATAAACAACAACGGAAAATATGACCTGGAGTTTTCGCCGCAAGGCGCGAGGCGTTGGGATGGTCGCAAGTATTGGTCGAAAATCAACAACCTTGCCCGCGCGATAGCCTCGATGAAAACCCCGACAACCCCTATGGGCCCCGCCGTCATCGGTGTCTCTGAGATTGAAAACCGCTCGGTGCTTGAGGACTTGGTCGCTGACCCGCAAATCGCAAAATGGGATTTGCAGATTGTCCACCACGACTCGCCCGACCGCCGCGGCGTAGATGTCGGCTTGCTTTATAACCCCCGATTCTTCACTGTCGAAGGTGTGACAAACCATCGTTTGCGCATAGAGGGCTACGACAGTTTCCGCACGCGTGACCAGATGTGTGTCGTGGGGCGTATGGCCGGCGAGCGTGTCGCCGTCATCGTCAACCACTGGCCCTCGCGCCTCGGCGGACAGGAGCAGTCGCAATACTTGCGCGACGCAGCCGCGGCTCTTAGTAAGACGATAGCCGACTCGCTTTGGCGTGTCGACCCGGCTATCAGCGTGGTGGTTATGGGCGATATGAACGATGACCCTCAGGACAATTCGTGTGCTAACGTGCTTGGCGGCAAGAAGAAAGCCTCTGACGCTGCCGACCACGGCTTCTACAATCCGTGGTGGCGAGTGCTCGACAGCGGAGTCGGCACGCTCGCCTACAAAAGTTCGTGGAATCTTTTTGACCAAATCATTATTTCGGGCAACCTCGCCAACGCTCCCGCCGGCAAGTTGCAATATTGGAAATGCGAGGTGCTCAACCGCGAGTTTCTTAAAGATAAGAACGGCAATCGCCAAGGGTATCCGCTGCGCACGTTCTCGGCGGGTGTGCATCTCAACGGCTTCTCTGACCACTTCCCGACCGAAATTTTCTTGCGAAAAGCCGTGGATTAACAAACTTTTAACGCATACCGGTTGGCTGTCTCGCAGTTAACCCCTACTTTAGCATCATCTGATTAAGAATAATGTTAACCCTTAAAATAAATAAGTTATGAAAAAAATGTTACTCTCCCTGATTTGCGCGGCCTCATTGACAGCCTACGCAGGTACAGGTACCACCGCCGACCCGTATTCCGTGGCCGAGGTTATCGCTATGGGGGCAGACCTTAGTGTCGCCTCCGCGACAGTCAAAGGCTACATCGTGGGCTATGTCGACGGTCAGGCCATCTCTACAGGTGCCAAATTCACAGCTACCGGTGCGAGCTATTCAAACGTGCTGATTGCCGATGCTCAGAGCTGCACCGACGTTACGGCTTGTGTGCCCGTGCAGCTCGTACAAAAAACCGATATTCGCGCCGCTGTAAATCTCGGTGATAACCCCGGTAACCTTGGCAAATTATTGACCATTACCGGAAAGCTCACCGCATATTTCAAAGTTCCCGGAGTGAAAGAACCCACAGCCTACATTCTTGAGGGCGAAGGCGGTGGCGGTGGTGTCACACCACCGTCGACCGACCCTGTCAGCTCGCTCGACGAGAACTTCGAAGCAGGCTCTATTCCGAGCAACTGGTCGCAGGTTCAGGTTGCCGGCGACAAGACTTGGTATGCGAGATCGTATAGCAACAACTATTACGCCTCCATGTCGGGCTACAATGGCACAGCTCCGTTTGACCAGTGGTTGCTCACCCCGGCAATCGACATGAGCAAGGTGACCGACAAGACCCTCACTTTCGACACGCAGGTCAACGGTTATGGCTCGACCACTACGGTGCTTGAAGTCTATGTGCTTTCATCTAACGATATAGCTACCGCCACCAAGACCAAGCTCAATCCCACCCTCGCCGTAGCTCCTGAAACAGGCTATTCATCGTGGGCAGAGTCGGGCAACATCGACCTTAGCTCGCAGAGCGGTATCGTCTACATCGGTTTCCGTTACTACGCTACCGCCGACGATAACTTCGCTACCTGGTGTGTCGACAACGTGAAACTCGGTGTCGCTTCAGCCCCCGTAACGGTTTCTGAAGTCAACTCTATCGCCGAATTCCTCGCGCTTCCCCTTGAGTCGGTAGGTAAAATCAAATGCCCCGTTACCGCTGTTTATCAAAATGGAAACTATCTGTATGTGACCGACGGCACCACCCCGCTGCTCATTTACGGCAATCTCGGCAAAACATACAACAACGGCGATGTTATCGCCGCAGGTATCACCGGCAAGAATACCAACTATTCTGAAGGCCAGCTCCAGTTGAGCGAACCTGACGCAACAACTTTCGGCGCAGGCACAGCAGGCACCGCGGTTGAGCCTGAGGTATATCAGATTGAGGAACTTTCGGCCGACATGGTTTCAAGCTACATCAAGATTCTCGGTGTCAAGGTTGCTGCCAACGCACCGTTGAAAGGCTCTACCACTCTTAGCGACAACACGGGTGAAGTCACACTCTATAACCAGTTTGGCGTGACTGTCGGCGCAGGCGAGAATCTGACGTTCATTGGCGTTGTCAGCGTGCATAACGGTACCCTCCAGGTGCTTCCCGTGGCTGACCTCGGCGATGGCGGTTCAACTCCCACCCCCTCCGACGACCCCAATGTGGCTTACTTCGTAGCTCCGACGTTTGCCGACAAGGACGGTTGTCAGCTTTATAACAAGGACAATTCAACCACCCAGTCGGCCAACACAGACGACGCTTCGTCGCTTTGCGGCAAACAATTCACCGAGAAAGGCGTTTCCCTGAAATTTGTCAACGTTGTTCCTGAGAGCGGCACCGACTATTTCTCAGGCGCGTATGGCGAGCAGGTTCGCTGGTATCAGGGCGACAAAGTCGAGCTGGTACCTGCCACGGGTGTTACCATCACTAAGGTGTTCGTGCAGACAGTGAAAAACTCAAAGGGCAATTTCGCGGCTAACACCGGTACGGTCGAAGGCGCAGGCACAAGCGCTGACGCTCCTATCACATGGACCGGGTCGGTTACAGCCGGCACTCTTGAGTTCACATCGAACAAGGCTATCCGTTTCAGCTACATCGAGGTGACCACCGTAGGTTTCTCGGGTGTTGAAGATGTCACCGTTAGCGATGAGAACGCTCCTGTTGAATACTACAATCTCCAGGGTATCCGCGTCAACAACCCCGAAGGCGGCGTATTCATCCGTCGTCAAGGCAACACTGTTACCAAAGTTCTCGTGAAATAACGGCGTAGCCGCAACACGCTATTAATTAACCGAAAACGGCATGAGAGTTTCGCCTCTCATGCCGTTTTTGTTTTTTTTGTTTTGTTGACAAAAATTTATTAGGAATGACATCCTCGATTCGCTAACTTTGCAGCGCCTGGCTGAAAAACTGCTCGAAGCGGAGTAAAAAAATGTTATCTCCGATTATATCATGAGATATAAATTGGCTCTAAGCCGCTACTTCCCGCTCGCGACATCGGAATCTGACGTTTTTCAGCGCGGTTAGCGCCGGGCGTGTAAGGTAGCCCTGCGCGATAGTAATAACGTTTGTTAGACACGAAAATATATACTTGAATTTTGGTTATGAGGGAGGTGCGCTTCTGTGAAGAAGTGCACTTTCGTTTTTTTATGCCATTCCCCAGCGCGCCTTGATGTAGGCTATGACCACATCGGCCAGGGCATCCATCGGTAACAGTGAAGAATCGAGCGTGAGGTCATAGCTGCGCGCGTCGCCCCAGCGTTTGTCAGTGTAGAAATTGTAGTAGTTGGCGCGTAATTTGTCGGTGCGTTCAGCCTGAGAGCGCACGCGGGCCAGATTTTGGCAGGTACCGCTGTCGCCGCTTCGGTCTATGATGCGCCGGCATCTGACATCAATCGGGGCGTGGACATATATGTTGGCAACCTTAGGATAGTCGCGCAGGACGTAGTCGGCCGAGCGTCCGACGATAACGCATGAGCCGCGCGAGGCAAGCGACCTGATTACGTCGCACTGGGCTTTGTAGATGCTGTCGTCGCTTATTGATGTCGAACCGGCATAGTATGATATCGGGTTAGAGCCGAGGTTGAACGAAAAAAGGCCTGAGATGAACGATGGGAACCGTTCGTCGGCTTTCTCGAAAAATTCGGGGCTGACACCCGCTTCTTTGGCGGCCTCGACGAGCAGTTCTTTGTCGTAGTACGCGATGCCGAGCTTGTGGGCGATAGTGCGGCCAAGCTCGCGGCCGCCTGCGCCAAATTGGCGGCCGATGGTGATTACGAAGTTTTCTGTGGTCATCGGATTATGTATGTTTAATGGCAAAGATACGAATAAGCGAGCGCAAAAATCAAAATAATTTGTTTTTTTGCCGGGCGCAAGTAACTAAGGCATAGCCAAAGATACGCGAATTTTGCTGATTTTGTCGGAAATTATTAATTTTGTCGTTGACGAAGTTTTTTTCCGGCAGGCCGCGAGAGGCCGCCGGCATATTTAGTGTAACTACAACGATATTACGGTGGCTAATTACGACCTCAGCGCTCTGCATGAGCGTCTGCTAAAGATTCTTTTGGCCTTTGATCGCGTCTGTGGCGAGCATGGGCTGCGTTATTGTATATGCGGCGGCACCATGATTGGTGCCGTGCGCCACAAGGGATTCATCCCATGGGACGATGACCTCGATGTGTCGATGCCGCGTCCCGACTACGACCGGCTGATAGCTCATGCCCGCGAGTGGCTTCCCGAGCCGCTTGAGCTGGTTTGCGCCGAGCTTGACCCGGAATATCCATTGCCGTTCGCGAAAATTCAGGATGCTGCGACGACGCTTATCGAACGTCGCCACCTATATTATCTCGGCGGCTGTTATGTCGACATCTTCCCGTTTGACGCATGGCCATCAAACCCCTTGGCGCGACGTTGGCAAGCTGTCAGCTACCATTTTTTGAAACAGGCGTTGTACTTAGTCCACCGTGACCCCTATAAGCATGGCCGCGGCCCGAGTTCGTGGGCACCGCTATTAGCGCGCAAACTGTTCACCATGCAAGGCTTGCAGCGGGCCATACGCAAGGTGTTGACGCGCTATGACTATGATTCATCCTCTTTAGCTTCGAGCTACACCGATGGAATCAAAAAGGTGTTGCCTAAGGAAATCATCGACACATATGGCCCGATAGAGTTTGAGGGGCACACGGTGCAGGGTATCACTCATTTCGACCCCTATCTGAAGTGTATGTATGGCGATTACATGACCATTCCGCCGGTGGATAAGCGAGTGCAACATAATTTCCATTATCTTGATTTCGACAGGCCTTATCGCGAATACCGTCCCGCCGATAAATGACACGGCATCGCTTTGAGGCGGTCAGTCGAGAATCACATTATATTTGTTGAGCGTGAAGACGGGATTGTATGACAGCTTGGCTTTACGCAGTCCCGGGTCGCCGCAATCTTCCTCCCGGTTGATATAGGCTATTCCGTGTCGTGCCGTCATGTCGGCGGCGAATAATTTGTTGATGGTCTCGCCCGCACCCGTTATGTCGTGGTCCATTTTCTCGATATGAAGATAGAGAGTGTCGCCGATGACCTCGCCAACGGTGAACGCCGCTATCGGCCCTCGAGGTGACAGGCGCAGGACGGCGCCTTCAAACGGGTAAGCCGCATAGTTGTCAAGCACTTTCACAACTTGCGCCAGTTCGGCCCGTGCGGTGTCGGAGTTGTCATGTTCAAGACGCATGATGAAATCCATCACTTCGGGGATGATGCCGGTGGTCAACGGTAGCAGCGCGGCCTCGGGGTGCTCGGCCAAGAAATGGTTGACGTGATTGCGTTTCTTGTTGAATTTCTTGCCGGTGAGTGTGGCGAGTTCGTTAGCATCGTAGATGTAGTCGGCCCAGTCGGTGAGCAGTTCGACCGACGACCGATGGCCTGCGATAAGACGCCACACCTGTTCTTCGGGAATAGCCGAGAACCGCGGGCATAGTCCGTGAGCCGCGCAATATTCCTCTATCAGTTCCACCGCTTTCCTTATCGGCATAGCTCCTATGGGGAGGGAGAACGCCGTAGTCAATCGGTCGTTCTCGGTCAATCCTTTCATGAAAAGGGTGTCACCGATTAAGCAATGTTCATATTTGAAATAATCAGCCCACATATAGATGCCGCCTATCGTATAGTCGCAGGTGCGGCTTGTCGATTTCCTCAGCGTGCGGTTGATTGCCGGGATGTCGGAGAGCGTAATCGGCGAAAAATCGAGTCGCGGCTGTGAATGGTGTGTGTGATTCTCGCTGATTGCCAAGTAAGTAAACGAATAGTACATATCTTCTGTGTCTAAATCAAATTTATGTACTATTAAAACAGGGAAACGCCGTCGATGGTTGAGAGGTACGCTTGTTTTCGTTATCGGGGCGACCCGGCCAATCGCCAGTGCCATTGTCGATGATTGAAAGACGAGGCGCGCTGCGATACAGCTTTTTATAATAAAGCGACCCGACCGCTACCCTTTTTTAATGTGGCTGCGGCCAGGTCGCTACCGTTGCAGAGACCCGGTATAAGGTTGATTGTTATTCTTCGGTTTCTTCCTCTTCTTTCATGTTGTGGAACACGTTCTGCACATCCTCGTCCTCCTCGAATTTGTCGAGCAGTTTCTCGATGGTAGCGCGTTGTTCGGGGGTAACCTCCTTGAGGTCGGTTGTGGGGATGCGCTCAAACTCTGAGCTGATAATCTCAAACTCGTTCTCCTCAAGATACTTCTGGATGTGGGCATATTCTTCGTAAGGCCCATAGATGACAATTTCTTCCTCGTCGATGTCAAAATCGTCGCATCCGAAGTCAATCAGCTCCAGCTCGAGGTCTTCGATTGAAAGTCCCTCTTTAGGTTTGATTTTGAAAACGCTCTTGCGGTCAAACAGGAACGACAGTGAGCCTTGTGTGCCGAGCGAGCCGCCGTGCTTGGTGAAGTAGGAGCGCACGTTGGCCACGGTGCGGGTATTGTTGTCGGTAGCGGCTTCGACCACGATGGCGATGCCGAAGGGGCCGTATCCCTCATAAGTGATTTCCTTGTAGTCGCCGGCATCTTTGTCGGTGGCTTTCTTGATGGCACGTTCGACGGTGTCTTTGGGCATATTGGCGGCTTTGGCGTTCTGCATCAGCGCGCGGAGACGGGGGTTGGTGTCGGGGTCGGGACCGCCGGCCTTGGCGGCGATGGTGATTTCTTTCCCTATGCGGGTGAATGTGCGCGACATATTGCCCCAGCGTTTGAGTTTTCTTGCTTTGCGGTATTCAAAAGCTCTTCCCATATTGTTGTGATATTTTGTTTAGATTATGTGCGAGTTGAAAAATCATAAGTGGTTAATTATCTCAGCGACGCGCCGAGACGCTTTTCGAGGTTCGCCACGATTTTTGCCATGACGGCTTCTATCTGCTTATCCTGGAGTGTCTTCTCGTCATCCTGGAGTGTGACGGCGATGGCATAGGATTTCTTGCCGGCGGGGAGTTTTTCCCCTTCGTAGACATCAAACAGTGTGACATCCTTGAGCAGCTTGCGCTCGCTTTCGCGCACGGTGTTCTCGACTTGTTCCATTGTCACTGCCGAGTCGAGCAGCAAGGCAAGGTCGCGTTTTACCTCTTGGGTCTTTGGCAGGGGCGTGAAAGAAACTTTCTTCTTGAGCGCGAGTTTCACCAAGGCGTTCCAGTCAAGCTCGGCGAAAAGCACGGGCTGCTTGATGTCGCAGGCTTTCAAAAGCTGTCGGGTTACCAATCCCATTGTTCCGAGCGTCTTGCCTGAGCGGGTGACAATCGTGATGCCTGCCGAATAAATGTCGGTCGGAACCTCGGTCTTTAGGCTGATTTCGCGGGTGTTCAGCCCCAATCGGGCGAACACGTTAGCCACGATGGCTTTCAAGTCGTAGAATGTGGCTTCCTCGGCGGGGCGGTTCCAGCCGCCTTGGCGCAGGTTGCCCGTGAGCCACAGTCCAAGGCGCGCGCCCTCGCTGTAGGGGGCGAGCGGTGATTCGTCGGTGATGGCGGCTTCGGGATCGCGGAAGTAGACGTTGCCAAACTCATACATCATCAGGTCGGCTGCACGGCGGTTGATGTTGTGGGCGAGCGATTCGAGACCTCCGAAGAGCAGGGTCTGGCGCATGACGTTGAGGTCGTTGCTCAACGGATTGAGCAATTTCACGCAATGGTCGGCAGGGTAGGTCGATAGCCCGTCGTAGTATCCCTCGGCGGTGAGCGAGTTGTTGAGTATCTCGTTGAATCCGGTCGCGGTGAGCTGGTCGGCTATAAGGCGGCGCAGGTCGTCGCTGCTGTCGGTGATTGTCTTGAACGACAGTGATGAGTGGACGGTTGACGAGTATTCGACATTGTTGTAGCCGTAGATGCGCAGCACATCCTCGATAACGTCGCATGGGCGTTGCACGTCGACGCGGTAGGTCGGCACTTCGAGGTCAATCTCCCCCTCGCGGCGATTGGTGATGGCTATCTCGAGCGAACGGAGTATGGCGTCGATTTCGTCGGTCGGGATATGTTTTCCTATGAGGGAATAGGCTTTGGCATATTGTAGAGTGACTTTGAACGGCTCTATTTTAGATGGATAGATGTCTACGATGTCGCCGCAGATTTCCCCTCCGGCAAGTTCCTTGACGAGCAGTGTGGCAAGTTTCAGCGCGTAGACTGTGCCGTTGGGGTCTATCCCGCGCTCGAAGCGGAACGATGAGTCGGTGCTTAGGCCGTGGCGGCGGGCTGTCTTGCGCACCCAAGTGGGGTTGAAGTATGCGCTTTCGAGGAAAATAGAGGTTGTGGTGTCGGTCACACCCGAGTCAAGGCCGCCGAACACTCCGGCGATGCACATGGGTTCCTCGGCGTTGCATATCATCAGGTCGCGGCTGTCGAGCTTGCGTTCAATGCCGTCGAGCGTGGTGAACGGTGTGCCGTCGGCGCAGGCCTTGACCACGATTTTCCCCCCTTTGATTTTGTCGAGGTCAAAGCAGTGCATCGGTTGGCCTATGCCGTGAAGTATGTAGTTGGTTATATCGACGATGTTGTTGATGGGGCGCAAGCCTATCGCATTGAGACGGTCTTTGAGCCATTGCGGGCTTTCTGCCACTTTGACTCCGCGGATAGTCACACCGCTATAGCGCGGGGCTGCCTCGGCGTTGTCGACCTCTACGCTGATTGCTCCGTCGGGACGGTCGGTTTTGTAGCTGTCGACTTCGGGGCGGTGCAGCTTGCCGTCGGTGGCGTGGCGTGAAAGCCATGCGTTGAGGTCGCGTGCCACTCCGTAGTGTGACGCGGCGTCGATGCGGTTGGGCGTGAGGTCGACTTCAAGCACGTAGTCGCTTGAGAGATTGTAATATTGAGCTGCCGGTGTGCCGGGGGCTACATCCTCTTTGATGACTATGATGCCGTCGTGTGATGTTCCGACCCCTATTTCGTCCTCGGCGCAAATCATGCCGAGCGATTCTACACCGCGTATTTTGGAGCGTTTAATCTGAAACTCTTTATCGCCATCGTAGAGTGTGGTGCCTACTGTGGCGACGACCACGGTCTGACCGGCTGCCACGTTAGGGGCTCCACAGACAATCTGTGTCGGTTGGCCGTCACCGAGGTCTACAGTGGTGATGTGGAGGTGGTCGCTGTTGGGATGCTCCTCGCAGGTCAGCACTTTGCCTATGACGATGCCGCGCAGTCCGCCGCGAATCGATTCAACCTCCTCGACCGAACCGGTCTCAAGCCCGATTGAGGTTAACGCTGCCGCCACTTCCTCGGCGGTCATGTCGAAATCGACATATTGCTTAAGCCATTTGTAGGATATGTTCATAAATGGTGTCTTTTTGCCTTTAAAACTGTGTTACCGACCTCATGGCCAATAAATCGTGCAAATTTAGCGAAAAAATCCCATCCCCCCAACACCATATCGGTCAAAGCGCGCCGCCGCCGCCACTTTTTTTGTTGTCTTTGGCTGCGCCTTAGATACTCGCGCTCGGCAAAAACAAATAAATTTGATTTTTGCGCTCGCTTATTCGTATCTTTGCAGTCCATAAATCCTGCCGATGATATTTAACTCGTTTGAATTCCTTTTGTTTCTGCCTTTGACGTTTTTAGTCTATTGGTTAGTGCTTAAAGAGAGGACGCCCCGCAATCTGTTCATAATCGCCGCCAGTTACACTTTCTACGGCTGGTGGAATGTCAAATTTCTGGGGCTGATTGCCTTCACCACTTTATGCAGCTATCTCAGCGGTCTCGTTATCGAGCGGCTGAACGACCGTCGCCACTGCGCGGCTTTAGCGGTGTTGTGGGTAAACACCGCCATTAATCTCGGCATACTGGGGATGTTCAAATATTTTGACTTCTTTGCACACAGTTTCTATCAGATGATGAACGCCTTGGGGTGGGCTGTCGACGATGTCACGCTCGGACTTGTGTTGCCTGTGGGTATCTCGTTTTATACGTTTCAGGCACTCAGCTATTCGATTGACGTGTATCGCCGCAAAATCGAGGCGAGCCGCGATATACTCGCGTTCTTCGCGTTCATCAGTTTCTTCCCTCAGCTCGTGGCAGGCCCGATAGAGAGGGCTTCAAACCTGTTGCCGCAATTCATGCGTTCACATCGCTTTGACTATTCGCAAGGCGTGTCGGGGATGAGGCAGATACTTTGGGGTCTGTTTAAGAAGATGGTTGTGGCTGATAATTGCGCTGCGGCGGTTGACCTTATTTTCGGCGATTACACTTCGATGGGAGCGGCTAACCTGTGGATTGGCGCGGCTCTGTTCTCGTTTCAGATTTACGGGGATTTCTCAGGTTATTCCGATATAGCCGTCGGGACGGCGCGATTGTTCGGATTTGAGCTGATGCGTAATTTCAAGCTGCCCTTTTTCTCCCGTGACATCGGTGAGTTCTGGCGGCGTTGGCACATTTCGCTCACGACCTGGTTCCGCGACTACGTCTACATCCCGATAGGAGGGAGCCGTGTGGGCAAGCCCAAAAAGGTGCGCAACACGTTTGTCATCTTCCTGCTGAGCGGTTTTTGGCATGGCGCGACGTGGGGTTATCTGGCATGGGGAGCGTATCATGCGGTGTTGTTTGTCCCGATGATACTCACCGGGCGCAATCGCAAGTATCTTGACGAGCCGGCGGCAGGTCGGCGGTTGCCGTCGATTAATGAAGCTGCCATGATGGCGTGGACTTTTGTTCTCGTTTCCATAGGGTTCGTTTTTTTCCGAACAAAAGAGATTGGTTATGCCTGTGAGTATCTAAAGATGATGTTCACCGGCTTCATCCCGCCCTATTCCTCTACGCCGCTGATAGGATTTGCCCCGCTATGCTGGGTGGCGGTGATGATGTGTGCGGAATGGGTGGCGCGCCACCGCGAAAACCCCTTGGCTTTTCGCGGAGATGAGAAGGGGCTGTTCCGAAGCCGCGCGGCGCGCTGTACGCTATACTATGTCATATTCATGACACTCTTGCTTTTCTCGGGTAATCAGCAGCAGTTCATTTATTTCCAATTCTGATTGCGCTATGAAACGTTTTTTGAGTTACGTCGGAATTTTCGCCTTGGCGGTGTCGCTGTCACTTGCCGTCGGAGAGGTCATAGTCAGGAGCATACCGAATCCTTATAAGGCAAAGGCCGGCGGGATTGAGCGTTGCGGCCATCGGGTGGCGACTCTCGTCCTCGGAAGCAGCCACACCTATTATGGGGTGGTGCCCGATGCACTTGGCGACAGCGTGTTTAATCTCGCCAACATATCGCAAAATTATGAGTATGACTACCTGTTGCTCGAAAAATACGCTCCATTGATGCCGCGTCTGCGCCGTGTGATTATCAACGTTGACTACTGTTCGTTTTTCGACAGCGATTTCCCTCATGGCGAATGGTGGCAAGAGACCAATTATCAGCTCTATATGGGGGTGAGTAAACATGGGCCGCTGTCGCGTACCGGCTTTGAAATCTCCAATTTCCCGATATATGCGGGAAAACTGCGCAAATTCATGACCCGCAAGGCTCCGGCGATGTGTGATTCTGCGGGATTTGGAACCGATTACACATTTGAGTCGCGGCTTGTCGGCTGGGAACGCACCGGCGAAATTGCGGCGCGTCGCCACACTGCCCCCGACAGCTCGTGGGTGGATTACAATCTCGGCTATCTGCGGCGTCTTATCGCCTTGTGTCGGAGCATAGGGGTCGAGCCTGTGCTTGTCACCCTGCCGTGTTACGCGACTTACAACGAGCATCTCGACAAGGCGCAGTTTGACCGTTATGTCGCCTTGACCGGCATGGTCGCGGACTCCTACGGCTTGCAATGGTTAGATTTCATGTCAGACAGCCGTTTCGCTGCCGACGATTTTTGGGACGCTGACCACCTGAATGACCGCGGAGCCGTTAAATTCAGCCATATCCTTCGCGATTCCCTCGCCGTTATTCCGATTTGGCGCTGTCGCGGCTCAGCGGATGGCGGCGAGACCCCCTTGCGAAGTCTCTTTGTAGATTGACGGCAGGTCGTGGCCCGTTTGTTTCATGACCTCCACTATGCGGTCAAATTTGACGGAGTGTTGCCCGTCGGAGAAGGCGGCGTAAAGATTTGAGTCTAAGGCGCGTGCCGCGGCGTAGGCGTTGCGCTCTATGCATGGTATTTGCACGAGTCCGCACACCGGGTCGCAGGTCAATCCCAAGTGGTGTTCAAGCCCCATTTCGGCAGAATACTCGATTTGTGCCGGTGTGCCCCCGAACAGTTGCGACGCTGCTGCCGCTGCCATAGCGCAAGCCACGCCTATTTCCCCTTGGCAACCCACTTCGGCTCCGCTCACCGAGGCGTTGGTTTTGACAACGTTGCCAAATAGGCCGGCGGTTGCCAATGCGCGTAAAATGCGTGTTTCGCTGAACCCTTTTGACTTGTAGAGGTGGTAGAGCACGGCGGGTAGCACGCCGCTCGAGCCGCATGTGGGTGCTGTGACGATGAGTCCGCCCGAGGCGTTCTCTTCGCTGACGGCGAGAGCGTAGGCATAAACCTCGCCGCGGCTTCTTAGCGATTGGCTGTAGCCCGATGAGTGCACGTAGTAGCTTACCGCTTTGCGTCTCACTCCAAGACCTCCCGGGAGCACTCCCTCGGCTTCAAGCCCGCGCTCCACCGACTCTTTCATCACTTGCCACACCTGTTTGAGATAGTCCCATATTTCTTCTCCCTCACACTCGTCGACATATTCCCAATAGCTTTTGCCCGTCGTGGTGCACCAGTCGAGTATCTCGGCGATTGTGGTCATTGAGTAGATTTTGCGTTTGGGGGTGCGGCTTTCTCCTTCGGCTACGATGTCGCCTCCGCCGATGCTAAACCACGTGCGGTTGGCAATCTGGCGGCCGTCGCCGTCAAATGCGCTGAACGTCATACCGTTAGGGTGAAACGGCAAGAAGGTCTCGGGCCGCCAGACGATTGTGGCGGGCGCTACGGGTTCCAGCGCGTCGAGAATGGCGCGGTCGGTGAGGTGGCCGCGGCCGGTTGCGGCAAGCGCTCCGTAGAGTGTGACTTCGAAACGGGCTGGCTTTTTGTCGCAGATTCCGATAAATGCGTTGGCGGCACGGAGTGGACCCATCGTGTGTGAACTCGATGGGCCGTGGCCTATTTTGAACAGTTCGCGTAGCGATTCCATGTGATTCCTTGTTTTATTATCAACGGCTAACTTCCAGGGTGAACGAGGTGCCTTTGAGCGAGAGGGGGAGCGTGAGAGTGCGAGCTTTTCGATTATAGGCTGTGCGCACCTTTTTGCCGTCGACGGTCACGGCTTTAGGAGCCGCTCCGATTCCGTGAAGCACCATGGTGATGTCGCGTTTGTCGGGCATTCCGGCATAGCTCCCGGCTATTTTCATCTCGACTTTGATTTGTGAGGGTGTCGCGTCGCCGCTGAAAAGCAGCAGGGCATATTCCTTGTTCTCAAGCGATTTGGTCGATTGGCGGTCATCCTCGAAGATATATCCGTTTGACCGTCCCTCGACGGGGTAGTAGTTGACGGTGTAGCGGGCCGGGTTGTAGTCGCCGGTGTTGCCCATCTTGTATTCGGCCATGGGGATGAATGAGCCGGCTTTGACAAACAGAGGGAGCGTCGCAAGTGGTGCGGCATAGTCGATGGTGTCGCCGCCGTTGAACACGCGTGAGTCGTCGTTATAGTCAATCCACTGTCCGTCGGGGATGATGACTTTGCGCGAGGTCGCGCCCCGGGTCATAACGGGTGCTACCATGACGCTCGCCCCCCACAGGTATTGGTCGTCGATGTCGTCGTAACGGTTGTCGCCCGAGTAGAAGTTGAGCGGGCGCACCATTGGCAACCCCAAGTTGGCGTTTTCTGATGCGAGTGTGTAGTTGTAGGGTAGCCAGCGGTAGCGGTCGATTACAATTTGTTTCAGGATTTTCTCCTGCTCCGGGTAGCGGAACGGCTCGGCTACCTGCTGGGCGTGGGTGCGCAGTATGGGCGAGAACAGTCCGAGCTGGCACCAGCGCACATAAAGTTCGGGGTCGACCGGGTTTTCGGGGTCAACGGCGAACCCGCCCACGTCGTGGCTCATATATCCCAGTCCGCTGAGGCCGGAGTTGAGCATTATGGTGACTTGGGGTTGCAAGCCGCCCCAGGAGCGTGACACGTCGGTCGACCAGGGGAACACGCTGTAACGCTGAAGGCCGGTGGTGCCTCCGCGCATCATCGTCATCAAGCGGGTGTCGGGATATTTTTCTTTGTAAAGGTCATAGATGATTTCGCTCCAATCGTTGCCATACTGGTTGTGGTATTCGCGTGTGGTCAGGCCGTTGGCATGGCGCCCTGTTTCGGGGTGCACTTCAGGCTCGCCGAGGTCGCCCCACCAGCCGCCTACACCGTCGTCGGTGAGCTGTCCGTAACGCTCGGAAAGCCATTGGCGGGTGTCGGGGTTGGCCACGTCAAACATTCCGCCGTGTCCCACCCAGATTGTCACCGGCTGAACGCCTCCGGTCGAGTCTTTGACCATCATCCCTTTGGCTGCGAGTTCGTTGTAGTTGTCTAACCCGCGGCCGTTTTGCAGTATGTAGGGTTGTGAGATGGTGACGGTGTTGACCCCGCGTTTCTTCAGGTCGGCGAGCATCTTTTTATGGTCGGGCCACTGCTCTTTGTCCCATGTGAGCCGCCCCATATCTTCCTCTTTGCCATACCAATACAGGTCGAGCACGACACCATCCACGGGGTAGCCTTTCATCTTCAGGGTGTCAATCACGCCGATAGTCTCGGCTTGGGTCTTGTAGCCGTATTTGGATGTGATGTAGCCGAGGGCCCAGAATGGTGGGAGCGACTGGCGGCCGGTGAGCTTCGACAGTTGGGTCGTGAGCGACGCGAGGTTGTCGTTGTCGCCCTTGATGAAGTAGTATGAGATGGGCGAGCGGCCCTCCGTGATATACTCGATGGGGTTTGACATCACCATCTCGGCGGCTGCGAAATCATCGAAAACCACCGCGTAGCCGTTGCTTGACAGGAACAGCGGCATGGTTATGTTCATTTGCGAGATGCGGGGCTCACCTTTGACATAGCCGTAGTTTTGTTTGTTGTACATCACTAAGGTGTCGCCTGCGAGGTTGAAGGAGTGGCCGCGCTCGCCGGCTCCGTAGAACGAGCCGCCCACGCTTGTGTAGAGTTGCAGTTTCTGCTTGCCGTCGGCCGTTGTGCGCAGGCCGTTGTCGGCTATTGAACGGTTCGCGCCGCCCGAGATTGTCACCTCTCCGGTTTTGGCGTTGAGCGTGGCTGTTACTCCCGCCTGAGTGACTATGTCGGTCAGATTGCCTACCGTCATGGCTTTCCCTTTGAAATCGGCGGCTTCGAGCACCGCCGCGCGCGACGCGGGAATTTCAGCCCCTTTAGGTGCGTTGGTCACTTTGATGATGTTGTCGGTTATGACTGTGACGGTTACTTCGCGCCCTGAGTCGGTCGTGGCTTTAAACACGCCGGGTGCCGCCACCATTGACAATCCGGGAATAACGGTCAAGGCTGCCGCCAGCAGTGAATGATATTTTCCCATAGCGAGGTATTAAATTGTTATGTAAGACTTAGAATCATTGTTTCGCCGATTGGGCCATCTTAAAGATGTATTTGCCTATGATGTCAAACTCGATGTTGACTTTTGTGCCGGGCACGATATTCTTGAAATTGGTGTGTTCGTAGGTGTAGGGTATGATGGCTACCCGGAAACTGTCGTGCTGTGAGTCGCACACGGTCAGGCTCACGCCGTTGACGGTTACCGAGCCTTTCTCGACGGTGACATAGCCTTTGGCTACCATCTCGGGGTCGGCGGAATAGCGGAACTTATAGTATCGGCTCCCGTCAACCTCTTCCACGCTTTCACACATGGCTGTGCAGTCGACGTGGCCTTGCACGATATGCCCGTCAAGCCGCCCGTTCATCACCATGCAGCGTTCCACATTGACTAAGTCGCCGGGCTTTAGGTCGCCTAAGTTGCTGCGCTCAAGCGTTTCCTGAATAGCGGTCACTGTGTAGCGTCCGTCGGCAATCGAGACCACTGTCAGGCATACGCCGTTGTGTGCCACTGACTGGTCTATTTTCAACTCGTCGACAAAGCTGCATTCAATCGTGAGATGGATGTTGCCGTTGTCGCGCTTGACGGCGGCTACTGTCGCCGCTTCTTCAACTATTCCAGAGAACATATATCGGGGTTGTTATTGGTTAGGGGTTGATGTCTTGTCTTTTTGTGGGTGGAGGTCGCGGCCCTCGTAGGTCGAGAGCGCGTCAATCCATTCGTCGGCTATCTCGGTGGAGTGGCCGGTGCGGGGGTCGAAACCGGCCATGATGGTCGACCCGACACATTTCACTTGGCCGGTGACGAAGTTGAAGATGCGTTGCTCAAGTTTGAAGCTGTGGAGCGATACGCTCGCGACCGTGGTGGCCACGGCGAGCGGTTCGTCGAGAAAAGCCGGGGCATAGTAGTCACACGTCAGATGGACCACCACGATGCCTATGTTGTGCCAGTCTATCTTCCCTTTCATGACGTCGCTGAAATAGCGCGTCTTGCCCAAATCCATGAATGTAAGGTACACATTATTGTTGAGGTGGCCTTGCATATCTATGTCGTTGAAACGTGTCTGGAGCTGAACTGTGTGGAAAAACGGCAGTTGCGGTTCCGGCACTCGCGGATTGGCCGACGGGGGGAATTGTATCGGGGTTCTCATCTCGAAAATTGCGGTTTAATGGATTATTATCTCGGTGATTACGTTTGAACCGACGGCGCGGTTTAGCTCCTCGGCGATGTGGGAGCGCATAAACTGAAGCTCCCCTTTCAGCGGCCCTGACGCGATGTAGACATGAAGTTTCCCGTGGTCCACATGGCGGCGGGTGGTGTAGCGGTTTACTCCCGGCCCGACGACTTCGGGCCACAGGTAGCACGCCTGTTGCTCGCGGAAGGTGTCGGTCAGCGATGTCTCCCGGAGGGCTTCCTCTATTATGCGGTTCAGTATTTTAGGCTCTGTGCGTTTCATTCGGTCAGCGTTGTGGGGTGGATTGGTGTGAAACGCCCGCGCTCCACCTCCCACAGGCGGTAGTCGCCTCCCATGCGGCTCATGATTTCGTCGAGGTGGTCGCGGTTGGTGTCGGTGACGAAAATCTGCCCTATGCTGTCGCGGCGCGCTATCTCCATGATGCGTTCCACGCGCGTGGAATCGAGCTTGTCGAAAATGTCGTCGAGCAGCAAGAGCGGCTTCAGCCCGCTGTGCTGCCTCAAAAACTCATACTGCGCAAGCCTGAGAGCCACTGTAAACGTCTTGCACTGGCCTTGCGAGGCTACTCTGCGCGCCGGCATCGACGCTATCTCCATCGACAGGTCGTCGCGGTGTGGCCCCACGCTTGTGTGCCCGGCTATCTCGTCGTGGCGGCGCGCCTGGTCGAGAAGGCGGTCGAGTGGGAGTTGTGGCCGTTGGTAGGTCAATGCCACCGGCTCTCCGTCGCCGGCTATCAGTCCGTAATACTCTTCAAAAATTGATTGCAGCCGCTCTGCCCATCTGTGGCGTGCGTCGGTGATGTAGCCTGCGCTGATTGTCATGGTTAGCTCCACCGCCTCATAGAGAGTGTGGTCTACGATGTGTTCGCGCAGCAGTTTGTTACGTTGCTCCAGCGCGCGCCCGTAGCGAATCAGGTGGTCTAAATAGAGGGTGTCGCTTTGCGATATCACTTGGTCCATCAGGCGTCGCCGTTCATCGCTCGCTCCGGTAATCAGGTCGCTGTCGCGGGGCGACACTATCACCAAGGGGAACGACCCTATGTGTTCGCTCAGCCGCTGATACTCCTTCCCTTTGCGCTTGAAACTCTTGCGCTTGCCGACGGTCAGCCCCGCTGTGATTTCCTCTTTCGCGCCGCGCCGTTCGTAGACCCCTCTGAGCATGGTGAAGTTCTCTCCGCGGCTGATGACCATCGAGTCGGTCACGCCGTTGAAACTCTTGCAGAAACTGAGATAGTAGACGGCATCGAGCAGATTGCTTTTCCCCATGCCGTTTCGCCCGAGGAATCCGTTGATTTTCGGAGAAAATTCAAGCTCGGCCTCAGGTATGTTTTTGTAGTTCACTATCGACAGTTCGCGCAATACCATGACAATGCAAAGTTACAAAATTGCCGCGTCATTATCGCTCGAGCGTCTGAGAAGTCTGCGGTCATTTTCGCTCGTTTAACTGACGTTAGCGAATTTAAACATAATTTAGGCGTGAAGATTTGTTCACGGTTCAAAAAATAGCCTTACATTAGCGGTGGAAAAAAGTTTCTGATGCCATTGATACACAAAACGGCTAAAAATCAATTACTAACATAAAATTAATTAACGATTTATGAAGAAAAATTTACTCCTTGGATGCGCCCTTTTGGCCGCTGGTACTTCATTCGCCGCAATCCCCGGTGACGGATGTACATACGAAGCTAAAGACGGTATCGAAATGCGAAGCATATGGTGCGCTTCACGCCTGATTAACCCCGACGCTTATAATAAAATTTTTGCCCCTGAAACAGGCCTTAATGGCGATAACGCTCGTCGTTGCTGCGCTTTGGACGGCAAAATCTATGTGACTGCCGCCGAAATAAAGAGTGAAGGCGAGGGCGACGCTGCCAAAACAACTTATCCCGCATCGCTCGTTACGTTCGATTTGTTGACCGGTGAGTTTATCGACTCGAAGCCGCTTATGCTTGATGGATCGCAGATAGACGGTCAGTTGGCTGCTTTGAATATCGGTGTTGACGATTTCGGTCATGTATGGGTAACAGGTTACAACAGCGGTGCTGAAACCACTAAGATTCCTATCTATGTTCTTGATGTGGAGACCGGTGTGTTGACATTGGCAGGTGAGCCTATCGAATGGCCTGCTGACGATGCCGCTTCACGCGCTCGTATCGACTTCAGCGATGTTACTGGTGACGTTACCGGCGAACAGGCCGACGGTGTCTATGGCGCCGCAGGAGCTGCGACTACTTTCTGCTATCGTTTCGTTCGCGAACAGGGTTCAGCTACTTGGGAGCCCGGTATGGACGGTTATGCAGCTTGGCCCGGTGAAGATGTTCAAGTTTGGCCCGAAACCGCTGCAGCATGGGGCGACAACTCTACTCTCGTCTTCGCTGAAGGCACCTCAACAATGTTCTATGCCAACGGACGTAACACTCTTCCCACTTGCTACAGTTGCGAAGGCGGTCTGAGCGAGCTCATCGGTTCATTTGGTATGGCTGGCGAGGGTTGCTCTCCCGAAAAATCCGGTACAACCGGCGCATTTGAATTTGTTCTTGGCGACCATATGTATCTCGCATACGGTAACGCTCAGGGCGATGGAGGTGCAACTACTAAGATTTCTCGCATGGGTGGCGACGCTACCGGCGGAACATTCGAAGGTATGGAACTTATGTGGGATATGCCCGCAAATGGTGGCTATAGCGACATCACTAATGGTGGTCATGCTTTCCGCACTATGTATCCCGTTTATACAGAAGACGCTAACGGCAAGAAGGGCGTTTACATCGTAAGCTTCTATTCTAAGACAGTCTTGGCTGTTTACTTGGTAGCCGAAGAAGGTTTCGAAGTAGCAGGTGTTAACGACATCGCTGTTGACAACGACGTTAACGCTCCCGCTGAATACTTCAACCTCCAGGGCGTGAAGGTTAACAACCCCGCAAACGGTCTCTATATCGTGCGTCAGGGTAACAACGTAACCAAACAATATGTTGTGAAATAATCGCAATCAATTGATTATAACGACAGATAAAAAAAGACCGGCATCAGCCGGTCTTTTTTTATCTGTATAATCGGTCTATTTCAAGAATCGGTACTCACGTTGCGGCAAGTTGCGGTTTGCGATATGGATGGTGACACCCTCGCAAGTCGTCTGCTCCCATAGAGAGTCTATGTCAAATGCGGCGTAATAGTTACGGTCGAAACTCTCCACCGGCTGTTGCAGTTGATGCACTAAATACAGGTCGGGGACAGGGTTGCCGGCAGTGGATTCATCGAGCAGCATCATGAAAGTGCGGGGCGAGGGGTCGTAGGTGAGCTTGCAGCGCAGGTCTATTTTGTTTCCCGCTCGCCAGATGCTTATGAGATAGACCTCATCTTTGTCCCATTCGGGGAAATCGGCTATATCGCCTTTCACGAGTGTGGAGTTGTTGATGGCGTAGTATGAGCGCAGGTTGATGTCGCCCGAACGCCCTGCATCGCCCCCGTCGGCCATGGTGTAGGTCGCCAACAGGCTCTCCCCGATTTTTATGCGTGAGAGGTCGACCTGTGCGCCCGGGGCGTTTAGGATGATGTCGGGTGACTTTTCACGGTAAATCGCGAATGTTGACCCTGACGGTGTCGATGCCGTCAGTTCGACGATGTCGCTGATTACGGGTGTCTGAGGCCCCGGGTCATCATCATCGCCGCATCCTGTCGCAATCATAGCGATAACGATAGCGGGAGTCGCGCGGAATTTAAGTGATTTCATTTCGTGTGATAATCTCGGTTATTTGCCCGTCTTTCATGTTGATTATGCGGTCGGTATCGGTGGCAAGCGATTGGTCGTGTGTGACTATTACGAATGTCTGACCGAAGTCGCGCCGCAAATCAAAAAACAGCCGGTGGAGTTCATCGCGGTTACGGCTGTCGAGGCTGCCCGACGGTTCGTCGGCGAGAACCACGCGGGGCGAGTTGACCAAGGCGCGCGCCACGGCGGCGCGTTGGCGTTCGCCCCCCGACAATTGTGAGGGGCGGTGGGCGGCGCGTTGCGATAAACCCAAATAGTCTATGAGTTCAGTGGCGCGGTTTGAGGCGTCGCGGTGTGACGCGCCCCCGATTAGAGCGGGCATCATCACGTTTTCGAGCAAGCTGAACTCGGGTAGAAGCTGGTGAAACTGGAACACAAAGCCGATGTTGCGGTTGCGAAACCGCGCCAGTCGGTTGTCGTTCATCTCAAAGATGTTGTCATCGCCATATTTTACTGTACCCGTGTCGGGTCGGTCAAGCGAGCCGAGAATTTGGAGCAGAGTGGTCTTTCCGGCTCCGCTGGGACCGACTATCGATACAATTTCTCCCTGTCGGATGTCGAGGGACACATCCCTCAGCACCCGCAGGGAGTCGTAGCTCTTGTTGATGCCTGACGCTACTATCATATCGGTTTCAATTGCAACCGCAGCCACAGGAGTCGTCACCGCATGATTTACCGTCGCCGCAGCCACAGCCGTCGCCGCAACTGTCGCTGTTACAGCCACAGCCGCAGCCGCCGGCGGGTTTAAGCTCCTCGGGGGTGGCTTCGCGAACAGCGATGATTTTGCCCTTGAACCTCACATCTTTTCCGGCGAGAGGGTGGTTGAAGTCCATGGTGACCTTGTCGGCTGTGACTTCTGTCACAAGACCGTTGATGCGGTAACCGTCAGCGGTCATCATAGGCACGAGCGCGCCTTTCTTGATGTGTTCGTCGTCAAATTTTCCGTCGACGATAAAAATCTTGCGGTCGAGGGTGGCAATCTGCTCGGGGTCACGGGGGCCAAACGCTTCCTCTGCCTTGACTTTCACGTCAAACTCACCGCCGACCGACAGACCTTCGATAGCTTTCTCCAATGGGATAATCATGCCGCGGGTGACTCCGAACACAATCTTTTCGGGGTCGTCGGCATCGGTCTGGTGCACGAGCTTTTCGTTGCCGTCAGGGGTTACCTCATAGAGGTCATAGCCAAGTTCCACATATTTTCCGGGTTGAATAGTTTCCATATCAAATATTATTGTTTTTAATGTTACTAACTTGTTGATTAACAAACATCGTGCCAAAACGGTTTGTCGTATAAAAACTGTTGTCTGCCGATGCGTCGCGTTCAGTCTTTGCCGGTTATTATCTTGCGTATGTCGTGCAGCTTGTTGAGTGCCGACATTGGTGTGAGATTGTTTATATCCAAGCCGAGAATCTCGTCGCGTATCTGTGTGAGCACAGGGTCGTCGAGCTGGAAAAACGACATCTGAATCCCCTCGGCGGCATCCGCGCCATCTTTGGCCGTCGTTATCTGGCGGGTGGCAGGCTCGTCTCCGCGGTTGGAGCTTTCGAGCTGGTGAAGCACCTCGGCAGCCCGGCTGACTATGCTGTGAGGCATTCCGGCGAGCTTGGCCACATGGATGCCGAAACTGTGTTCCGACCCGCCGCGTGCCAATTTGCGCAGAAACACGACCTTTCCGTCGATTTCCTTGACCGAGACGTTGTAGTTGACGACGCGCGGA
This sequence comes from uncultured Muribaculaceae bacterium, assembly GCA_964510535.1. Classification (GTDB taxonomy): domain Bacteria; phylum Bacteroidota; class Bacteroidia; order Bacteroidales; family Muribaculaceae; genus JAJPXC01. The sequence goes on from CAZECG010000016.1 coordinate 41,825, forward strand.
AATGATTTTTCCATCTCGTTAAGCTCATGGTAGTGAGTGGCAAACAGCGTTTTGGGACGCATATCGCCATGGTTGTGGATATGCTCGACTATCGCCCATGCTATCGAAATGCCGTCGTAGGTCGATGTCCCGCGCCCAAGCTCGTCGAACAGTATGAGCGAGCGGCGGCTCATGTTGTTGAGGATTGAGGCTGCCTCGTTCATTTCGACCATAAACGTCGACTCGCCAAGCGATATGTTGTCGCTTGCGCCGACGCGTGTGAATATCTTGTCGACAACGCCGATTTTCGCGCTTGTGGCAGCGACGAAGCTCCCTATCTGGGCCATCAGCACATTCAGTGCGGTCTGCCTGAGCAACGCCGATTTACCCGACATATTCGGGCCGGTAATCATCATCACCTGTGTGTGCTCATTGTTGAGCGACACCGAGTTGGTGATATATGGCTCGCCCGGGGGAAGTTCCTTTTCTATCACCGGATGTCGTGCGTCGACAAGCTCTATGTCAAGGGAGTCGTCGACGACCGGACGGTTGTAGCGGTTCTCGATGGCTACGCGTGTAAACGACACTAAACAGTCGAGACGGGCCAACAGTGACGCATCGAGCTGTATCACCGAAACATAGTCTGTCAGCCTGACAACAAGCTCGTTGTAAAGGCGGCTCTCGATTATGGCTATCTTTTCTTGCGCTCCGAGTATCTTCTCCTCATACTCTTTAAGCTCCTGAGTTATATATCGCTCGGCGTTGACCAAGGTCTGTTTCCTAATCCATTGTGGGGGAACTTTGTCCTTATGGGTGTTGGTGACCTCGATGTAGTAGCCAAACACGTTGTTGTAGCCTATCTTGAGGCTGGTTATGCCTGTTTGCGCCACCTCGCGCGCCTGAATTTTGAGCAGATAGTCTTTCCCCTGAAAGGCTATTTCGCGCAGCTCGTCAAGCTCGCTGTCAACCCCCTCTCTCACCACTGTGCCGCGCCCGAGCGCGGCGGGAGCGTCGTCGACAATCTCGCGGGATATGCGGTCGCGTATGAGCGTGCAGGGATTGAGTTGTTCGCCGATGGAGCGGAGCGATTCCTGAGCCGCCCCCATGCATCGAGCCTTGATCGGCTCGATGGAGGTTAAAGCCTCGCGTAGTTGCACAACCTCGCGGGGCGTGATGCGCCCCACTGCCACTTTCGAGATAAGGCGCTCAAGGTCGCCGATGCGTTCAAGATGCTCGCGGATTTCGTCGCGGGTATCGGGGGCGCGCATGAAATGCTCCACCACGTCATGACGCTGGTTGATTGCCTCGGGGTCTTTAAGCGGAAATAGAATCCATCGGCGCAGGAGCCGCGCTCCCATCGGGCTGACCGTGCGGTCGAGAACCGTCAGCAGGCTTTTACCATCCTCACCGATTGGGTCGATTAGCTCGAGATTGCGCACCGTGAATTTGTCTAACCTCACATAGCGCTCTTCCTCGATGCGCGACAGCCGGTTGATGTGTGATATCTGCGTGTGGCGCGTGATGTCTAAATAGTGGAGTATGGCTCCGGCGGCTATGACCGCTGCCGGCATGGAATGGATGCCGAACCCTTTCAGGCTGCTCGTCTCAAACTGCTTGAGCAGACGGTCCATCGCTGCCTCGCGGGTGAAAATCCAATCGTCAAGCTCAAAGGTGAGATATTTGGCTGTGAACGATTGCTCGACGCGCTGGCGGTTGCCGCGCTCCACAAGCATCTCTTTCGGGGCGAAGTTGGCTAATAGTTTGTCGATATAGTCTGTGCTACCTTGCGCGGTCAGAAATTCGCCGGTGCTGATGTCGAGAAATGCTACGCCGCAAGTCTGTTTCTCAAAGTTCACGGCGGCGAGGAAGTTGTTCTCGCGGTGGTCGAGAATGTTATCGTTGATTGAGACGCCGGGAGTGACAAGCTCTGTGATGCCCCGTTTCACTAACTTTTTTGTGAGTTTCGGGTCCTCAAGTTGCTCGCAGATTGCCACGCGTTTCCCGGCTCTGACGAGCTTCGGCAGGTAGGTGTCAAGAGCGTGGTGGGGGAAACCTGCCAGCTCGACGTACTGCGCCGCGCCGTTAGCTCGGCGGGTCAGAGTGATGCCGAGTATTTCAGACGCGGTGATTGCGTCGTCTGAAAATGTCTCGTAGAAGTCCCCGACGCGGAAAAGCAATATCGCGTCGGGATGCTTCTGTTTCATCTCGGTGTATTGCTTCATCAGCGGGGTCTCAACTATTTTCTGTGCCATATCACAAAGTTAGTTTTTTTATCCGAGATGGCAAACGGCTGTGGGGGGGAGTGTGATAAAAAAAAGCGGTGGCCGCTCCAAGAGGGTCACCGCTGTGTGTGATGTGTCGACGCGTTTTATTCTGTCGTCGCGAGTATGTCTTCGGGTGTTAGCTCCAAGTCAAAGCTCTCGGTGCCGTTGGTGTAGATATATTTGATTGAGTAGCCACCCTCGGCGAGCTCTTTGAAGTTGCGGTTCTCCTCTTCTGAAGCGTCGGCCTTGAGCATCTGTATGGCGGCGGTTTTCATCTGTTCTTGCTGCTCTTTAAACATATTCATGTCGACGCCGATATCGTTGCTGAATCTGATTTCAAAGACGATGCATTTGCCGTCGATACGGACTTTTTCAGCAGTGATGCCCCCATGTGACGCGGGGAGCTCTTTGTTGGCCTGTTCCACATACGATTCAGCGATTTTGTCGGCTTTCGAATCGCATGCCGTGAGGCAGGCAATCATCATCATGGTGACGACCAAGGTGGAAAGCGCTGATTGGAATTTTTTCATAAACGTAAGGTTGTTTTGATTGTTATGTGCCGTTATCGCTTGATGTCTACGGCTTTACTGATAAACAAAAAAGATGCAGAACCGACCCCGATGAAACGGGGTGGATGGCTTTACATCTTTAATAGGCTGTAGCCCATAGGAGAATCGAACTCCTCTTTCAAGAATGAAAATCTTGCGTCCTAACCGATAGACGAATGGGCCAACAAAATTTCTTTCAGACTAACCCGAGCTTAGGCCTGTTACGCACCCAGCTTGTTGATGTGGCGGGTGAGCTTGCTCTTGAGGTTTGAAGCCTTGTTCTTGGAGATGGTTTTCTTCGAAGCGAGTCTGTCAAGCATGGCTACAACCTTGGGCAATTGAGCTTCTGCCTCGGCTTTGTCGGTCAGCGCGCGAAGACGGCGAACGGCGGTGCGAGCCGATTTTGCATAGTAACGGTTGCGCAGGCGACGTGCGGCTGATTGGCGGATTCTTTTGAGAGATGACTTATGATTTGCCATTACAATGTTTAACTTTTAAACGGTTGGTTGTTATTATTTTATTGTAGCCCATAGGAGAATCGAACTCCTCTTTCAAGAATGAAAATCTTGCGTCCTAACCGATAGACGAATGGGCCGACACGGCGATATTCGCTAAAAAGCGAGTGCAAATATACGCGCTTTTTTTTAATCGCGCAAATTTTTAACGATTTAACTGCGAATCGCAGCCACGAAGACTGCTTCAGATGACGGTTTTCTCGATATGCGAGCCTTGACGGCGTATCACAATTTGTCCCGGTGCGGGATTAGTGATGCGCATACCTTGCAGGTTGTAATATTCGACCGGAGCGTATGGGTCAAATCCGTCCGAGCTGCCGGGGAGTGGCGTTTCCATCACCCCGCTGTATCCCTCGTAGACTGTGGCTATGCGGGGTAGTTCGATGCGGCCGCTGCCGCTCCCTTTCAGTGAGAAGCTGATTGACACCAAAGTCACCGGCCATACACCTTGGTCTGACGGGTCGACAAAGTCGGTCATAGGGATTGATTGGATGTGTGTCTCACCGAGGGCGGGCGCTGTCAGGCCGTAGGTGGTGTTGCGGCCTCCATTGGGCTTGATGGTCACATTCTCTTTGCTTATCTCGGCCCCGGTGGCTTTCATCTCTATCTGAAGACCGTCGGGTATGCTCCACAGGCGCGCGCCGCCTACGGGGGTAAGTGTCACCGCGGGATTGCGCGAGCCGGTGATGGTGTAGTCTATCGCAAGGCCGTCGGTGCCGAGGGTTGAAAGCTGCGCCGTCGCGCTGGTGCTCTTGACTGTCCATTGCGACAGGTCGGCGGGGAGGCTCATGTAGTGGCCGCGGGGGCACTCCACAGTCACCTCTACCGTGCCGTTGAAGTCTCCCACCGTGCCGCTGACGGTTGCGATGCCGTCTGACACGCCCTTGAGGCGGCCGTCGGCGTTCACTGAAACCACTTCGGGCTTGTCGCTGTTCCATGTCAATGCTTGTGGCGCGAGAGGCATCTTGTCGGTGGCGACAGTGGCGAAGGTCTCGATTCTCCAGTCGTGTATGTCGTCGATGAGCATCTTGTCAAGCCCGAAGGAGATGTCGCCCCCGGCGGTGACATCCACCGCTATCGTCGCTTCAAGATTGCCGAGGGTCGCTTTGAGCGGATGGCACCCCGAGCCGTCGGCTAAAAGCGTCGTGCCATCGATAGTGCCTAATTCCGCCGGTGCCGTGAGGGTGTATCCCTTGACATCCGTATCAATCAGTTGGCCATATCGGTTATAGCCATATATGATAGGAGCGTACCTGCCATATTGCGGTAGGTGTTTGCTCCAATCCATGAAGCGTATCTCGGCTATCTCGTTGTCCACGGGGGTGGTCATCACGGCGTAGAGGCCGTTGCCGACAGCGCGTTCGTTGCCATCGCTCGGCGAATTGATAATGCCCGGTCGCTGGAGCCACATCATCGTCGAGCCTCCTCCGTCAAAGTTGATAGCGTCGAGACAGCCGTAGTATCGCATCATCTCCGCGCCCTGGGGGTAAGTGCAGCCGGTGCTGACCGAGGTTTTCCCGTCGACAACGCACCACACCATTTTGGTGCGGTCCTTGTCATATCCTACCATCGTGCGGGGATATTCTCCGTCGCGGGAATTGATGAACCGGTTGGCGGTCATCACCGCCTCACCGTTGCGAAGCAGTGTCACGTCGCCGCCGACAACCTCTTTCACGTCGGGACGAAGGCCGTCGAATGTCGGCAGTGACAACCCGATGTTGAGGATAACCGTGTCGCCGCGTTTGAGCGAGGCTACTTTGCCGCCGGCGTTGGTCGCGGCGGCTATCACGCCGCCATCGGCTGGAATCGCGGTGTGGCCCCCGGTTCGCGGTTCGCCGGTCACCTCAAGTCTCACGGGGGAGTTGATGCGCCATCGCTCTCCGTCGGCGAGCTTGACCGTGACTTCCGTCCACCCTTGCGCCGAGCCGGTGTAGCCCCCGCGGTGGCTGTTGTAGAACACCACATCGTTCTCGTCGCTTTGCGAATCGAGGCGGGCATCGTCGCGGCGGGCGAAATTGACCCCGTAGAGCGTTGTGGAGCTGCCGTCGGGCCATGTAAGGGTGTTGTCAAGCACCGTCTGGTCACACCACATCCCGCGGTCGCGGTCCATAATCCATGCGTCGACGTGGCTGTCGTGGTCTACGTTGTCGCTCAGTGCCATCTGTCCGTCGGTGCAAGCGGTCATGTTGGGGTAACCGAGCATCCCCGGAGTGGATGACCAGGTGATGAAGAAGTCGCCGTTGATGGCGGCGATATACTGATTGTCGGCGTCGCTTTTGCGCTTGATGACATCGGTCACGCGCTCAGCCGTGTGCACCGAGTCCTTCCCCAGGTGCATCCTGAAATCCACGTTCGGAGAGTTTGCGAGATCTGTCGTCAACACGTAGACCGTGAAATGCTTGGCCGACCGCGTCTGAGACTGGTAGCGCAGGGTGGTGAAGGTCATGCCGGGACCGCTTTTGTAGTGGCACAGCGTGTCCACGTCAAATTTCTCGCCGCGAAGCTCATGGACGGTTGAGCCGCTGACGGCCGATGGGAATGCCATGACCGTCGCTATGGCTAATGCGGGTAAATGAGTTTTCATGGATGCTTGATAGTTGTTTATACTGGCAAAGATACTTTTATTTGACAAATAATAAAATAAAAAGAACGTTATGTTTTGCATAATTTCAACCATGTTTGTACTTTTACACCCCTCAAATTTTTCAAAGCGTCACGACGCTCGCAAGTTAACCTTATAACATCAATTATGAACAACAGAGTGTATTCACTGGCTACCGCCGTGGTTATGACAGCAAGTCTCTCGACAGCGGTGGCGCAAGCTCCCGATGGCTACTATTCATCATGCGAAGGAAAATGCGGTAAAGAGCTGCTGACAGCCCTTTACGCTAAAATATCATCTCACACCACCATCGGCTATAAATCCGGGCTATGGGACGTGTTCAAAACTTCCGACGTGCGCGACGACGGCACTGTCTGGGATATGTATTCGACCAAACATTGGGTTGTCGGACAGCAGCATTGCGGCAACTACTCGGTGGTGGGCGACTGCATCAACAAGGAACACTCTTTCCCCAAAAGCTGGTTTAACGACCAGTCGCCAATGTATTCCGACGCCTATCACCTTTATCCAACCGACGGCAAGGTCAACGGGCAGCGAAGCAACTATCCTTATGGCGAATGCGCGGGAGGTACCACTCTCCCCGCAAGCGGCTCGGTGAAACCGCTCGGCAGGCTCGGCTCTTCGACGTTCCCCGGCTATTCCGGCAAGGTGTTTGAACCCGACGATGAGTACAAAGGCGATTTCGCGCGCTCTTATTTCTATATGGCGGCCTGCTACAACAACCGTATCTCAGGTTGGGATTCTCCTATGCTTGCCTCCAACAACTACCCCGCCTTCACCACATGGGCTGTAAACCTGCTGATGAAATGGCATCTGCAGGACCCCGTAAGCCCTAAGGAGGTAAAGCGCAACAACGAGGTCAGCAAACATCAGAAAAATCGTAATCCCTTCATCGACTACCCCTCACTTGCCGACCACATCTGGGGCGATAAGAAAAATGTGCCCTGGTCGGCTACGGGAGCGGTTGACCCCGTGATTATTTCCCCTGTCGCAGGCTCGACATTAAATCTCGGCGTTACCTCGATTGGCCGACAATGTTCAGCAACGCTAACCGTCAAAGGCGCGGCTCTGAAATCAGATGTCGGCGTTTCGGTGTCGGGCGAGGGTTTCGCTGTTTCCGCCGCTTCGCTGTCTAAGACCGCCGTGTGTGGCGACGGTGCCACTCTGACGGTCAGCTTCTCATCGGCAGTTGCGGTTTCAGCCACCGGCGTTCTGACTTTGTCGTCAGACGATGCCAATGTGTCGGTCAACCTGTCGGCCAAAGCGATGGACGGCATCCCCGTCGATGAAGCAACCGCCGTTTCCGACCGCTCTTTCGTGGCTCATTGGGTAAATGTCGACGGCCCGACGGCATCATATCAGCTATACCTGTCACGCGAGGATTTGACACAGGTATCAGGCTATCCCATCACGGTCAACGCCGCTGCGGGGAGCTATGAGGTTACAGGTCTTGAATCGACGACTACCTATTACTATTGGCTCAGCAACGGCACAATCGAGTCGGCAAAGGTCAAAGTGACCACCGGAGAGCCGCTCCCGTCGATTCAGTTCCTGTTTGACGGTGACCTTTTCTTCACCGCAGCTCCCGGTACCCCCTCCGAACCCGCGGAGGTGCTTCTCGATATTGACAATATCGCCTCTGACATAACCGTCACTGTCACCGCACCGTTTGAAGTCAGCACTGACAAAAATTCGTGGGCGATTTCAGCTGTCCTTGATTCTGAGGAAGACCGTTTCTATATGCGTGTCAACTCAGCCGCCGAGGGCGAGTTCACAACTTCGCTGACGGCTACGGCAGGCGATTATTCCAATGATGTCGAGGTTTCGGCTGTCGTGACGTCGAAAGCGACGTTTGTCGAGGGTTTCGATGAACCGGTATCGGGATTGGGCAATTATGACGGTGGCACTTATCATGGCATAGCCTGTGACTGGGCATTGTCAGGCGCGGGCATATACGCCGGTAACTCCGAGCCGCGACACTCCGACAACCAGTCGGTGCGTTTCGGCAAAACAGCCGCGGCTTCCGTGACAATGCTCGCCGACAAGGCTCATGGCCTTGGCGAGGTGTCGTTCTGGGCGCGCAAGTGGAACAACGATGTCTCCTCAACAATCGAGGTGCACTATTCGCTCGACCGCGGCGTCACGTGGACTAAGGCCGGAGAGGTCACCTGCTCTAAGGAAGGTGAATGGGAACAGTTCACCGTGCCGGTGCGCCGTGCCGGAAACGGACGCGTGAAGATTCTGCGCCCGGCGGCTTCTTCTGCAAGCCGTCTTAATCTCGACGATGTGGCAATCACTGATTTCACAGGGGGGTCATCGGTTGCCGAGCTTGACTACCATTCGTGGGACGCTTATTGCCGCGATGGCCGTCTCGTGATTGAGAATATCGCCCCCGACAACCTTATCAGGGTCTATTCCCTCGACGGTGTCACCCGTTACGATGGCCGTCCCGGTGCCACTGTGGTTTCCATGCACTTGCCGGCCGGTCTCTACATTGTCGTCTGCGACGACTTCTCCCGCCGCGTCGTTGTCAAGTAACCTCGACGGTTACACACTATACAGGCTAATAAAAAATCATCGGCCCCATTTCGGAGCCGATGATTTTTTATTGGTTGG
>CAZECG010000017.1:0-49540 GCA_964510535.1 uncultured Muribaculaceae bacterium
CATTCCACCTCTTATTTGCAAGGTGGTTTTTTACAAAATATAAAGTTCCAATACCAATACTCAGAAAAGCACACACTGAAATCAGAATGGCGCGATACTTTCCGGACCATTTCTTATAGTCCTTCAATTCTTCTTCTGAATATTTATGATTGGGTTTATATCTCATAATCTGATTACAAAGTTACTATTTTTTTGTTGAAGTTGCGACATCGCTGCCGCGCTTTCGTTTATCAGCTTGCCGCTTACCGGTTTCACCGTATTTTGACATATTTTGATGTATTTGAGCAATTATTAGTATCTTTGTGCATCGCATATAAGGTGTCTCTGCGTCTTAGCTTTATACATCAAATTCGTAAATACAATGAAAAAATCACTTTTCTCACTTGCAATAGGGCTGCTCGCTTTTGGCAGTGCGTTTGCAGCTCCCAATTGAAGGGGCTTAACAACAAAAATGGTAAAACCACAATTATTGTTGAAATCCCCTCTGCTGACCGGGACGCCACCAATGGGCTGTCGGTAGATAATGTAAAGCTCTATAATAATGGAGAAATGCTGACCTCTAAAAAAGTGGATGCTATATGGGGCGATAATTCAATCATTGTTATGGAATTTAAGAAACTGACCACGTTCAATGATTGCTTATTAGGATTTACCTTAAATGGCGAACCAGTCAGCATGGATATTCAAAGCATTTTGATGAATCGCTGAAAGACTTCTCCCCAATAGAGTGCTTTACTTGACTTTCGCGGTATGTTAAAGCATTGTTTCTGTCAAAAACGACACAGTCGCCCGGTTTGTTACGAGCGACTGTGTCGTTTATGTTTATGTGGTTTCTGTTTAGATTACCCCTTGACCCATCATGGCGTTGGCTACTTTCATGAAACCGGCGATATTCGCGCCTTTCATGTAGTTAAGATAGCCATCGGGTTCCATTCCGTACCGTTCACACTGGGTGTGGATGGCTTTCATGATTTGATGGAGTTTGGCATCAACCTCCTCCTCAGTCCACTGCAGGTGCATGGCGTTCTGACTCATTTCAAGCCCTGAGGTCGCAACTCCGCCGGCATTGACAGCCTTGCCGGGGGCATACATCGTCCGGCTTTCGATAAATGTGTCGATAGCTTCCGGCGTGCATCCCATGTTGGAGACCTCTGCGACAAGCATCACTTTGTTGTCGACGAGCTGGCGAGCGTCTTCGCCGCTGACCTCGTTTTGTGTGGCGCAGGGTAGGGCGATGTCGACTTTCCGCTCCCAGGGGCGGCGACCGGGATAGAATGTGGCTGAGGGATATTTCTCGGCGTAGGGCGCAACAATATCCTCACCGCTTGCGCGGAGTTCAAGCATATAATCAATCTTCTCTCCCGAGATGCCGTCAGGGTCGTAGACATATCCGTCGGGGCCTGAGATTGTGACTACTTTGCCTCCAAGTTCGGTGGCTTTCAAGGCTGCACCCCATGCCACGTTACCGAAGCCCGATATGGCTATGGTTTTTCCGGCGAGTGTGTCGTTGCGGCGAGCCAACATCGACTGAACGAAGTAGAGCGCACCGAAACCTGTGGCTTCCGGGCGGATTTTTGACCCGCCGAAGTCAAGGCCCTTGCCCGTGAATGTGCCGTTATGCTCGTTGACAAGACGTTTGTACATCCCATACATATAGCCAACTTCGCGGCCGCCGACACCTATGTCGCCTGCTGGTACGTCGCGGTCGGGACCCAAATTTTTCCACAAACCGAGCATAAAAGCCTGGCAAAAACGCATTATCTCGCGGTCGCTCTTGCCGCGGGGGGAGAAGTCGCTACCGCCTTTGGCTCCGCCCATAGGAAGTGTTGTCAACGCATTTTTAAATGTCTGCTCGAAGCCGAGGAATTTCAAAATTGACAGGTTTACTGACGCATGGAAACGTATCCCCCCCTTATATGGGCCTATGGCGTTGTTAAATTGAACGCGGTATCCGATATTGTTTTGCACCTCGCCCTTGTCGTCAAGCCAAGTAACGCGGAACGTTACGATGCGGTCAGGTTCGACCATACGCTCGATTATGCGGTTTTTTTCAAATTCGGGGTGCTGATTGTACACATCTTTAACTGAAAGGAGCACTTCTTTCACAGCCTGGAGATACTCTTTTTCTCCCGGGTGTTTAGCCTCAAGAGAACTCATGATATTATTAATGTCCATAATCTTAAAAAATTATGTTTTGATTTAGGTTTACATCACAAATATAACGATATTTCTTGAATTGTCGGTTTGATTTTATGCTAAATTTTAATCAAAAATTTTGTCCCAATCTTTCCACACCGGTTCATAGCCGAGTTTTCTGATTTCATCGGCAACTTCAAGCGGTGTGCGGTTGTCGCTGACCTCAAACTGTTCGAGGGCGTCGGGGATTGACACATACCCACCCGGCTCCGTTTTGCTCCCGGCGCTCATTGATGTGACTCCGAGTTTCATCATATTGGCGCGGAACCGCGGATTCTCGCGGGTGGAGTAGGATATGTCGACATCGTTGTCAAATATTCTGAAAGCGAATGTCAGTTGGGCGAGTTCTTTTTCGGTCATGACCACCCGGGGTTGATACCCGCCTTCGGCGGGACACATACGCGGGAAGTTGATTGAGTAGCGGGTGCGCCAATAGTTGCGCCTAAGGTATCGCAAGTGGCGAGCCATCATAGTCACGTCGGTGCGCCAATCTTCGAGACCGATCAGAACCCCCATTCCTATTTTATGCACACCGGCTTGCCCCATGCGGTCAAATCCGTTCAAACGCCACTCATAGATTGATTTCATGCCGCGGGGATGGTAGACGCCATAGCGGGCGGCGTTGTATGTCTCTTGGAAACATACCACGCCGTTCAGTCCGCTGTGGGTCAGACGTTCATAATCGCGCTCTTTCAGCGGCATCACTTCGATTGTCAGGTTGTTGAAGTAGGGGCGGGCAACATGAAGCACCCGCTCAAGATAATCCACTCCGTTTAGCGCCGGAAATTCTCCCGATACAATCAGCAGATTCTCAAATGGGCCGAGCCGCCTGATGGCCTCACATTCGGCTTTAACCTGCTCCATTGTCAACGTGGTGCGTTTCAGCGGGTTGTCGTGATTGAAGCCGCAATAGACACAGTGGTTGGTGCAGGCGTTGGAGACATACATCGGTATGTACATCGAAATCGTTTTGCCGAAGCGGCGCAGGGTTATCTCTTGTGAGCGGCGTGCCATAGCTTCCAAATAGGGGGTGGCCGCCGGTGAGATTAACGCCATGAAGTCGTCGACATCGAGACGTCCTTTCGATAGAGCAACCTCCACGTCGGCAGCCGTTTTTGACGCTATGGCGCAAGTGGTGTCGTCCCAATCATATTGTTTTATTTCGTCAGCAAACATTTTTCAATCCTTTATTTTGCCACAGTCGTCGATTAGCTTTTGAGAGATGCGCATTGCGCAGAAGTTCGGGCCGCACATCGTGCAAAAGTGGTCGTCATCTTGGTGGCTCTCCACGTAGTATTGTTTTGCTCGCGCGGGATCGAGCGAGAGGTTAAACTGGTCTTTCCAGCGGAAGTCAAATCGAGCTTTCGACATTGCGTCGTCGCGCACTTGCGCTCCGGGGAACCCCTTGGCAATGTCGGCGGCGTGGGCGGCGATTTTATAGGTAATTACACCGTTACGCACATCCTCTTGATTGGGCAACGCCAAATGCTCCTTGGGGGTGACATAGCATATCATCGCAGTCCCCATCCAAGCTATTTGGGCTGCACCGATGGCCGACGTGATGTGGTCATATCCCGGAGCGATGTCGGTTGTTAATGGGCCGAGGGTGTAGAACGGTGCCTCATGGCATTTGTCGAGCTGACGTTCCATGTTCTCGCGGATTTTGTGCATAGGCACATGGCCTGGACCTTCGATAAGCACCTGCACGTTGTGTTTCCACGCTATTTCGGTTAATTCGCCGAGAACGTCAAGTTCGAGAAATTGTGAGCGGTCATTAGCATCGTGGATTGAACCGGGACGCAATCCGTCACCGAGCGAAACTGCGACATCATATTTGGCCAATATCTCGCATATCTCGTCGAAGTGGGTGTAGAGGAAGTTTTCCTCATCGTGTATCACAGCCCATCGGGTCATGATTGAACCGCCGCGGCTGACAATGCCGGTCAGTCGCTCTCCAACCATTTCGGCGTGGGCGCGCAACGCCCCGGCATGGATTGTGAAGTAATCGACTCCTTGCTCCGCTTGTTCAATCAGGGTGTCGCGGTAGATTTCCCAAGTAAGGTCTTCGACTTTCCCATTTACTTTTTCCAATGCTTGATACACAGGGACTGTCCCCACGGGCACCGGGCAGTTGCGTATAATCCACTCGCGTGTTTCATGGATGTTGTCACCAGTGGAGAGATCCATCAGTGTATCTCCACCCCAATAGCAGCTCCACACAGCTTTTTCAACTTCTTCTTTGATTCCCGACGACAGCGCCGAATTGCCTATGTTGGTATTGAGTTTCACTGCGAATGAGCGTCCTATGACCATCGGCTCCGCTTCAGGATGATTGATGTTGGCGGGAATAATTGCCCGGCCTTTGGCTATTTCATCACGAACAAATTCGGGTGTGATGTAGCTCTCTATGCCGAGTTCTGCGTTGCTCAGATTTTCCCGTATGGCGACATATTCCATCTCGGGGGTGATGACTCCTTTGCGGGCGAGTGACATCTGTGTTATGGCTTTACCCTCTTTGGCTACGCGGGGTTTATGCCTGTGAGCGAAACGTATCGAATCGAGCGACTTGTCGGCTTCGCGCATACGCCCGTAATCACTGGTGAAGTCAGTGAGTAGTTCAAGATCGTCGCGCTCGGCGAGCCATTTCTCACGCAATCTCGGCAACCCCTTGTTGATGTCTATTTCGACTTCGGGATCTGTATATGGACCGCTTGTGTCATACACCGTCACAGAGCCGTTATCGCACACAGTTTTGTTGCCGTTTTCATCGATTTTTACCGTAGGAGTGAGATTAATTACACGCATTGCAACCCTCATTTCAGGGAACAACGTACCTTTTTTGAAGATTTTATTAGAACCGGGGTAGCTGTGAATGTCGATATTATTTATTTCCATTGCTGGTCTACGTTACCTTGTTTTTAGTCGTTGAGAAATGATGTCAGCGGGCTTGTGGCTTGAGCTACAGATGATTGCCGCCCAAGGCCTGCCAAAAACGCCCTGCGCCCTGCAATGACGGCCTCTTTGAATGCTATCGCCATCTCCACAGGGTTGCCCGCAACAGCTATTGCAGTGTTGACCAATACAGCATCAGCTCCTATCTCCATCGCCTCGGCAGCGTGTGAAGGGGCACCGAGTCCTGCATCTATCACTACGGGAACGCGGCTCTCAGCTATGATTATCTCAACAAGGTCGCGGGTGCGCAGCCCTTTGTTGGTGCCTATTGGCGCGCCCAACGGCATCACCGCAGACGTGCCTACCTCTTCAAGGCGTTTGCACAGCACAGGGTCGGCCTGGATGTAGGGCAGCACTTTGAAGCCGTTTTTAGCCAGCATTTCGGTGGCTTTAAGCGTCTCGATAGGGTCGGGTAGGAGGTATTTGGGGTCGGGATGTATTTCGAGCTTTATGAAATCGGTGCCAAAACAGTCGCGCGACAGTTTGGCGGCGAGCACGGCCTCTTCAGCGTTCCTTACACCTGATGTGTTAGGCAAAAACTGCACATGGTCGCGGTTGATGTGGGTGAGCATCTCATCATCATTCTGGCTCTGAAGGTCGATGCGTTTCATCGCAACAGTTATCATCTCTGAACCCGACGCGAGTATTGATTCAAGCATGAGATTGTTGGATGAGAATTTCCCGGTCCCTACAAAAAGGCGCGATGCAAACTCGCGGCCTCCTATGGTTAAAATATCTGTTCCCATTTCTTTATTTTGTGATGTCATTTAACAATCGTATTACACGCGAAGTATATTCCACCGGATTGTCGGCGTTGATTATCGCTCCTGACATGGCTATGCCATTGACTCCGGTAGCCATGATGGCCGGAATATCCTCTATGGTGATGCCGCCGATTGCGACTATAGGCAAAGCCACTTCGGCGGCTCTCACTTCGTCGACAATACGTTTATATCCGTCAAGGCCGATGATAGGCGAGAGGTTGGCCTTGGTAGCGGTATAGCGGAACGGCCCAAGACCCACATAGTCGACGTCGACCTTGCGGTAAGCTATTATGTCGGTTGCCGTGTTGGCTGTGATGCCGATTACGGCTTCAGCTCCGAGCAACTCGCGCGCTTCAGTCGCCGGCATATCATGTTTGCCGAGATGCACGCCATGGATTTTAAGCTCGTTGGTCAGTTCAACATGGTCGTCAAGCACGAAAAATGCTTCATATTCCTGACACATCGGCATAATCTCCATTGCCACTTTTCGGATTTCATCGATGGGAGTGTCTTTCATGCGCAACTGTATCCAGCGGCAGCCTCCATCAAGAGCCATTTGTACTTCCTCACAGATTGAGAAGCGCGATGACGGGTGGGTTATGAATTGTAGCATATATATGGTTGTAATTTGATTAATCTTTCGTTTAGGTCTGTGGAGCTTGAGGCTGAAAACAGATATCCGAGCACGGCGAAACCCTCAAACTCATAACGTTCAAGCTGTGGCAATGTTTCAGGTGTTATCCCGCCGAGGGCTATCACATGGTCGGCTGCAGTGAGTGTCATAAGCTCTCCGGGTGAAAAAGCGGCACGGTAGCCTTGCTTAGACATGCTGTCAAATACCGGGCTTAACGTCACGCTCACAAACTCCTTGCTTCGTGGTAATTTCACTTCTGCTACCGTATGGCATGACAGCGACAAAGCCCCTTTATATCCTGTTGGAGGATGTGGCTGTCGGCTGTTGAGCTGCAAGCCGCCGAGACTGTACTCATTTGACAGCCCGTGGTGATCATGCAGCCATAGACGTTTGTGGTAATCTGTCGGCAATGATTCTATCAGCCGGCGGATATCGTCAGTCGTAGCCATAGGATGGCGCAGATGCACACGGCTCCAGCCACAATCGAGAATCATGCGGATATATTCCGGCTCGTCTGCTCCTATTAGCTCAGGCGTGATTGCTATAGCTTTTAACCGCCGCAAAACGCTTTGATTATCAAGATTGAGTCACCATCGTTTAATTTGGTTGTCGCCCTATCTGACGCAGGTACGACATTGCCGTTGAGAGCTGTAGCTATCCCTTCGGGTTTTATACCGCTTAAAGCCAGAGCATCGGCGAGTGTCGATTTATCGGTCAGTTCGATTGGCTGGCTATTGATTGTTATTTTCATTTTTATAGGAACATAAGGTTGTTTTCATCATGTATTGCGATGTAGTGATTAACCGGTCCATGGCCGTGACCCACCTTGAAATGGCTGCCACGTTCGATGGCGTTGTATATGTAATCTTTAGCACTCCTTACCGCGCACTCCACATCGTTGCCGAGAGCGAGCCGTGACGCTATGGCCGATGACAGAGTGCAACCGGTGCCGTGAGTGTTTGGTGTGTCTACCGCAGGGGTGTCAAGTACTATGCATTTGGCTCCGTTGTCAAGCGAAAGCACATCTTTCTTGTGATTATTGTCGGTGCGGTCGCCCCCTTTCAGAAGCACGTTGGTGACACCCATGGAGTGCAGCGTTGTTAATTGTGCGGCTATGTCGTCGGTGCCTGTCAGACGCTTGGCCTCATTGACGTTAGGCGTTATAAGGACGGCAAGCGGGAATAGTTCTGAGACCATTGTGTCGATTGCATCATCGGTGATTAACTGGTCGCCCGATGTTGCCACCATCACCGGGTCGACGACGATATTTTTTGCTTCGAAACGTCTTAACGCTTTACTTACGGCTGAGATTATGCAGGCGTTAGCGAGCATACCAGTTTTCAACGCCAAAGGGGGAATGTCGGCCCATACCATCTCAAGTTGGTCGGTGACCATGGTTGGTGACACCGCATCAAAACTCCGCACTCCCATCGTGTTTTGAGCGGTGATGGCTGTTATCACGCTCATGCCGTAAACGCCGTGGCCCACCATGGTTTTTAAATCAGCCTGGATGCCAGCACCGCCTGAAGAATCTGAACCAGCGATTGTCAAAACAGGAACAATAGTTCTCATTGTCATATAAATTTATAATGCCGATTTGTTTAGAATCAGCCATATTATTGACGATGACAATTGGGGTTAACTGGGGAGGGTTGAATTTCGACAATCCCTGCGTCGGTGCTAACCGTATCAGGTTCCAAGGGTCTAATCTCAGCCTTGCTCCCCGCTGCCTATGCTTGCGTGTGCTTGGCACCCCTTTGTCAATCTGTATCGCTACAAAGTTAAATCATTTCATTAACAATCCCAAAAAAATCGACTCTGCTTCTGAACAACTGCCCCTAAAATTGTATCACCTGCTTAACTTGTTGATAATCAGATATGATATTCTGAGCCGACATGACACGAACTGTAGCAGACTAATTTGGTGGCTATTAGCGTCAACTTGCCGATGTCCTGCGGTACAACACAATTGCGATTATCAGGTAGAGGATATTGGGAATCCACATAGCTATTAAGGGTGATGTCAGTCCTGATACAGCGAAAGTTGAAGTCACAGTCATAAACAAGATGTAGCTGAAACTTAGTAGAAGGCCGATACCGATATTTATTCCCATTCCCCCCTTCACTTTTCTTGAGGATAGTGCCATACCTATGATGGTAAGGATAAATGCCGCAGCGGTCATAGCGTAACGTCGATGATACTCAATCTCAAATGACTTGATGTTCGCAACTCCTCTCTGCTTTTGCCTTGATATATAAGTGCGAAGTTGGGGGGTTGTCAGCATCTCCTGGTCATTCTTTGCGATAAGAAAATCCTTGGGCTCAAACGGTATGATGGTATCAAGCTGCGAGCCTGTCCTTATGGCCTCGCGGGTCTCGTAGAAATCTCTTATCACATAATCTCTGATTTGCCATTGATAAAGCGTGTCCCATTTAACAGTCTGCGCTGTCAGACGAGAGACAAGCCGTTTGTCTTTGAATAATTCAAGCGAGAATTTATAGCCGGTTTTAGACACATTGTCATATCGGCTCATATAAGCGATTTCACCCGGAGCTACTTGCATCATTATGTTCGCACCATAATCGACGCGTTTATTCTTGACATAAGTATTTGTATATGCGATTCTTTCGATATTAGCCGGAGGTATTACATAGGCGCTCAACAGGAAAGTCGCCACAGCGATTACAGCAGCCGATACCATATAGGGACGCAAAAGTCTGTTGAAACTCATTCCAGCCGAAAGCATAGCAATGATTTCAGAGTTGCCAGCAAGTTTTGATGTGAAGAAAATGACGGCGATAAATGTGAACAATGGGCTAAATTGGTTAGCGAAATATGGCAGGAAATTTAAAAAATAGTCAAATATGGTAGCTTGAATCGGAGCTTTGATAAATGAGTCTAATTTTTCATTGACATCAAACATTATGGTGATTGCCAAAATCAGTATTATGGCAAAAATGTATGTGCCAAGGAATTTCCTTATTATGTACCAGTCTAACTTTTTTAACATCTTGCAGTTGGTGTTGGATTTAATGTTACAACCGTCGGGTCACGCGCTCGACCATCATGGGCTTCCATTGTGCAAAATCACCCGCTATTATATGCTTACGAGCCTCACCGACGAGCCAAAGATAGAACGCCAAATTGTGGATTGAAGCAATCTGCATAGCAAGCAATTCCTGCGAGATGAATAGATGTCGCACATATGCCTTTGAATATGCTTTATCAACGAACGACGGGCCGTCGGCCTGTAGCGGCGAAAAATCATCAGCCCACTTTTTGTTGCGCATATTCATAATGCCGTGTGCGGTAAACAGCATTCCGTTTCTTCCGTTTCGAGTGGGCATTACGCAGTCCATCATATCAACTCCTCGATCTATAGCTTCCAAAATATTGGCCGGTGTACCCACACCCATAAGATAACGCGGCTTGTCAGCCGGAAGAATTTCGTTGACAATCTCTATCATGTCATACATCACTTCAGCCGGTTCGCCTACGGCAAGACCACCAATCGCATTTCCATCAGCACCGAGGTCTGCCACAAATTTAGCGGATTCACGCCGCAAATCGGGATAGGTACATCCTTGGACAATCGGGAAATAGGCTTGGTTATATCCATAAAGCCCCTCGGTGGTCTGATAGCGGTTCCAACCGCGTTTCAGCCATTTCAGAGTCAAATCGAGCGATTTGCGAGCATAGGAATAGTCAGCTGTTCCGGGAGGGCATTCATCAAGAGCCATCATTATGTCGGCTCCGATTATGCGCTGTATGTCGACAACATCTTCGGGCGTAAACAGATGTTTCGAGCCGTCGATGTGAGACCTAAAATAGGCACCTTCCTCTTTGAGCTTGCGGTTGGCTGAAAGAGAGAACACCTGAAATCCACCGCTGTCAGTCAATATAGGGCCTGTCCAACCGTTGAATTTATGCAGGCCTCCGGCTTGGCGCAAAATGTCGGTCCCAGGCCGCAAATAAAGGTGATATGTGTTGCCCAAAATTATCTGCGCTTTCACATCATCACGCAACTCATGAAAATGTACAGCCTTAACTGACCCTACTGTGCCTACAGGCATAAATATCGGGGTCTGAATCACTCCGTGGTCGGTCGTAATCAGACCTGCGCGTGCGGCAGTTCCTGATGCAGTCGATTGAAGTTTAAAATCCATACCCGCGAATTTACGCCAACTTTGCCACATAGCCAAAAGTTAAAATCACGCCCTTTGAAAATACTAAATTATATTAACAGGCAGTGTCATCGCTATCGGCATGGGGGATTTATCTTCGCCGACTAAAATTATTTGAGTAACTTCGCGGTTGAAGATTCATAATCAAAGCTTCATATATGAAAAAATTAGCGACACTACTTCTAACATTACTACCAATCATGACATCGGCAGAAAACCCATTTTTTAAGGAATTTGACACTCCTCATGCCACAGTCCCGTTTAACATAGTAACTAACAGCCAGTATGAGGAAGCTATCGACCGCGGCATAAGAATCGCCCAAGAGGAAATAGAGGCCATTTGCAATCAACGGTCAGTGCCTGATTTTGAAAATACGATAGTCGCTTATGAACGTTCGGGACGAGACCTCGACCGTGTAGTCGAAGTGTTTTATGCGATGGAGTCTGCCATGAACAACGACGAGATGATGGATATTGCGCTGAGAGTGTCCAAGAAACTAAGTGATTATGCCACGTCAATCACTCTTAACGAACGTCTTTGGACTCGCATAAAACGCGTATATGACAACAAGGATAAGTATGACCTTGATGCTGAGGACAAAACACTGCTGCAGCGCATATATGACTCATTCGCTCTACAAGGAGCTAATCTCGAGGGGAATGACCGAGAAAAATTCAGAGAACTATCTGCTGAGCTTTCCGGGCTGACTACCCGTTTCGGGCAAAATGTGCTTAAAGAACTCAATACATATGAAATTTGGCTTTCAAAGGAAGACCTTGCCGGACTCCCCGCCAGTTCAGTCGATGCCGCATCACTCGCCGCAAAAAACAAAGGGCGTGATGGAGAGTATCTTTTCACATTGGCACAGCCTACATATATGGCTTTCATGAAATATTCTTCACGCCCGGACCTTCGTGAGAAAATGTACAAGCTATATAACTGCCGCAATACCAAAGGTGAGTACTCTAATGTTGATGTTCTGAAGCGCATAGCCGAAGTGCGGCGTCAGATAGCCAACCTGCTTGGCTGTGAGACATTTGCGCAGCACACGCTTAAAACTAAAATGGCTGAAACTCCAGAGAATGTATACGATCTTCTTGACCGGCTTCGTGAAGCATATCGGCCTGCTCAATTAGCTGAAATCGAGGAACTTACCAATTTCGCTACGGAATTAGAAGGACATCCAGTATCACTCAATGCTTGGGACTACAGCTATTACAGCAATAAACTCAAAAATGCCAAATACGACTTTAATGAAGAGGAATATCGCCCATATTTTGAACTTAACAACGTGATTGACGGCGTGTTTGGTCTCGCAACTAAGCTCTATGGATTGAAATTCACTGAAAACCCCGAGATACAGGTCTATCACCCTGAAGTTAAAGCGTTTGACGTCACAGGTGAGAATGGAGAGTTTATAGGCGTAATCTACACCGACTTCTTCCCGCGCGACAGCAAAAGCCCGGGTGCTTGGATGACAGGATTCCGCGCACAATGGATTGATGAAAACGGCGTTAACAACCGTCCCCATGTGTCGATTGTGATGAACTTCACGAAACCGACAGCTGACAAGCCGTCACTGTTGACTCCATACGAAGTTGAAACGTTTCTGCATGAGTTTGGCCACGCACTCCATGGCTTGCTCGCCAACACTAAATACGGCTCACTGTCAGGCACGTCGGTCTATCGCGACTTCGTTGAGTTGCCATCGCAGTTCAACGAGAACTACTTGACCGAGCGCGAGTTTCTCGATGGGTTCGCTAAACACTACGCAACTGGCGAACCTATCCCACAAGAACTTGTTGACAAGCTGATTAAATCATCGCAATATGGAGCTGCCTATGCGTGCGTCCGTCAATTGTGTTTTGGCTATCTCGATATGGCGTGGCATACAACAAAAGCTCCGGTTGACGATCCTGTTGCTTTTGAAAATGCAGCTCTTGAAAAAGTGCAAATGTTCCCCGTAATCGAAGGCAGTATGATTTCCCCCCAATTCAGCCATATTTTTGCCGGGGGATATGCCGCCGGTTATTACAGCTACAAATGGGCCGAAGTACTCGATGCCGATGCCTTCGCGTTGTTTAAGGAAAACGGCATATTTGACAAGAAAACGGCTGATTCATTCCGAACCAACATATTGATGAAAGGCGGAACTGAAAATCCCGCTGAACTGTATCGTCGCTTCCGCGGGCACGATGCGACCATCGACGCATTGTTAATCAGAGACGGAATTAAAATGCCGTCAGAGCCTGTCACGACTAAAATAAAGCTCCATAAAGATTAAAATCATGAAAGCCATCCATGACAGGCGTGAACGATACGGATTCGAATCCGACGACATCCTAACTACATGAATGGCGCAAATATCATGGGTGGGCATGAATATTGCCAACACTATGATAGTCCGGGGAGTAATCTAAATAGAAACCTCATTCATAAAACGACAAAGTCGCTCGGAACTTCCGGGCGACTTTGCGTTAGGTTGATAAGTCACGACCTAATCAATCCTTTTGTAAGTAAATGTTGTTTCCTTTCCAGCAAGATGTTTGCCTGTCCATGATTTTAGCTAATAGCGTAAATTCCTCAATTTCAGTCAAGAATTGTGGTTGTGAGCACTTTGGCATCGGCTCCGGAATAGGAGTGGTTGTAACTAAAAGTACAGGCCCCATCCGCATTGAACGTCCAAGTTCCACCAGATGTAGCGTTAGAATACTTAATTTTTTCAAGTGCAAAAATGATAGACTTAAGCCGGAATCACGGTGCATCTGTTTAATAGAGAAGAACTTTAAATCCTCAGCGGATAGTTTAAAGAATTGTTGTTACCCAATGCTCTTGTGACGTGAGAATTAGGTTATATTTCAGGGATTTGCTATATTTGTGACGGAGTATTACCCAACGGCTTAAACTTTATGGAGCTGCGGTTGTCTAATCTATATAACTTAATCAAAACGAATATAAAGAAGAAAGGATTGCTCTGATGATGAACTTTAAACACGCATTGTTGACGTTGGGTCTGTGCGCAGGATCGGTAGGCATCGTTGCCGCACAGAGCTACTATGATGACGATATTTATTATGATTCCAAGCAGGAGCAGAAAGAGCGTAAAGCCAAGGAATCGAAAAAAAACACATCAAAAAGTAAGACAGCACGAACTACCACGACAACAACCACTATCCGCACCACGACGACAACGACCCCGGTGACATCTGAAAAATGGACTTTCGGCAATTCAATGACACAGCCTTTTCATTATGAGGTAGTTGATTCAGTTGGGACTGACGCTTACACCATTAGTAGTGGCAGCACTCGAGATGTAGACGAGTATAATCGACGTTATACAACCGATACCTCTACGACCCCCGAAGAAACAGAAGATTTCACTTATACTCGCCGAATTGAGAAATTCCACAACCCGAATATCGTAACCGATTCCGGCGACGATGATTTGGCGGATTATTACTATAACTCTACATCGTCGCAGCCGGCTACGGTGAACATATATGTCAACAATAATGACTATTGGGATCCTTGGTGGGGCTACTCTACATGGCGTTCTCCCTGGTACTGGAACTCATGGTATGGACCTTCGTGGTCGCTGTCATGGAATTCAACCTGGGGGTGGAATGTGGGGTGGAATTGGGGCTGGGGCCCGGCATGGTATCCAACATGGCAACCTTATCCCTACCATTATTACGGATATAGCCGTCCCTGTTATTGGCATCCATCTCCGGCAGGTTCTCACAGACCCCATTATGGTCACAATCGTCCGGCATATCGCCCCAGTGGCCGTCCCGAAGGTGTACGCCCGGGCAGCCGTCCTAACGGAAATTACCGTCCCGGTGGTAATTATCGCCCGGGAGCAATCGGCGTGGGTAGCCGTCCAGCTTCGGGGCAACGCCCCGGCTCAGGCCAGCGTCCCGGCTCTACAACGCCGACAGTCAGGCCTGGAAATGGCGGCTTGAATAAAGGCTCGATTTACCGTCCGGCTACAGGTGGTGCTTATAAACCGGCCACAACGGTCAACAATGGGGGTGGCCAACGACCGGGTGCGAAAGCGACTCCATCGACAAGCGTTAATAAGAATGAAAGGGTAAGCGGCGTTAGACGTCAGTCGACGACAGTAAATAATGCAGGAAGTACGAATCGAAATCAAAGCTCTTATTCTCGTCCGTCGCAAAGCCGTCAGTCAACGCCATCTTATTCTCGTCCGTCGTCAGGTAGCCGTTCCGGCGGTTACAGAGGTGGACACACGGGGGGCGGTTCGAGAGGCGGAGGAAGCCGAGGCCGACACTGAAAGCAATGATTGAATACGGTTTTAGCGGTAGAGGTCGATCGTTCCCGACAGGTCTTTGCCGCTAGCTGATTAAATGACATAAATTATAATAAGCAATATTTAGAATATGAAAAAGCATATACTTGTTGGCCTTATGGGCTTTGTCCCTGTTGCGATGTTAGCGCAGAGTGCGATTGACGCTTACAACCTGTCGCCTGCGGAGTTGCGGGGTACCGCGCGATTCATGTCAATGGGCGGTGCGTTTACTGCTCTTGGCGGTGACTTGTCGACACTCACCCAGAACCCTGCCGGCATAGGTGTGTACCGAAGTAGTGAAATCGGTGTCACGCTTGATATCGACATCCAGTCGACCGAGACTAATTCGCAGGGTTATAATCGAAGCTCTGACCAGACGAAAGTCGCTTGCAATAACTTCGGCTATGTCGGGGCGGTAGCGCTCAACAATGACGTGATGCCCTTTTTTACATGGGGGGCGGCCTACCAGCGTTCCGCATCGTTTGATCGTGTGTTTAACGGTGGTGTGCCGCAGCTTTCTACCTCGATGTCAAATTACATTGCCAACTATACAAGTGGACAGAATTGGGCGTATCCCGAGGATTTGCTTGATGACTATTCTTCAAGCTATAATCCATACATGGATTCTGGTGCAGATTGGCTGAGCATCCTCGCTTATAACGGTTATATGATTAATCCTACCCATCGCGGTTCTAATGAGTATACTGGTTTGTGGCAAAATGGGACTAACGGTGATGCCGTGTTCAAGACACGCCAAAAGGGCTACGTTGACGAGTATGCCATAAACTTCGGCGGCAATATAATGAACACCGTCTACTGGGGCATTGGTTTCGGTGTGACCGATCTGGACTTCAGGTCAGATACTTACTATGACGAGCAGCTTGGCGATGCGCTTATTCCAAATGCGTCGGCGACCGGCACTGTAACGGGCGACGCCGCATTCTCGATTGAAAACTGGCAACATACCACAGGTACAGGTTTCAACTTCAAGGCCGGTTTGATTTACAAACCGATTAACGAATTCCGTCTTGGTATTGCCGTGCATACACCTACATATTACGACATGACCACTGTCTACGACGCTCGTGTGGATTACGGATATAGCTCAGGTATCTACTCAGATCAACAGCCGAATCATCCCTCGCAGACTGTAGTGGCAGACTATAATTGGCAAATGAAATCGCCATGGCGGCTCATGATTGGTGCGGCAGGAGTGTTCGGCGGTCGCGGCATTCTCAGCGTCGATTATGAACGCACGGCTTACAGCGACATGAAGGTTCAGGACGATGCCGGCAATACCTATGATGATGTTACCGACGATATCAATAACTATTTTCAGGCATCCAATAGCATACGCCTCGGAGCGGAGTATAGGGCCACTCCGTCGTTCAGTTTGCGCGTCGGATTCAACTATACCACATCAGATGTCAAAGACGCGGCGGCCGACAATCAGGTGCAAATCTACACATCGGGGACTAACCCGTCATATACCCTTAACAAGGACACTTATCATTTAACCTGTGGAATGGGTTACCGCTATAAAGGTTTCTATGCTGATGCGGCCTATGTCTACCGCCATCGTGAAAGCACATGGCATGGGTTCACTCCATTTGAAGGCCACACAGATACCCCTCAAGCGAGCTTAACTGAGAATGATAGCCACATCGTGCTTTCAGTCGGTTACAAGTTCTAATTTCAAGTTGAAACAAACCGAAAGCGGCTCCACGGCAATCACGCTGCAGAGCCGCTTTCGTTTGTGTTTGAGTCAGTCGAGATAGCGGGCTGTCAAGCCTGAATATGCGTCAATGCGTCGGTCGCGGAGGAATGGCCACCAGCGGCGCACCTGTTCAGAGCGGTTCATGTCGATGTCGACAATCGCTTCGGTTTCAGAGTCGGCGCTCGCCCGGAATAGGAATTCACCTTGCGGGCCGGCAACGAAGCTATTGCCCCAAAATGTTATACCGCCTGTGCGTCGCGACGGGTCGGACTCATACCCCACGCGATTGACCGCTATGACAGGCAGGCCATTCGCAACGGCGTGTCCGCGTTGAACGGTCACCCACGCTTCAAGTTGTCGTGCCTGTTCATCGGCTGTGTCAGTGCTTTCAGTGCCGATAGCAGTTGGATAGATGAGTATTTGTGCGCCTTTAAGAGCCATCAGTCGAGCACCTTCGGGATACCATTGGTCCCAGCAGACCATCACACCGAGCCGCCCGACAGATGTGTCGATTGGTTCAAATCCGATGTCGCCCGGGGTGAAGTAGAATTTCTCATAATATGCGGGGTCGTCGGGAATGTGCATTTTGCGGTATTTACCGGCTATTGAACCATCCTTTTCAAAGACTACGGCAGTGTTATGATATAGTCCCGGAGCACGTCGCTCAAATATTGAAGTGACTATAACAGTGGCTGTTTCACGTGCGAGTGCGCTGTAAAACTCGATAGTCGGCGATTGTAGTGAAACGGCGAGGTCGCAGGCGTCAACCGATTCCTCTTGGCAGAAGTAAAGCGAGTCGTGAAGCTCTTGGTTGACTATTAACTCGGCACCATCTGCAGCGAGTTTTCTTATTTTATCGGCAAGTCTTGCACGGTTTCTATTGACATCGGCGGTGTTGTGCTGCTGTATTAATCCTACTTTCATTTTATGACTGAGTTAGATGTCTGCATTGTGGCGCAATGTAGTGAGCCGTGCTGTTTGATTAGCGCGCGGCAATCCACGGTCTTAATGTTATATCCGGGGAATGCTTTGGCTATCTGCTCCATGGCTCGACTGTCGTTGGCGGGCTGTCCGTAGATCGGCATTATCACTGACCTGGGTGTGACGAGGTAGTTGGCGTATGTTGCTGGGAGACGTAACCCGTCTTCGTCATATATAGGAGCGGGGAGCGGCAATGGTAGTAGTCGAAACCTTTCGCCATCGGCGTTAGTGAACTCTTCCAATTGCCGTTTCATTAGTTCCAATTCCTTGAATTGCGGGTCGTCGGCATCATCACAGGCTACAAAAAGGATGGTGTTAGCCGGGGCGAGCCTGGCTAAAGTGTCGATATGGCTGTCGGTGTCATCGCCAATTAGTGCGCCATGGTCGAGCCACAAGATTTTTCTGACGCCGAGACTATCTGATATGTAGGTCTCTATTTGCTGCCGTGTCATGCCTCCGTTACGGTTGGGTGACATGAGGCAGCGCGTTGTTGTGAGAAGCGTTCCGCGACCATCACTCTCGATAGACCCGCCTTCAAGCACGAAACTGAGATGATTGATGTAATTGCCGCAGACGATGCCTGTTTGGTTATAAAGCAAGCCTGTGACCAGGTTGTCTTTGTCGGCGGCGAATTTCAACCCCCAGCCATTGAATTTGAAGTCGTTGAGTTCGCACAGCCCGTCTGAGGTCTCTGTTGTGATAAACCCATAGTCACGAATCCAGGTGTCGTTGGTAGGTATCTGCGCATATGATATGTTCTCTCGGTTCACTCCGGGTATTCCGGCTACTGAAAGAGAGTCTGCAATAAGGTCGGATGTGATGATAAGCAGTCGGCAATCGTCGGCAATAGCTTTGATTATCTCAAAATAGCACTCCCTTACTTCGTCGAGCATATATGCCCAGTCGGTAAGCGGGTGGGGGATAGTAATCATAACTGATTGATTCATCTCCCATTCGGCTGGCATTCGGCGCACCGAGGCATTATTATTTTTATTCGTCATAGTCGGTCAACGAGTCCCAAACTGAATCACGGGAATCCTTGTATTCTTCGGCAAAATCAAAAAAACCGTGTTTCTCAGTGCTGCCAACGGCTTCACACCAGTCTCGATACATCTCTTTGAGCCCGGGGTCTTCGGCAATCAACCTTTTGAACTCGGCCTCGGCAATGTCGATACTGTCGTGCTCGGCAAGCAAGGATTCAAATAATTCTGTTATATCGGTCATAATATCAGGTTGTTGAGATAGGTGTAGGTAAGCAAAATCGCTAAAAAGTGTCGTAATGCGGGTTCAAAAATAATAAAAAGCCCGCCACTTTTGCAAGTGAGCGGGTTATAATAAGTTAAATTCTATTTAAGTGCTTATTTTACAAATACTTTAACGGTTTTGTCGCCTTGTTTGGCAATGTAAAGACCGTTAGTGGGGTTTTCGACGCGGACACCTTGAAGGTTGTAGTATTCAATAGCCTCGTTAGCGTTGAACTCGATATCCTCGACACCCGTGTTTTGTTTGAACGATACGATGAGGTTGTTGTAGTCCCAGGTAACATCCCATTTACCGGTCAAGCCGATGGATACATCGCCACCGTAGCCGACTTCACCGAGAGTTGCGGAGAATTGGCCATATTGGATAGATGCTGATGAATCAGTCGCTCCATACTGTTCGGCCCAATTTGCAGTTGAGATTTTGAAATTTTTTGTTCCTTCAGGAATGTCAAGGGCAATTAATTCATAAACTCCCTCTGTTTCAGTTTTTACAAACTCATAGGTCTTGTCGCCCCAAACATCGTAATTTCCGCCAATGCCACAGATGTACCAGACTTTCTCAACCGCTTTTTTCTGGCCTGTGACGAGAAGTGTATTGTTGGTGGTGTCAAGAACTAACTTGGCATTTGTGATGGCATCCGCATCGAGGAAGTTGATATTGCCGCCTTTCGAGGTTGCGAGCGCAAAAGGGACACCTAACTCAACTTTGCCTGAAACTGCACCAAATTCATTATCCCAAGTTCCGCTATTTATTTTGAAGTTGGTTGATAACTCAGCCATTTCAAGCTCGTATACACCGGCAGATTTTTCTGCGAATTTAGCCGCGGGGTCGGCGAGTGACCAACCATTGAAAGCACCAATCAGATACCAATCAGTGGCGTTAGCGGCTACAGCTATACATAGAGCTGTCAAAAAGAGGTAAAATTTTTTCATTAAATAAAATGATTTAAAAATTAACAATATGAGTGTTACAATGATATTTCTCTACGAATTTTCAAGTCATAATCTGTGTTGCAAAAGTAGAGATATTTGTTTGAGATATAGTGCTATTAACAAAAAATAACTCAAATAACCTTATACATCGTGGAAATGGCGGGGTGGAATAAATGAACTGATGATTGGTAATGTTGTTTATATAGTATATGTTAAACTATTAAAACCATGCTTATGAAAAAGGTATTAGCTCTTTGGGTAGTAGCCGCTTTATTGACGGCTTGCAGTCCCTATTCACTGGTTAACAGTGAGGTTTACAACAATGCTGACTTGCGGAGTTATCATACATTCCGTATAGTTACTCCCGATATGGGTAAGTTGCCGCTTGGAATGGAGATGGTTACCTACTATAACATTGCCGCCGCCATAAGAGAGCAGATGGTTGAACGAGGTTTTACAGAAAGTCCTGATTCGCCCCTGCTCATAAACATCGCTGTCACTACGCAACGCGAAATTCAGACTGAGCCTGCCATTCCGCCAGGATATTTTCCTTACAATGGCCCATATTACCCCTATTGGGTGTACCCTCGTAGCTATTACTGGAGTAACTACTACTCAAACGCCCAGGTTATAACCGGAATCTACAAGGAGGGAGTCCTGACGATGGATATGGTCAATATTGACGAGAAGTTGCCGTTGTATTCGTCATCAGTTGCCACTATCATAAACAATGGACAGGGGCAATATCGAAATCTTGTTGGTATCGCAGAGGCTGTTCAGGTTTTGTTCTCAAAATTTCCGGTTCCGTTGCTACCCCAATATAAAAAATAAGAGCGTATTAACGTATATTAACAAGACTGGTCCATGAGTATTGCCCAGGGGCCAGTCTAATTTTGCACTATAAGACAAATAAATCTCAATGTCATGAATCAGGCTATAATCATCACGCCCCATGTGATTAACACTCTGAAGTCGTTACCAGAGCGGGAACGCTCGGCAATAACAGCGGCTTTGGCCGAGGAGATGATTCTCGGTGGTTGTCCCTCTCCATTATCGCCATATCAGCGTATGTTGTATTCGATTATACGTTTTTATGTGGAGCGCGACACAATGAAGTATAATGATGGAAGATGTTATGACTAAATAGTTAAAGTGTGTGCCGGGATGTAACTATACCGCCCCGCAGTCTGGTCAAAGGCAGCGGGGCGGTGTCACTTTAGCTCTTATTGAGCTATTACTTTTGTGGCGTTATAGTAGAGAAACGGAGCGGCGAATATACTCGCTGAGGCCTGAGCCTTTCAATAAGCCGTTTCCGAGCAATGCGAGGTCGATGAGCTGTTTGACGAGGGGTTGACCTTTGGCGTAGTCGCTTACGGCAGTATCCTGTTGGTTGCGAAGTTCGTTCACTTCACCTTCGAGTTGAGAGGATTTCTTCGTGTCGTCATCGCTTAGCTTGCCGTCTTTGGCGTTATCGCGAATCGAAGTGATTTCGGCGTTCTTGGCCTCGATTTGCTCCTCGATTGGGGCAACGGTCGATTCGAGCGTCTTGGTGGCTTCGTCACGCAACTTGACGATTAGCGGGTGGTCGGTGTTGACAATTAGGTTAAAACTGTCGGGAAGCTCTCCATAGAAGCTCATGCCCGGTTGCATGGCAGCCATGTCTTTCATACGCCGCATATACTCGTTTTGAGTAATAACTATTGGTAAATCTTCTGACGACAGAGCTTCAAAAGCTACGAGGAACTGTGCTTTGTCAACCTCGGGGGTCTGAGACTTGAACAGGGTGGTCATTATGTTGCGCTGTACCGGCGTGAGGAGTACCTGCTTTTTGTTGTCCTTTGTTATGAGGTTGTCGATTACGTCGCTGTCGACGCGTACAAACTGTGATTTTTCCAACTTCTGTTCGAGTAATCCGATGAAGTGGCTGTCGAGCTGTCCGTCCATTAACAGAACGTCATAGCCTTTGTCGGTAGCGGCCTTGATGTAGTTGTACTGGGCAACAGGGTCGGTGGCGTATAGGTAGACGATGTTGCCATCTTTGTTGGTCTGTGCGGACTCAATCAGGGCTTTGTATTCTTCAAGAGTATAGTATTTGCCTTCGGTGTCTTTGAGCAGCATGAATTTCATTGCGGCTTCACGGAACTTATCGTCGGTCAGCATACCGTATTCGATGAATATTTTGATGTCGTCCCATTTCTTCTCGTACTCGGCTCGGTCGGCTTTAAAGATGTCTTCAAGCCGAGAAGCGACTTTCTTGGTTATGTATGACGATATTTTTTTGACTGCGCTGTCGCTTTGCAGATATGAGCGCGACACATTAAGCGGAATGTCGGGAGAATCAATCACGCCTTGGAGTAGCATAAGAAATTCAGGAACGACACCCTCAACCGAATCAGTGACATAAACTTGGTTACAATAGAGTTGGATACGGTTTTTGGTTATGTCGAAGTTGTTTTTGATTTTAGGGAAGAACAGTATCCCCGTCAGAGTGAATGGATAGTCTACGTTTAGGTGTATCCAAAACAGAGGATCGTCTTGACCGGGGTACAAATCTTTATAGAATTTCAGATAATCCTCATCGGTGAGTTCGGCGGGTTTCTTCATCCAAGCCGGCTCAGTTATGTTTATGATGTTGTCGCGGTCGGTATCTACATATTTGCCGTCTTTCCATTCTTTGACTTTGCCCGAAATAACAGGAACAGGGAGGAAACGGCAATATTTTTTAAGTAGTGAGTCAATCTTATCCTGTTCAAGGAACTCTTTATCGTCATCATCGACATAGAGGATGATGTCGGTGCCGCGAGATTCCTTGGTTATCGGCTCCATAGAATACTCGGGCGAACCGTCGCATTCCCATTTAACGGCTTCAGCCCCCTCTTTATACGAGAGAGAGCGTATTTCGACTTTCTTGGCGATCATGAACGCCGAGTAGAATCCCAGGCCGAAATGGCCAATGATTGCGTTGGCGTTATCTTTGTATTGGGCGAGGAACTCTTCAGCCCCGGAGAATGCGATTTG
The DNA here is from genome assembly GCA_964510535.1 of uncultured Muribaculaceae bacterium. Taxonomy (GTDB): domain Bacteria; phylum Bacteroidota; class Bacteroidia; order Bacteroidales; family Muribaculaceae; genus JAJPXC01. The sequence goes on from CAZECG010000017.1 coordinate 22,953, forward strand.
GTTGATGTATTTATCGATGTCGTCGGCTGTCATGCCTATTCCATGGTCGCTGACGGTCAGAGTACCGGCTTCTTTGTCGGCAGTAACAGTAACATTCATCTCTCCGAGTTCTCCCTTGAATTCGCCGAACGAAGACAATGTCTTGAGTTTTTGGGTTGCGTCGATGGCGTTTGAGACAAGCTCGCGGAGGAAAATTTCGTGGTCGCTGTATAAAAATTTCTTGATAACGGGGAATATGTTTTCAGTGGTTACCCCGATTGTTCCTTTTTGCATGATATTTTGAGTTTTAATGTTATATTCTATTAGAACAAATAGCAAAATAAATGCCACCCTTGTAGAGTGACATTTATTCTGAAATCATGTTAAAAATATCTGCCAAATTGACCGATGTAATATTGATGTTAACTTTCGGCTGATTTTTCATCGCCTCGGTCTATCGTCATCTTTATTTTGTCGGTTTCCGGGTCGAAGGTGACATTGACCGAGTCACCGGGATTAATCGAGGCGTTGATAATCAGTTCGGCAAGTTCGTCTTCAAGATACTTCTGTATGGCGCGCTTGAGTGGACGGGCACCATACTGGGCATCATAGCCCTTCCCGGCTATAAAATTCTTGGCCGATTCATCGATTACGAGCGAATATCCCAGTGATGCCATACGCTTATAGAATCCCGCCAGTTCTATGTCGATAATTTTGAATATAGCTTCCTTGTCGAGGGAGTCGAACATCACAATGTCATCAATGCGGTTGAGAAATTCAGGGGCAAAAGCTTTGTTGAGGGCTTTTTGCAGCACTCCGTGGCTATGTTCATTGTCGATAGCCTTGGTCGCGAATCCAACGCCGGCTCCGAAATCTTTCAATTGACGCGTGCCGATGTTGGATGTCATTATGATAATGGTGTTCTTGAAATCGACTTTGCGTCCGAGACTGTCGGTGAGCCGTCCCTCATCCATTACCTGCAGGAGCAGATTGAACACATCGGGGTGGGCCTTTTCTAATTCATCGAGCAGAACGACAGAGTAGGGGCGGCGACGCACTTTTTCTGTGAGTTGTCCTCCCTCCTCATAGCCAACATATCCCGGGGGCGCGCCGACAAGACGTGAAACGGTGAATTTTTCCATATATTCGCTCATGTCGATCCTTATCAGCGTGTCGGCTGAGTCGAACAGGTATTCCGCCAGTTTCTTGGCAAGATGGGTTTTGCCTACGCCGGTCGGCCCGAGAAACATGAATGTGCCAATCGGCTTGTTGGGGTCTTTCAGCCCCACGCGATTACGTTGTATGGCTTTGACAATCTTTTCTATCGCTTGGTCTTGTCCAATTATCTCGCGTTTGAGTTTTGGACCCATTTCGCGCAATCGGTTCCCCTCGTCCTGCGCTATGCGCTGTACCGGCACGCCGGTCATCATAGCCACAACCTCAGCCACTTTTTCCTCATCAACCGTTTCGCGCTGCTCGTCGAGTTGGCGTTCCCATCGAGCTTTAACGGTTTCGAGGGAGTCGCGGAGTGATTGCCCTTTGTCGCGCAGAATGGCGGCTTCGGCGAAGTTTTGCGCTTTCACAGCCTCCATCTTTGCTGCATCAACCTCGGCAATTTCATTTTCAAGCTTTTCCATTTCTTCAGGAACATGGATATTGGTGATGTGGACGCGAGAGCCAGCCTCGTCCATGGCGTCAATTGCTTTGTCGGGGAAATTGCGGTCGCTGATGTAGCGTTCGGTAAGTTTCACACAAGCGTCAAGGGCCTCTGGCGTATATGTGACGTTGTGGTGCTGTTCGTACTTGTCCTTGATATTGTTAAGAATTGCAAGTGTCTCTTCTGGAGATGTGGGCTCAACCATGACTTTTTGGAAGCGACGTTCGAGTGCTCCGTCTTTCTCGATGTTCTTGCGATATTCGTCAAGGGTTGTCGCTCCAATACATTGAATTTCGCCGCGAGCAAGAGCTGGTTTGAGAAGATTGGCGGCATCCATAGTGCCGGTGGCATTTCCGGCACCGACTATGGTGTGAAGCTCGTCGATAAACAGAATTATGTCATCATTTTTAGCCAATTCATTTAGAATCGCTTTGATTCGTTCCTCAAATTGGCCGCGGTATTTTGTGCCGGCAACTATGGCAGCCATGTCAAGAGAAATCACACGCTTTCCGAAAAGAGCTCTCGAAACTTTCCGTTGGACTATGCGCAGGGCAAGCCCTTCGACAATGGCAGATTTTCCCACTCCTGGCTCGCCGATTAACACGGGGTTATTCTTTTTGCGTCTGCTAAGAATCTGAGCCAGACGTTCTATCTCGACTTCGCGACCTACCATCGGATCGAGCCTATTTTCCTGTGCGGCGCGGGTCATGTCGTTGCCAAACTTGTCAAGAACTGGCGTGTCTTGGCCGGTGCGTTTCTGCGACCCCTTGGGCTGATGTGCGGCAGAGGATGATGGCATTGAGTTAGAGTCGCTACCGGGGAGGGTGTCATCATCATCGTCTTCGTCATCGGCGAAACTTCCTCCCGCACTCGGAGTGTCAGAGACGTTTGTCAGTAGTCCGTAAAGTGACTCGTAGGTCACACCTGCGTCTTTAAACGGTTGCATGAACGGCTGTGATTGCGTCTCGGAATTATGAAAAATCGCAAGAAGCAGGTGCTCAGTATCCACGGTGTCGCTTCGCATCATCCTTGATTCAAGTACACTAAGCTTGATAATGCGGTTGGCGAGGTCGGTCACGGTGACCTCAGATGGGGATGCCGCCGCCGGCTCGAAAAGTTTATTGTCAAGTTGTTGTTGCAGCTCGTAGGCCGATGCGCCGTTGCTTGCCTCCTCGATTAGTTGAAAGGCACGACTTCCGAAATCGCTGATTAATGCAAGCAGCAGGTGGGCCGGAGTTATAGCTGTGTTATTGTGCCTCACAGCTTCCCGTCGGCTTAAATCGAGCGCGGCTCTGAGCTGGTTAGAAAAATTAGTATCCATCAGTTATAATGATATTATCACTTGTTATTATTGGCAATGACACAATAAAAGCAATTATTGTGCCAAAAATGCGCGTAAATAGAATTTCAGTTCTAAAAAACTCTAAAACGTCGAGTCCAAATTTACGAGTTTTCCGTAAAAAATCGTATCTTTGTATGATATTTAACAACAGAACAGGCGTTATGTCTTGATGACTAAGACGCTCAGATTATTAAAATGTTAATTAACACATTATTATAGAATCATGCTGGAAGAAGATCGCATTCTAAAGATCAATATTGAGAATGAAATGAAGACGGCCTATATCGACTATTCAATGTCGGTTATAGTGTCGCGCGCCCTTCCCGATGTCAGAGATGGCTTAAAACCGGTGCACCGTCGAGTGCTTTTCGGAATGAACGAGATGGGCAACACCTCCAATCATCCCCATAAAAAGTCAGCCAATTGCGTCGGAGAAGTTATGGGTAAATATCACCCTCATGGCGACTCGTCAATATACGGGACTGTGGTGAGAATGGCCCAGGACTGGGCTTTGCGTTACACGCTCGTTGACGGTCACGGCAACTTCGGTTCGGTTGATGGTGACTCTCCTGCGGCGATGCGTTATACCGAGGTGCGTTTATCGAAGATGGGTGAAGAGATGCTGAGGGATATTGACTCAGACACCGTCGATTTCCAGCCGAACTATGATAATTCTCGCCGTGAGCCGGTGGTGCTTCCCACCCGGATTCCTCAGCTTCTCGTTAACGGGGCTTCAGGTATCGCAGTCGGTATGGCGACAAATATGCCCCCGCATAATCTCACGGAGTCAATCAATGCCTGTGTAGCTCTTATAGACAACCCGGAGTTGACGATCCCTGAGCTGATGCACTATATAACGGCCCCCGACTTTCCGACAGGGGGTACCATCTATGGCTACAATGGTGTCAAAGAGGCATTTGAGACCGGTCGAGGCCGTATAGTTATAAGGGCAAAGGCCGACATCGAACGCGATGGTGAGCATGATGTGATTGTCGTTCATGAAATACCCTACAATGTTAACAAGGCTGAGCTGATTAAGTATATCGCAGATCTCGTAAACGAGAAAAAAATCGACGGTATCGCCGACCTCAACGATGAGAGCGACTATAAGGGAATGCGCATCATTATCAAGCTCAAAAGTGACGCAAACGCAAATGTGGTGCTGAACAAGCTCTACAAGATGACCCAGATGCAGGCTTCGTTCAGCGTCAATAACGTAGCTTTGGTCAACGGACGCCCCAAAGTACTCAATCTGAAAGAGCTGCTTGAGGCGTTTATCGCTCATCGTCATGACGTGGTGATACGCCGCACACAGTTTGAGTTGCGCAAGGCGCGTGAACGCGCTCACATTCTTGAAGGGCTGATTATTGCCTCGCAAAATATTGATGAGGTCATATCTATCATACGCTCGTCGGCTAATGACGATGAGTCAAAGGCACGTTTGGCCGAACGGTTTAACTTATCGGAACCTCAGACACGCGCGATCCTCGAGATGCGCCTGAAGCAGCTCCAAAAACTCGACCAAGCCAAGTTGCAGAACGATTATGATGACCTGATGAAGCAGATTGCTCATCTTGAGGAAATACTAAACAATGATCATGTGTGCCGCGAACTTATAAAGAGCGAGCTTATCGAAATTCGCGAGGCTTATGGTGATGCCCGTAAGACCGATATAGACTATACTGCCGGCGATTTCAATGCGGAGGATTTCTATGCCGATGACGAGATGATTATCACGATCTCGCACCTCGGATATATCAAGCGCACTCCGCTCACTGAGTTCCGCGCTCAAAACCGCGGCGGTGTCGGAGCCAAAGGTAGCGATACACGCGACCAGGACTTTATCGAGCACATATATCCTGCATCGATGCATAACTATATGCTGTTCTTCACCCAGAAGGGACGGTGTTATTGGCTTAAAGTCTATGATATTCCGGAAGGAGCCAAAAACACTAAAGGCCGAGCGATTCAAAACTTACTCAATATTGAGGCTGATGACAAGGTCAAAGCGTTTATCCGCATAAAGGGCTTGAACGACAAAGAGTTTGTCGAGAATCACAATTTGATATTCTGCACCAAACAGGGTATTATCAAAAAGACCTGCCTTGAGGCATATTCACGTCCTCGAGCTAACGGTGTCAACGCTATTATCATCAAAGAAGACGATCAGTTACTACAAGTGGAGCTGACCGACGGGAACTCAGAGATTTTGCTTGCTAACCGCAACGGCCGCGCCATCAGATTCCATGAGAGCAAGGTGAGAGAGATGGGTCGTATGTCGACAGGCGTACGCGGCATGAAACTCGATGACGGTGACGATGAAATAGTCGGAATGATTTGCATGAATCAGGATGGCACGAATAATGTTATGGTCATTTCTGAAAATGGCTACGGCAAGCGTTCGCTCCTTGAGGATTACCGCATTACCAACCGCGGCGGCAAAGGTGTTAAGACTATGAATGTCACAGACAAAACCGGCCGTTTGGTTGCGATTATGAGTGTTAATGACGAAAATGACCTCGTCATCATCAACAAGTCGGGAATCACGCTCCGCATTCATGTGGCCGACATTAGAGTAATGGGCCGTGCGACGCAGGGTGTGCGTCTGATTAATCTTGAAAAACGCAACGACACGATAGCTTCAGTATGCTGCGTCGACACAGACCCCGAGGAAGACGCTGAAACTATTGAGGAGGGCGAAACTCTCGAAGCCTTACCCGACGATGAAGTTGTGGTCGATGATTCAGAGGTAAACGAATGAATAAACTAATTAATAATAACAAATAAGCTGAATGTTTATGAAGAAGTCAAGTATCTTAGGTCTGTGCCTGATTGCCGGTGTGACCGCATCGGCCCAAATGAGCCTTGTGAAGGATGTGGAACGCAGCCTCAAAGGCGGAAACGACGATCTTGCCACAGCGTTGGTAAATATACAACCCGCGCTGACCAACGATGAGAGCAAAAGTGAAGCTCAGACGTGGTTCGTCGCAGGTAAGGCTGGTTTTGAGCTTTACGACAACCTTTATGCTAAAAAGACAATAGGTCAGAATGTTGATGGCAAACAGGTCGGTGATGCGATTATCAAAGGCTATGAATATATGATGACTGCATTGCCCCTCGACACTATCGTTGACGCTAAAGGGAAGGTCAAGACCAAATACTCAAAGGATATAGTAAAAACAATAGCCGGCCACTATAATGATTTCAGTACGGCTGCCGTTTTTTGCTGGGAAGCGAAAGATTATCCCGGAGCATATAAGGCATGGAGTATATGGGTGGATCTGCCCAATAATAAATCGCTTGGGAAAAATGCGCCTGCGGCTCCAGCCGACACTATAGTAAGCGAGATGGTCTATAACATGGCTCTCGCTGCATGGCAAATGGACAGCATTCCCTTGGCATTAGAGAATATGCAACGTGCGAAATCAATGGGTTACAAAAAGAAAAACCTCTATGATTACGCTATTTCTCTCGCGGCTCAGAGCAAAAATAACGCTCTCGTCTATGAGTTGGCTGAAGAGGCTTATCCCCTCTATGGCGATGAGGACCCCAAATTCCTTCAACTAATGATTAACAGCCGCATTGAAAAAGAGAAGTACGCAGAAGCAAAGCAGATGCTTGAAAATGCTATCTCGGCTGACCCCGATAACGCGCAGCTTTATAACATCATGGGTATTCTTTATGAGGCCCAGAAAGATAATGACAATGCTATCGCCAATTATCGCAAAGCGACAGAACTTGATTCACAATTCGCACAGAGCCGATATAACCTTGGCCGTAAGCTATGCGAAAAGGCTTACGCTATCAGTGATGGCGCTTCCAACCTGAGTCAGGCTGATTATAACAAGCTTGTCGAGACGGAGATTAACCCCCTGTTCCGCGAAGCTGCCGGGCATCTTGAAGCCGCTTACTCTATCGACCCCGATAACGGCTCTGACGCTCTTCGCTATCTCCGAAACGTTTACTACAACCTCCACGACGAGGAAAACCTCAAACGTGTAGAAGCTCTCTAATTGTTAATCTATTTTGATTTCAGTATATTGCGGCCGCTGCTTTGGGCAAGTGGCCGCTTTGTTGTTATATAATTTTTCACTAAATTTGTCAATCAAAATGTTTAAATACAACTGAATTATGCCCGACACTATAGCCCAATTTGACCAAGCCATCAAGTCATGCCGCGATTTGTTTGTTCTGAAATTGAACGATTACGGCGCAGCATGGCGCATGATGCGCCCATCATCGGTTACCGACCAAATACTTATAAAAGCAAACCGCATCCGTACTCTCGAAACAAAGGGTAACGCGATGGTCGACGAGGGGATACTCCCCGAATTTATAGGTATGGTCAACTACGGAGTTATTGGACTGATTCAGCTCTCTCTCGGATTTTCCGACAAAAAAGACATTTCGGTTGAGAAGGCTGTAGAACTTTATGACTCGTTAATGAACAAGACACGGCAGTTAATGATAGCTAAGAATCATGATTATGACGAGATATGGCGGGCTATGAGAGTGTCGTCTTACACCGACTTGATTTTGATGAAACTCATGCGTACCAAAGAGATTGAGGACAACCAAGGCAAAACCGCCGTCTCTGAGGGCATCGACGCCAATTATATGGATATTATCAACTATTCGATTTTTGGTATCATCAAACTCACCGAGTGATTATGGCTAAATGGCAGCTTTCACGACTTAATCGTGAATATCTGACGTGGATAGTTTGGACGTTGCGACTGCTTGTCGGTGCGACATTCATCGTCTCGGGACTGGCCAAAGTCATTGACGAGTGGGGCTTTGTCTATAAAATCGAGCAATACCTTTCGGTTTGGGACGTTTCGATGCCGCGTACTGTAATCTTAACAGCCGCTATCGGATTGTCGGGAGCCGAATTCGTTTTCGGGCTGCTTCTCATCACAGGGTGCTATCGCAGGGTGATAACGTGGCTGCTTGCGGCGACGATGGCCTTTATGTTGCCACTTTCTTTCTACATTATGGTCGCCGACCCGGTGAGCGACTGTGGGTGCTTCGGCGATTTAATCAAGCTATCCAACGACGCCACATTTATTAAGAACGTCATCCTGTCGATTGCTATTGCCTATCTAACTGTTTTCAATCACGCTGTTAGAGGCTTGTATTTGCCTTATTGCCAGTGGGTCGTGTCGTTATTGTCGGGCATATACGCATTGTTTGTGGCACTGTTTGGCTACAATGTTCAACCGATGTTAGATTTCCGCTCTTATCCCGTCTCAAGTAGGCTTGTAGCTGATGATACAGACTTCGACGAGTCGACTGTATCATACATATATGAACGCGACGGGGAGCGTCGGGAATTTACTCTCGACGAGTTGCCAGATTCAACTTGGACTTTTGTGACTCGCCAAGACGCTGATTTGAAAATCGGCTCGACATTGGCGATTTTCGACGGAGACGAAGATGTCACTGCCGACGTGCTTCATGGTAGTGGCGAACAACTGTTTTTGACTATTCCCGACCTTCGTCGCGCCGACATATCATATACCTATCTGATTAACGAACTTAACCGCTACATCGCGGCTCGGGGAGGTGAGCTTATAGGCTTGTTAGCTACCGACCGTGAGGGTATTGATGTTTGGGTCGACTATTCAATGGCAGTATACAAATGTTACTCAGCCGATGACACCGCAATTAAAGAACTCGCTCGCGGCAATGTCGGTCTGGTGTATGTTAACGACGGAGTGATTGTCTGGAAACGTAATCTTTGGTCTGTGCCATCCGACGTGCTTACCCTCTCGTCACATCCTTTGGATTTCCTATCCTACGACGGAAAAAGTCGACTAATAACACTAACATCGCTATTGATAGCGTCGTTGGTGTCACTCGCATTGCTACAGACTATGTTCCTCGTTTTGCGCAACAGGGTAAGGCATTGGCGACTTAAAATGGCTGATAAAATGATTGATAGAAAAGAATAGTGCTTGGACTGAAACAATATATGTTAACCGTCCTATATTTATCGGCATTTTTATCTAACTTCGCGGTCAAGAAATCTTTTGTAAATCAATTCATATAATAAGTACTAAAATGAGAAAGAACATTGTAGCCGGTAACTGGAAAATGAACACCACTCTTCAAGAAGGTGTCGCTTTGGCTAAAGAAGTTAACGAAGCTCTTGCCGGTGCTACTCCCAAATGTGATGTAATTATCGCCGTTCCCTTCACTCACCTCGCATCTATCAACGCCGTTATCGACCAAAACAAACTTGGTCTCGGTGCCGAAAACTGCGCCGACCACACATCTGGCGCTTACACTGGTGAGGTTTCAGCTCCTATGGTAGCATCTACCGGTGCTACTTATGTTATACTTGGTCACTCAGAGCGTCGCCAGTACTACGGTGAGACTTCCGAAATCCTCAAAGAAAAAGTAAATCTCGCTTTGGCCAACAACCTCACTCCTATCTTTTGCATCGGTGAAGTCCTCGAAGAACGTGAAAACGGCTCTTACCTCGATGTTGTTAAAAAACAAATCGAAGATGCCCTCTTTGAACTTTCCGCTGCTGACTTCGGCAAGCTCATCCTTGCTTACGAACCTGTTTGGGCAATTGGCACAGGTAAAACCGCTACCGACGACCAAGCAGAGGAGATGCACGCTTTCATCCGTGAGGTAATTGCAACAAAATATGGCAAAGAAGTGGCTGAAAACACATCAATCCTTTATGGCGGTAGCTGTAAGCCCTCTAACGCTCCCCAATTGTTTGCTAAACCTAACGTAGACGGTGGTCTCATCGGTGGTGCTTCGCTCAAAGCCGCTGACTTTATGGGTATCGTCAATGCGTTCTAATTAAGTTTTGTCGGAATTATTAAGGCTGCAAAAATGTTTTTTACTATTTTTGTAGCCTTAACTTTTTTGTATAGCGTATGCGTTTAAACACAATCGGCTTTTCACTGTTTGCCGTGGCGTTATGTCAACCCGTATTGGCAGAAGACTCATCTAAAACGGGTTCACTAATTGACCACATCCAGTCCGACAGCATAATCGAGATTATAGCACCCGTAGGACTTGAGCAACGTCTGTCGCCATCAGAAGTGGTCGATGCGCAATCATTGCTTGAAAGTAAAATGGGCGGTTCGGCTGTTAGGTCTGGCGGTTACCGCATTCAGGTGTTTTCTGACAACAACGCTCGGTCGGCAAAAACAGAAGCACGAACGCGAGCGCGTAATATATCGGCGCGTTTTCCGCAGCACCGCACATATGTTGTGTATAATGCACCGTTCTGGCGTCTGAAAGTGGGCGATTTTCGTAATCAGCAAGAAGCACAGCAGGCCGCCGATGAGATTAAACATGCGTTCCCGTCGTACAGCTGCGAAGTTAGAGTCGTAAGAGACAGGGTGTCAATTGTGAAATAGACGCAACGATGCGTTATTTAAACAGCAGACGTAGAACAATATGTATACACCAGACGCTAACGAAACTGTAAATCAGATAGCAGAGCATTATAAGGCGATTATAACACTTCTTGGGGAGGATGTCAGCCGCGAGGGCTTGATGAAAACCCCTATGAGAGCCGCAAAAGCACTCTATTATGCCACTCAAGGCTATACTCAGAATGCGGATGAGGTTATGAGGCAGGCAATTTTTGAGCATGCCGGCTCGCGGATGATTATCGTGAAAGATATAGAGTTTTATTCGTTTTGCGAGCATCACATACTCCCGTTTTTTGGGCGGGTGTCCATCGGTTATATACCCGATGGAAAGATGATAGGTCTAAGTAAGCTCGCACGAGTGGTGAATGTTTATGCGCGTCGTCTGCAAGTACAGGAACGTCTTACATCTCAATTATGCCATACGATTGCCAAGACGCTGTCAGCAAAGGGTGTCATCGTGGCCTGCAACGCACAGCATCTGTGCATGAAAATGAGGGGCGTAGAGAAACAAGATTCGTCGACGACCACGATTGATTACTGTGGTGATTTTGAAACGTCGGTTGATTTGCGACGTGAGTTTATGGATGCGCTTGGTCGCATCGATTAGTCAAATCTTGATTCCTCCTGCTATTTCGTCGAGTTTTACCAACTTGCTGACCAATGCGTAGATTGTAAGGCCGGCAGGTGAGTGGATTTGTAATTTTGCGGCAATATTGCGCCGATGTGTCATTACTGTGTTCACCGACAAGTTGATTCTGTCGGCGATTTCTTTGTTGGATAGCCCCCTGACCACACATTTCACTATCTCTTGTTCACGCAATGTCAGTTCGCGTTGGGCGTTTGACTGGTTGCTTGATGACATCAGTTTTCTGAGCGTTTCGCGGAGGGAGGCTATATCGTCATAAATGGATATCGTGCAGTCAAACAGTTTTATAGTTTCCGATGGAAGCGCAGTGTGATATATTGCTGCGATTTTCATTTTTCCACCCGCCGATTTCTTTAATTCTGTTATTTCACCGGCTGAAGCTAATAGTGGGTCGATAATGAGAATGCTGATTTTACGTCGTGCGGCGAGCTGATGTAAGTCATCGTCTGAAACATCTATGATGGTGGCATTCCAATCTGACGCACTTTTGATAAGCGATGACAGACCCGCATAAATCAGCGGTGATTTTATGGCTATTCCTATGTTGACCTGTCTCATCAGATGTCGCTATGGCTTAGTTCAATCGCTTCAACCATCGGCACTAATATGTAGTTCTCGATGTTGCTGTGCGAGTCCAAATCTTCCTCACAGTTGTAAATGTCTACAAGAACGTCATACATCTTGTTGGGCACTGACGTTGTATAAAATTTCAGAATTATGTTTTTCAGTTCTGAGAGGCTGTCGGCCACTTCGTCGTGTTGCCGACAGAAAATTTTTATGTTGTATTTGCTCGGGTGCCCGTCCATAAGGGCTTTTACATAAGGGAATAAGTTGCGCTCCTCATAGCGGAAGTGTTTGGTCGCTTTGTCGACAAAATCGTCATAGAACCCTATAATAGCCGGATTTATGTCATCGTGTGACTGGTCCAGCGCATTGGTCAGATTCTGGCGTATGTGTGGAAATTTATAACTGATGAAATAATCGTGGGAGTTTTTCAAAAAATCCACTATGTCAAGAGGATTCAGCGTCGATAAAGCATCATTGTCGGGTTGGCCTGAAACAATAAAGTTTATAATCAAGAGAAACACTTTGACATCTATTCCGGTCTCTCCGCATACAGACGCGATGGATTTGTTGCCGAACCCTAAAGGAAGCGAGAAGCGGCTGAGAAACGGTAGAAGGGTGTAGTCATACTCGATTACATCGACAATGCTGTCATCGGCAGTAAATTTCCTTGTTATCTTCATCAGTTGATATTATTTCGCCCAAATTTAGTGCAAAAAAGTTGTCCGGCAAAGGTGAAACGTGTGAAATAAGACGAAATCAACACTATTCGTCATCTTCTTCATCAAAATCAAACTCAAAATCCCAACCATCATCGTAGGTCTGTTCGGTGAATTTTGATAGTTCTCGGCCTTCGCGTTTAGTCGGGCGGCCCAACCCTTTTCGGCGGTTGATAAATCCGCTTATTTTGACAACCTCAAGCAGGTCAAGTTGAGACTGAGGCGTGATGTTTTCAAGATAATCAGGAACCAGTTTCGCACCTAATCTGTTTTCGGTCAATGCTTTCACTCTGAAAGAGTAAGTAACAGGCGGTTTTCTGACGTTTACGATGTCGCCTACGTGTATGAGCCTTGATGGTTTGGCAGGTACACCGTCGCCTATTGTGACACGTCCTTTTTTGCAGGCATCGGTGGCGATTGTCCGTGTTTTGAATATGCGCGTTGCCCACATCCATTTGTCGATTCGTTCTTCGGTTTTTGCCATAGGCTTCACTTGTTGTTATAATCACACATCGCGGTCTGTAGTCCGGCGAGGCAGAATGTTTTGATTGCATCGACAGCCATCTCGATGCGTGCGGGCATTTTCATCCTGTCGTCGAGCGAGAATTTCCCCAGTACGAAGTCAATTTGTGCCCCTCGCGGAAAATCGTTGCCGATTCCGAACCTTAGACGGGGATATGCGTCAGTGCCGAGCATGGCGGCTATGTTTTTTAGCCCATTATGACCGGCATCGCTTCCTTTCGGCTTGAGGCGAATGGCTCCAAAGGGTAGGGCAAGGTCATCGACCACGACCAATACGTGGTCAATTTCGATTTTCTCTCGTTCTTTCCAGTAACGGACGGCGTTGCCGCTTAGATTCATGTAGGTTGATGGTTTTAACAGCACGAGCTGTTTATTTTTGAGTCTCAAGCGGGCTACATCGCCGTAGCGTTCCGTGTCAAAAGAAATATTGGATGCCTCAGCAAAGGCATCCAATATTTTAAATCCGATGTTGTGGCGGGTATCGCGATATTCATCACCGATATTGCCCAACCCAACAATGAGATATTTCATAGAAATACAGTGTTTCTAATGTCATTTTTACTTGCCTGCTGCGGCAGCTGCTGCGGCACCGCGGGCGGCGCGGGTCAATTGAACGGCGCAAACCACGGCGTTTTTGGCGTTGACGAGTTCAAGACCGTCGAAGTGGAGGTCGCCAATCTGGAGGGTTTTGCCAAGACCCAGGTTGTCAACGTTGACAACTACGCGCTCAGGAATAGCTGAATAAATAGCTTTAACTTTGATTTTCTTCATAGAGAGCGTGAGCTTACCACCGGCTTTCACACCCTCGGCGTGGCCTTCGAGTTTCACAGGCACTTCCATGACAACGGGTTTGGTGTCGTTGACTTCGAGGAAGTCCATGTGGAGAATGGTGTCCTTTACCGGATGGTATTGAACCTCTTTGAGTATGGCCATCTTCTTTTGGCCGTTATAGTCGAGTTCTACAGCGAAGATGTCGGGAGTGTAGATGAGTTTGCGCACACCATCCTGGGTTACAGTGAGGTCTGTGGTAATCAAGCCCTTGCCGTTAGCTATTTCTACGATTTTCTCACCGGGATTGAGTGTGCCGGTGTAGGGGAGTGTAATCACTTCACCACCGTTGAGGACAACGGGAATTTTCTCATCTTTGCGGAGACCTTTTGCGGCCTTCTTTCCGAGGTCAGTGCGAGGCTCGGCTGCGAGTTTAAACAGTTTCATCAGTTTGTTAATTAATTGTGTTACTCAAAATTAAGTTTATTGCTCCTTAATTTCCCATCACACGGGATGCTAAAAAGCGACTGCAAAGTTACAAAAAATTATTTACAATCAAGCAAATGAGCAGACATAAGTCATGATTTTTAATTACGATAGCAAAGTGCTTTTGTGCTTTCCATAGTATAAATGCCGTTAAAGTCGTACCTTTGCAGCGATGCAAATAATTCATATCGATTCAAGAAACAAAGATAAAGGTTACGTCTCCAAACAATAATAAGTCGTGGATATGTTTGGGGTCTTTTATCGTTCTTACGCTCCGCAGGAAATTGTTATCGGCAATCCGACAAAAGAGACTGATTGGTGGAGCGCAAAGGTTATCTCTGAGCAAGATTACACAATAATGAATCTTAGTGAAAATAAGTTTTATCTAAAACCTTCAAAAAATTAATTTTTTGCTTAGTCTTGGAGTGTTAGTATCGTGGCGCAGGTTGCCGCATAGGCCCTTTTAGCGAGGAGTGCCGTAGACGCAGGCGTGGATTGTGGCGGCAACTTCGGTCAAGTCGAGTTGTCGGCTCTCATTGCCCGATACCATCAGTAGCAGTGGTAGCGGAGAGTCTTCGGGGCGATAGGGCGGCTGGGTGTAGGCAAAGTGCTCCATAAGCCTAAACTCGTGGCGGCGGTAGAAGTCGATACGGCGGCGAGACAGGTCATTGTCGGGCAGTTCCACTTCAAGCACGAGCGGGTGGGGGAGGCGGTCCAAAATCATGTCAATGATTTGGCTGCCATAGCCTTTATTGCGCTGCGACGGGTCGGTGGCGAAGTGCTCGCAGTAGCTAAACCCGCATAAATCCCATAGCGTTATGAATCCGACAGGCTCGCCATCGTCCTCGGCTAGAAAGAGCGTAAACTGCTCGACGCAGTCTACGTTGTAGCGTTGGGCCGCCGTGTCGCGACGCTCGACGGCGGGAAACGATGAGAGAAACAGTGCCTCGGCAAAATCGTAGTAGCGGTCGGTAGTGGTGATGGGTCGCAGTGTCAACATTTTTGGGACTTTAATTGTTATTAGGTAAGCAAATTTACCAAAAATTGGACTATTTTCCCAATTATATCGAAAAATGTGTATCTTCGCGAATATAAAATGACTAATTAAACCTAACTTATTATGAATAGAATTAAATTATTATTGCTTGTGGGCTTGTTGACTATAGCTTGTGCAATGCCTGCTTCCGCTCAATTTTCCTGGGGACCCAAAGTCGGTTTCACCACATCTAAACTCCATCTAAACGATGACGCTTTAGACTCTAAAAACCAAACCGGTTTTACCGGCGGTCTGATGGCGGAGGTGATGCTTCCGGTGTTTAACCTTGGAGTTGATGGCTCCGTAATGTATGTTCATCGTGCGGCCAAGGTGGGCGTTGAGGATCTTGGCGAGACCACAATCAAACGTGACTATATCGAAATACCAATCAACTTAAAGTGGAAGATTGGAATCCCGGCAATCGGTAATATTGTAACTCCTTATCTGTTCACAGGCCCGAGTTTTGCGTTCCTCTGCTCAGAAAAAGATTATAAGAATTTTATTGAAAACAAATCTTGCGACATCACTTGGAATTTCGGTTTGGGCGTGCAGTTGCTGAACAAAATCCAGGTAAGTGCAAGCTATGGCTTGGGACTTACCAAAGCCATTGAGACCAAGGCATTTGACGTTGATGATGTTGAAGTGCCTATTTATAATGGTAAAGACCGCTACTGGACTGTCACAGCGGCCTACTTGTTCTGATACCCCAGTGGCGGTATTGCCGCAAAGACTTTTAAAGGTTGGCACGATGGCGAAGGCGCAATAGCTAAAGTCTGCCGTGCCAAACTTTTTTTTGCGCTCCGATGAAACTTTTCAGCCATCAAAGCGTCAAACGTTTTGAAATGAGTACAGAAACCGACAAAGAACGACGTTTTGTCTCGATTATCGAGAACAATCGAGGTGTTATCACCAAGGTGTGCTATATGTATGCCACCGACCGTGAACACTTCAAAGACTTGTATCAAGAAACGTTGGTCAACCTCTGGCGCGGCATCGACTCGTTTCGCGGCGACTCGGCAGTCTCGACGTGGATCTACCGCACCGCCATCAACACTTGTTTGACTATCTTTCGCCGCTCGCGCAACGCCCGAGCGACAGTTTCGCTCGACGTAGTGGCAGATATGGCGGCAAGTGGTGACGAACGACCGGCTCTGCTCAAAGAGATGTATCGGTTGATTTCGCGTCTCGAAAGCCTCGACAAGGCTATTATAATGTTGTGGCTCGATGAGCACACTTATGACGAAATTGCCGAAATCACCGGATTGCCGCGCAACACCATCGCCACTCGATTGCGGCGTATTAAGCAGCGTCTCGTGTTGGATAGCGAGTGCTGAGTTTTGAGTTATTATATTAATAATCGACATTGAGTTATGGATATTGACTCCCTCAAATCGCAATGGCGGCAACTGACACCCAACGACGACCTTGTCGACGGCATTAATCGCGAAATGCTCGACAATAAGGGTTATAAAACTCGCACCGCGTTGGTCGATCGCTTGAAACGGCGTAGACTATGGAGCGTATGCATCTGTCTTTTCTCCCCGTTGTGGTTGGTTCTCCTTAGCAGTGCGTTTGATTTGCCGTTGTTGTTATATTGGCTTGTCCTCGCTTATTTCTTAGTGTGTGGCTGCTATCACTTTATGCTGTATCGGCGGCTCGGCAAAATGACCGTAATCGATTTGCCGGTGAGCCAAGCTCTTGTTAGAATCTCTGATTTTGCAATTTTACGACGGCGTTTTGAAAGCCTCGGCACTATGCTCGCCTTGCTGCTCGTGGCTTACTTGTTGTGGGTGTTCCGTGAAAATGATGCCGCCTTTGAAGGGGGTGTCATAGGTGCCGTTGTGGGCACGGCGATTGCCGTGTGGAATGAGGTGCGCACAACCCGCGACATACGCCGCATCAAGGAGTCACTCAGCCGCAATTTAGATTGCTGTGACGATGACGCCGACTCAGCCAGCGGACAATCCAATTAATTAGCGGCGGCACGGCCAATTTGTCACGATAATATTTGCTTGAGGCTGACTAAAATTGTAACTTCGCGTTACCCTACAAAGGATTCCAACCCATGAACCAGAGCAGTCTTGTTTCTATTTCAGATATCTCCCGTGAGGAGATATTGAGCTTGCTTGAGCAAGCACGCTATTTTGAGAATAATCCTAACCACAAAATTCTCGACGGCAAGGTCGTTGCCACATTGTTTTTTGAACCGTCGACCCGCACCAGACTTAGTTTTGAGACTGCGGTCAACCGCCTTGGCGGCCGGGTGATTGGTTTCTCTGATGCAAGCACAACCAGTTCTACAAAAGGGGAGACCCTCAAAGACACTATCAAGATGGTGAGTAATTATGTTGACCTGATAATCATGCGCCATTATCTTGAAGGGGCGGCGAGATATGCCACTGAGGTTACCGAAGTGCCTATTATCAACGCCGGTGACGGTGCGAACCAGCATCCATCGCAAACCATGCTTGACCTCTATTCGATTTATAAGACGCAAGGGCGGCTTGAGAACCTTGATATAACCATGGTCGGTGACTTGAAATATGGCAGGACTGTCCATTCTCTGCTCATGGCGATGCGTTATTTCAACCCGCGATTTAAATTCGTGGCTTGCGACGAATTGAAGATGCCGGTAGAATATAAAATATTCTGTGACGAAAACGGTATCGAATATACCGAACACACCGATTTCTCACCGGAAGTGATTAATTCGACCGATATACTTTATATGACCCGCGTTCAGCGTGAACGTTTCACTGACATCATGGAATACGAGAAGGTGAAAAATCTCTATAATCTTCATAACTCCATGCTTGACGGCTCGCGTGATAATCTTAAAATACTGCATCCGCTGCCGCGCGTCAATGAAATCGCTCTCGATGTCGATGACAACCCCAAGGCATATTATTTCCAGCAGGCTCGCAATGGGCTTTACGCACGTCAAGCCTTGATCTGCCGTGCGCTCGGAATAGATGTTACAAAACTAAAGGAATCAGACAAATGACAACAGCCAAGAAAGAACTTGCCGTAGCCGCGTTGCGCAATGGCACAGTCATAGACCATATACCGTCGTCGGTCTTGTTCAAGGCCGTCAATATACTCGGCATTGAAAAATTAGGCACGCAGTTGACAATCGGTAATAATCTAGCAAGCGAGCGTTATGGGACTAAAGGCATAATAAAAGTCGCAGATGTTTTTTTCCCGGAAACTACTCTTAACCGCATCGCGTTAATCGCCCCGACGGCGGTGGTAAATATAATTAGAGACTTTGAAGTGGTAGAGAAGCGCCCGGTAGTGTTGCCTGATGTCATAACCGGAATTGTCACATGTGACAACCCGAAATGCATCACAAACAACGAGCCGATGAAAACGCGTTTCCATGTCGTATCGCGTGAGCCTGTCACGATACGTTGCCATTACTGCGGACATTCTGTGACAAGCGACAAGGCTCATGTGTTATAACAGCGGCGTGTCAATCATATTTTGATTTTATGAAACAAGATTGGAAACCGGGTACGATGATTTACCCATTACCAGCGGTGTTGGTGAGCTGCGGAAGTTCTGTTGATGACTGCAACTTGTTGACGGTCTCATGGACCGGCACCATCTGCACTGACCCGGCTATGTGCTATATATCCGTCCGTCCCGAGCGGTACAGTTACGATATGATACGGCGTCAGATGGAGTTTACCATAAATCTTACGACAGAGGCAATTGCGAGAGCTACAGATTGGTGCGGTGTCAAATCGGGCCGAGAATTCGACAAATGGAAAGAAACCGGTCTCACACCGGAACCGGGAGTTAAAGTATCATGCCCTTCGGTCAAAGAATCGCCCCTCAGTATTGAGTGCCGTGTGAGGGATATCATTCCGCTCGGAAGCCATCATATGTTTGTTGCCGAAGTTCTGAACGTCAGAGCCGATGAGTCGTTAATCGACAAAGAGACCGGAGCGTTTAACCTTGGAAATGCCGGTTTGATTAACTACAGCCATGGTGCATATTACAAGCAAGGTGAAAAAATCGGACGCTTCGGATGGACCGTACAAAAGAAAAAATAAAATTCATACACATATCATATATTTAAAAATGGAAAAAGACCAACAGATATTCGACATCATCGAGCGCGAGCATCAGCGCCAACTCCATGGTATTGAACTTATAGCGTCAGAAAACTTCGTCAGCGACCAGGTTATGGCTGCGATGGGTTCTTGCCTTACAAACAAATATGCCGAGGGATATCCCGGGCACCGTTATTATGGAGGTTGCCAGGTTGTAGACCTTGCCGAGCAGCTTGCGATCGATCGCATCAAAACTCTGTTTGGAGCCGAATATGCCAACGTCCAGCCCCACTCTGGTGCACAAGCCAATATGGCAGTCTTTATGGCTTGTATGAAACCCGGAGATAAGTTCCTCGGTTTGAACCTCGCCCACGGCGGACACCTTTCACACGGTAGCCCTGTTAACTTCTCGGGTTTGATGTTCAAGGCGTTGGAGTATAACGTGAAAGAGGAGACAGGCCTGATTGACTATGAGCAGATGGAGGAAGTGGCGCGTCGCGAGCGTCCGCGTCTGATTATCGGTGGCGCAAGTGCCTATTCTCGCGAGTGGGACTACGCCCGTATGCGCCGTTTGGCCGATGAAATAGGGGCCATCCTCATGATTGATATGGCTCATCCCGCAGGATTGATTGCCGCCGGACTCCTTGATAACCCTGTCAAATATGCCCACATTGTCACATCGACAACCCACAAGACGCTCCGCGGCCCGCGTGGCGGTCTGATTTTGATGGGTAAGGATTTTGATAACCCATTTGGCAAGACAAATAATAAGGGGGAAATTCGCAAAATGTCATCACTACTTGACTCGGCTGTGTTCCCCGGTGTTCAAGGAGGACCGCTTGAACACGTTATCGCCGCAAAAGCGGTGGCGTTTGGCGAGGCTCTTCAGCCATCTTATAAGGAATATCAGGCTCAAGTTAAGAAAAATGCCGCTACTATGGCACAGGCTTTGGTCGATAAAGGCTACAAGATTATTTCAGGCGGAACCGATAACCACTGCATGCTCGTGGATCTCCGTACCAAATACCCCGATCTGACGGGCAAGGTTGCCGAGCGCGTGCTTGTTGAGGCCGACATCACGGCCAACAAAAACATGGTGCCTTTCGACAGCCGTTCACCCTTCCTGACTTCCGGCATACGTCTTGGAACTCCTGCGATAACAACCCGTGGAGCAAAAGAGAACTTGATGGGCGAGATTGTAGAGATGATTGACACTGTATTGTCTAATCATGAAAACGAGACGGTAATCTCATCGGTGCGTAAGAAAGTTAATGCGGTGATGGCCGATTATCCGATTTTTGCCTATTAATCTGCTTACAATCAGACACTATGCTCCTCCTTCTCTATCGAATTTATCAGATAGTGTTCATGCTCCCGGTTTTGCTTTTGCTCACCGCACTAACAGCTATTGTAACCATAATAGGGTCGTCGCTCGGCGGCGGTAGGTGGTGGGGCTATTACCCGGCATCCTTATGGTCTAAGATTTTCTGTTGGCTCACTTTTGTCAAGGTATCGGTAACCGGACGTGAGAATATCGATTCTGAAACCTCGTATGTGTTTGTTTCGAATCATCAGGGGGCATACGATATTTTCACTATCTATGGGTTTCTCGGACATCAGTTTCGTTGGATGATGAAAAAGAGTCTTGAGAAAATTCCGCTGGTGGGGTATAGCTGTTTGAAATCAGGGCAGATTTATGTCGATAACTCCACTCCGTCGGCTCTGCGCCACACTATGGATGAAGCGCAGGACAGATTGAAAGGGGGTATGTCGCTCGTGGTTTTCCCCGAAGGCGCTCGCACTTGGGATGGAAGTGTCAGAAAATTCAAACGCGGGGCATATAAGCTTGCGGCGGAGTTCCAGTTGCCAATGGTGCCTCTGACTATTGACGGCGCTTTTGCGGTGCTTCCGCGTTATGCGAAATTACCCCATTGGGGTCATATAAAATTGACCATACACAAGCCTGTGCCGCCACCTCCGTCGGAGTATGAAGTCGCAGATACTATTGAGACGACCAGAGAGACGATTTTGTCGGCGTTATAACTCCTCAAAATGATTTATAACATTGCGCACCCTCGACGAAAAGATTCCGGCGAGGGTGCGTCATTTCTGTGCCGCTTGTTATCGTTAGTTTACTTTGACCAGAAACCAGGGGTGAACAGAATGAGGACGGTAAAGAGTTCGAGACGTCCAATCAGCATCAGCAATGCGAGAACCCATTTGCCGGCATTCGGGATTATCTCATATGAGCCGCCATACCCAGTCACGCCGGCTCCAAGACCGGTGTTGCTTATAGCGGAGAAGGATGAGAAAAACGCATCGACAAGCGGAATGTCAAATGCCGTTAACACGATGCCTCCTACCATAATCAGCATTACATAGATACAGAGGAATGCGATAACTTTGTTGACAAGGTCAAACGACATCATTTTGCCATTGACCCTTACTGGCAAGATAGAGTTAGGATGTATGCAGCGATATATCTCATTGCGTGTGTTCTCCCATAGGAAAATAAGACGGTCAAGTTTCGCTCCTCCACTTGTCGAGCCTGCACAAGCACCGAAAAACATCATCAAGAATACGAGCGCAAGGACAAATCCGCCCCAATTTTCAAAATTAGTCACGGTATAGCCGGTAGAAGTCATTGTTGATACAATCTGGAAAAGCGGGTCGATGGTAACAGACCCTATGCCATGCATCTCTCCGCGCGAGATAATGGATATGACAAACAACGCCATCATTACCGCTATTGCCCAAACATAGAGCTTGAATGCGTCATTTCTCAATGCGGCTTTCGGTGTATCAGTGACAACTTTGATGAGAAGAGCAAAATTTACCCCCCCAAGAAACATAAATACAGTCAGGATAATCTCGACATAAGTCGAGTTAAAAGCCGCTATGCTATCGTCATGGGTTGAGAAACCGCCGGTTGAAATGGTCGAAAACGCATGACAGATGCTGTCGAAAACACTCATAGGACTAAAGCATAAAAGGACACACAGCACTATTGTGAGTATTATGTACATATACCATAGGCTTTTTGCGGTCTGACTTATGCGTGGCCGTAGTTTCTCATGAGTGATACCAGTTACCTCTG
Source organism: uncultured Muribaculaceae bacterium (assembly GCA_964510535.1). Taxonomy (GTDB): domain Bacteria; phylum Bacteroidota; class Bacteroidia; order Bacteroidales; family Muribaculaceae; genus JAJPXC01. Next base: position 45,230 of record CAZECG010000017.1, read on the forward strand.
CGTTGAACATCTGCATACCTCCCGACGAATTGAGCATCGGAACGACGGCGAGAGTAAAAAGTATTATTCCCATGCCTCCGATCCATTGCATGAGGCACCGCCATAACAGAATGCCGTGAGAAAAATGCCCGATTCCCTGAAGAATAGACGCTCCGGTCGTGGTAAATCCCGACATTGATTCAAAAAAAGCGTCGCTGAGCGACATGGGAGTTCCGCAGATTAAGAACGGTATCATGCCGAAAGCCGAAAACGCAACCCACACAAGGGTTGTCAATAGAAAGCCTTCGCGTTTTCCCATGTCGGCGTGATGTGAACGTATGCCGAATGTCATGAGCAACCCGGCACCTGACGTAATTCCGGCCGATATGAGGAACGCTTTGAAGTCTGCCTCGTCATAGATGAGACAGGTAATCATAGGCATGAGCATAAATATCGCCTCAATGACGAGCAGCCAGCCGACCACTCTCATGAGCATTGGGAAGTTGATTGTTGGTTGATACCTGAACATAATCAGTTGAACAGTTTTTCCACTTTGTGAATCGCACCCGACAAGCAGAATACTACGACATGGTCGCCGGGTTCGATGATGGTGTGTCCATCAACGAGCATACCGCGCCCGTTTCGGATTAATCCGGCTATTGTCATATCGCGGAACAGTTTCAAATCTTTTACGGGTCCGCAAGTGATTTTTGACTTTGGCTTTGCCTCAATTTCAGCTACTTCAGCATCGGCGAGGGCAAGGCATTTGCTTGATGTGGAATCAGCGTCAAGTAGTAGCTGGAAAATTTTGCTCGATGCTAACAGCTTTTTGTTGATGATGGTGCCTATGTTAAGCCCCTCGGCTTCTGAGATGAATTGGATGTTTTCCACCTCGGCTATTGTTTTCCATGCTCCCATTTCACGCGATGTCATGCATCCAAGTATGTTGGTTTCGGAACTGTCGGTTAACGCAACAAAAGCGTCAATATCTTCGATACCCTCGTCGCGCAACACCTCGTTGTCGCGGGCATCGCCATAGATGATTTCGGCATCAGGGCATTCCTCGGCAAGTTTGCGGCAATTGTCGCGGTCATTGTCGATGATTTTTATCTTGAACTCATCGCCGGCAAGATTAGCGAAGCGTATAGCTATGCAGCTTCCGCCCATAACCATCACCTTCTTTACTTTACGGTTGGTCTTTCCGCAAATTGTCAGCAAATCATCAACATGGTCGTGCGTGGTAGTGAAATAGACAATATCGTTCGCCTTGATGCTGTCGTCGCCTCGCGGGATGATGGTTTCATGCCTGCGTTTGATTGCAGAGACGTGGAATGTGCGTTGTGATGCGAGTTCTTTCAGTTGATGTCCTACAATCGATGCGTTTTCCCTTACTTTAACGCCCACCAATATAATCTCGCCGTTGTGTAGCTCAAACCAGTTGCGAACCCATGAGCGTCTCAATGCGGTGATAATCTCCTGTGCGGCGAGATATTCAGGATAAATAAGGTGATTGACTCCCATGCAAGTGAAAAAATCTCGGTGTTCATCTTTTAGATATTCGTGGTTGTCAATACGGGCCACGGTTTTTTGTGCGCCAAGGCTTTTGGCTATCTCGCATGCTGTGACATTGCTCGTCTCGAAAGGTGTAACAGCAATGAAAAGGTCGCATTGGTCTACTCTGGCTTCGTGAAGCGTGTTGAACGATGTCGGACTCCCGACCAATGTCATCAGGTTGTAATTGGAATTGAGATTCTCCAATTTGCCCGAATCCTGGTCGATTACTATAATATCCTGTTCCTCTCTTGACAGTAGTTTGGCAAGATGTGAACCGACTTCTCCCGCTCCGGCTATAATTATCTTCATTACTTGTTACCCATTTTCATTTTAATAATTTCGTTGGCGATGGAATCGCTGTCCATGCCGCAGATTTTTTTCAGTTGCGCTACGGTGCCGTGGGCGATGAACCGATCAGGAACCCCAATGCGCTTTACTTGTAGATGATAGCCATGATCTCCTAACCATTCAATTACGGTCGAACCAAAACCTCCTGAAATCGCTCCGTCCTCAACAGTGACGATAGGCAATCCTTTCCGGGCGATTTCTTCCATCATTTCATTGTCGAGCGGCTTTATGAACACTGCGTCATAGTGGGCTACGCTAATTCCTGTTAATTGCAAAACTTTTATAGCGCGATTGACCTCTTTAGCCATTGTTCCGACGCTTATGATTACAACGTCTGAACCGTCGCAGAGTTTTTCTCCTTTGCCGATTTCCAACGCCCTCATAGGGGTTTGCCATTCGGCATTGAAACCGTCGCCACGCGGATACCTGATGGCCATCGGCCCATGGTTGGCGTTTTGGGCTGTGAACATAAGATTCCTCAGAGACTCTTCGTCGCGTGGCGCGGCGACTATCATATTGGGGATTGATTTTAGGTAGCAGAGATCGAAGACACCGTGATGGGTCATACCGTCTTCGCCGACAAGACCTGCCCGGTCTATACAAAAGGTCACCGGCAGCCCCGCTATGGCGACATCATGGATGATGTGATCATAGCCGCGTTGGAGAAACGATGAATATATAGCGCAAAACGGTTGCATACCGTCTTTTGCAAGCCCTCCGCTGAATGTCACCGCATGTCCCTCTGAGATGCCAACGTCAAACGTCCTTGATGGAAATTCTTTCTGAAGCAGACACATTGAAGTCCCCGATGGCATTGCGGCTGTTATTCCTACGATTTTTGGATTTTTGCGGGCAAGCTCGACCAAAGTGTGCCCAAACACATCCTGAAACTTTATCGGTGCTGAACCATCGGTTTTATTTTTAATACGTTTTCCCGTTACCGGGTCAAACTTGCCGGGTGCGTGCCATGATGCGGGATCGAGTTCGGCAGGTTCATATCCTTTCCCTTTTTTCGTCCTGAAATGGAGTATACGCGGGCCTTCCATCTCCTTGACATCATTTAACACCTTGATTACCCTCTCTATGTCGTTGCCGTCAAACGGGCCGAAATATCTTATGTTGAGCCCTTCAAATATGTTTTGCTCGTGGGAAATGAATGATTTTAACGAGTTATTAAAACGCAGTATCGAACTTTTTCGTCTCTCTGAAATCAACTTGAGCTTCCTAAAAAGTTTATAGATACTGTAGCGCACGGTGTTGTAACCTTTTGATGTAGTGACGTGGGTGAGATAATGGTTGAGTGCTCCCACATTACGGTCAATCGACATATCGTTGTCGTTGAGTATGATCAGAAGGTTGTTGGGCGTGTTGGCAGCATTGTTTATCCCTTCGAAAGCTAAACCTCCGCTAATTGATGCGTCGCCTATTACAGCAACGACGTTACGCCGCGGTTTGTCACCGTTTAGTTCAGAGGCTACTGCCATGCCCAAAGCCGCCGAGATGGAGTTGGATGCATGACCTGAGGTGAACGTGTCATACTCGCTTTCTTGCGGGTTGGGGAATCCACTGATTCCGCCAAGTTTGCGGTTAGACGCAAATGCGTCCCGACGTCCGGTGAGCAATTTGTGTCCATAGGCCTGGTGACCGACATCCCACACGATGCGGTCGCGTGGCGTATCAAACACATAATGCAACCCGACTGTCAGTTCCACGGCACCCATACTTGACGCGAAATGCCCCGGATTTCCCGAAAGTTGGTCGATGAGCATTTTACGTATATCGTCACAGACTTGCGGAAGCTGCTGTGGTGACAACTTACGAAGATCGTCCGGCGAGTCTATCTTAGAGAGCAAAGGGTAGGGACAAGTCTCGTCGAGATGATTTCGAGTGATTCCGTTACTTCCCTTTTCCATCTCTGACGTGTTTTTTATATAGCGGAACAAAGATTATTATGCCCGATGATATGATTACAAAGAGAGTCCAAAGCGTGAAGGTGCGTTGGCTGAGTAGCAGGTAACAAAGCAGCAACCATAGCGACAGAACGCATATAAATCTAACAAGTATCGCTCCTTTCATATGTCTTTTGCGTAAATTTTTGTCCTGCGATATCAATATGCGTTCTTAGCGCATACGTTTGTCGCATATTCAACCAACAAAAATAATGAAGATTTGCCAAATTAGGAAGATGCTGAGGATATAATCGTCAACAAGAATGCAACAGACAAAATTATTGCGAAAATATTTGCGCAGTAAAAAACTTTTGCCTACCTTTGCACTCGCAAACTTCGATGGCGGGATAGCTCAGTTGGTTAGAGCGTCGGATTCATAACCCGGAGGTCCCGAGTTCAATTCTCGGTCCCGCTACTTATCAAGCCCCTTGACAGCGTTTGCCGTCAAAGGGCTTTTTTTCGGCGCACAATAAAATAGCGG
>CAZECG010000018.1:0-49050 GCA_964510535.1 uncultured Muribaculaceae bacterium
ACTCTACAAAGGTAAGATTTTCATTTTACAAACACAGGTTTATTACTATGCCCCTTGACACCCGCTTTGCGCGCTTTATCAAAACAGCGACCCCCCGGAACTCAATGAGTTCCGAGGGGCTTTGGGGTACCCAGACCCGGGATCGAACCGGGATGGATTGCTCCACTGGTGTTTGAGACCAGCGCGTCTACCGATTCCGCCATCTGGGCATTGCGAGGGCAAAGGTAGCAATTATTTTTTTATTGTGCAACTATTTTTTCCCACCGCATCCAGATTGGTCAATGAGACACGCTTATCCGACAAGCGTGAAATAGACGATTTGTTTGAAAATTCTTTCATAATCACGCAAATAATTAACCGATGCAAAGATTGCCCCATTTAAATAATTATGTTTATTTTTGTGACTGATTTGTTTTACAGACTTTTTATTTAAATAAACTGACTCCCTTACACAGCATGGCTAAAGTCAAAAGTGTCTGGTTTTGCAGCGAGTGCGGCCATGAATCGCCGAAATGGGAAGGCCGGTGCTCAGAGTGCGGTGCTTGGAACACGATGGTTGAAGAACAAGTGCCTGCGACCTCACGCGGACGAGTGGTATCACAGCGCGCCAAGGCATCCCCGCGAAAAGTATCAGAGATTGTCGCCTCGTCCGAGCAGCGTATCCATATGCCAAGCGAAGAGCTTAACCGAGTGCTTGGCGGCGGTCTCGTCGCCGGCTCGATGGTGCTGATTGGCGGCGAGCCGGGCATAGGCAAATCGACGCTCGTGCTCCAGAACATTCTTTCCATCAAGTCTAAACGCATTCTTTATGTCTCTGGCGAGGAAAGCGAGTCGCAGCTTAAGATGCGCGCCGATCGCATCGGCAGGCAGAGCGACAACTGCTACATCGTCACCGACACTTCACTCGAAAACATTTTCGACTACATCGCCGAGGTCAACCCCGAAATACTGATTGTCGACTCCATCCAGACAATCGCATCCGACGCCATCGAATCGGCGGCGGGCAGCGTCAGCCAGGTGCGCGAATGCGCCGCAAGGCTTCTCCGCTACGCCAAAGAGTCGGGAGTCCCCGTGCTGCTAATAGGCCACATCAACAAGGAGGGCAGCATAGCCGGGCCAAAAGTACTGGAGCATATCGTCGACGCCGTGCTGCAGTTTGAAGGCGACAGGCAGTATATGTACCGCATACTCCGCTCTATCAAAAACCGTTTTGGAAGCACGTCAGAGTTAGGCATCTACGAAATGTGTCAGCGAGGGCTGCGCGAGGTTGCAAACCCGTCGGAGCTATTGATGTCACACTCGTCGGAACGGCTTTCGGGGGTATCTATCGGCGTGACTGTCGAGGGAGCGCGACCACTGCTTATCGAGACGCAGGCACTTGTCAGCACCGCAGCCTACGGCACGCCGCAACGCTCCGTCACCGGCTTCGACTCAAAGCGCATGAATATGTTGCTCGCCGTACTTGAAAAACGCGTCGGGTTCAAACTTGCACAAAAAGATGTGTTTCTCAACATCGCCGGCGGTCTCAAAGTCAACGATCCCGCTCTCGACCTCGCGGTCATATGCGCCATTTTGTCATCAAACGTCGACATGGCCATCCCCTCGGGGTTTTGCTGCGCTGGCGAAGTGGGACTGTCGGGAGAGATACGGCCCGTGACGCGCATCGAGCAACGGATTCTTGAGGCTCAGAAACTCGGAATGACCGACATACTCGTCCCCGCAGGCAACCTCAAAGGATTAGACCCCTCAAAATCGACAATCAACATCCACCAAGTGGCAAAGGTCGAAGAAGCGTTCCGCGAACTGTTCGCTTGATTTCACCTATTTTTCGTTACTTTTTTCCATTATTTGCCCCATATTCACCGCTTTATATAGATTTTTTTGAGATTTATTGCTCATTTTTCATTTTTTAGACTTATATTTGCGCATAACAAAACACCAATCTATTTTTACCTAATTAATTATGAATAAGACTGAACTTATCAATGCCATCGCCGAAAAGGCCGGCTTAACCAAAGTTGACGCTAAAAATGCGCTCGATGCCGCAACTGCCGCTATTGCCAACGCTCTTGCCGCTAACGACAAAATCACTCTCATCGGTTTCGGAACTTTCTCTGTTGCTGAAAAAAGCGCACGCACAGGTATCAATCCCCGCACTAAAGAAAAAATCGAAATCGCCGCTCGCAAACAGGTTAAGTTCAAAGCAGGTGCTGAGCTGAACGAAAAAATCAAATAATCCCGACCGGGATATTTTGTGATTTAAAAAGTTTTAAGGAACAAACGGCAGTGCCGCGAACCCATTGAGGGTGTTTGCGGCACTGTTGCTTGATATATGTATATACAGGCTGCTCGCTTACAGATTATTCATCTTACGCTCAAACCACCCCTGATCAGCGCCGCACACAGGGCACCTCTTTGGAGCGTTGTTGCCGGTATGAACCCAGCCGCAACGCCGGCACTGCCACTCGACAGCCTCAGCACTCGCAAACACAGTCCCGGTTTCAAGACGCTCAAGCAGTTTCAGGTAACGCTTCTCATGTTCAACCTCTACGCTCGCTATATTCTTGAACATAACGGCGATATCGTTGAAGCCTTCAGCCATGGCTGTCTCAGCGAAATTACTGTATAAATCGCTCCACTCCTCACGCTCTCCCGCTGCAGCCTCGCGCAGATTGGTCATAGTGTCGGCCACCACGCCCGCCGGATAAGCGGCTTTTATCTCAACCATCCCCCCTTCGAGGCGCGAGAAAAACCGTTTAGCGTGCTGGAGTTCCTGCTCAGCTGTAATCATGAATATTTCAGCTATTTGCTCATAGCCCTCTTCAACAGCCTTTTGGGCAAACAGTGTGTAGCGTCCGCGGGCCTGGCTCTCGCCGGCAAACGAAGCAAGCAGATTGCGCTCGGTCTGCGTGCCTTTTATACTTTTCCTATCCATACCAATGATATTTTAATTTATCAGTTTTTAATATCAACAACGACCGGGACACCGGCATTGTTCATTCCACGACCGATTATATCAGCCGCTTCAAGCAAAAAAAGAGAGCCACGACCCGGCCGGGTCGTGGCTCAATATTTCCAATATCGCTTTATGTTATTACTTCACTGCGATTTTAGCGGTCTGTTTAGCACCATCGGCAAAGATTGCCTCGATGACATAGACACCTGCCGCACCCTCAACAGTGACTGTTGCGCCGGCAGCTACATTGTCGGTCAAAACGAGTGCGCCGTTAGCAGCGTAGACATTGACAGCGGCAGCATCGGTAACGGTGAACGACTTGCCCGATACGAGCACGCGGTCATAAGCGGCCTTCTCATTGACGATATTGTCGGCCACGCCGCTGGGTTTAACTGATCCCTCGAAGTTTACGGGAACTACGCCGTAACCTGCAGCACCGGGAACAATCATTTCAACGGTAGGAACGTCCGAGCCGAGTTTGATGCGCTTGATACCGGTCTGGTGCAGCGGGTTCTCAGCGTTGTAGTCCTCAGCCCAAGCATAGTGGCCGTCGGTACCCTTTTCAACATTGTCAATATCAGTTGCCGAAGGAGCGCGGTAGCACCAATAGAGATACTGGCCGTTTTCGTCAGGTGAAAGCTGAGGAATACCTACATGCTCAACACCTGCGCCTTCCCAATATACGGGAGCGCCGTCAATAAGATCCGGATTCAATTCAGCGAGTTTGTTGGGATTGGGAGTAGCAAGCACCTTGTCAAGGCTGAAACGATAAAGACCACCCTTGAACTCACCACCGTTGGCTGTTTCGATATATGCATAGAGATGTTTGTTAGCCTCATCGATATAGAATGTCGAGATCACAGGAGCTGAATTGACAAACATCGGGTCAAGACCTGTTGCCGGGCCGGGGGCTGCTGACGTGCCGATATGCTCCTCTTTGAAGCGGAACAAGCCCTGTCCGTTGGTCTTCATTGCCACCCAGTAGAGAGGCTCAGGCTCTCCGGCCGCATTCTGATCCTGAGTGATGGCGAAACCGGCCTTGATGCAACCATAAGTCCAAGGACTGCCGTAATAAGCCATCCAGTTGTTTTCCATCCATGACGCATAGTCCTGAGGAAGAGCGATTGCACCTGCGGGAATCTTGCGGATGCAGACGTTACGGTCATTTACATACAATGTGTCACCATAGATATAAAGGCCGAACGGGTCTTTGTAGGCGTTGTTACCGGCGTTGTCGAGCACTGTGGCCTGGAACACGTTGCCGTCCACGCGTGAGATATAGAACAGTTTGCCGTCACCTTCGTTGCCAGCGGTTCCTGAATAATACCATTTCTCACCGGCACAAGCTCCATAGATGCGGTTTTTGAACTGGACGAGCTGGAATGTGTGGAACATACCACCCACGTCGTAAGTATCACTATTATTATCAGCATATGCGCAATGGATGTTACCATCGGTTCCTGCATAGTAGAGACCTGCGGGCATACCCATATCAAGGCCGCCTTCTGCCAAGTTAGCGTCACCCTTAATGGTCAGATAGCACCAACCGTCGGCTGCCTTGTAAGCGTTAACCAACGCTTCGGGAACGGTGACAGTGATAGGAGTCGATTCAGTGAATACGCCCACGCCAAGAGCAGCGGGAGTGTGTGCGGCAACGGTGAGATCCATCTGTGAGACACCGGCGAAAGCGTCAGCCTCGATGATTACGAGAATCTTGCCGAGGTCAAGGGTTTTAAGCGATGTGCAGTCCTTGAACGACTCCTGACGGACGATGGTTATATCATCTGTGCGGTTATACTTGGCAAGGGCCGAGCAGCCTGAGCAGATGCCGAAAGGCACCTCTTTTCCGCCGACGGTAACCTCCTCAAGCGACTTGCAATCTTTCAGCAGATAGCGGCCCAGAGTACCTGATACCGAAATTTTCTTGATGCTTGTGCCGGACAGCGAATAATCACCGTACACGTTGGTTTTGGCGAGATTAATCTCAGTCAGGTTTTTCGCTCCGTAGAATGCGTAAGCGTCAAGCTCGGTAGCGTCAGCATCAGCAAACGCTGTGGCGGGATTAGCCGCGGGATAGTTCATGATTTTCGCTCCGTCGATAGTGGCAAGCGCGCCGGTAGGAAGCTCCTTGAATGCCGCGTTGCCTTCTGCTACGGTAAATTTAGCCAAAGCGGGGCAATCCATGAATGCGGCTGACCCGATTGATTTGACGGTAGCGGGAATGTTAAACGCCGTCACTTTCTTGTTTTTGGCGAAAGCCTGAGTGCCGATAGTCTCAACGGCGGCAGGGAGCGTAAGCTCACCCTCAAAGGCTGCGCCACTGAAAGCGTACGCGCCGATACCGGTCAAAGCCGAAGGCCATGTGATGTTCTTGACACCGGCGTTATAGAAAGCCATGTCACCTATTTTGGTCACATTGTCGCCCATCTTCACGTTGGCAAGAGCGGTACAGTTGTTAAATACTGACGAACCGATAGATGTAACCCCGGCGGGGATGTCGATTGAGGTCAGACCGGTGTTAAGGAACGCCTGGTCGCCGAGTGATGTCAGCCCGGTAGGAAGTGTCACCTCGGTCAGGAGCGTACAGTTTTGGAACGTATAGCTCTGAATTTCAGTTATGGCATTGTTGCCATAAACCACTTTGGCCAACTTTGCCGAACTGGGGAAAGGCAGAGCAGCGGGACCGCTCGCACCGGTGGTCGTCACCGGACGATTGATGTATAGCTCCGTAACAGCGCGTTCAGCCGCCTTACTTGTACCCCAAATGTTGACACCCACCTCGATTGCGGTTTCCGATGCCTCGAAGGTGATTTTGGCAAGAGAACTACAGTTCTGGAACATATTGGCAGGCAAAGCTGTCACGCCGGCAGGAATCGAAACCTCTTCGAGCGCGAGGCAACCACTGAATGCGTCCTGATTAAACTTGGTCATGTTGGCAGGCAACACTACCTTCTTCAGAACCGAGCAATTCTGGAAACATCCGCGGGGAGTGCTGGTGATGTCAGCGGGCAGCACGATGCTCGTCGTCTTGTCATTGGGATTCTCAGCATTCTTTCCCTTGAATGCCGACCCATTAATCGCCTGGACGTTATAAGTTTTTCCATCATACGTCACCGTCGCGGGAATCACGATGTCACCTTCGTAATAGGTTTTGTCGGCTTTCTGTGCGACGGTAGCCTTGCTACCGCTTGTGGTGTAGGTGATGCCGTCTACCGTAATCGTAGCCGCTCCGGCTCCGAATACTGTAGCGAAAGCAATCATCGACGCCGCAGTCGCGCGACCAAGCGCGCGTAACTTCAACTGTGTAATCATGTTCAATATTGATGAATGGTTAGTAATTAGTTAGTTTCAATCTGTTTGATAAATCGGCTTCATGGCCATTAACAGGCACACGCCACCAATTAATTCCACAAAGGTAGCACCTATTTTTCGAAATCCAACAATTCACAAGACAAAATATCATAAAATTTATTTAACGAACCAAAACATCAGTTAACGGCTGATGCGGAGTGCGACCCCATCCTATCCAAGCATATCCGGCAAGGACACGTTATGCGCAACCGCGCGTCAGCCGACTCGCACACCGATTCAATCGCCTGCTGAACAATAAAACAAAAATTTAACGCTCATAACAAGACGATTACAATTTTTTTATCGTAACTTCGCGGTCATAAGTTAACCAAATTAAAACGTATTTCATGATTATGAAAAAACTTCTACTCTCTATTCTTGCGGTAGTAGCCGCAGGATGCGGCTACTACTCAGCCGCGGCTGAAACAACCATCTCTTTCGGAACCGATAACTCCGACCTGGGTGGCACCAGCGGCATCTCGGATTTATCGTCAAAGACTTTAAAATCCGGGGATGTTTCCATTTCATTCGCCAAAGGAAACTCAAGCAGCACTCCTGCATACAATAAAGCCGGTGAGATTAGGCTATACGGAGGCAAAAGCGCTTCAACCTTAGACGGTAACACGATGACCGTCTCATCAACCAACGACATAACAAGCATATATCTCGCCAAAGGTAGCTCTTGCACTTGGGGCACGTTAACCGCCGACTGCGGTAAAATTGCAATTGACGACAGCCATAATGCCACATGGACCGGAAATGCGAAATCAGTGACCTTCACTGTCAGCAGAAATTCTAGCGCCACAGGCACCTCGACCCAATGGCGTTTGAAATCAGCAAAAATAACCGAAGCCGAGAACACCGACACCACCAAGTGCGCCACCCCCACTTTCAGCGTTGAACCAGGCGTAGTCGACAAAGGCACTCGAGTCAAAATCTCCTGCGCTACCGAAGGAGCTATGCTGCTATGCTGCGTAAACGACAGCACCTTTGAAAGCGAAAAAAACACCGTGACTGTCACCATCAACGAAACCACAACCATCACTGCTATCGCATCGAAGATCGGCCTTGAAGACAGCGACGAAGCCGAGGCAACCTACACCGTTAAAGAGTATGTCAACGCTACTTCAATCGCCGACGCATACACTAAAATGGGCGTGGCCAACTTGGCATCAAATGCCTCTACCGAAGAGTTCAAAGTGGCTTTTGAGCCGGTTGTGACATACGCCAACGGTGCCAACGCCTACATCTACGACGGCGAGAAATATGGCTTGATTTTCGCATACAACAATGGTCTCAACGCCGGCGACAAGATTGCAGCCAACTGGAAAGCAACCATCAAAAACTACGCGAACCTCTACGAGTTCATCCCCTCCGACACTCTCGCCACTAACGGCACCGCCAATGTCCCTGACGCAGTCGAGATTACCCCGACCCAGCTCATCGCCGACAACCAGTCGATGCTCGTGGTCATGAACAACGTTGTCCTCTCTGCAGCCACTCCCGCCGAGACTGTCACCGGCTCTTCACGCGGATATAAAGGCACTGTCGGCGACACCGAAATCAGCCTTTTCAACAACTTCAAAAACACTTCAGTTGAAGCCGGCACCTACAACATCACCGGCATAGTCGGAGTGTACAACTCCACCGTGCAGCTCCAGCCCATCTCATTCGAGAAAGTTCAAGTCGTCGAGACCAAGTGCGCCACCCCCACTTTCAATCCCGCCGCAGGCACGGTTAAAGCCGGCACGGTTGTCACAATCTCCTGCGCTACAACAGGTGCTTCGCTGCTCTACACCCTCAACGACAGCATCGCTGAAAGCGACACCAACACCGTGACTGTAACCATCAACGAAACCACAACCATCACTGTTGTCGCATCGAAGACCGGCCTTGAAGACAGCGACGAAGCCGAGGCAACCTACACCGTCAGCGAGCAGGGCGGCGACGCCCCCACCGGTGGAACAGCCGTGTTCAAAGTCTCAACCGTTACCGACCCCGCCGATGGAGCAGAGCTTGCCAACGGCTCCGCCGGCAATCTGATAGGTCAGTCATTCACCGACAACGGCGTAACTCTGGCTTTCTCTGCCAACAGCCCCTCAAATAGCGTGGGTATATTTAACAGCGACAAAGAAGTTCGCTGGTACGCCAACAACTTCATAACAATCACTCCCGCCCAAAAGACCGCAATAACAGAAATCTACGTACGCACCGTAAGCAACTCCAAAGGCAACTTCTCAGCGTCAATCGATGGCAAAGCGGTTGGAACTGTTTCTGGAGAAGGTACTGGCGCAAGCAAACCCATCACTTGGACCGGAAAGGCCAACGCCCCGATTTTGCTGACCCCCAATGCTCAGGTACGCTTCAGTTATATAACTGTCACATTCAGTGAGGATACCACTGGCGTTGAAGACGTGACCGCAGCCGACGAGAACGCTCCTGTTGAATACTACAATCTCCAAGGTGTCCGCGTCAACAACCCCGAGGGTGGTGTCTACATCCGCCGCCAGGGCAACACAGTCACCAAAGTTCTCGTGAAATAACCGCGATAACTCCAACCCATACCAACTACCCCGCCGGCTCATCGCCGTGCGGGGTAGTCTCTTTTTAGCCAATCCACCACACACCTCACGATTCCCGCAACCAAATCTTTCTTATATAGCCTGCTCAGACAGATCTGAGTACTCAGAGGACCCAGAGGACTCAGAGCACCCTACCTCACACAAAATCAATCACGAGGATTGATTTGCCACAAACCCCCGGGATATATCCGCATCATTCCGCAACGCAAACGACACGCACCTCTCGATTCCCGCTAATGGCAGGATACAAAAAAAGCGACCGCCCCAAGATGACTCGGAGCGGTCGCAAATATCGTCAGTGGAAAACTGATTATTTCTTTTTGTTACGATTGCCGTAGCGGCTCATGAACTTATCAACGCGGCCGGCAGTGTCGACGAGTTTCTGCTTACCGGTGAAGAAGGGATGAGACGCGCTTGTGATTTCAAGCTTTACCAAGGGGTAAGTCACGCCATCAACTTCGATTGTTTCCTTTGAGGCAACAGTAGAGCGAGTGATAAAGATTTCGTCGTTTGACATATCTTTGAACACCACTTCGCGGTAGTTGGAGGGATGGATGTCTTTTTTCATCTTGTTGTTATGATTTTATCGTTTTATTAATCAATGATTTGTATCCGCTGGTAAGGCGATTTTATCGTAATGGCTTGCAAATTTAGCCATTATTTTTCACCTGCCAAAATTTTTCAATCATCTTTTGGAACTTTTTTGATCTCCGAGGCACTCCGAGGCATTTTTCATCCGCCCCGCAGCCAAACCGCGCAATCGCAATCGGTCTCGACTGATTATCACCCACATTAAGAAGATTTTTGTGAAATTCTGTGATTTTTTTGCCCGAAACTCTTGCTAATTGAAAACAAATGACTACTTTTGCGTCACAATCTTAAGGATAAAGACAGATGACACGTTTCTTTGCATATTATTATTCATTTTTTTACTACTTTACTAAAAGCGGTAGCGGGATTTTATGTGCATAACCTCAACGATTGAATGATTGACATAAATATAAAATCCCGCTCAAACGGGATTTTTTTATTATAGATACACAGATGAATGACAAACGCAAACGAGTGACAATACAAGGCGTGGCAGGATGCTACCACGACGCAGCGGCACGCGATTATTTTGCCGGCGACGACATCGCGACAATCCCGTGTGACTCCTTCCCCGAAATGTTTGAAGTCCTTGGCGGCGATGCCTCGCTGCTTGGCATCGTGGCCATTGAAAACACAATCGCAGGAAGCCTGCTTTACAACCACGAACTGCTCAGACAGAGCAACATGGTGGTCATAGGCGAGCACAAGATGCGCATCTCCCATGTGCTGGCCGCCCTCCCCGGCCAATCAATCGACGGCCTCACAGAAGTCAACTCCCACCCCATGGCACTGATGCAGTGCGAGCAGTTCCTACGTCGCCACCCCAACTTAAAGGTGATCGAAGGATTTGACACCGCAGGGAGTGCGAAAGAAATCGCCGAAAAAGGGCTTATGGGCCACGCAGCCGTGTGTGGAGCCTACGCCGCCGAACTTTACGGGCTGGAAATCCTTGAACGCGGCATCGAGACCAACAAGCGCAACTTCACGCGATTCCTCGTCATCGCCGACCCCCTGATGGCTGCCGAGCTGCGCCCCGCCGACCGCGACATCAACAAAGCGTCTATCGTGTTCACTCTCCCTCACACAAACGGCGCACTCTCCAAAGCGTTGACAATCCTCTCATTCTATGACATAAATCTGTCTAAAATCCAGTCAATGCCGATTATTGGCCGAGAATGGGAATACCGTTTCTACGTCGACCTTACGTTCGACAGCCTCGCACGCTATCACCAGGCCATAAACGCTGTCAGGCCGCTGATTAACGACCTCAGAATTTTAGGCGAATACACCGAATTTGAATCCCGCGACAATGAAAACTAAGCCATCTATAACTCCCGCTATCCGCGTGAGCAACATTTCGGAATACTATTTTGCCCGCAAATTGCGGGAAGTGGCACGGCTGAATGCCGAAGGGGCCGACATCATATCAATGGCCATAGGCGGGCCCGACCGTCCGCCGCATGAATCGGTCATCGAAACCCTTTGCGACTCCGCGCGCCGCGACAACACCCACAGCTACCAGCCCGGTGGTGGCATCCCCGAGCTGCGACAAGCCTTCGCCCGGTTTTACAAACGGTGGTATGGTGTCGACATCGACCCCGCCACCGAGCTTAACCCGCTGATTGGCTCCAAAGAGGGGATTCTCCACATATCGCTCGCATTGCTCAATCCGGGCGACGGGGTGCTGGTGCCAAATCCCGGATACCCCACTTACACCTCCGCAAGTCATCTGGCAATGGCTGAGATATACCCCTACGACCTCACAGCCGAGCAAGGGTGGCTTCCCGACTTCAACGCGCTCGAACGCCTGCCGCTCGACAAAATCAAACTGATGTGGATTAACTACCCACATATGCCGACCGGCACCCGCGCCACACGCGAACTGTTTGAGCGTGTGGTCGATTTCGGTCGCCGTCACAACATCGTCATCGCCCACGACAACCCATATAGTTTCATTCTAAACGACACACCACTGAGCATCATGCAAGTCCCCGGTGCCAAAGAAATAGCCATCGAGCTCAACTCAATGAGCAAAAGCCACAACATGGCAGGGTGGCGTATGGCGATGCTGACCTCCAACGCCGAGTTCATCCAGTGGATTGTAAAGGTGAAAAGCAATGTAGACTCAGGACAGTTCCGCCCGATGATGCTTGCCGCCGCCAAAGGCCTCGACCTCGACAGGGAATGGTATGACAGCGTCAACGCCACTTACTCCCGCCGACGGGAAATTGTGGAGCGAATCATGACGGCCCTCGGATGCACATTCGACCCCGCGCAGAGAGGTATGTTCCTATGGGGACGCATACCCGACAGCGAACCGTCGGGAGAAGCCCTCACCGAGCGAGTGCTGCGCGACGCGCGGGTGTTCATTGCCCCGGGGTTCATCTTCGGTTCAAATGGCGACCGCTACATCAGGCTGTCGCTGTGCGCCACCGAGGAAAATCTGCTCCGCGCTCTCGACCGCATCAACAAAATGAATACAGAAAACTAAAAACACCATAAAACTCATATTATGAAAGATTTGTTACCGATTGAGATACCGGGACTTGACCCCGAGAAACCACTCATAATCGCCGGGCCATGCAGCGCGGAGTCAGAAGAACAAGTGCTGGAGACAGCTAAAGAACTCGCCGCTTGCGGCATCAAAGTGTTCAGGGCGGGCATCTGGAAACCGCGCACCAAACCGGGCGGCTTTGAGGGTGTCGGCGCACCGGGACTGGAGTGGCTCAAAAAAGTCAAAGAGACAACCGGGATGCTGACAGCCACCGAAGTCGCCACCAAACAGCACGTCACCGACGCGCTCGCCGCCGGAATCGACATTCTCTGGATAGGCGCGCGCACATCGGCCAACCCCTTCGCCGTGCAGGAGATAGCCGACGCCATTAAAAACGCCGGAGCCACCGACATACCCCTGCTGGTTAAAAACCCGGTCAACCCCGACCTCGAGCTATGGGTTGGCGCTATGCAACGCTTCTATAACGCCGGCATTCGCCGCCTGGGCGCTATCCACCGCGGCTTCAGCGCCTACGGCAAGCACCTATACCGCAATATGCCGCAATGGCACATCCCCACCGAGTTGCGCTTGCGCTACCCTTCGCTGCCCATCATCTGCGACCCCAGCCACATCGGCGGTAAACGCGAACTCATCGCACCGCTGTCGCAACAAGCACTCGATATGGGTTTCAACGGCCTCATCGTCGAGAGCCACTGCAACCCCGACTGCGCTCTTAGCGACGCCTCGCAACAGGTCACACCCGAGATACTAAACTTTATTCTCAACACCCTCGTTATCCGCGACAGCAAGCAGTCGACCGAAAGCCTCACATTGCTGCGCCAGCAAATCGACCAAATCGACAACGAATTGCTTGAGATTCTAAGCAAACGGCTCAGAGTATGCCGCGAGATAGGTCAATACAAGAAGGAGCACCGTATGCAAGTGGTGCAGCCGAATCGTTACAACGACATCCTTCACGGGCGCGTGGCAGTCGCCGAGGAAATGGGCTTGGGGGCTGACTTCATGCGCACAGTCCTTCTCGCCATCCACGACGAGTCGGTGCGCCAACAGATTGAAGTGATTAACGACCGCGCCCGTTAGTTGTGCGACATTCCATAAATGAACTGATTAAGAAAAATGAAAATTCTGATTATAGGAGCGGGGAAAATGGGCTCATTCTTCTGCGACCTGCTCTCTTTCAGCCACGACGTGGCCATTTACGACACTGACCCACGGCGGTTGAGATTCACTTTCAACTGTCGGAGGTTCTCCCAACTCGACGAGATTGACAGTTTCGCACCCGAAATGGTCATCAATGCCGCCACAGTGAAATACACCATCGACGCCTTTCGAAAGGTGCTCCCCCACCTCACTAAAAGCTGCATACTTAGCGACATAGCCTCAGTAAAAACCGGGTTGCCTGAATTTTACGCCGAAGCCGGACACCCATTCGTGTCGACCCACCCTATGTTTGGACCCACATTCGCGTCTCTCAGCAATCTCGCCGACGAAAACGCCGTGATTATCACCGAGAGCGACCATCTCGGAAAGGTATTCTTCCGCGACCTATACAACCAGTTACACCTACACATCGAAGAGTACAGCTTCGCCGAACACGACGCCACGACAGCCTACTCCCTATCCATCCCATTCGCTGCAACGCTCATGTTCGCCGGAATCATGAAACATCAAGATGCGCCGGGCACCACATTCAAACGCCACATGGCCATCGCCCGAGGGCTGATGTCGGAAGATGACTTCCTGATAAGCGAAATCCTTTTCAATCCCAACACTCCCGCCCAGCTGGAACGGATGCAGGAGAGGTTGGCCGAACTGAAAGAGATTATCGACCGCCGCGATTCGCCAGCCATGAAACAATACCTTAACGAAGTGAGGGAGCGCATCAAATAGCGCTCCCTCACCGTTTTATAGAAATATCGAGATTTAATTACGGTCGAGCAGACGGCGCAATTCGCCAATCCACAACACCAACGATGTCGAGGCTATCACTACAAGCCAATCGACCGCTTTGAGCGGCACAACGTTAAAGAAGCTACCTCCGAACGTGACGATGATGAACTGACCGACGACTATAACCAAAGCGATTAGCACGAACTCGGAACAGTGAGCGAAGTGGAACGCGCTACGATGGCTCTCAAACGCCTTGGCGTTAAACATATTCCAGAACTGGAGCATGACAAACGTCGTGAAGAAAAGGCTAAGTTCATAGGGTGACAGACCGTCGTACGCCCCGATTTGCGGATGAAGCAACTGCAATGATGAAGTTATCTGACTGTGTTCCATCACCCACAACAGGCCGAGCAGTACAACAAAAAACACGCCCCCGGTGACCACTATGTTCAACTTCATCAGCGGGTCTATGATAAACGCGTTGCGGTCACGGGGTGGGTCGGCCATCACTTTCGGCGACGGGGGCAGCGACGCAAGCCCCATGGCAGCGAACGTATCCATTATCAGGTTGACCCACAACATCTGAGTGACAGTCAGCGGAGACTCAGTGCCCATGAATGCGCCGAAAAGCACTATCAGGCACGCCACCACATTGACCGTCAGCTGGAAAAGCACAAATCGCTGTATGTTCTTATAAAGCGACCGGCCCCACATGACAGCGCGGCCTATGCTGGTAAACGAATTGTCGATAATTGTTATGTCGCTGGCCTCCTTGGCAACCGATGTGCCGTCACCCATCGACAGCCCCACCTGGGCTGCCTTCAACGCCGGAGCGTCGTTGGTGCCGTCGCCGGTGACTGCCACCACCTCGCCACGCTGTTGAAGCGTCTCCACAAGGCGTTTTTTATCGAGCGGACGAGCGCGGGCGATTATCTTCAGGTCGTCAATGCGCTCATGCAACTCATCGTCGCTGAGAGCCGCAAATTCAGGCCCTGTGATGACTTCATCGCCACCTGTTTCATCCGCGCCAAGCAAACCTATCTGACGCCCTATCTCACTCGCCGTACCGATGGTATCGCCGGTGACGATTTTAATGGCGATTCCCGCATCGACACACTCCTTGACCGCAGCGGGGACATCGGAGCGCACAGGGTCAGAGATGGCAACCACACCAAGCAGTGTCAGATTGTCGGCTATCACGCGACCGTCGGCAATTGGAGTCTCACCCGCCGAAAGCGTCTTATAAGCAAATCCAAGAGTGCGCATGGCCCTCGACTGATAACCGGCTAACCTATCGGCGACATCATCCTTCTTAACTCCGCCATCGGCTGCCGAGCAAATACCCATGACGATTTCAGGAGCACCCTTGACATACAGCACCCTCTCACCGTCCGGGCGGCTGATTACGGTAGCCATATATTTGCGCTCTGTCGAGAAAGGCAACGTCTCCGTCACCATAGCCGACCCGCGCAACGTCGCATAGTCGATTCCCGCAGCCTTCAGCCACAGCAGCAAAGCACCCTCGGTTGGATTACCCAACGCAACAGGTTTCGACGGGTCGCTCATGTCGAGTTCGGCAGTAGAGTTGACGGCTATCCCCTCAACCACAAGCCGGCTTTCGGGGTTATCGCCAAGCACACCCCCCGGAAGCCCGAAGAAGTCAGCTTCGGCGACCTGCATACGGTTTTGCGTCAACGTCCCCGTCTTGTCGGTACATATCACGGTCGCCGCCCCCATCGTCTCGCAGGCGTGCATCTTACGCACGAGGTTGTTTGTCTTAAGCATACGCCTCATGCTATAAGCAAGGCTGAGCGTCACCGCCATCGGCAACCCCTCAGGAACGGCCACCACTATCAGCGCGACAGCTATCATCACCGTCTGTAAAGCGTATGAGATAAATTCAAACCAATCAGACACACCGCCATTTTCAACAAAATACATCACCACGCGTCCGACAACGACAAGCAAAGCGATTCCGTAGGTGATTCGGGTTATCAGCTTACCAAGACGGTCGAGCTGCTCGTTGAGCGGGGTCTTGACGCTATTGTCAATCCGGGCGGCTTCAAACACTTTGCCATTTTCGGTAGCGTCACCGACCGCCAGCACTTTGGCTATTCCGTGCCCCTCCATCACTTTTGTGCCGCGCATCACGCGGTCTGTCGGGAAAGTCGCCTCAGGGTCGGCGTCGGCCGGGTCGGCCGATTTGTGACACAGCGGCTCGCCGGTGAGCGTCGACTCGTCGACACTTAGCGATGTCGCGCTCAGCAGCTCGGCATCCGCCGGGACCTCCTCGCCGGTGTCAAGCACAACTATATCGCCGACTACTACATCGCGGCGCGGTATGGCGGTGATTATCCCACCATTGCGTATCACCTTGACCGGCTCATCGTCATTGACCTTGTTCAATATGGAAAACTCCCTGTCGGCCCTCAACTCAAAATAAAATGACAGCCCCGTTGCAAGGATAATAGCAGCGAAAATACCGACGGGTTCGAAGAAGACACCAGTACCCTGACCTTGCCCCCAATATTCATAGCATGATATTCCGATTGAAAGCACCCCGGCCACAAGAAGTATTATTATCAGCGGGTCGCGGAATTTGTCAATAAACAATTTCCATAGCGGTTCTTTGGCCGCCGGGGTAAGCACATTGCATCCCCATTTAGCTCGACTTTCGACTACCTCTTTGTCAGTCAGACCAATATATCTATTTTCCTTTTCCATTTCAGCTGTTTTAAAGCGTAAAATTACTCATTTAACCACTAACCGACACACATCAACCGATTAAATTTTTATTAAGCATAACTAAACTTTGAATAATCATTATTGTCATTATAATTATAACATGGATAGCACCGACACAATCAAACATTAATTAAACTCATCAAGAAATGGAAATCTTCAAAAAAACATTGCCGGCCCTGCTCATCGCCGTCGGCATCGTGACACTCGGATTGTGCATTAAAGCAGGTATCGACAACGTGGCATTCCGTGACCGCGAAGTAACAGTGAGAGGGCTTGCCGAACGCGAAGTCCAGGCCGACCTCGTCACATGGCCTATAACCTACAGTCTTGCCGCAAACGACCTTGTGACCATCTATAACCAGATGAACGCCAACAACGACATTATAGTCAAATTCCTTACGTCTAACGGCATCAGCAGCGATGAAATATCGGTAAACCCGCCCGACGCATACGACGCTGCGACAAATCGTTACCGCTCCGACTCCTTCTCCTACAACTACTCCCTCAACTGCACAGTTACCGTGACCACCAAAAAGGTCGAAAAGGTGAGACAGCTCCTGAACCGCCAAGCCGAGCTAATCAAGGAAGGAATCGCTTTCTCCAACTCCTACATCAACTATCAGTTCACGGGGCTTAACTCCATCAAACCCGAAATGATAGCCGAGGCGACCAAAAACGCACGCGCCGCAGCCGACAGGTTCGCAGCCGACAGCGAAAGCCATATAGGAAAAATCAAAACCGCCTCACAAGGGCAATTCTCAATCGAAGACAGCGACTCAAGCACCCCATTCATCAAAAAAGTGCGCGTCGTTTCCACCATCGTCTACTATCTCGAAGACTAATCCCCCATCTATCTATAACACGGCAATCCCCCAAATCTCAAAAAAGGTTCGGGGGATTGCTGTCGTATGTGGTAAATCGGGATTATTTGCCGGCGGGTGCAGGAAGCTCGCCGCGTTTAGGCTCGGCGGGGCGCAAAAGACCGCGGTTGCGCAGCAATGCGTCAGGTGTGGGTTTTTGACCGCGGAATTTGACGTAGAGCGTCATCGGGTCATCGCTGCCTCCCATCTCAAGTACATTTTCTTTGAATGACTTGGCTGTCGCAGGGTCAAAAATTCCCTTTTCTTTAAACAGCTCGAAGCCGTCGGCATCAAGCACCTCAGCCCAAAGATAGGTATAGTAGCCTGAAGCGTAACCATCGCTACCAAAGATATGCTTAAAGTAGGGCGAACGATAACGATACGCGATTTGAGACGGTTTGCCTAACTTTTCTGCCACCCGCGCCTCAAACGCGTCTACATCGACATCTCCCTCAGGGTTAAGCGCACCCCAATTGAGGTCGAGCAACGCCGCACCGACAAGTTCTGTGGTCATGAAGCCTTGATTGTGGGTCGATGCCGCCTGCAGTTTTGAAATCAGCGAATCAGGGATAACCTCGCCGGTCTTGTAGTGGTGGGCATACTCCTTGAGAAGTTCAGGTTCAAGAGCCCAGTGCTCATGAATCTGCGAGGGCAGCTCCACGAAGTCGCGGTCTACATTTGTTCCCGCCTGACTGCGAAGCTTGGCGCGGGTGAGCATACCGTGCAGACCATGACCGAACTCATGGAACATCGTGGTCACTTCATCGAGCGAGAGCAGCGAGGGAGCGTCGGCAGTGGGTTTCGGGAAATTACCGACATTATAGACAATCGGACGCTCCGAAACTCCGTCGGGACGCTCATATGACTCCTTGAACACAAACATCCACGCACCTTGACGTTTCGACGAACGGGTAAAATAGTCGGTCATGAACACCGAAACGTGTTTTCCGTCAGCATCTTTGACATCATAGACTTTCACGTCGGGATGATACTTCGGCGCATCGGGCATTTCCTCGAAAGTAAGTCCATATAGACGGTTAGCCATGGTGAAAATACCTTTGAGAACGCTGTCGACTGCGAAATACTCGCTCACCTTGTCGGGGTTGATATTATACTTGTTTTTACGCACCTTTTCAGCGTAATAGTAATAATCCCATGGAGCTATTTCAAAATCGCCGCCCTCGGCATCTACCACCGCCTGCATCTCGGCTACCTCCTCACCAACGCGGGCGACGGCAGGCTTCCAAATTTGCATCAACAAATTTTCTGCCGCTTCGGGAGTTTTAGCCATCACATTCTCTGTCATGTAAGCCGCATAGGTCGGATAGCCAAGCAATTTGGCCTTTTGAGCACGAGTTTTGACAATCTCGTTGATGACTGGGTAATTGTTATACTCACCTTTTGATGCGAGGGTGGTGTACCCCTCATACATCTGACGGCGCAAATCTCGGTCCGAAGCATATTGCAGCACCGCCAGACGGCTCGGTGCGTGGAGAGTGAACACCCACTTGCCCACTTTGCCCCGCGCGGTGGCCTCCTCGGCTGCCGCTGCAATCGTCGTCGCCGGCAATCCTGCCAGACGCGCCTTGTCGTCAACGGTAATCTCAAATGCGTTGGTGGCGTTGAGCAGGTTGCGGTTAAATTTGAAATAGAGGTCAGTCAGTTTGGTGTTGAGAGCTTTAAGTTGCTCCTTTTCCGCAGCGGGAAGAAGAGCGCCGTTGCGGGTGAACGACCGATAACTCTCTTCAATGGCACGGCGGCGCGAAATGTCGTATCCTACTTTGTCGCGTTCGTCATATAGTTTCTTAACACGCTGGAAAAGCGCGTCGTTCATCGCTATTTCATCGGCGTTCTGCGATACCATAGGGTTGAACACCTCGGCGATAGCGACAATTTCAGGCGATGAATTAGCCTCTTCAAGCGCACCGAACAACAGCGTCACTTTCTGCACCGGGTCACCCGACGCTTCAAGCGCAAGGATGGTATTGTCAAATGTCGGCGCGGCGGGGTTGTCCACAATCGCTTTAACGGCGGCTTGCTGTGATGCTATCGCAGCCTTCAATGCCGGCAGATAGTCGCCGGCCTTAATCTGGTCAAACGGGGGGATGCCATAAGGCGTCGCGTATTCGGCCAAAATCGGATTGTCGTTGGGTTTCTGAGCCATGGAAGTTGATGGAATCGCCGTCAGACAAGCACCGACGGCCAATGTTAACAGATTAATTTTCATGGGCGTTATCTATTTTAATTCATAATTTCATTAATTGTTCGTGCGGTTGGGAAACACCATCCTCGATGGGACCTTTTGTCGCTCCTTCCACAGGAACCGAGCTATCAGCGGATAATGGTCTGACGTGCGTATGTCACCGCGTTTAATCCACACCGGGTCAAGTTCGCCGCTGTAAAGTATATGGTCTATACGGAAATAGAATCGGTTGGCATAATAAGTAATCGACGGCCCGAATCCGACTTCGGTAAAAGCGTTCGCAAGATTGTCGCCGCAAATGGCGCGTATGGCGTAACAGTCGGGGATGTCGTTGAAATCTCCACACACTATGATATTCTCACCTCCGACGCGATTTATGTAATCGCGGAGATTGCGCGCCTGCTGCGCCCGCATACGGAACGCAACCGACAGTTTGCCGAGAAGCTGATGCCGCACTTTGTCAAAATCTGTCACGGCATTGAGGCGCGTCAACGCCTTGAACAGCTCCTTGTCATCAGCCGACAAGCCGATTGATGTCATATGCACTTCAAAAATCGTGAGCCGCCGCCATTTGACATACACCCGATAAGCCGCCAGACGCCCCTCGAAACTCGACGGGACTTGAAGTTCCACCTTATGGAACGGCCACTTCGACAGGATGCTGTTGCCACCCTCATCAATATGGATGTATGGGTAACGCTCCTTTATCGAATCGACTTGCGCCTTATAGACATTCGCCCATGGCATATCACACATATACTCACACTCGACTAAACAGGCTATGTCAGGGTCGGTCTTCAGTATGTAGGTCAACGTCGCATTGGTGGAATCAGAGGGATACTCATCTTTATAATTCCTGAAATTCAGCACATTGTATGACATGAGCGTAAAACCGCGTTCCTCCTCTTCCTCAGCGGAGGGCTGAGGGCGTGAGAAGTTCAACGGACAAAATTCCCACATAGGCCCGATTGTAGCCAATAGAGCCACTCCAAGCGGTATCATACACCAACGGTCAATCCAAAAAGAAACCACCAACGCTATGAGTGTCAAGAGCGCAAGCACGGGAAAAGCCATCGCCGCCAATGCCCCCGACGTGGTGACATCGGGATTGACCATACCGCCGAACCCGCCGTAGACGGTGATAGCGGCGAGCACCACCGACACAGCCCACCAAATCACCACAAGCGTCTTTTTCTTGACAGTTTTCATAATCGCAGGTCATTTCATGCGACTCGATGCCTCAAAAAGCCGCCGCTTTTCCTCAGCGGTCAGCGAGGCATAGCCGCTTTTCTTGATTTTGTCGAGAATCGGGTCAATGTCGGCCATAGCCGCCGAGGCTGTTTGCGATGCCTGATTACGGCGTTCAGATGCCTTGTAGTGGTAGCGTTTCGCCTGAGGTTGCCACTTTCGGCGCTCCACAATCGAGCAAATGGAATCGAGAAAACGGTTGAACGGTTTCGCCAAATCATGTCCGCGACGGAAAGCCACCCCATATATCACTCCCATGGCGACCCCGCCAAGATGGGCGGCATGCCCCCCGGCGTTATTGCCGGTCAACCCCAACGCGAACAGTATGACCGTCACAACGGCCAGCCACTTGAGCTTGACCTCCCCGAAAAAAAGCAACGACACCGGCACATCGGGCGTGATAACGGCTGTGGCGATGACTACGGCCATTATAGCCGCCGAGGCCCCTATCAGACCTCCACCGCCTATCCACGGCGAAATCAAGCAAAATCCGATGTAAAGCGCCGCTCCCGCCACGCCGCCGTAAATATAGAGAGCAAACAGTTGCTTCGGTGTGGCTATCGAAATAAACATCCTGCCAAACCAATAAAGCCACAGCATATTAAACAGCACATGGAACACGTCGTAATGGCAGAACATATAGCTGACTATTGTCCACGGTTCGCGCAACACTTCCGAAAGCACAGGCGGCACAATCACCAAGCGCAACATCTCATCGATATTGGCATGAGTAAACATCAGCACGATAGCCACCGCCCGGATAAGCAAGAATATAGCCACATTGACGGCAATGAGGCGCAACACCATATCGGCTGCCCCCCACTTCGACTTCATCCAATCAATAGAAGTTGCCATAAATCGTACCCTTCTTCTTCCAATAAAGTATCATCACAAGACCCACAAGCATACCGCCGAGATGAGCCACATGGGCCACATTGTCGCCCGGATTGTTGCTTACGGCCTGCAACAGCTCAATCACCGCATAGCCTATCACCACCCACTTGGCCTTGACCGGTACAGGGATAAACATTATGTATAGCGGCAAATTCGGAAAAATAATGGCGAAAGCGAGCAGTATGCCATAGACCGCGCCAGAAGCTCCGATTACCGGAGTGTTTATCAACGACGCGAGCTTAAACGACACCGGTTCACCCAGATAATACTGTCCATGTTCGGCAGCAACAACCATCGAGTCGGGCAACACCGAAGCATAGTGATTGACCATTACAGCGAACACCCCTTCCTGAATCAGTGCGGCTCCAAGACCACAAGCCACATAGTAGAACAGAAACCGCGACTGTCCCAGCACCCGCTCCAGTGTCATGCCAAACATGAACAAAGCGAACATATTGAAAAACAGATGCCAGAAATCGAAATGCAGAAACATATAGGTCAGCAACTGCACCGGGTTAAACTGCGAGCTGGTGAAATAGTACAACGCCCCGTAACGTTCAAAGGCACCCCTTATTTCGGGAGATATGAAAGCGGCGAGCCACACAATCGCATTCACGATTATCAGATGCTTGGTAACAGGCGGCATCGCGGCAAAGCTGAAATTTCTCATCAATAAAACAGAATTAGAATGGCAAAATTACTAATTTTTACTCACTAATCTACAAAGGGACCCGCTCCCGGCGCGAAAATTTATCTTACTTTATCATTACCCTCGTTGACCGCACATAAAAAAAGTGACGGAGCCGCCACCGTTAATGGCGCGGCCCCGTCCCTATGTATCGGGTAAGCCAAAGTTATTCAAATTCAACAAGAATCGCATCAGCGCCCACCACGTCATCGGGCTTCACAAAGATACGTTTCACTGTCTCATCTTTTTCGGCTGTGACATCATTCTCCATCTTCATCGCCTCATAGACGACTAATACATCCCCTTTCTTGACTTTATCGCCCGGTTTCACCTTGACCGAGATAATGCGTCCTCCCATCGGGGCTTTAAGCGTCTCACCCGTGATAGGCTCGTCGGCATCCTTCGTCTCAGCAACCTCCGCTGCGCCCGTGCCTTCGGCTGACGCCTTAGCTTGATACTCCTCCTGACGGCGGCGGCGCAAGAAACCGTTAGCCACGCTTGGCAGCAGTTCAAGCAACAGGTACTCCTCATCGTTCGAGGCGAGTTTGACACCGCCCAAGTCAGTCAATTCAGGATTCTCAGGCTGACGGTATGAGCTTACGTCATAGGGATGTTCAACCGGGCTACCGGTGATTTTTGCGCGGAACTCGGGATTAACCGCAACCGGGGTATGGCCATACTCACCCTTGACAAGCGAGATAAACTGGTTTGATGGATTGGAATAATCAGGATTCCCCTTCTTGCGGTCAAGAGCCACACTCACTGCCTGAGAGCCTACAATCTGGCTGGTAGGGGTGACAAGCGGCACGAGACCGGCATCGCGGCGCACCTTTGGAATCAAGCGCATGGCGTCATCGAGAAGATCCTCAGCCCCAAGCGATTTGAGTTGGGCAACCATATTGGAATACATACCTCCGGGAACCTCGGCATCCTTGACGAGGAGATTGGGTTTCGGGAAACCGAAATAATCCTCAATGGCATGGCACGCGTCAAGCAAAGTCTCTTCATCGAGTGCTTTGGCGGCAGCGATTGCGCGGTCAAACTGAGCGTCAATCTCAGCGGGGAGTTGGTCGGTAAGCGGGTCAAACTTACGAGGGAACTTCTTGGTGAGGTCATATGCGTCAAGTTCGCGGCGCACACCTTCAAGTTCATTGCGAATCAAGCCGACCGCCTCCATGTTAACCTCGACCTCAACGCCGAGTTTTTTGCAGAACAGATACACAAGTTCGATAGCGGGAGCTGCCGATCCTCCACCGAAATACCATATATTGGTGTCAAGGATATCCACACCGTTGATAATGGCCATGAGAGCCGACGCAAGGCCATAGCCTGGCGTACAGTGAGTGTGGAAGTCCACCGGCACTTTCAGCACCGATTTAAGTTTCGAAATGATTGCGGCGGCGCGTAACGGGTTCACAAGCCCCGCCATATCCTTAAGGGTGACAATCTTGGCACCAAGTGACTCCATCTCCTTGGCCTTGCCGACGAAATAATCGTCGGTAAATATCTTTTCGTGAGCCTCCTCCTTTTTACCAAACAATTTGCTGAAGAATCCCTTGGGTGCTTTCGGCTCTTCTTTGGGGTCTACGGTATAGCATACCGCACCGTCAGCGATACCTCCAAGTTCATTGATGAGCTTGATTGACTCCTTGACATTGTCAATATCGTTAAGAGCGTCGAAAATCCTCATCACATTGAGGCCGTTTTTAATAGCCTCCTTGTAAAAGCCCTTCAACACCGTATCGGGATAAGGCACATAACCAAACAAGTTGCGGCCGCGTGACAAAGCCGACAGCAACGAACGCCCCTTCATGGCCTTGCTGACCGAGCGCAAGCGGTCCCACGGCGACTCGTCCAAATAACGCATCACCGAGTCGGGCACCGCACCGCCCCACACCTCCATGATGTAGAAACCGGCATTCTCGTAAAGCGGGAGAAGGTGATCAATCTGTTTTTGGCTCATGCGGGTCGCAAACAGCGACTGCTGTCCATCGCGCAGTGTTAGGTCGCGAATCTTTAATTTTCTTGATTCCATCGTATTATATATTATAGGTTATTGATATCCTTTTTTCTCTCATACCACCCTCAATGAGAATGGTCAACCGCGAATGTAAATAATTAATCCAAATTAAAGAAATATTTCTGTAATTTTATCTTACTATATTTCTCCACTTCAATCCCGCAACAAATTTCTTTGGATATAAATAAAAGATAAGTTAACTTTGACATCCGAAAAATTCATATTCATAATCGATTAGGACGTTACAGGTCGACAATCATACATTTCACATCCATGTTTAATTTCTTCAGAAAAAGAAACAACACTCCCGCGGAACTCTTCTTCCACACCGATATACACTCTCACATCATCCCCGGCATTGACGACGGCTCTCCCTCGGCCGACATTTCAGCAGAACTGGTAAAGCGGATGAAATCATGGGGATTAACTCGCATCATAGCAACGCCCCACGTCACCGAATCGACATTTGAAAACACCCCGCAGACGATGGGTGCGGCTATGGACGAACTCAAAGCCGAGCTTAACGCTCAAGGCATCGAAATAGACCTATCCCACTCTGCCGAATACCGCCTCGACGACCTCTTCAACCGCGAGTTTGCCAACGGCAATATTGTCCCCTACCCCAACGGCTTCATACTCGTCGAAAACTCTTTCATCCAAGAGCCGTGGGGGCTTGACGAAACGCTGTTTGACTTGAAAGTGAAAGGATACAATCCCATTCTCGCCCATCCCGAGAGATATATGTATTACCACTCCAAGAAAGAAAGGTATAAAAAGCTGCACAACGACGGCACATTGTTTCAAGTAAACCTGCTGAGCCTTGCAGGCCACTACGGACGCGACGTGCGACGAGCCGCCGAGTCCCTTATTAAAAACCAGATGGTCGATTTTATCGGAACTGACCTCCACAACGAGCGTCACGCCGACGCCATCGAAGCCTACCTCGCCTCTAAAGACTACGTCCGCGACTCAGCTGCGCTCAAAGGCGTAATCCTCAACGACACCGCTTTCAACTAACCATCACTTCATGAAATTACACCTTAAGATGAAGCACCGCCTACCCCCCCCCATTTAAGACCCTGTATATCTGACACTTACAGCAACAAAGCTCTAATACTTGTCATCTCGACTTTTACTGTGTTAGCTTTGCAATATGGTGTATTTTGGAAAGAAATCACAGAAACTTCAATCGTTTATTATCTGATTGCCGCCTTGGGCGACGTTGCGCTAATATTACTGCCATATTGGTTTTTAAAAGGGAAATGGAGAGCCTCTATTTGGATTCCTATCATTGGATTTAACATATACTGGATAGGCAATGTCATTTATTTCCGCACTTACTCCGATTTAATCCCGCTTTCATCCCTATTATTAGTCGACAATGTGGATGGGGTTGTGGCTGATAGCATAAAAAACTCCTTTAAAATCAAAGATAGCGTCTATCCTTTGGGCGTTCTTATACTTGCAGTTTTATGGCATAAAACCCGCAGGGATGTATTCCAAGCCCGTATGCCTCGTTCTTTAAAAATTTGGGCGATTATCATCACTTTAATATGGAACTTGCTCACTCATATTTACCGAGAATGGGACTATTATATCGGGTATCAATTGGTGCAGCCCACAGAACAAAAGAACCTCACTAAACCCCAACTCATACTAAAATCCTACACCAATAGTTGGGGAGGATTTGATGGATTAGTGGCTAAAAAGTGGGGATTATATACATTCGGAGCTGTTCCCCATCTAATTATCAGTATGGCTCACGAACTAAGAATGCCCCAGCCAATAACCGAAGAAGAAAAATCAAAAATCAATCTGATTATATCACAAAACAGCGATACTCCAACCGCAACACTCTCAAACGGTTTTAACAACTCAGATAAAAACCTCATCATCATAATAGTAGAGTCGTTAAACTCGTGGGTACTGGACATTGAGGTCGACGGCAAAAGCGTAGTCCCCAATTTAAAGGATTTAATGACATCGGGCGACGCGATTGTCGCTACCGACCTCATCTCGCAAGCCGGCCCCGGGCGCAGCAGCGACGGACAACTCCTAATCAACACCGGACTGTTACCGCTACGAAATGAGGCCACGGTGTCAAGGCACAGCGGCAACAATTTCCCATCCATCGCCAAAGCTATGGGCAACCGACCGAAATTTGAAGTAATCTGCGAAGAAAAATCCCTGTGGAAGCATGGTATAACGTCAAAGAAAGAAGGCTATGACCACATCTATGACAGAAATGACGCAAATGCATTGGGGTTGACATCGGGGCCAGTTGAGGAGACTATGTTCCAACTCGCCGAATCGGTAATTGCCAAAACCGAGCAACCATTTTTCTGCACGTTAATCACCCTTGCGATGCATGGGCCATATAATGCGGGACCCAAGTGGAAATCATGGATTTCAGAAGTTGCACCATCCAATAGCCTAACCACTTATCTCGAAGCCACGCACTATTTCGACACCGAATTGGGAAAATTCATCGACTACCTCAAAGCCAACGGAATATTCGACAACAGCGTCATAGTGATAACATCTGACCACGAATCGGCAGTTACGGATTACAAAGGCCGTGGTATCGGGACAGTGCCATTCATCGCCATCAACGCCGGACTCGACACCATTATAACACGCCGCGGCGGACAAGTCGACATCTACCCGACCATACTGGAGATAACAGGAAACACCGGCTATTGGTGGAAAGGGTTCGGGACAAGCCTCCTTGCAGAGTCAGAACTTGACGGTGCTTTAGACCGATTCGGTAAAACCTACGGCAACCTCGATGAGCAACAACTTGAGGATTACCGTGACCGATGGTTAGCCTCAGAACTGATTATCCGACACGACTTTTTCAAAAACAAAGAATAACTACAATTACACCGACATAACGAAAAAAGCCACCTGTGAGGTGGCTTTCATCGTTATCGGGAATATTGAAAAATCAATTGTCGCTGATTATGCCGTCTTCGCTCAGATGCGCCGACAGGTCAAACACCCCGGCGACAGTGAACGAAATATCAAGCCGACTTCCATACACACCCGTGGCGGTCAAATCAGTCACCTCATATTCCGGGCGCGGTGAACCGTTGGGAGCTATCGGCACCACATTTGTCGCTGAGAGCGTGTAACCCGTAGCGGTCAGCGTAACGGGCACATCGGGAATCGTCAGGCGTGTCTGCGCCGGCATATTGGCTGCGAACTTTGCGTTGCGGATAATCACATCGGCAGTCATATCAATGCGGTCAAGCAAAATTCCGTAGTAAGGTTCCTTGGTTGTGAACACATCCCCGCTACGTTTGGTGGTTACTGAAGTTTCACCAAAAGCCACCATGCTACGCTGTATTACTCTGACATCATACTGATTATCGACAGTCATTGTAATCTGGAGAGCGGGTAAGTAGCCGCCGTCGACTTCGCGGTCAAGATATTTGATAGTCAGATTTGTCACTGTAGCCACCGCATAGCCTGCTGTTCGGGCAGGTGTCTGGGGTATAACTATTGAACGCGCGCCGGTCTTTGTGTCGATTGTCCACTTCTCGCCTGGACAGTCAATCCACACCATGACACCGTCACCCAGATTGACAGCATCAATGCCGACACTCGCGTCACCGTTACTGTCAAATTTCAGCCTGATAGAGCAACCATCGTTTAATGATACTTCTCCACTTTGAGAGTTGACAGTGTAGACATATGTGTCCTCAGGTTCGAACTCCATACCTAACGTTGTTTCCGGTTCATCTTTGTCACACGACGACAATGTCACGGCAATAGCGAAAATCGCTAAAAAGTTAAATAATTTCTTCATTATGATTTATTATGATGTTTTGAAATTCAATCGCAAAGTCGCCCCCCATGCGCGTGGGCGGCCGCGTTGCAGGAAACTGTTTCCCATTGACACGAAATAAAACGTGCTATATTTTGTTCCTGTTAGATTTTCGCCCCAAAGGTCAAGAGCGTAATCCCCTTTATTCAGCTTGACCGACACGCCAAGAAGTCCGTAAAACGGTTGTTTCACCGTGTTAGCCTCATCCCAATAAATATCACCGACACCGCGAGCGTTAACGGTCAACGACACTTCGTCGAGCCACGAAACGCCCACCGGCTGAGTGTAGGTCACACTGCCAAAAAGCGTATTGGCCGGAGCATAAGGCACGCGCTTACCGCTGAAATCTGACTTCCCATTGTTAAATTCGCTGAATTTGGCGTTGGTCAGTCCGTAAGACGCAGTGAAAGCCCATCGGTCAGTAGGCTGATAAACGGCGGAGGCTTCAAGACCATAACTGCGCGTTTTCCCCGCATTGGTCATGATGCGACCGGTGGTAGTGCCCTCGGGGAACATCGTGAGCTGCTGATCCCGACAGTCGATATAAAACAGTGCGGCCGACCCCCTCAACCTGCCTTCATGCGCGGAGAAATGAACCCCCGCTTCCCAATTCCAGCTTTTTTCAGGACGATAGCTGACAATCTTATCCGCATCATAGCTCATGGCAAGCCCCATCATGGCCATAACTCGCTGCTGTAGCACGTCGGAAAACATCTGTGTATTATACCCCCCGGCTTTATATCCTTTGGCCACTGAGAAATAGACATTGTCAGAGGGTGTCGCCCCCCAACGATAGCTGACGGTAAGCCGCGGCAATAGCTGCAAATCATGGCGGTGCAGACTTCCGCGGTCGTCAATCGCAACAGGGATGTGACTGAACACCTCCGGGGGATTCACCGTAGCGTCATAGATGGTATAGCCAGCATCGGCCTTGCTGTGATAGCTGAGCGAAGCCCTCTCATAGTCAAGGCGCAATCCCACCGACGCCGTCAGCCTGTCGATGGTGTAGCTGCTCTGATGATAGATAGCCGCACCCCATGTCGGCGTTGTAAAATAACTGTCGAGCAGGAATGTGTCATCGTCCCATGCGATGGGATAATACGGACTGTATTTATTGTAATGGCCCGTTATCAGGTTTTCTATACCTTGCTCGCCAAATGTCACCGGCGCACCCATCGATGAACGCTTGTAGAATCCGAAAGCCCCGGCGGTCCACTCATAGCCGCCGGCCTTACCTGTCGCGATAAAGTCTTGGGTAAACGCCCACTCATGGCGAGCCTGGGTCAACGTGAAATAGTTCTCGGGACGGAAGTCCTGGTCGAGCGTCATATTATCGTTGATATACTGAAAACTCGTTATGCTCGACAAGGTAAACCGCGGCCCCGCCCACTTGACGGTCAGTCCGTCGGTCACGCCCGTGCGGCGATAAAAGCAGGTATCATTATAGCTTATGTGACCGCTTTCGACCGATTCATAGGGATAGCCGCTCTGACGCGACACACTCACGGCGGCAACATTCTCGACGCTCACCACATCCGACGGCCGCCATGCTGTCTTCCATCTGACACTGCCCTGACGCTCCGCACCAACATCAGCTTTATTGTATTCATTTTTGAAAAAGCCGTCGGTCCGAGTGTAATACCCATTGAGCGACATACCAAGCTCGGGGGTCAACATAGCGTAACCGCCGACAGAAACCTTTGCGGAATTGGCAGAGCCATATTCACCCATGACTCTGACCCCCTGATATTTGAATGGCGACAAAGTGTAGATACTTATCAACCCGCCCATCGTGTTACGCCCGTAAAGCACACTCTGCGGGCCTCGGAACACCTCTATGCGGTCAATATCGACTAAATCAAAATCATAATTATCCTTATTCAAGAACGGCACATTGTCGACATTGAGACCCACCGCAGGCTGGTCGATGCGCGCGCCTATGCCGCGCACATAAATCGACGATGTCATCCTTGACCCATAATCAGGTATATAAAGATTGGGGGCGATTTCACTCACCTGCTTCATGGTGACTATATTAAAGCGCGACACCTCATCGGCGGTGACTGTGGTCGAAGCCACCGGCTGCACCGAGAGGCGAGCAGGCTGCTTCAATGCTGTCACCGAGACCTCACGAAGGGTCAATGTAGAGTCCGCGTCAACGGCCTGCGCCGACGATTGGATTACCGATAATATTGCTAATATTGTGATTGATAGCGGCTTCAAAATCTTCATTTCTTTTCAGCCGCGAAGTTACCCACTCCCCGCCAATTCCACAATCACTAAAAATAGTGATTTTTTAGAAGAACATCAGTGAGCCGGCCATGACCGCCATACCCGCAATCACCCCGATAATCGCCATGTGATGATGGCCATATCGTTCCGACCCCGGCAAAAGTTCGTCAAACGAGATATAAACCATGATACCCGCCACTGCCGCCAAGACCAAGGCAGAGAGGGTCGGTGTCCAAAAAGGCAACAGAAACGCCAGCCCAAACAGCGCCCCAAGCGGCTCAGCGACACCACTAATCAGAGAATAGCGCAACGCCTTTTGACGATTCCCGGTGGCATAATAAATCGGGACTGATACCGCTATCCCCTCCGGGATATTGTGGATAGCTATGGCGACGACAATCGGTATGGCAACGTCAAGCCCCTCAAGAGCCGAAACGAATGTGGCCATCCCCTCGGGGAAATTATGTATCCCTATCGCAAGAGCGAGCATACACCCCGTGCGCTTGAGGTGGTGATTAGACCCCAACGGTGCCTGCATTTCTGATATTGTATGCGCCTCATGGGGGTTTTCATCCTCCGGGACAAGATAGTCAATCAATGCGATAAGCGCAATCCCTCCGAAAAATGCCGATAACACATAAAGTTCGCCCAACCGGCCATCATACAAACTTTCGATTTTTGCCATGGCATCCGGCAAAAGCTCCATAAATGAGACATATACCATCACTCCCGCCGACAGGCCGAGCGAGCACGACAAGAAACGCGTACTGGTGCGTTTTGACACGAACGCTATCAGACTGCCAACCGCGGTCGACATACCGGCAAGAAGTGTCAGCCCCAAGGCTATGACTACTGTTGATTGGGTCAATTCCATAATTCAAAAACAAATTTAGTCACAAAATTGATTCCGACTGAAAAAAAAATAATAAATTTACACCGCATTACTTTATAACGCCACACCTTTTCACATGAATAGAGAAACGCCTAAAGAAGATCCGGAACTCGTTGACAGGCTCAGAGACCCGTCAACCACCCGCTCTGCGTTTGGTGAAGTGATTCGACGTTATTCCGAGCCGCTCTACTGGCAGATTCGACGCATGGTAAACAACCATGACGATGCCAACGATTTGCTGCAAAACGTGTTTATGAAAGCTTGGATGTCCATCGGTAATTTCAGAGGCGACGCCAAATTGACAACGTGGCTCTATAAGATAGCGATAAATGAAAGCGTTACATTCCTCGCCCGGGAACGAAAAAGGCTAAACCTGTCGCTCGATGACGAGGAATCACACATTGTTCGCCAAATTGAAGCCGACACCAACATCGACGGTGACGCGCTCGCACTTAAACTGCGAAAGGCGATAGCAGCGTTACCCGAAAAACAGAGGCTGGTTTTCAATATGCGCTACTACGACGACATTAAATACGAGGATATGTCTGAAATTCTCGGAACATCGGTCGGCGCACTGAAAGCCTCATATCATCTCGCCGCTAAAAAAATAACGCAATATTTTGAAGACAATGATTAAACTTTCGACCGCGAATCAAGTCACAGAATATAAACAGCGATAGTTATGAAGAACGACAATGACATATTATCTACAATAAATCGTCGCTCAGGGATGACCGTCCCGGAAGGATACTTCGATGACTTCGCATCCCGAATGATGAAACAGTTGCCGGAACAACACTCCATCGACCCCGGCACTGACACAGCCAAGCCGTCTTTATGGTTCAGAATAAGGCCATATGTATATATGGCCGCCATGTTTGCCGGAATTTGGTGTATGCTAAACATATTCAAAGCTTTAGGGTCAGGCTCAACTGACTTGACCGTTGACAACAACCCCGTGGTGGCACGCGCATTGAGCAACGACTCTTTTGTCGATGAATACTATCTCTACGACCTTGACGACAACGAGATTCTCGAAGATATGTACGACATGGGACTGTCGCCCGATGAAATCACCGACACCACCGACGAGAACCCTTCTTCATCCATTTAATCTCATGACAGCGATGAAACATATATCAAATATCTTATTGACTGTCACTCTCCTGTTGAGCGGCTTGACCGTTGCGGCGCAACCCAAAAACATCCCCGACAGCGAGCGTCAGAAATGGTTTAAGGAAATTCGCGAATACAAGCATAGTTTTCTCGCCAAAGAGCTTGATTTAAGCCGCGAACAGCAACGCAAATTTTTCCTCCTCTACGATGAGATGGAAGACCAGACCAATCGCCTGAATCATGAAACCCGCCAACTCGAGGAAAAAGTGGCCAATAGCGAGACCGATGCCACCGACATCGAATATGAAAAGGCTACCGAAGTGCTCTTTGACCAAAAATGCAAAGAGGGCGAAATCGAAAAAGCCTACTTGATAAAATTCCAATCGATATTGAGTAAAAAACAACTTTTTCAACTCAAAGGCGCAGAGCGAAAATTCACACGCGACATCATGAAACACCATCGTCGCCTACGCTCCGCACAACACAAGTAGCAGAAGCGGACACTCAACAAAAGCCGCCTACGCAAAAACAACTCTTTTGCTTTCGACACAATCACCACTCATCTCCTCTCTCTTCCCTATTCCCTTGCTAAGAACTATTCAATGCTCTGTACCACAACAGGCGACGTTAATGAACCGGCTTCGGCTCATTAACGTTTTGTAATAATTAACAATGACATTATTTTGATGATGAAACGTCTAATTTTCTCGTTGTGTGCAATCCTTTTCAGTCTCACCGTGACTTTATCGGCCAAGAGCGCGCCAAGCACAGCCGCTCCCGAATTTGCATACCCCAAAAAAGTCTCGGAACGGGCTGAAAAAGATTTGCGGAAAGCCATCAAAGCCGACGACGGTAAAGCCGTGATTAACGCCTTGATTCGTTTCGGACTCGCCGAGAGCGCTATTTCCAAAGACAACTTGCCGGCAGTAATCAGCCGCGTCACAGAAATTGCCGACAACGAAAACGACGCTGTCACCCGCTCATTGCTCTACACTCTGTTGACCGACATCTATTCCGAAATCTACAGCGAAAGCCGTTACATTTACGACCAACGGCAAATACCGCTGTTACCGTATCCCGATGATATTTTTGCCTGGAGCGGCGACCAGTTCAAAGCCAAAATCAAGGAATGTCTGACCGAAGCGTTGAAACCGGCCGACAAACTTAAGTCTATGCGGATTTCAGACTACGCTTCGATTCTCAACCTCGGCAAATACACGGCGACATTCTACCCCACTCTCTACGACTTTGTCGCCAACAAAGCCATAAACACCTACGTATCCAACGAATCCGATAACTACCAACTTGCTCAACGCTGGCTAACTCCGGCCAAAGAGTTTGTCGACATATCGACAGCCACACTCCCAGGCAACCTAAAAGAGGTTTTGACACTACTCCAAAATCTCACGTTGTTGCACGGCGGAGCAACCCCTCCGGCCATACTGACCGACCTGAACCGATATCAGTTTGTGATTAGCCACCTCCCCGCCGACGGAAACCGATATCCCGATTTCCAACGCTACCTATCTCTGTTCGACAGATACCGCGACAACGATTACGCCGGGCTAATCCTTGCGAAAGCTTGCGAAAGCATGGAATCTATCGACGAAAAGCGTAAAGGTCTCGACGAAATCAACCGATACCTCGCGGAAAACGAGACCGCCTTCAACAGAAAGCAACTCGAATACTTAGCTGAGGTTGCCACAGCACCAAAAATCACCGTGACGATGCCGCAGATTGTCCCTAAGGACTACGCGGCCAAAATCAAAATCAACGGTGAGAACATCACTCATTGCACTCTACGGCTCTACAAAGTGAAGCCAACATCACTCAACCGCATCACTTGTTGGAACACCAAAGACACAGCAACCGCCGAACTGATTGACCGAAAAACAATAGTTTTTAGCACCCCCGCACCCTGCGTCAACGATTCTTCGGTCACGTTCACCATGCCCGAATTTGGCTATTACTCCATCGTTCCCGAAGTCGACGGCATAAGACAGCGCGACGAGCGGGTCAGCGTCATCGCCTGTTCCGACATGGCCATGACCACCCTCTCTACACGCGACATGAAACAAGCCCTCGTAATAAATCCCGCGACCGGGCTACCTGTCGATGGAGCCGCAGTCATGCAGGGTAGCCGTGACTCTAAAGAAAAGCCTATGACCATCGGACTCACCGATGCCGAGGGATGCTGCGCTTTCGGTGATAAATCCGACTACACAGCCATCTACCCCACCAAAGGGGATGACATATACTCTTCCTCGGTGGGAGCATGGGGAGGCTATCTCCCAAAAGATGAAATCACAGTCGAAATCCTCACTGACCTACCCGTCTATCACCCCGGCGACACGGTCATAGCCGTCGCTGTCGTCTATGACAGAAAACTGAAGGGCAACAAACCGCGCCCCGACGAGGCAATCACCCTGGAGCTAAGAGATGTCAACTACAACATTGTCGACCGTGCAACAGCCACCACCGACCAATGGGGACGCATCGAAGTGCGACTCGCAGTGCCGCCAACCGGACTGTCAGGGCGTTTCCGCCTGCAAGCGTCGGCCAAGGGCAGCGACAACATCGGCATGACATGGGTTACAGTCAGCGACTACAAGCTCCCTACATATGAGATTATTACCGACAAAGTCACCTCAACACCGGGCCAACCTGTCATTATCGAGGGCAAGGCCGTCACCTACGCCGGATTCCCCGTGGGAAACGCAAAAGTTTCACTGAGCCTAAGCAACGTATCGCCTTGGAGATGGTGGTGTTTCAACGACCTGTCACCGTCATTCTACACCGCCGAGACCACGACCAACGACGATGGCACATATCGCTTTGTCTT
Organism: uncultured Muribaculaceae bacterium; assembly: GCA_964510535.1. Classification (GTDB taxonomy): domain Bacteria; phylum Bacteroidota; class Bacteroidia; order Bacteroidales; family Muribaculaceae; genus JAJPXC01. Next base: position 35,455 of record CAZECG010000018.1, read on the forward strand.
AACCCCCGAACTGCTCGACGGAGCACCTCAGCCCGACGCCCTTTTCGTTGCCAAACTCACTGCGGTCAGTCCATCGGGTGAATCCCGCGACGATTCGACCACCTTCACCAACAGTAAAAGTTTTCAGATTACTGTGAATATGCCGACGGTAATCAACGCCACTAAACCGGTGAGAATCGGCCTGTCGGTACTGGGTAGCGACAACTCCGATACCGACAGGGAAGTTGTGGCCACCGTGATTCGCGACGGACTGACGATTGGGCAACTCAACATCAATGCCGACGGCAACACATCATTTTCCGACTTCCCGTCAGGCAGCTACTCCATCCGTTTCGCTCTCGCCGACACAACCCTCACCTGCAAACCCAAAACAACGGACATAGTAATATACCGCCCCACCGACAAGCTGTCGCCCGTAGATAAGCCGCTATGGGTCCCTGAAACCACTGTGATTGCCGATGGCAACACGCGCAAAGCCACCGTGGTCTATGCCACCGCCTCCGACTCAACCCATATCTACTACCTTGCAAGCGGACGCGACGGCGTGGTTGCAAAAGGCTGGCTCAACCCATCAAAAGGAATGAACAATCTCGAAATCACCGTTCCCGACGAAGAATCAGATATCAAGCTCATCCTCATGACAGCCCAAAACCTGTCACTCTACTCCGAGACCATAAACATCTCCACCCCTGAGGCAATGCGCAAAATCAGCGTCAATGTCGAGACTTTCAGAGACAAAGTCACCCCCGGCAAAGAGGAAACCATGACTCTCACCGTCAAAGACAATTCAGGCAACCCCGTCAAAGCCGCTATGCTGGTCGACATGTACAACAAAGCATTGACACAGCTTGCTCCACAGCAATTCTCATTCTCCACTTGGCCGCTCTACACGCCCATACTCTACACTCAAACACGGATGAACGACCGGCCAGGCACATATCTGAGCAAAGATATCCGACACGTCGACCAGCCTTCAATCAGTCAGCCTGTCTTTGACCTCTACGGCCAACAGTTCATCAACCAACTTAGAGGAATTCGCATAAGAGGCTATGCCATGATGAAATCGGCAGCTACCGGCTCCAACGGTCTTAATGCCGTCAGAGAAATCGAGGCCGAATCTGCAGAAAATTCAGCGGAGGATGTATCGGATACCGTTCAGACCACCGAAGCCACTGACAGCGGCGGCGCGGCAGCTCGAGCCGAAGAACCGATGTTCGCCTACCGCGACTCCGAAACGCCATTGGCGTTCTTCCGCCCCATGCTGTCAACCGATGACGCAGGCCGGCTGCAATTAAGCTACACCGTCCCCAACGCCAACGCCACATGGACTCTCGCAGCACTCGCTTACGACACTGGAATGTTGACATCATCCACCGCCCGCGACATTATTGCGTCAAAGCCCATAATGGTGCAGCCCAACTGCCCAAGATTCCTCCGCATGGGCGACCGCGCCGTCATCCTCGCCAATGTGATGAACGCCACAGACTCGGCCATGACGGTCAAAACCCGATTTGAGATTTTCAATCCCGTGACAGGCCGCAACATATCAGTCACCGAGTCGACCGACAGCATCGCCCCCCGGCAGGCTGCGATTGTCGACATCGCCATCGACACTCCATTCGACGTGGTGATGCTCGGATACCGTGTGAAATCATCAACAGCCACCCATGCCGACGGCGAGCAGGGAATCATCCCGGTTCTCGAATCGGTGCAACCCTTGATTGAAAGCAAACCATTCTACATTGCCCCCGATTCAACGATATTCTCGATGGATTTGCCTAAAACTCCGGCAGGCGGGCGCACCACTCTCCAATTCTGCGAAAACCCCGCATGGTACGTCGTGACGGCATTGCCCGGTTTACGGGCCAATACCAACCGCACATCCAACTCTGCCGCCGCAGCCATCTTTTCCGCCGCTGTGGCCGATGGGCTACTCCGCGACAACCCTGAGATTAAATCAGCCTTGCACCGTTGGTTGTCAAGCGACCGTAGCGACTCCACATTAGTCTCAATGCTACAACGCAACAGCGACCTAAAGATTGTCATGCTTCAAGCCACACCGTGGATGATGGATGCCCGAAGCGACACCGAGCGCATGAACCGTCTTGCTCTCCTGTTCGACAAGAAAGAAATCCTTGCCACCTACGCCGCCAATATCGAAGCGTTGGCCAAAATGCAATGCCACGGAGGTGGATGGGCGTGGACTCCCGACTACAAAGAGCCCTCCTACTGGGTCACCATGAACATCCTTGAGGGTATGGGACATCTGATGCGGCTCGGCTATATGCCCGACGACAAAAGGCTAAAATCAATGATCGAAAACGCTGTGGAATACATTGACCGCGAAGCCGCGTCACAATTCCGCAAACATCCCGATGGCGATTACACCATTTACGTTGCGGTACGCGACCTGTTCCCGGCTGTTAAACAGTCGACAGCGGCGACAAAAGTCACAGCGGCGACAGTGCAAAAGCTAATCGCCGGGTGGAAAAATCTCAACGTGACCGACAAAGCAATCGCCGCCATGATACTCAACAACCACTCCTACGCAGCGACAGCCCGCAACGTCATGGCCTCTATCGATGAATACGCCGTAACCTCACCGACATTGGGAATGTGGTGGCCCTCACTCGACGACCTCACATACTCCCGATACTCCAAAATCGGAGCGGCAGCCATTATCCTCGATGCCTATGCGACAGTCACACCGTCAAGCAAAGCCATCGACGCAATCCGCCAATGGATTGTAATCCAAAAAGAGGCTCAAGACTGGAAAGACGGTGTAATAACCTCTCAAGTAATCGCCTCATTTCTCTCTTCGGGCAGCAAATGGACGACTCCTGCTCGAGGTGCCATAGTCTCGATAAACGGAAACGAAATCACCCCCGACAGAATTGAGAGAATCACCGGCTATTTCCGCAACGACATCTCAACGCTCGCTGCCGACGGTGGACGGCTCACGATAGTGAAACCGGGCGACTACCCCTCATGGGGTGCCGCCATTACCTGCGGACGCATGACTATGGAAGAAATAAAACCCGAATCATGCGACGCCGTTGCTATCGAAAAGACGCTCTACAAGGCGGTCAACACCCCCGATGGCACCCGATGGCAAGCCACCGACAGCTATAAAGTTGGCGACAGGATTAAAGTCGACCTGCTGATTCATGCAAACCGCGACATAGATTATGTGGCCATCGTAGACCGCCGCGGTGCCTGTTTTGAACCGGTCGAGCAACTCCCGCGCCCTATCGTCGAACAAGGCATATATTTCTACCGGGAAAACCGCGATGCCGAGACAAACATTTTTGTCGACAGGCTCCCTAAAGGGGTTTACCGACTGAGCTATGAGATGAACGTCAACAATGCCGGACGTTACTCTGCCGGCACGGCTTCCATCCAGAGCCAGTACGCCCCCGCACTGACCGCACACTCTGCCGGAGCTATTATTAACATTAAAGAAGACCGATAACACACATGGAACGAATCGACAGCCGATATATGCGCCGAGCGTTGGAACTTGCGCGCCACGGCCTGGGAAATGCGTCGCCTAACCCGATGGTGGGTGCGGTTATAGTCCATGACGGACGCATCATCGGCGAAGGATACCACCGTCGTTGCGGCGACGGACACGCCGAAGTCAACGCAATCGCTTCGGTTTCGCCCGATAACCGCTGTTTGCTATCTTCAGCGACAATCTACGTCACGCTCGAGCCATGCTCCCATTACGGCAAGACTCCCCCTTGCGCCAAGCTGATTATCGACACCGGGATTCCTCGTGTCGTCATCGGCACGGTCGACCCATTTGAGAAAGTCGCGGGGCGTGGCGTGGCTATGCTTCGCAAGGCGGGCATAGAAGTCACTACCGGTGTGCTTGACCGTGAATGCCGGGAGCTGAACCGCCGTTTCTTCACCGCCCACACTCTCCGCCGCCCGTTCGTGACACTGAAGTGGGCGCAAAGCTCCGACGGATTCCTCGACTGCGTAAGAGAGGCGGGTATGAACGCTTACAAGTTCTCCACCCCCTTGACATCGCTGCTCACCGCCCGATTGCGCTCCCTCCACGATGCCATACTGACATCAGCAGCCACCGTCAACGCCGACAATCCTCGTCTGACAGTCCGCCGATGGGCAGGCCGACAGCCAGTCCCGGTTATTCTCGACCGCGGCGGCAACGTGAGCCGCGACGCGTTGCTGCTCCAAAACCCGGCGACCATCACACTCCAGTCGTCTACCATCGACGAGACGTTAAACTCACTCTATGAGCGTGGCATCACCTCGGTGCTCGTCGAGGCTGGACCGAGATTGCTCCATGCGTTCATAGCCTCAGGGTTTTGGGATGAAGCGCGCGTCGAGGTCGCTCCGATAATTCTTGGGGAAAAAGGGCATGGCAAAGCGCCCCAAATCGGAGCCGAACCGATTGGGAACGACCGCTTGGGTCAAAACTATTTCTACTATTACAGGAATTATTAAATCGTAGTGAGCACCTGACGTATTTTCTCATAGGTGGCGATGCGCGTCGGGACGAGAGGCAGACGAAGCTCGTTCTCGATGTAGCCCATCTCATGCAGCAGGCATTTCACACCCGCCGGATTGCCGTCGACAAACAACAGGCTGAACAGTTCCGTAAAACGGTGATGAATCAACAATGCGTTCGCAAAATCACCGTTGAGCGCAAGGCGCACCATACGGCTGAACTCGCGCGGAAAAGCGTTTCCTATCACCGAAATCACCCCCACCGCTCCAAGCGTCAACAACGGGAACGTAATGCCGTCATCGCCCGATATCACCATAAAATCCGGCTTCTTGCTCTTGATTATTTCATCCATCTGTGAGATGTTGCCCGACGCCTCCTTAACCCCTATGATATTCTCATGGTCACGAGCAAGGCGTAGCGTGGTCTCAGCGGTCATGTTAACGCCTGTACGCCCCGGCACATTATAAAGTATCACAGGCAGTGGCGATGCCGATGCAATCGCACTGTAATGCTGATAGATACCCTCCTGCGACGGCTTGTTATAGTACGGCACAACCGATAATATCGCACTGAAATGGCTCAAATCAGTCGTTTTTATCTCCTCGACTACACTCATCGTGTTGTTTCCGCCGATACCAATCACCAATGGGACGCGCCCATTGACGCGCTCAGCGATAAAACTGCGCAAATCCTTTTTCTCTTGCTGTGTAAGCGTGGCAGTCTCGGCTGTCGTGCCGAGCACAACAAGATAATCAACCCCATTTTTGATTTGGTACTCCAACAATCGGGCAAGTGCATCATAATCAACTGATTTGTCAGTCTTAAAGGGCGTGATTAACGCCACACCCATTCCTTTGAGATTTATATGCGCCATAAACTTAATTATCGTGGATGGTGCGACGACTTTCTTACATCTGTTAACTCGGAACGCCATCTGCCCACAAAGTTAACAATTATCCTGCGTTCTGACAAATAATCTGTCAGAATGAGCGTTTAGCTTCTTCATAAATAGAGCCCGCGGTTTTTCGGAAACCAGCGGGCTCTTCTATCTTGACTTAATTCTTTTCTTTCTTTTACTTCACTACGACTTTTTCCGTTTTCCCACCGACTACTCTAAGATATACTCCCGCCGCCGGATTCGCGCCATCGACCTCCACGCCATGGAGGTTAAACCATTTAGCTTTTTGGTCTGCGTCTTCTACCGTAGTCAGCTCCTCGACACCGCTTGAAGCCAAAGTGATTTTAGCTGTCGACGGTGAAGTAATATAGGTGCGGAATGGTTTCCATTCGCCACTACCAATCCGGTAAGCAGGCACTACCTGGTAAACTCCACCCGGAATTTCTTTAGCCACTTCAAAAGTCAGCACATACCATCCGTTAAACGACGGGACAGTCTCCGAGCCCACCCCGGTATAATAGACTTTACCGTCATTGTCAGTCATCTGCAATCCTATGGTGAAATCGCCATCATAATTACCAAAATTAAAGAACCCTCCTTCACCTGTAACGGAGCATTTGACAAGCCGACCGTCTACCGTGGCATTCAAATCTCCGTCTACCGCCATGTATGGCTCAGGATAAGCCGATTTTTGTAGTGGCTTGCACACTCCAAGCGTGGCATCCTGAAACGTATTGAAGCCACCGGCTCCGCCACCGGTGCCGAGTGACGGCGGATCTAAGGCTGTGAGTTTGAAATAACCGTCTGAATCACCGCTCCAACCCCAGTTTATGTGGAAATAACCGTCCGTCGAGTAGCCATCGCACACAAACTCATGACCGCCAAGCGTCCCGGAGCCGCCATACAGGACAGGCCCCACATTGGCGAGATTCTCATAAATCATATCCTCCCACTCCGACAGCTCATAAAAATCGCGGAACTCAGTGCGCGCGCCTATGTCATATTTGAAATAAGCGACAAGCACATTAGGCAAAAACCAACTCGACGCTCCCGAGCCGCCAGCGCTCGCAACATCATATTCCATCTCCACCGAATAGCCGCAAGCTTTCATCAATGTGGCCACCGCCTCGCGCTGCGCCTCTGTTCCCGACGTTGACGAAGAATAGCTGTTGAGCATCTTGTCCCATTGGAAGGTAGTCGACCCGAAATCCATCGTCAGAGTCTGCCGATTCCAGCGGTAAGAGACCGTGCCGGTCCCGGTTGTAGGCCAGCTGAAATATTTCATCACCTGCGCCATCGCAGTCGCCACGCAGCCGGTCACCGTGCGTTTACCGCCTTTCATGGGGCAAAGATTGTTATAGGGAGCATCTTGGTCCCATGTCGTGGCACACAGAGGAGCTATCGGCTCTCGGCTGTCAGCAGCCGACTTAGGCGCTGCTGATTCCGAAAGGATGTCACTGTTGGCATTCGCCCATGCTATCTGACGGCTATATTCTCCAAGCCACCACTCCATCTGGGGCGGCAGATTGTCAAAATCAACCGACGGATTATCTATGTAGCCCAAAAGCGGATACGCAAGGTCGTCCGCACTGACTATAAGCGTCTGGGTCTGAGTCGCGAACACATAGTAGGTCACTTGGCTCGCCTCTTTACCAGTCGCGACTAAGCGAGACGATGACAACGCCGACGATTTTTTGGCATTAAATTTCACATTATTTTCACACGATACACGGGCCAAAGCCTCATCCGGACTTAGTGTCCTACCCCAACAGCCGACGGTTGTTGCCGCTATTGCCGCAATTATAAGCAGTGTCTTGTTCATATAGTTTTTTAAATTAATTCACAAATATAATTATAATCATCTAAAAATAAAAACACGCTTTTAGGGTATCTTGAGCAAACATCACCTCACCGTGCGGCGTTATTATCTCAGACATAATTAAAACTTCTCAATTTCATAATCGTCATGAATGAATTTTCTGAAATAATCAACGCCGACAAGCCCATACTGGTTGACTTCTACGCCGCCTGGTGCGGACCTTGCAAAATGCAGGCTCCGATTCTCGAACAAGTCAAGAAACAAATCGGCGACAAAGGCACAATAGTTAAAGTCGACATCGACCGCAACAACGAATTGGCCGCGAAATATCATGTCCTTTCAGTGCCGACTCTGATTCTGTTCAAAAAAGGGGAAATTGTTTGGCGAGAGGTAGGCGTTCAGCAAGCCGAAACGTTGGTTGCCAAAATACTCGAATCGGTCAGCTGACCCTGTTATTCCATAGAGTCTCTATTCTATATAAAGGCGATGACCGCTCCCTGCTAATACTCGGGAGCGGCCATCTGTTATTTTCATCGGATTATATATTATTCTATGTGAAACACAGCACAAGCACCTGCGCGACAACAACCCTCAGGAACATGGTCAACGGATAGACTGTCGAGTAAGCCACCGCAGGTTGGTCATTGCCGGTTGAGTTATTGGCATAGGCAAGCGCAGGGGGATCGGTGCAGCCGCCCGAAAACAGACCCATGATTGTCAAGAAGTTTATCTTGTGAACCCCGCGGGCTATGCATCCCACAACCAACAGCGGCACCAAGGTGATGATAAAGCCCCAGATAACCCACCACATACCTGTCGGGTTGAACACCGTTGCGGCAAACCCCTTCCCCGCCGCGATACCGACCGAAGCGAGAAACAGACAGATACCAAGCTCACGCATAAGCAGCGATGCCGACGACGAAGTGTAAGTAATCAACTTCAGTTTATAGCCGAAACGGCTCAAAAGGATGGCCACCACAAGCGGACCGCCCGCAAGACCGAGCTTCATTCCGAAGCCCACATTTATTGAGCCCAAGACTATACCAAGCAAGATTCCGACAAATATCGTGATGATGTTCGGCTCGTTCAGACGCTTCATCGAGTTACCCATGCGCGATGCCAATCGCTCTATATCCTGCAAATCGCCAACCACGGTCATGCGGTCGCCCATCTGCAGCCGCAACTCAGGCGACGCAAGGAGGTCGACTCCCGCACGGTTGACGCGGGTCGCATTCAGACGATAACCATTGTGCAGCCGTAGTGAACCGAGAGCCACTCCGTTATACTCACTCTTGGTTATCAATATACGGCGCGAAACCACGGGCAACGCACCTTGTGGTTTGAGAGAATCCCAATCCATCTGAATCTCAGGCCCGATAACCGCCTTGAAACGGTGTGTGTCAGTGCGCGACATCACTATGTAGAGCTTGTCGCCTACATGAATCTCAGTGGTCGATTTCGGGATGATTATCTCACCTGATTTATTCATCAGACGCGAAACCACGAAATTGCACTGAATCACTTCATGGAGATCAAGCATTGTCTTCCCGTCGATAAGCTTATTCGTCACTTCAAACGAAGAGAGATAAGGTTTAAGCGTACTCTCCTCACGCTCCTTCTCAAGCTGCTTGATTTCATCCTCAACTCTGATGCGGAACACCCACTTGATGATAAACATCGCAAGAATGATACCGACAACGCCGAGAGGATAAGCCGCCGCATAGCCCATCGCCATCGTATTCGCCGCCTCTGGCGAAGTCACCGTCTGCTGAGCAGCGGCAAGGCCGGGCGTATTAGTCACGGCACCCGACATAACACCCACAAGTGCCGACATCGAAGTGTTGCCACCCTCGATAAAATAAATCGCAAGCACTATAATCACGTTAAGCGTTATCGCCAGCACGGCAAGCGCATTTAGCCGCACACCCCCCTTCTTGAACGAAGAGAAGAAACCGGGGCCCACCTGCAGACCTATTGAGAATATGAACAATATCAAGCCAAACTCACGGATGAATTTCAGCACCATCTCATCGACCACATAGCCAAAATGGCCCATGACGATGCCCACAAACAAGACGAATGTCACACCTAAAGAGACACCGCCGATTTTCATCTTTCCAAGAAACACTCCAAGCGCAATCACAAATGAATAGAGCACAAGCGTACTCGCCAAATTCACATTGCCCGGAGCAAGGAGACTGTTAATTAACTCCATAAAATCGCTTCAGAACTTAAACCATTGATTTATAGAACGATTAAGGCCAAACGCCAAAATCAAGTGCAAAGTTACGCATTTTTCGCCAATACTCGAAACACATCCAATCTATAAATCACCCCCGACAAGCTAAATATTATTGATTATTTGCGCGCCGTGATAAACGTATTCCCATATAAAGGCATTTTTAACGCGCGAGTATTCCACAACGTTTCAAAATCATCGGTCGAAATGCTCCTGTTATATTTTTTATTTGAAACATTACATAATTCCGGAATCGACTCCGCTATATAGAGACTGTCTGCCGAATAACCTACAACCGGCACATAATGGAGCCAATCCCTATCAGGCCCGATTTTAATCATCACTATGACCGGATCTCCCTTAGCAAGCTCATTCTTAAGCGCAACTATATTACCTATGTGATACCCGACCGTAAAACCGTTACTCTCTAAAAACTTAACGATACCTTTAGGATACACGTAGCCACCTTCCATTTTATCGGGCATCACTTTATATACATCTTCGCCGTGAGCCTCTGTACCCCAATGGCGCAAAATATACGCACTCGAGTACGCGGAGCATTTGAATCCGTCCTGACTATCGATCCTAACAGAATCCTCTATTAAAAATTCACTTTTATCGACACCATACGAATAACGCGGAGAAGCAACCCCCATTAGGCACGCATCAACAATAGTGACTGATAAAAGGTATCCAAATACCACAATCAGCGAAATCAAGATTGTCCATTTCAAAATCCTATTCATACCGCAAATTTAACACATTTCTGCATATTTCCGCACAGTAATTTCAGCCGAGACACTGAGACGATTAAGCTAAGTCGCTTGCATTCGAGCCATATGAACGTAAAATTTGACTAATTTTGCAAAATTGACGGCTCAAAGAACGTTTATTTGCTAGAAACTTCTTAATTTTGCATTGTTGCAGTGGCGACATTACATAACAAGGAAGCGTTTTAGCTTTATTCCGTACTGATGAACTTCGACAACTCATCCATTGAAATTGGAATAGCAAATGACGTTCTTCCCTTTGGTTGGTATATATGCACCATTATATAACGCCAAAGGTGTGAGCCGTTTTTTTCATATCCATTTCAAAGGCAGTCGAAGGCCTATCAGTAGGGTATGCTAAATGGTCTCACACTTCGTTTTCTATCCTATTATTAACGGGTCAGCTGCAAAACCCGGTTGAATAGTTAAAAAAACACCCGAGTTAGCCCCGTCGCAACTTATGAGGTAACGTTATCGATTCCCGAGAGGGAATCTTTTCTATGTAGCCGGGTATTGCCGCTATGCAATGCCCGGATGTCGCGACCACCCTCCCGCCGCAATCTGCAAAGATTGCATTTACTCCATCGCCCCAGCATCGAGCCGTTAATATAATTTTAACAACCGCCTTTTTGCATTGACCCATTTTAACCGAGCATTACCTGACGACGCTATGTTTTTGTTCCATACAACTATTTTGCAAAAAAATGTGTCCCGCATGAATCGGAACACATTTTTATTGTAACAAATGGAGATTCCATACTGAGAACCAGTATGGTGAATATTGGAAATATGTCCTTTATTCCTCTACGCCATCGGCAAAGTTGAAGTTGATGACTTTCTCCGCGCGTACCGCTTTGTCAAGTGATTGAACGGTGATCTTGATTTCGTGAGAGTTACCATCTTTTAGTGCATCTATGTTGGTGCAACGGATTACTGATGAGTTTTGCATAGCACCTGTGACAGGGAGCGTGGTTAGATCCCAGTCGTTTGCATAACTGTCAACAAAGATATTGCTACCGCCTGTGTAGGTCGACATCAACCACGGTTTCTCGTCATAGAGATCATCCCAATAGCGATAGCTGTCACGCTCAGAACCGCTGTAAACAGTGTGTATTGTGCCGAAGTTGGTTTTCCAGTAGTCGTTATCGGGGTTGAGATATTCAACTGACCAAAGTTCAATTCCGTAGGGTTGGTTGGGTTCGTCGGTGAAATTGACATAGATGCGATTGGAACCGCCGCGGAATGTGTAGTTTTTGTTGGCAAAGTGGAGAGCCACCATACCACATTCATGATAAGAACCATTCTCGAAGTTGCCACTTTGGCATGCTTGATAAGCGAGTTCGTCAGCATCGTCACCGCCGAAATCCCTTGTGCGGTATGTGCCGTAAGAGCGATTGAGGTAATCATAAAGAGCGTCGGTTGTTGTGAGGTTGATGCCACCGTCGATAGCGTGAGTGTCAGCACCGTATCCCACGCAACCTACACGGAGGTCAAAACCTGACCGAGTAAGCGCATCAGTCCAGTTTAGTATGCTATTGGCAACAGCGTCGGCTTCTTCGCTCATACTGCCCGAGTTATCAACAAGGAACACAACATCAGCCAAAAGTGTGCGCGAATTGTCGTCGGCTACGTTATAAACATCAATCCCTTTAGGCTTTCCATCGACTGTCACCCAGACATTTTGCATTGACTTATCAGCGGTACCGATAAGTTTAAGCCAAGAGTTTGTGCTTTCGTCCCAAACTCCGGTCATGTCGATAGCGAGATAGGAATGACCCTTTTCTTCTTTGACTGCTACAGCCGAGTTTGGAAGTGTGACAGTCGGGTTAGAGATTACGGGAGCTTGTGTGGCTTCACTGTCATCAGGGATTCCGAGTTCTTGATTGGCTGTGGAAACATCATCGTCGTCATCAGAGCATGAGGCGAAGGTGAGTGCGGCGAGGGCGAGTGTAGCGTAAGAAAAGCCGCGTAGGAAATCTGATTTTTTCATAATGTTTAGTCTTTAATTGAATTATTTCAAAACAGCAAGGAAAAGGCTTGACTGACGCCGAACATACACCCTTACGGTTTATAAGTTAGGTGCCCATACTGACGGACACCTAACACGATTAAATAGAGGTTTAAAAAATACGCAAAAAGCAATATCACCGATACGAAAACTTGTGTTGTCCTGTGCTCCATCTTAAGGACAATCATAACGACTGGCGATTGACTATGCTCTTGCGATAATACTCATGAGATAACAAATTTGGTGTACGTGAGGGATTAATTTAGTGTTAGGTATCAGTTAACCGTAACTTCAGCGCTTTAGAATTTATAAGTGGCACCAACGCCAAATACGATTTGGTTAAAATTGCTGATGATTTGGTATTTCAATTCAGCGCCAATTGAAAATTTTTCATTTAATTGGTATTCAGCTCCGGCACCAACATTGATTGCGAAATCGCCAGAAGAGGTAGACTCGCCGTCATAAGAGAAACCGCTATGGGCATAACCTACACCGGCCAAGGGATACACCTTAACCGCCTCAGACACGTTGAATAAATAATGAAGATTTGCATCAATGTCCCAGAAAGTCACATGATCCTTTTCCAAATAATAGTTGAATGCGGGTTCAATGCGAATTGCATCGGTGATACCATATTGTAATTTAGCACCAATACCAACGTTCTTGATTTCAGAACCATAGTTTACGTTAACACCGACGGCTTTTTCACCTTTCTGAGCCATAACAGAGCTTGCGCCTACCATAAAGATAGCAGCGGCCATGAATAACTTTTTCATTGCAAATAAGTTATTGAGCACCGTAGGCTCGACAATGCCATTAATAATAGGATAAAATAAAGAAGTGTGAGCCTATTTAGCATACCCTCCCGATAAGCCTTCGACTGTCTTTGAAATGTATATAAAAAAACGGCTCGCACCTTTGGCGTTATATAATGGAGCATATACACCAACCAAAGGGAAGAACGTCATTTGCTATTCCAATTTCAATGGATGAGTTGTCGAAGTTCATCAGTATGGAATAAAGCTAAAACGCTTCCTTGTTATATTATGTCGCCACTGCGACAATGCAAAATTAAGAAGTTTTTAGCAAATAAACGTTCTTTGAGCCGTCAATTTTGTAAAATTAGTCAAAATTCACGTTCATATAGCCAAATTGAAGCGACTATTAGCATCGATTGCAATTATCTTAGCGATTATGATATATAGCTAATTAATGGAAAATCAAGGTCAAGGTAAAAAGGTGGTTGTTAAATTTATAGCAATGGTTCGCGGCGGGAGAACGGCTAGCGGCGATTCCCGCAAGGGAATCTTTTTTATATAGCCGGGGATTGGAGGACGATAAGGCCGACTATCTCCGTGCAGCGCAAGCACCCCACCCCACCAAGT
>CAZECG010000019.1:0-47891 GCA_964510535.1 uncultured Muribaculaceae bacterium
CCGATGCAGAAGCGAGAGAATATGGTTGCGAGGAGGTCGGGGGTGGTGATGGCGGGGGTGATGTCGGCGAGGTGGTGGAGGGTTTCACGGAGGTCTTGGGCTATGAGGTCGCCCGAGAGCGAGGTGTCGAGTCCGTCGATTACGCGGGCTATTGATTGTGCTGCGCGTGTGAGTGCTTGGGAGTGGCGGGCGTTGGTGATGAGAAGTTGGTCGGCGGCGAGTTGGTCGGCTCCGGCAGCGTGTTGGAGGGCTGATTTTAGTGTGTCGATACCGCTGCCATTGCGGGCGGATATGGCTACAACCGCTTTAGCCGCCTGACAGCGTTTGGCGGTCTCGGCTATCATTTGGCTGAGTGTATCGGGGTTTGTCAAGTCGGTCTTGTTGATGACGATGATGAGTGAGGCGTCATCTCGCATGGAGGTGAGTGTTTCGTTGATTAGGTCGGTTTGTAGCGGTCTTGCGATGTCAGACACGAGCATGACCACTCTCGCGCGCCTTGTGGCGGCGTGGCTGCGCTCTATGCCCATGGCTTCGACGGTGTCGGCTGTGTCACGCAGTCCGGCTGTGTCGATAAATCTGAACAGCAGGTCGCCGATTTCCGCTGTGTCCTCGATGAGGTCGCGGGTGGTGCCGTGCACGTCGCTTACGATTGCTCTGTCATCGCCGACGAGGGTGTTAAGGAGTGATGATTTGCCTACGTTGGTTTCTCCGACAATCGCCACCGGAATGCCTTCTTTGATGGCGTGGCCGGTCGCGAACGAACGCTCAAGACGGCAGATTTCGTCGCTGACGGCTGTGGCGAGTTCTTTTAGTCGTTGTCGTGACGCGAATTCGACATCTTCTTCCGAGAAGTCGAGCTCGAGTTCGAGCAGCGATGCGAGTTCGACGAGCTGTCCGCGCAGAGTCTCGAGACGTCGGGTAAAGTTGCCTTTCATTTGGCTGAGCGCTATGCGGTGAGCGGCTCGCGAGCTGGCGGCTATGAGGTCGGCTACCGCCTCGGCTTCGGTCAAATCCATACGTCCGGATGTGTAGGCCCGGCGGGTGAACTCGCCCGGTTCGGCGAGGCGGCATCCTTGTCGTAAAAGCAGGGCTATAAGTTCGCGCTGTATGAATTTTGACCCGTGTACTGACAGTTCGACGACATCTTCGCCGGTGAATGTCCCGGGTGTGCGGAATACTGTTGCAACTCCCTGGTCTATGGTCTCTCCGTTGTCGGGGTCGGTCACGAATCCGAGGTGGGCGGTGTGGCTGGCTGCTTTTTTGAGCGGTTTCCCCCGCCAGATTCTGTCAACTATGGTTATGGCGAGCGGGCCGCTCACGCGTGCCACGGCGATTCCTCCGACTCCTGCGGGGGTTGATATGGCGCAAATGGTATCGTTGTTGTCGATTGTGATCATTTCAGTGTGCTCCAATAATTAAATCTACATTCTGATTCTACCAAGTTCTCTATGCTGTCGGGCAGCTCCGAGAAGAAGTCGTGTCCCGTGACGCTCTCGACTTGGTCGATGCTGACTGCCGCGCATTGCATGCCCCCTTCGGCTCGGGAATTGGGCATGATGAACCCTATGCCTCTCGGTGGGGTGGCATAGGGGGCCAGTATCACTTTGAAGAAACGTTTCGGGACTGCGACTCGGTTCTCTCCGATAAATTTGTCGATTTGGTCGGTCAACACCGGGCCGCATACGATTACGATAGCGCTGTCGCGTAATGCCCATTGGCGGCATTTCTCTTCAAGTTTCTTCCATGCGCCAGTGTTTAACGCTTTTGCTTGTGGGCAGATGTTGGTCATGTAGAATGACTCGGTCATAGCCTGCCGGCTCCATTTCATATCGGCGGCGGGGGTCATGTGGCCGCGGTCGTATCCTGAGCCGTGGTAGTCGGATGGGTCTGCGCAGCCGTCCACATCGTAGTCGCGCGCGAAGTTGTTGGCGCGTGGCTCGGTGCCGGTAGCTTCGTCGTGCGTCAGTTCCCAAGCCACCCAGTTTGGTATGTGGAGGTCGGGATTGAACGACATTGACATCCCGGTGTATGACACGAGGGTCTCGGGGATGCCTGATGTGGTTTTGACATATTCAAAATTGCCATCAAGCGGTCCGAACGCGTCAGCGGTGGCCTGATGGTTACATTGGCCGCGTGCGTAGAGCCACACCAGCCCGGCAATGACTGCGATGGGTATCAGTATTGGTCTGGCAAAGCTGCGCGGCTTTGGCTTTTTGTTTCTTTTTGTCATTATTGTAATTAGATATACAATAAAAGCCTAATAAGACATGGTTAATGCCCTATTAGGCTTATTCTGTAGTCAGCGGCTTGATTATTCTCCGGCGGAAGCCAAAGGAGCGGGCGTGTTGAATGTGCGTGCGCCAAGTTCTTGGTCAAGCATATAGATACCCATGCCGTCGTTGCCGATTAGTTGGAACTTGTCGATATAGTTTTTGGCTGTTTCCTCTTCTTCTACCTGTTCGGCGACAAACCAGTTGATTCTGTCGCGAGAAGCGTAGTCGTGTTCGGCTTCGGCCATGGCATATAGGTTGTTAATCATCGCTGTTACTTTGCGCTCATGTTCAAGGGTGGCCTTGAATGCGTCAAGCACGGTGGCCCATTCGGTTGGGACCTCTGCAATAGGAGCGAGAATCACGCGACCGCCGCGTTGGTTGATGTAGTTCATGAAAATTTCGGCATGAGCCTGTTCTTCTTTGAACTGCACTTTAAACCAGTTTGCGACACCGGGCAGCCCGGCAGTCTCGAAGTTCATACCCATTGAAAGATATAGGTAGGCCGACCATAGCTCGGCGTTAATTTGCTCGTTGAGAGCTTTTTCCAATTCTTTGCTTAACATATTGATATGGGTTTTTAATCTGTCGGCAAAGTTAACAATTAATCTTTAACGGTGTCACTCTTCTTTCTCGATTTTTTCGCTTTGGTTTTTTCTCTCAAAGCGTGTTCCTCGTTGAAGTGCTCTATGTTGAGTCTCATCGATGTCACCTCTTTGTTTAGGGTTTCGATTTCGCGGGCTTGGTTGCGTATGGTGGTCAACAGGGAGTTGAGTTCCTCGTTTTCGATTGTCAAGGGATATTGTTCCTCCACGCGAACTATGAAGTCGGACAGTACATTCATATAGTTGGTAAACGCCTGGAATGGAGTGTCGTAGGGGGAGAAGCGGGAATGCAACTCACCGTCGGCGCGGCGTTTGGTCGACATATAGAAGAAGTGGTCGCTTGCTTGCAGGTAGTTCCAGTCCTGCTTCAGTCTGCGGTCGTCGCATAGTCTGACGCGTTCGGCCACCGAGTAGAGTTTGTTGAATGCCTCGTTTTGTAGCTGGTTGCCGAGCCACGCCGATGTGTCGCGTGCCTCGTCGGCCCACGATATGGGGTACATGACTGACAGCTCGTCGACGGCTTTCAGCTTGGTGACAGCCTCGGTCGGAGTCCAGAAGTCGATACCCTTTTCGGCTGCGAAACGCGGGAGCGCTTCAAGGAACTGGAATATTCCGCTTTCGCGTGCCTGCAGGCCGCCGAATGTCTCAAGATTCATGAATAGGTTGACGATTTGTTCCTCGGGGGGTGTGGCCGCAATCCAGTCGATATACTTATCCGCGGTCAACGGATATGCGTCCCACTCTGTGTTGCTGAAACGGAATGAGATGTCGTCAGACAGTTTTGAGTTTTTGAGCAGCAGTTTGAGCTTCGGAGCTGTAGCGGCGGAATAGACGTAGTTAGGCGATTTCCATCCGAGTATATGCTTGGCACCGTCGGTAATGCAGCCTTTGTAGCCCATGGCGAGAATCTGTGGAGCCAAGTCGTCGCAATAGATAAGCTCAGTGTTGCGCAGTACTTTGGGTTTCTGCCCGAACAGTTCATAAATCTTTTTGTCATGTAGAGCCACTTGTGAGGCAAATTCCTCCGGGTCGGTCAGCGACGACAGAGAGTGGGCGTAGGTCTCGGCCAGTATCTCCACTTTGCCTGTGTCAACGAGCTTTTTCAGCAGGTCGATGAACTCGGGCACATATTGCTCGCATTGTTCGAGGGCCACACCCGTTATCGACAGGGCACAACGGAATTTTCCCTTGCTTCCCTCTATCATTCTGAGCAGGCTTTCGGCCGCCGGTATATAACTGCGTTGCGCTATGCGTGTGATGATGTCGTCATTAGCGAAGTCATCATAGTAGTAATGGTCGTTGCCGATGTCAAAAAAACGGTAGCGTTTCAGCCGGAACGGCTGATGTATTTGGAAATAAAAACAGATTGCTTTCATTGTCTGGTGTATTGAGGTATTTGAGGTTAATTTTGTTGGGCTATCACTTTGCGGTATATGTCGATGACTTTGGCTCCGGCCTTGTCCCAGGTTATCTGGTTCACCTCGGTCAGCCCGTCATCATGTAGTTGTCGGTAAAGGGCGGGGTAGGTGATTATGGCGTTGATGGCGTCGGCCATAGCGTCGATGTCCCAATAGTCGGTTTTGATGACGTTGTCGAGGATTTCGGCGCAGCCGCTTTGTTTAGAGATGACCGACGGGACTCCCATCTGCATCGCTTCGAGAGGGGATATGCCGAATGGCTCTGACACCGACGGCATGACATACACATCGGAGGCTTTGAACATCTCGTAGACCTGCTTTCCTTTCTGGAATCCGGGGAAATGGAAGCGGTCAGCTATGCCGCGCTCGGCGGCAAGGGTAATCATCTTATCCATCATATCGCCGCTGCCGGCCATTACAAATCGCACGTCGTGATTGTTTTTCAAAACTTTTGCCGCGGCTTCCACGAAGTACTCCGGGCCTTTCTGCATGGTTATACGGCCTAAGAAGGTGACCACCTTTTCTTTAGGTTTTTCCACTTCCACGTTGAGCAGTTCCGGGCTCAGCGGCTCGACAGCGTTGTGGACGGTCGTGACTTTTGATGGGTCGATGCCGTATTTTTCGATTACTGTCTGTCGGGTCATGTTTGACACGGTGATTATGTGGTCGGCGTGGAGCATTCCGTCGCGCTCGATGTTAAACACCGTCGGGTTGACGTTTCCGCGAGAGCGGTCAAAGTCGGTGGCGTGTACATGGATCACGAGCGGTTTGCCTGTCACTTGCTTGGCGTGTATGCCTGCGGGATAGGTCAGCCAGTCGTGTGAGTGTATCACGTCGCAGTCGATAGTGCGGGCTATCACTCCTGCCACAATCGAGTAATTGTTTATCTCATCGAGCAGGTTGTCGCTATATTTGCCTGAAAATTCAATGCATCCCAGGTCGTTGGTGACCATGTAGTTGAAATCGGCGTATATTCTGTCGCGTAGGTTGAAATACAGGTCGGGCGACATCAATTTCCCTATGCGGCTTTCGACATAGTCGCGATTGACATCGCGCCATGCCACCGGCACTTGCGACGCACCGATAATCCGGGCGAAGCCTTTCTCCTCGTCTCCGTATGGACGCGGTATCACAAACGTGATGTCCATGTCGCCGTTTTGCCACATCCCGCGGGTCAGCCCATAGCTTGCCGTTCCGAGGCCGCCGAGGATATGAGGGGGGAACTCCCACCCAAACATTAATGCTTTCATTGTCGTATCAGTTGTTTTTTTATGATTGGGTGATTGCGTGTTAAGGTTCCATGCGTTTTAGTATGCGTAGCGTGCGCAGTACCTCGGCCACGTTGGTGGCGTGGCTGATTGCTCCTCGCCCTGCGAATGGAGGATTGCCGTCATAGAGCTGCGACAACGAACCGATGCACCCCTTTGACATCTCGTCCTCAAACCCTATCAGCATACGGTCGATATAGCTCACGCCGCTCAGGCTGAAGACTTTCAAGTAGGCATCAGCGTAAAATCCCATGAGCCATGGACGAGCGGGCCCCTGATGCAACGCTTCTTCACGTTCGCGCGGAGAACCCATGTGGAAGGGTCTGTAGCCGTAGCTCTTTGGCGAAAGTGTGCGCAATCCTTTGGGCGTCAGCAGCTCGCGGGTGACGACGTCAAGGACGCCCTTGCGCTGGCGGCGGTTGAGAGGTGAGTAGTCAAGCCCGATGGCTATAGCCATGTTGGGGCGCACCGACGGGTCGGCGTGTGTGCCGGCGACCCAGTCATAGAGATAACCGTAATCGTTGAGGAACGTGTTGATAAACGGCTCCTTCATCTTATCGGCCAGTGCGGCCCATGCTTCTCTGCGGCTTGCGAGAGACTCATCGCCTTCGCTCAGCTTGACCCCGAACATCAATGCGTTATACCACAATGCGTTAAACTCGACAAGCAACCCGGTTCGCGGCACCACGGGATGGCCGTCTATGACGGAGTTCATCCACGATACGGGGTAGCTGGTGCCGTTGGTCTCCACAAGTCCATCGGCGGTTACTCTCAGATTGGGGTGCCCGTCGCTGATGATGTAGTCGAGTATGTGGGCGACAAGACCCATGTATTTTTCACGGGCCTGGTCGATGCCTTGGCTTTTGGCGTATTGTTGTGCAGCCCACACCGCCCACAGCGGTATGTCGGGGAGGCCTATGCCGTGGATGCTGCTCGACTCCTCGCCGCTGTCCATAAAATTGGTGAGTGCGAGCGCGGCTGTGGACATGATACGCTCGAAATCCTCCTTGTGGTCAATGGCGAGTGTGTTGCCAGGAAGCGACATGAATGTGTTGCGGGCCAGCACAGTCCCCCATGGATACCCCGAGAGCATATACATCTTGTCGCCTTCGGTGAGGTAGAACTGTTTGGCAGCGTTTTTAAGGCAGTTGAAAAAACTGGTTCGGCAAGTGCGGCTCCCAATCTCTTTCAGATACATCGAATTGAGCAAGCGCGGTGACACTTGCGACACTCCGGCCGAGAAGATAATGGACTCTCCCTTTTTTATCGGAATTTGGAAATATCCAGGCACCCAGAGGTCTTCGGTGTATGGGACTCCGCGCTCCATATCCTTGACATACTCGATGCCGTTGTACCAGTGTGGGTCATACACCCATTCTGGTTTGCGGCTGAATTGCATATAGAGGGTGGGGTAGCCGGGGTAGAGGCAGCAGCTAACTCCGTTGGCCACTTCCGGACACTCGCCGTTGAGTGCCCCGTTGGCCACGCAAAGTTCGTTGGAGTCGCGGAACGCCAGAAATGGCCTGAACTGTAACGTTGTCGGCGAGTGGGCTTCGACAAGCGTGTAACGAATCAAAATGCGGTTTTCGCCTGAGATAAAAATCTTCTCTTTAGTCAGAATCACGCCTCCCACACGGTATGTGAGCCGCGGGACGCTCTCGCAATCAAACTCGCGGATATACTTATGCCCATTGGGGCTGTAGATGCCGCCGGAATACCGGTGAAGCCCGAGGTTGAAAGGTGCGCCATGTTGGATAACCGTCTCGTCGAGCGACGACAGCAGTACCACGGGCTTGTATTCTTCCCCGGGACGGGGGATAACGAGTAGCCCGTGTTGCTTGCGCGTGTTGCATCCCACAATCGACGTGCAGTGGTAGGCTCCGGCGCGGTTGGTGCGCAACATTTCCTTGGGTAGCGATTGCTCAAGGTTGATCATGAGGTTCTTATCAAATTTAAGGTAGCTCATGCTTAGTGGAATTTATATATTTTAGGGTATAAAGGATAATTATGTTAATCACCCACGAATTTAAATAATTAAGCCGAACCAACCAAATATATCATTCAAAAATAGCTTGTCGCGATGTTTTTGATTGCTTATGCGCCATTAGCATGGAGCTTTGCCGCCGGTGGTATCATGTGAGTTTCCTGAACTACTGTAAATCCTTTTTGTGGAGTTCATTGAACAGGTCGATGTAAGCCTTGACGACGGAATCGCTGCCAAACTTACGCTCCACTTCCCGATGGAGCGTATCTCGGTCTATCGGGCTTTCCAATGCCCATAATATCCCTTTGGCCACATCGGCCGCATCCTTGAAGCGCGCGATATATCCTGTCTTTTTGTGGTCTATTATATCCTCCTGTCCGCCGTTGCCAAATGATACCGGCGTGCAGCCTGCCGCTTGCCCCTCAATCAGCGTGCCGGGAAGAGTTTCGCACAACGATGTCGAAATCACCACCTTGGCCGATGCGTAGAGGTTGGCAACCATTTCGGCGTCATTGACTCGCCCGATATGGCGATGAGGGAATCGCAGCCGTTTAAGTGCCTCGGGATTGCGCACGGCTCCGAACAGCACCGCAAGCGATGTGTCAGCTATCTGTGGGTTGTTGTCAACGATTATGTTGAGAGCCTCTATCGCATAATCGAGACCTTTAATAGGGTCGTCGAGCCTGGCTGCCCCCATGAGTATGATGTTTTTTGAATAGTCTATGTCGAATGTCTGAAGCGTTTTGCGAGGCTCGGTAACATAAGCTTTGACGGGGAAAGCGTTGGGTATCACTCTGACATCTTGGTCTCTGAGCAGGGTGCTTTCCCGACACTTGCCGGCGAGCCAGTTGGAGACGGCGACAAATGTGATTGGGTGTCTTTGGTAAATCTTGAGCTTGCGCTGCAACACCTTGGCCGAGGCGTCGTTGTGAAGCCGTCCGTTGAGAAGCAGTGGGCAGTTGCCGCATCGCTTGCGGTAGCCGTCGCAATCGTGAGAATGATGGCATACGCCCGTCAGCGGCCACATATCGTGCATAGTCCACACCACCGGTTTGCCGAGCGACAACAATTTTTGCAATCCATTGAGCGACAGCATCCCCTGGTTGACCCAGTTCAGGACGATGATGTCGGCTTCTTCAATCCAGGGATGTCCGCTGATGTCGCAGCCAAATGAAGCCGGTGAGATGGTGAAAAGATTTGACCGGTTAAAGCCGTTGGCGATTGCCGAGCTGACACACTCGCCTATAAATTTGAGCCTGCGAGTGAAGTGCGAACCGACTTCGTCGACGTGGGGAGAATCGGATGTCTTGGCCAGTACCACCATTCGAGCGTCGGCCCCGGCCTTGCGCAGAGCGTTCATAAGCCTGAAAGTCACTACCGACGCTCCTCCAAGGGTGTCGCTGTGATTGACAAGGGCTATTTTCAACGGGCGGCTGTCAGTGACGGTTGCTGTCGATGCGTCGCAATCAGCCGGATGCCCGGAGCGGTCGGGAGTGGGCTGCGGCTCTTTGTCTCCTGTGGGCTTAATCTGAGTTTGATTCATCGTCGATAGATTGGAAAAGATTAGTCATTCGGTCGCCTATGCCGCAGTTTAGTCAGCGATGAGAGTTTGATGTTCTCTATTTTAAACACCGCCGCGACATATACCGCCAGGACTGCCGTGCGTAGAGCCATGTTCAGACCCGGCATTGGTGTCGCTATCCCATAGGTCCCGATGGCATAGAGTGCCGACGCGATTGCTCCGTAGAGCAACAGTCGCTTGACATTGTAGCCGATGGGATATTTTTTCAGACCGACGAAATATGATGTGACCATCATGGCTCCGTAGCAGCCGAAAGCCGCCCAGGCGCAGGCCATGTAGCCCCACCGTGGCACGAACGCTATATTGAGCGCGAGAGTGATGCCCAGCCCCATAAGCGAGAACCACATACCCCAGATGGTCTTGTCGGTGAGCTTGTACCATAGCGAGAGATTGAAAAACACACCGAAAAACAGCTCGGCTACCATGATTACAGGCACCACTTTCAGACCTGAGAAATACTTCGGCGAGATGAAATATTTCAGTATGTCGATATAGAACATGACACCTAAGAAAATGAACAGCCCGAAGATGACAAAATATTTCATCGCGTCGCGATATGCCGCCATCTTGCCATCGTCACCCGCCTGTTTATGCTGTGCGAAGATGAAAGGCTCATAGGCAAACCTGAAAGCCTGTATGAACATCACCATCACTATGGCTATCTTGTAGTTGGCCCCGTAGATGCCTAAGTCGGTCATCGCCTGTGTCTTGTCGCTGACGAGCATCGGATAGAGTATCTTGTCGATTGTCTGGTTCATGATGCCGGCGATGCCGAGCACAAGCAGGGGGAACGAGTAAGACATCATCTCGCGCCACAATTTTCCGCAGAATCTCAGCTTTGCCGCCGTGATTTCAGGATAAAGCGTCAGCAGTGTCACAAGTGAGCTTATGAGATTGGCGAGGAAAATATAGCCTATGCCGAATGTCGGGTCATAGAACCAGGCAATCCACTCCGGGGAGGTATTCCAAAGCCATGGGCATAACAAGATGAAAAAGAGGTTGAGACTGATGTTGATGCCTATGTTGAGCAGTCGCAGCGTCGCGAATCTCATGGGGCGGCGTTGATAGCGCAGATAGGCGAATGGGATGGAGATGAAAGCGTCGATGCCGACGGCGATAGCCATCATCCAGATGTAGGACGGATGCGCGCCACATTCCATCGCGTCGGCTATGGATTGCGAAAACAAGCACGCCGCCGCGATAAACAGCGAGGATGTCGCTCCGAGCGACAGCAATGAGGTGGAGTAGACCTGCATCGGGTCGCTCCACCGCTCATGGTTGGCAAACCGGAAAAAGCCGGTTTCCATCCCGTAGGTGAGTATGATAAGCAACAGGGCCACTGCTGAATATATCAGAGTGACTATGCCATACTGGTCGGCGGCAAACACATTGGTGTATATCGGCACCAAGCACCAATTGAGAAACCTCCCCACAATGCTGCTCAGCCCATAGATAGCCGTGTCCTTTGCCAAACTCTTGATTCCAGCCATTTGGATGTCGTTAGCGGTGTAAAGTTGATTATATGCTGAACAGACCGTCGGGAGGCGTGTCGAGGCGATGGCCCAGATGAGTGTAGGCCAGTTGCGTGACCTCGCGCCCGCGGGGTGTGCGTTTTATGAAGCCCTCCTTGATGAGAAACGGCTCGTAGACCTCCTCGATAGTCCCCGGGTCCTCGCCGAGTGCGGTGGCGATGGTGGTCAGTCCCACCGGTCCCCCCTTGAACTTGGTGATTATCGTGGTCAAAATCTTGTTGTCGATTTCATCGAGCCCATATCGGTCTATGTTCAAGGCCTCTAAAGCGTATCGAGCTATCTCCGGGTCTATCATGCCGCTCCCTTTCACTTGGGCGAAATCACGCACGCGGCGCAGCAGGGCGTTGGCTATTCGGGGTGTCCCGCGTGAGCGCATAGCGATTTCGTGGGCCGCCTCGCCGGTGCATTTGACCCCTAGCAGGGATGCCGACCGCAGTATGATGCGCTCAAGCACTTGATGGTCGTAGTATTCCAAGTGGCAGTTTATGCCGAAACGGGCGCGTAGCGGTGATGTTAGCAGCCCGCTACGGGTCGTCGCACCCACTAATGTGAACGGTGACAGTGTCAGTTGCACACTTCGCGCGCCGGGCCCCTTGTCAATCATTATGTCGATGCGGTAGTCCTCCATGGCCGAGTAGAGATATTCCTCCACCACGGGGCTGAGACGGTGTATCTCGTCGATAAACAGCACGTCGTTTTCCTCGAGCGAGGTGAGTATCCCCGCCAGGTCACCAGGCTTGTCGAGCACCGGACCCGATGTCACCTTGAATCCAACGCCGAGTTCGTTGGCTATGATGCCCGACAGTGTGGTTTTGCCAAGTCCGGGGGGGCCGTGGAGCAGAATATGGTCGAGTGCCTCGCCTCGCAAGCGTGCCGCGGCGACGAATACTTTCAAATTCTCGACAATCTTTTCCTGTCCGCTGAACGAGTCAAATTGCGACGGGCGCAGGGCGCGCTCTACGTCGCGGTCTTCGTTCGTGGAGCCTTGTGCCCCTCTTATGTCGAAAGATTGTTCCATATCAATCCACAAAGTTACATAAAAAACGGAATTGCCCCGTTATTTTAACAACAACCGGACGATGGTCTGAGGCATTAGGCTCGTTAACGACTTCACGGTGTAGCACATCCACTTCGCAGCATCGGCTAATCATGATGTAATCGATGGTCACTTTGGGATTGTCGGCGGGAAATGTCTTATCAGTCGTGTCGCTGAGGGGCTTGAAATCCTTGGCAAGTTTTACAAATGCCTTTGAGTCGGGAGTGAGGTTTAAATCGCCGGCAAATATGACGGGTTTGATGCAATTCTGTATATGCCTTTGAATGGTGTCTATCTGTGCAAGACGGTCATTTTCGCCCAATCCAAGGTGGGTCGCTATCATAGTATAACCCGAAAATTCGGCTACAATGATTCCGCGTGGCTCTGAAGAGTCGGCAAGATGAACCTTGGTGATGGCTTGCGGTTTGTTTCGTGTCAGCAGACCGATGCCATACTTGCCGCCGCTATAATTTATCGTCGGCAAGTATGTCGGGGTGAGATTTGTGAGCCGTGCTATTTCCGCAAGAACAAACTTCGGGTGGCGTGTGGTCATGCTGTCAAGCTCTTGAACGGCAACAATGTCGGGATTCTGTTTGTTGATGACTCGGGCTATGCTTTCAATATCGAATTGACCTGACATCGACTTGCAATTATGCACGTTGTAGCTCATGACCGTCAACGTGTCTTTCTTTATCGGTGTCTGGCCTTCATTATAAGTGGTACGGGCGTAGGCTCCATTTGCAATAAGGATACTTATGACAACGGATAATATTCTGTTTTTCATTTGATCGCTGTTTTGCTTAGAAACCGCCCCTAATAATATCAATATTCGACCTTATCCGACTTATTCATCCACATTTCAAAAGCTCGGAATGCCTCTGTGTCAAGTAATAACTCGCTTGAAAGTTTGCGTTTGTCTCGCGGGAGTTCCAGCTCATCATATATGAATGAATCATCGAAACCGATATTCTTGGCATCGGTCTTGTCGTTGCCGAAATACACCTTGTCGATATGGGCCCAATAAATAGCGCCGAGACACATGGGGCATGGCTCGCAAGATGTGAATATTTCGCATCCGCTCAAATCGAATGTCCCCAACTTCTCGCAAGCCGCGCGTATCGCGCTGACCTCGGCATGAGCCGTGGGGTCGTTGTTGGATGTGACTCTGTTCACTCCGGTGGCAATGATTTCACCATTTCGGGCAATCACGGCCCCAAACGGTCCTCCGTTATTGACAACATTCTCTTCCGAGAGCCGTATCGCCTCTCTCATCAACTGTTCATTTGTCATTGTGTTACTGTTTTGAGCTGACGCCAAATTTGAAAAAAGCAAAGTGAATGCGACAACTAAAATAAACTTTATATGCGTAACGTTCATGTGCAATATTTTGTGAGATTCTACAAACATCATTTTATATTTCAACAACAGATTGGAGCCGGTAGACTTCAATCGCAAAAATAATAAAAGTTGCTCTATTTTGGTGGTGGAGTAGCAGAAAAAATACGCACAATCAATCGTGAACCCGCTATTCTTAAAGCGACTTCAGAATCAAGCTGTCCGCTTTGTCTACCACCGTGTTATCGAGCGATGCGAGGTAGATGCGTGTAGTCGCTTCCGAATTTTATTGGTATTTGTCTCCGTAGGCGATTTTAGCGTCGGTCACCATCTGTTTTATGCGCTGTTCCTCGGCCATCGGGCACACGAGCAGCACATCGCCCGCATCGGCTACAATATAGTCTTTCAGCCCGGAGACAACTATCAGTTTCTCTCCGTTGACTGCGAAGATGTTGCCCGATGAGTTATATGACAGCACGCTGCACCGTTGGGTCACATCGCCGTTGCGGTTCTTGGGGGAGTTGTCGTAGAGCGCGCTCCAAGTCCCGAGGTCGTTCCAGCCGAAGTTGACAACCTCAACATATACGTTCGGGGCTTTTTCCATGATGGCGAAGTCAATCGAGATGCTCATGCACGAGGGGAAACTCTGTGCTATGAACTCGGTCTCATCGGGGGTGCCGAACACATCTTTTCCCGAGTCAAATACTGCTGCGATGTCAGGGGCGAGGGCGTGGAACGCATTCTGGATTGTCGACGCCTTCCAAAGGAAGATTCCCGAGTTCCAGAAAAATTCGCCGCTGTTGATAAACACTTTGGCCAGTTCCAAGTCGGGCTTTTCAGTGAAAGTCTTCACCTTGCGGATGCCGTCGGCAACCTGTTCGCCCACCTGTATGTAGCCATATCCGGTTTCGGGGCGGGTGGGGGAGATGCCTAAGGTGAGCAAAGCATCGTGCGTCTCGACAAACTCGAACCCTCTGACGATGCTCGTCTCAAACTCGCGTTCACGGGTGATGAGATGGTCGCTCGGGGTGACAATCATTGATGCCTCTGGGTCGCGGGAGGCAACGTGATAAGCGGCCCAGGCCACGCATGGGGCGGTGTTTCGCCGTGCCGGTTCGAGCAGAATATTGCGGTCGGGCAGGTCGGGCAGTTGTTCTTTCACCAATGGCGCGTATAGCTCGTTGGTGACCACGATTATGTTTTCGGGGCAAACTATGGGCAATATACGGTCGTAGCTCATTTGAAGTAGCGAACGTCCCGTGCCGAGGAAGTCGATGAATTGTTTTGGGCGGTTGGCGCGGCTGTAAGGCCAGAAACGGCTCCCGATGCCGCCGCACATTATTACACAATAGCGATGATTGTTAATCATGGCGAATCATTTTGGTTAACGTCTGCTAAGGTAGTCAATAATGGCGACCTGCGCAAGTGTTTAATCTAAAATTATCAGATTGGTTTGGCTAAACGGCTGAGGTGTCATATCTTTGTGTCGGTTTTGGCGAACAATATCGTTGTTGTCGGTTGTTCTATAATCGGCGATAGACTGAAATTTATGAGAAAAATAATTGTGCTTATTCTGGCTGTATCGGCATTGGCGGCGTCGGCTGCCGATTATGAGGCTTTGTGTGTTAAGGCCGACCGATTTTTTGAACAGAAAGAGTGGCCGTCGGCAGCGGCTATGCTTGATTTGATGCTCGACAAGCATCCCGATGTCGCGGCGACCTACGGGCGCGCTATCGTGGTCGCTGCATTGCGCGGCGACACCGTCGCCGAGATGGAGCTGATGAACCGGTCTATCATTAATTATGTGCCGTTCGACTCGACTTTCGCCGCCGTGCGCTCGGTGAGCTTTTCGCTTGGCAAAACAAATCTTTACGAAGACTTTCTGTTGAGAACAAAGGTGAGCGAGCCTTGGCTGGAGCGGACTGTCGACGCGTATCTTATGCGCTATTACACCTTCCGGCGCAATCCTGTCAAGATGATCGAGTATAGCCGTTTGATGCTCAAAGGTATGCCCGACAATGTTGAATTTTTGTCAACACTCGCTCGCGGGCTGATGCTCGACGGTAACGCTGAAGAGGCGGTTGACACATATCGGCGTATTTTGGAAATAGACCCCGGTAACTACGGTGCATTGCTCGAAATAGGCAATTACAATTATCTGTGCTGGCGTGATAATAACGACGACCGGGACGCATTGTCGCGGGCGCGCGCCGCATTGTCGCAGGCTCAGTCCATAAGGGCCACTCCTTATGTCTCAGTCACGCTCGACGATATCGACCGGGCGATACAAAATTTTGCTAATAAACACAAATGACTTATCTTTGCGTTTCCCACACTTTATAACAGATTGTACATGAATAGACTACTACGACTTGTTTCGTTGGCGATATCGCTGACTGTCATATCCCAGGTTTCCAACGCCCAAATTCCTGTTGGTTACTACAACGCCCTTAACGGCAAGTCGGGCGCTGAGCTGAAAACCGCGGCAAAAAACATTATCTACAACCACACGCAGCTATCCTACGGCGGATTGAAAACGACGTTTCAGAAAACCGACCTTTACCCCGGTACCAGTCGGTGGTGGGATATGTATAGCGACATACCCCTCTATGCCCCATCGTTCAGCGGGCTTAACCGCGAGCATTCTTTCCCAAAAAGTTGGTGGGGCGGAGGTCAGGATGTTCCCGCTTATGTCGACATCAATCACCTATATCCTGCTGAGTCCGCTGCCAATCAAGCCAAGAGCAATTATCCGCTCGGGAAAGTTGCCAACGCCACGAAGCTCAACAATGGCGTGTCAAAAGTCGGGACACCGTCGGGAGCTTCGGGAGGTGCTTCCTTAGTGTTCGAGCCTGCCGACGATTACAAAGGCGACTTTGCGCGCACATATTTCTATATGGTCACCTGTTATCAAGATTTGACTTGGGCATCGAAATATATGTGGATGCTGCAGCAGAACACCTATCCGACACTCGCCCCTTGGGCCCAGGAACTTTTGCTCGACTGGGCGAGAAAGGACCCCGTCAGCCAAAAGGAGCTTGACCGCAACAACGCCGTCTATAAGCTCCAGAACAACCGCAACCCGTTCATCGACTTCCCGCAACTTGCTGAATATATTTGGGGTAACAAAAAGGGGGAGAAGTTCTATACCTCATCAGGACCCATCTCCGGCGACCCGGTGCTGATTACGCCTACACAGGGGATGACCCTCGATTTTGGCGAGGTGGCAATCGGCAAGGACGGAACGGCAAAACTCAATTTCCGTGGTGAAAATCTGACCGGCTCGTTAGAGCTGACCCTCTCGCGCGGCGATAAAGCCATGTTCTCTCTTGGCGACGCCACAATCAACACCACCTACGTCAACACATCCGATGGATATTGGACGACAATAACATACCGTCCCACGTCTATCGGCGAGCACACCGCGAAGCTGTTTATCTCCGACGGTGGCATTTCCGGCAGCCGCGGCATAGACCTTAAAGGCACTTGCCTGCCTGTCCCCACTCTCACCCGATTGACAGCCCTCCCGGCTACCGAAGTGACATCGACATCCTATGTGGCTAATTGGGAAGCACCGACTGATGAAGTCGTTGACTACTATATAGTCACCCGGACCCATTACGAAAACGGTACGTCTATGACCGAGGAGCTGGAGGCTGATGAAAACTATCTCGCCATCGAGGATATGAAATCATCCGAGAGTTATACGGTGCAGTCTGTGCGGCTGGGCTATCGTTCAGAGCCGTCCAATCTGATTATGGTTGAGCCGGCCGGCGTGGAGGGTATCAACTGTGACCTGCCTCCATTAGGAATTGTCAATTGCCCCGGCGGTGTGATGTTCACCTGCGGTGCCACAATCTGCGGTGTTGTCGTCTATGACATGACCGGACGCAAAGTCATGGAGCTGCCCATCGTCAACGATGGGGATTACCTCCCTCTCCCATACGGAGGCTACATAATTGCCGCTCCCGGTCAGCGCGCGCCATTCCGTATCCTTGTCACTGATTGATATGCTTTAAAACTAAAACGAGCGGGCGGGGGCGTTCTTCGCCCGCTATTTTTTTCTCCCATATCCGGCGCGTTAGGCGATTTCGCATCGCTATTGCGCCGCCAAAATCCCAATCCGTCGGTGTATGGCGTCTAAAATAATGTTAAGATGCTGAAAATTCGGTATAGCTTGTCGCTTTTTTGTAACTTTGAGGGTTAAAACATTAATAAACATCATGAGAATGTTGCAAATAGCGGCATTAGGGGTATTCTTGATATGCTGCTGTGCCTGTAATTCAAGCTCTAAAACCGAGACGGCTCAAAATCAAGTGCCAATCGACACTCTGCCGGTGGTTGAGTTTGACGGTGACAGCGCATACGTCAACGTTAAACGTGTGGTTGATTTTGGCCCCCGCGTGACAGGTACGCCGTCCCACGCCGCTTGCGGCAAATATATAGTTGCACGTTTAGAGACTCTCGGAGCCGATACTGTGATAATCCAGAAAGGAGTGGTGTCGGCATATAATGGCGACCGACTGCCTTACAAAAATATTCTCGCCCGCTACAATGCCGACGCTCCTAAAAGAGTGTTGCTGTTGACACATTGGGACACTCGGCCCTGGGCCGATGAGGAAACAGAACCCGCCGACCGCTCAAAACCGGTGCTTGGAGCCAACGATGGCGGCAGTGGCGTGGGGATTCTGCTTGAAGTGGCGCGCCATCTTCAACGTCATGAACCCCGGGTGGGGGTGGATTTGCTGTTTGTCGATGCCGAAGACTATGGACAGTCTGATGGCTGGGGGGCAAACGAGGACACATGGTGTCTTGGTACGCAGGAATGGATAAAAACCAACCCTTATAAAGACAGCGTGGTTCCCGCTTATGGAATATTGCTCGACATGGTCGGCGCGCGTGACGCTGTGTTTTACCGTGAGTTTACCTCGCAGCAGCTTGCCAAATCGATTGTCGACAAAGTCTGGTCGAGGGCTTTATCGAGCGGCTACGGTGACCGTTTCGTGAATGAGGTTGGCGCGGCTATTACTGACGACCACACATTTGTCAATCGCGCCGGTATCCCATGTGTCGATATAATCGAGTGCATGAACCCGGCGACAAAGTCGTTCCACCCCTCGTGGCACACCCTCTCCGATGATATGGATATTATTGATTCTGCTACCCTTAAAGCCGTAGGGCAGGTGGTGCTAAACGTGATTTACAACGAACCGGCTTGATTTTAACTGTATTAAAAATAATTCAACACCTGATTTTGATATGACCATCGAAGATATTCAGCAAGGGATTATCGACGAATTTTCCGACATTGACGACTGGATGGACCGCTATGCCTACATCATTGACCTCGGCAACGCCCTCCCCTCGATTGACGAGAAATATAAGACTCCATCACACCTGATTGAAGGTTGCCAGAGCCGCGTGTGGCTCAATGCCGAGGAAATTGACGGCAAGGTGCACTACACCGCCGACTCCGACGCTATTATAGTCAAAGGGATAATCTCCCTTTTGATAAAAGTCCTCAACGACCACACCCCCGACGAGATTCTAAACGCCGATTTGCGCTTTATCGACGAAATCGGCCTCTCTGAGCACCTGTCGCCGACTCGCAGCAACGGACTGGTGGCAATGGTCAAACAGATGCGTATGTACGCCCTCGCGTTCAAGACGCGCTCAGAGGCGGCTAACAATGATAAATAACCAACAACTAACCAATAATCATTATGTTTAAGAATCAACCTAAAGGCTTGTATGTCCTTGCGTTGGCCAACACCGGCGAACGCTTTGGTTACTACACCATGCTGGCGATTCTCTTGCTGTTCCTGCAAGCGAAGTTCGCGCTACCGACAGCCACGGCCGGATTAATCTATTCCACATTCTTGGCTCTCGTATATTTCATGCCCATGTTGGGCGGTGTCATCGCCGACAAATGGAATTTTTCCAAGACTGTGACCCTTGGTATCACGGTCATGTTTTTAGGCTACTTTGTAATGGCCATACCGACATCCATGCCCGACGGCTCGGCGTTCTCATCACCCGCTTTCTATATCATGCTCCTCGCTCTGCTGCTCATATCTTGCGGCACGGGTCTTTTCAAGGGCAATCTTCAGGTGATGGTCGGTGACCTGTACAACGATCCTCGTTATAGCGATAAGCGCGATGTGGCGTTCTCGCTGTTCTATATGGCGATTAATATCGGTGCCATGTTTGCCCCTTCGGTCACTGAGTATCTCTGCTCTATGGCGTTGGAGTCAAAAGGCTTGATTTATGAACCATCAATCCCCGCTCTTTGTAATCGCTTCATCGCCGGTGACGCTATAGATGCCGAGAAGATGTCGTGGCTCACCGCCTATGCCGGTTCGCCTGCCGATATGATGGCGTGGTGCAAAACCTATATGGCCACTATTTCGACCGGTTACAGCTACGCCTTCGCTGTGGCTTGCGGTTCGATGATTCTGTCGTTCCTCATCTACAAGCTCGGCCGTAGCACCTATGCTTCTGTTGTCGACACCAAGGCCGCCGGCAATAAGGGCGCTACCCAATCAGTGACCCAACCAGAGTTGACAAAGGAGCAGACGAAGAGCCGAATAGTGGCCTTGTTGTTGATTTTCACAGTGGTGATTTTCTTCTGGATGGTGTTCCACCAAAATGGTTTGACGCTGACCAAGTATGCCGAGGTGTTCACACAACCCCAGTGTGGCGGTTGGACCCGTATTGCGTTTAATGTGTGGGCTTTGGCGATTATCGTGGTAGGTGTCTATGCGACGTTCAACCTGTTCCAAAGCAAGGGTTCGCGTTCTCGTGTGATTTCGGGTGGCGTGCTCGCTGCCGCTCTTGCCGGTCTTTACTATATCTACTCAATTACCCCCGACCCCGTAATAGATTTGCAACCTCAGATTTATCAGCAGTTTAACCCCTTCTATGTGGTGGCGTTGACCCCCTTCTCGGTGGCAATCTTCTCGTGGCTGGCTAAAAAGAAAAAAGACCCCTCGGCTCCCCGCAAAATCGGTTATGGTATGCTTGTGGCAGGTCTCGGATTCGGCGTTATCGCACTTTGCTCGATGGGTCTCGGCGTAGCTCCTGTCGAGGGACAGGCTTCAGCGTTGGTTAGCCCTAACGTGTTGATGAGCACTTACTTGGTACTGACGTTTGCTGAGCTGCTGCTATCGCCGATGGGCATATCGTTCGTGTCGAAAGTGGCACCTCCCAAATACAAAGGTGCGATGATGGGCTGCTGGTTTGGAGCAACAGCCATCGGCAACTTCCTGACCGCGATTCCGGCGATGCTGTGGAACAAAATCGATGTTGCGCTTGTGTGGACTATACTTATAGCTCTCTGCCTCCTCTCCGCTGCGTTCATCTTCTCTATCATGAAGAAATTGGAGGCGGCGACGGCCGACAGTGATGCGACGCCCGTCCCCGATGCGCTTGAAACCGTAGAAGACGACGCTGTTTAAGAAACCTCGTTTCATTATTATGAGATAACCGTAGATTAAAATATTCTAACTTTAAACAACTTTCATGCGAAAATATTTGTTATCCGCATTTGCGGCCGCGATGCCGTTTATGGCAGCAGCTTCCACCCAATGGACTCTGCAAGGAAATGTTTACAGTGTTGATACGCTTTATCATGCTACTGTCGGGCCGGGTACGACCCATACTTCGCTAAAACTTGAAGGCCCTTACAAGCTCAGAGTGTCATATGCCACAATAGACCTCACAAATCCCAATATTGAGATGCGCACCGTTCAGGCTTCTACCGTGTTACAGGGCGGGAACACTCTTACCGGGATGGTCAACAAATACCAAAACAACAATTGCCGGTATATAGCCGGTGTCAACGCCGACTTTTTCGGTAACTCCCAGCCCATAGGCACCACTGTGGTTGACGGCGAATATTACTATGCGCTCAACAATGGTTGGAGTCATTGGGCTATCGACAATAACAAAATCCCTAAAGTGGCCGACATGGAGTTTAGCGGAACGGTTACAGCCCCCGATGGGTCTTCCCACGCGCTGACGGGCATTAACCGCGGACGCGATGAAAACAATCTTGTGATTTACAATTCCCGCAAGGGCGCTAATTCCGGCACCAATGCCTACGGCACCGAGGTCTCGGCCACCTTATTGTCAGGTGCGTTGGCTCCCGGTCAGACGGCTGAGATGCTGGTGGGTTGCGACCCTGTGACTACCGGCTCCATGGCTATCCCGTCGGGCGGTGTCGTGATTTCCGGACACGGTACGGCTAAGAATTTTTTGTCAAAACTGAAGGCCGGCGACAAAGTGACGGTCAGCACCACAATCTCTGCCGATGGTCAATCAATAGTCGCTCGTCAGGTGGCAGGTGGCAGACCGTTGATTCTGTCTGGCGGCCAGGTGCTTAACACGCAGGGTGCGCTTGACCATTTGACTGCGCTCAATCCACGCACCGCCATAGGTTATGATGCTACAGGAACCAAACTCGTGATGCTCGTGGTCGATGGTCGTACGTCAACGTCACAAGGTTGTGTCTCAAAAGTGTTGGCCGACATTATGTTGGCTACCGGTTGCACTGAGGCGCTGAATTTCGACGGTGGCGGTTCCTCTACCATTTACGTCGATAATCTCGGAGTCTGCAACTCGCCCAGCGATGGCAAGGAGCGTACGGTGGTTAATGCCGTGTTTGCTATTTCACCGACACCTGTTGACAACGATATTGCCTCGATTGAGTTTGAAGACCACGCTATCGTCCTTCCAAAATATGGCATATACCGGCCCAAATTGCACGCTTTCAACCGTTATGGCGTGTGGCTCGAAGATGCGGATTTTGAAATGACGCTTTCGTGTGATGCCGCGCTCGGCGAGATTACGTCAGACGGTGCGTTGCTCGCTTCAGGCTCCGGGTGTCACGCTTTGACGGCCAAGGTAGGGTCGCTGACTGCTACAATCCCGGTAACTGTCGGCTCGGCGGCTCCTGAATTCAAACGCAAGGCCATACTCGTCGACGGCTTTTACGACTACCCTGTCGAGGTGCAGTCGCTCGTCGGTGAAACGATGATGTCGGTCGCTAATCAATCTCTGTCTTGGAGCAGCGATGACCCCTCTATCGCTATCGTCGACGGCAACGGCTTGATTCACGGTGTGGCCACGGGTCAGACTGTGGTCCGCGGCGTGGTGGGCGACGTGACCAATGAAATTGTTGTCAACGTGGAGATTCCTACAGAGCATTATCTCGTTGTTGATTCCATGAACAGCCGCGATGACTGGACGGTGACAAGCAGCAATCTAAAGGATTTGACCATAACCGGCGATAACGACGGCGAGGGTATGACCGTTGATTTCACCGTAAGTAGCACCCGCAGCCCGTCGTTGTCGTTTGCCCGCGAGGTTGTGCTGTGGAGCCGCCCGGATGCGCTTGAAATTAATATAAGGGCTGATGAGGGCGCCTATTCGTCGCTCAATGTGACATACTCCTGCGACGGAGCGCGCAACGCTATCGCCAAGGTGCCTCTGTCGCTTGTCGCCGGCAGCGACAATCTGGTGCGCTTGTCGTGGGCTGATTTCTTCACTACCGATGCCCCCGAGGCTTATCCGTTGGTGATAAAAAGATTGCAATTAGTCACCTCGACAACATCAGGCCAGAGCTACAGCTCACATTTAGGCGCATTGAAGGCTTATTATTCCGATATTAACGCCGAGTCGGGTGTGAGCGACATTTCCGGCGACCATTCGGCTGATGATATTGACTTGTCGAAGCCCGCTGACTTCTACAACCTTCAGGGTGTGCGCGTCGCCAATCCCGCACCGGGTAATCTGTATATAGTGAAACAGGGGTCTAAAGTGGCGAAATTGCTTGTAAAGTGATAGTTGGCACTCTATGATACATGAGAAATCGCGGGTTTCCCCCGCGATTTTTTTGTATCTTCGCGCTCAAAAACAATGGTAATTTTTGATTGCTATGGATGTAAAGAGTCCCAAAGAGGTGGCGGAAGCTGCGTTGAATATAGGCTTGGCTAAAGTCGGGGTTAGCAACAATCAGCTCGCCCGCCTGTCACTGCTCGCTATGCTCGCAGGTGCCTACATCGCGCTCGGGGGCGTTCTGTCGCTGATTGTCGGCTTTGGCTTCCCGGAAATAGCGGGCGAAAATCCGGCGTTGCAAAAGTTGTTGAGCGGATGCACCTTCCCTATCGGTCTGATATTAGTCGTGGTGCTTGGCGCGGAGTTGTTCACCGGCAACAATGCGCTGCTCATACCGGCTTTCATGCAGCGGCGTTGCTCTGCGATGGATGTAGCCAAAAACTGGATTCTGGTCTATCTCGGCAACTTTGTCGGCGCACTTTCGTTTACCTATCTGATGGTTTACTGCTGCGGCTTGACGGCTGTCGAGCCGTATCACTCTGCCATAGTCAATATAGCGTCGGCAAAAGTCTCCATGCCGTGGCTCACTGTGTTTCTCAAAGGAATCGGGGCCAACTGGTGTGTGTGCCTTGCCGTCTGGCTTGCACTGTCGGGGCGCACGCTCATCGAGAAAATGGCCGGCTGCTGGTTCCCTGTAATGGCGTTTGTCGCGCTCGGCTACGAACACTCTATCGCTAATATGTTCTTCATCCCGCTCGGCATGATGGAGGGGGCCGACGTGGGGGTGTGGGAATCTGTGTGGCGCAGCTTCATCCCGGCCACGCTGGGCAATATCGTCGGTGGCGCGTTGCTCGTCGGTGCTGTCCACGCCTGTCTGCACCTTGGGGGCGCGAAGCGTTGAACCGATGCGAACGTCATAATGCGCTACTTTAGCAAAATTTCACCCCGTGCGGTTCCATACTTCAGTATAAAACCGTAACTTTGTGGTCAGATATAAATTTTATTAATCTAAATATTTAACGCCAAATGGTAAGCTACAAAGAATTAGGCTTGGTCAACACCCGCGAGATGTTTGCCAAGGCAATCAAAGGCGGATATGCAATCCCCGCTTTCAACTTCAACAACATGGAGCAGCTTCAGGCTATCATCAAGGCTGCGGCTGAGGAGAAATCTCCTGTGATTCTTCAGGTATCGAAAGGCGCCCGCAACTATGCCAACGCTACTTTGCTCCGCTATATGGCGCAAGGTGCTGTTGAATATGCCAAGGAACTCGGATGGGAGCATCCCCAGATTGTGCTCCACCTCGACCACGGCGACAGCTTCGAGCTTTGCAAATCTTGTATCGACAGCGGCTTCTCGTCAGTGATGATTGATGGTTCTCACCTCCCCTATGAGGAAAACGTCGCACTGACCAAGCAGGTGGTTGACTACGCTCACAAATATGATGTAACCGTTGAGGGTGAGCTTGGAGTGCTCGCCGGTGTTGAGGATGAAGTATCTTCTGACCACCACACCTACACCGATCCCGAGGAGGTTATCGACTTCGCTACCCGCACAGGTTGCGACTCACTCGCTATCTCAATCGGCACATCACACGGTGCTTACAAATTCACTCCCGAACAGTGCACCCGCAATGCCGAGGGCAAGCTCGTTCCCCCGCCTTTGGCTTTCGACGTGCTCGACGCTGTCATGGAAAAACTCCCCGGCTTCCCCATCGTGCTCCACGGTTCATCTTCAGTTCCCCAGGAAGAAGTCGACACCATCAACAAATACGGCGGCAAGCTCCCCGACGCTATCGGTATCCCCGAAGAACAGCTCCGCAAAGCTGCCAAGAGTGCCGTTTGCAAAATCAACATCGACTCTGACAGCCGTTTGGCTATGACTGCGGCAGTCCGTAAGGTGTTCGCTGAGAAACCTGCTGAGTTTGACCCCCGCAAATATCTTGGCCCCGCCCGCGACAACATGGAGAAGCTCTACAAGCACAAAATTGTCAACGTGCTTGGCAGCGCAGGCAAGGCCGAATAATATAGACCGTTTCAATACAGTCTCTTTTTAGTAAGATGCTGTAAATCATAAGAGAAGGCTCCGGCAGGAAAACGCCGGGGCTTTCTTTTGTGTCTATAACATTGTCAGTGTTGCTAAAGACCCGGCAAGGGGTGAAAAAGGGGGACTATTGGTCAAAATAGTACATAAAATCGTAGCGGTTTTTGACCAATAAGTCTAATTTGAAACACGAATGAACGCGCTACGCCTGCAGTTCAAAGCCGAACGCGAGCTAATCCAAAAAGACGCTAACCGCACAATCGGGCGGCTGAACACCGCCATCGGTCAGGTCAACAGTCAATCTCCATCAACTTCGGCGAGAACCGACAAGGAACAATCACCTTTGGCTAATCTCAACTGTTTTTTTGTGTTGCTTTGTTGTCGTATTAAAGTAAATCCGTATATTCGCAGTGCCAAATATCCCCAACGTCAGTCGTTGTCGAAGAGCTACGGTCAGAGGCTCGACATTTCATCGGGCATTTTTGATGGCTGCCGTCTGCCGATTTGTTGAGTCCGCAGGGGCGCAATCTTATACCGTCGCTCTCGAAGGCAACCGTCAGGCCACAATCACATTTGGCTAAACTCCGTCAAATGCTAATATTTGCATCATAAGAAACAGTGATATGTTCACCTTCGTTATCATAGTCCTCGTTGCAGTCTTTATCGGGTGCTTGATATCCCCCCCCGACAGCAAGAACTCACCGCCTCGACGCCGTCGACGCAGTGCTGCATCGCGTCGCTATAATCTGAAATATCTCATACGCAGACATCGCGGAGAAATCCATTGAATCAGAGCCGCCTCGTCACTTGGTGACGAGGCGGCTTTGTCTTTTAGCGTGTCGCTCCGACTCTATAATTTCACGGAAACTAAATCTCTCCCAAATATGAGCGGAATACACGACACGGCAACCGTCACTCTCAACGTCAATGGCGCACAGGCCAAACAGATGATGTCTGACCTTGAGTCCAAAATCAAACAGACCGAGGCGACGATTGCTTCCATGAAGGCCAACATGGCCGACCCCAACGATATTGAAAAGGCTCGCAAGCAACTCAGGACGTATCAAAAACAGCTTGAGGAAATGATCACCATCGCCTTCGGCGAGAACCGCCAAGGCACAATCACCTTTGGCTAATCTCAACTATTATTATTTTTTCTTGTGTTGCTTTGTTGTCGTATCGAGAGAAATTCTTATATTTACGACATCAAAATGATCATTTGCTTCCAACTCAACTAAAGTTATATTCAATATGGAACTCCTTATTATAGTCGTTCTAATATATATCATCATTGGACGAATTACCCGTCCCATCCCGGGGCACACAGAAGAGAGGCCTCCCGGTCCGCCTTGGAGGGCCAATAACATACGCCGCCGTCAAGAACAACGACGACGAGAGTCTTATTGGGATGACGATTAACTCACTAAGCCAACATCTAAAAGGGCGATATCTTCAACATAATCGATTAACGCTAATCCCATAACGAATATGAGCTTTATTTTTGCACTAAGCACGGTAATTATTCTTAATATAATCTCTAATTATCGCATAAAGTTAAAGCGAAAGAGCTGGGAAAGAAATATCCCTCCCGCCGATCCTTCGGAGATCTCCTCTCTTGAGCTAATGAGACAAAAAGCTCCGCAGGATAACTGAAATTTAACGCCACGGCATCAATCCGCTGTGGCGTTTTCGTCTTTTATTATGTGTGTTTAGGCTCGTAGCTTTGTGAAAATTCTTTCCACAACTATGAGCAATATTAACGATAAAGCTACCGTCAGCCTATTTGTCAATGGCGAACAAGCTGAAGACGCAATGGATAGGCTTCGCAAAAAAGCCGAAGACCTCGACAAGCAGCTCCAAACGGCCATGTCCTCCGGTGATAAGAAAACGGCCAACAAGCTGCAACGAGAGCTCGACAAGGTCAATAAGGAACTTAACCGAACGGAGTCCGCCGCCAAAGGAACCGGCATTGTCTTAAACAACCTCAGTAACACGTCAATTCATGGACTGCGCAACGCCCTTAAGTATCTTGAAAAGGAACTGCGCATGACCAAGCCTAAAAATAAAAATCGAGCTTCGCGCGTTTGTTGCCGCCGCCATTCCTTAAAAATATCACTAAAAATAATGTGAATAACTTGTCGTATTTTATATTCCACCTTATATTTGTAGAACATTATGGGAACTATCATCTTCATACTACTCGCTATCGCGGTACTCAGTGCCATAAAAGTATCACCGCCAAAGGGCACCTCGGGCGAATTGACCGATGCCCGCCGCCGTCAGCACCGTCGTCGTCAGTCCACAGAACCTCACGGACTGCCGTGGATGGACCCGAATTATCAAAAACGGAAAGAGAGAAAGCGCGACTCTTATAAATTTTGAATAATCTACGCCTCGCCTATATGACGGGGCGTTTTTTGTGTCTTTTAATGGAGGAGAAAAGGGCGGGGAAGAAGCCTGTTCGCTACTCCCCCGCCACTATGTTGCCCGATTTATGCCGGGATGTTATTTCTTGTCTTTTGTTTTTTCAACCTGCCGCTCGATTGCTTCGAGGCACAGGTCGATTGCTTCCTCAAACGTGTCGGCGGTCTTTGTCGCCACGATTTCACCGTTCTGCGGCACTGTTACTTTGATAACAGCCTCTTTATTGAGCGAAGTCTCAGGCTTCACTACTTTCAGTGTCACGTCTGTTGCCGTGATGTCAGCGCAGCGTCGGGTCAGTTTGTCCACTTTCTTGTTGATGAAGGCGACGAGCTTTTCTGATGCGTCAAAGTGGATTGCTTGAATTCTTAGATCCATGATTATCCTCCTTTTTTAAAGCGCGCGGGTGCGCGAGTTGATAATTTTGTTTAAGTTCTCGATAGGTTATATGAGTATAAACCTGTGTTGTCATTAGGCTTTGGTGGCCGAGGAGCTGTTGCACCGACGTTAGGTCGGCACCGTTGTTGAGCATATCCGTCGCAAACGAGTGGCGCATGACGTGCGGACTCAGTTTGGCGGCGTGCGCTCCGCCGTTTTGAAGGTCGCGGTGTACGCAGCGGTAAAGAAGTGTGCGGTAGATGGGCTGTCCGTCGGGGCGGGTGAAAAACCGTTCCGGGCGGTGTCCGGCTATGGTGTCGCGTAGTTGTCGGTATTCGGTAATCATTTGCGCCAGCTCTTTCCCGAATGGAATTATCCTTTCTTTATTACGCTTTCCAAGCACCTTTAGTTCGCCGCGCGAAAGGTTTACGTCCGCGTCAAGCAGCGACATAGCTTCAGCCGACCTCATGCCGGTGGAGTAGAGCATCATAAGTATCAGTTTGTCGCGCACCTCTTCAAAGTTGCCGCCGTCAATCGGCTCGTCGAGGATGTGACGTGTCTCCTCGGGGCGTATGAATGTCGGTAGGTCAGACGGACATTTAATTGATGGGATGTCGGCGGCGGGGTTGCTTTTCAACCCATGCCGCACCATCAGAAACTTATAAAAAGCCCGCAGCGATTGGACTTTACGGCGCAGGGTGCGGCTGCTCGCTCCGTTTTCGGCTTCTTTGGCGAGCCATGAGCGGAGGTCGGCTGTGGTTATGTCCATCGGTCGCAGCTCGTCGCACTTGCCGCCGGTGGCATAGTCGGCCCATTGGTTCAGATCGGTGCGATAAGACGAAACGGTGTAAGCCGAGTAATTCAGCTCACACCGTATATATGTTAGAAAAGCATCTATCAGCATATCTGAAATCCGTCGGAGACTCGAGCGATGAGGCTCTTTGTCTGTGTAGGCAACGAATTTAAGCTTTTCTATTCAATTATCCAAATAAAAAAAGGAAAATCGGGGAAATCTTGCGCGTGACGGTTGCCGTTGCGGCTCCCGTGCCGCTTCGACTTGGCTTATTCCTCAACCGAGCGGAGTTTCTGGACGTAAACCGCTTTCATCATTTTTTTGCGGTTGGTCACAGAGGGCTTCTCAAAAGCCTGACGGCTACGGAGTTCCTTGACGATGCCGGTTTTCTCAAATTTGCGTTTAAACTTCTTTAAAGCTTTCTCGATGTTGTCGCCTTCTTTTACTTGTACGATGATCATTTTTAATTTATTGTTTTTTTGTTATATGCGTTTTAGTTTTGCGGGGCAAAATTACTAATTGTTTTTTATTCTCCAAAACTTTTTGTGGTTAATTTTTTGATGGGAGGGGTGTTAACCTTGACCGCTAACCTTGTCAGGGTCATCTACGGTGTACCAGCGGGAGTACATCAAGTAGTTGCGGGCGATCTTCTGATTCATCTCGCGGGCCTTTTCGGGCTCTACCATTTTTATGAACTTGGCGGGCGCACCGCCCCACAGTTCATTGGGGCCGATGACAGTGCGCGACAGCACTACCGACCCGGCTGCCACTAATGCGCCTTCCCCGACAACTGCGTCGTCCATCACCACTGCCCCCATGCCGATTAAGGCGAAATCGTGGATTTTACAGCCGTGTAGCGTTACGTTGTGGCCTACGGAGACATCGTCGCCTATCTCGATTACCGATTTCTCATAGAGGGTGTGAAGCACTGAGCCGTCTTGTATGTTGACGCGGTTCCCGATGGTGATGGTGTTGACATCGCCGCGCAGCACGGTGTTGAACCACACGCTGCACTCCTCGCCGATGGTGACGTCGCCTATCAGTGTTGCGTTTTCTGCTAAAAATGTGTCGCGGCCTATTTTAGGAGTGTAGCCGCGGAG
Organism: uncultured Muribaculaceae bacterium; assembly: GCA_964510535.1. Classification (GTDB taxonomy): domain Bacteria; phylum Bacteroidota; class Bacteroidia; order Bacteroidales; family Muribaculaceae; genus JAJPXC01. Next base: position 29,603 of record CAZECG010000019.1, read on the forward strand.
GGGTATTATGAGTGCCATGTCTGTTATTGCATATTTGTTTTGTCGTTAAGTCAGTGTCTTTGTATAGTGCTGTCAGCGTTTTAGCGGAGCGGTCTTATTTGCGAGCCATTGTGCCTGCCCGGGGGTGAGCATCGGGGTCAGACGCTCGCGGACGGTGGCGTGGTAGCTGTTGACCCACTCTATCTCCGTGTCGCTCATCAGCGAGAGGTCAAAGAGCGAGAGGTCAAACGGGCAAAGTGTCAGCGTCTCAAACTGCAGGAACTCGCCAAAATCGGTGGTCATGGCAGGGATGGTCAGCACGAGGTTCTCGCATCGTATGCCGTGGATGCCTTCGCGGTATAGCCCGGGCTCGTTGGAGGTTATCATCCCCGGAGTGAGCGGGGTGGGGACATAATTGAGCCTTACACTCTGAGGCCCCTCGTGGACGTTGAGGAAATGACCGACGCCATGGCCCGTGCCGTGGAGATAACCCAACCCCTCTTTCCATAGGGATTGGCGGGCTATCGCGTCAAGCTGGTGGCCTGTAGTGCCGGCGGGGAACACCATAGACGCCAGGGCGATGTGCCCTTTCATGACTAAAGTGAAGTCATGGCGTTGCAGCTCCGTTGGGTTGCCGAGCGAGATGGTGCGGGTGATGTCGGTGGTGCCGTCGAGGTATTGCGCTCCGGAGTCGATGAGCAGCAGTCCGTCGGGCGACAATGTGGCGTCGGTGTCGGGTGTCGCGCTGTAATGGACTATCGCGCCGTGCTCGCGGAATCCGGCTATGGTGTCAAAACTGTCGTCGAAATAAAGCTCCCCTTCTGAACGCAGACGTGTGAGCAATGCTGCGATTCCCATCTCTGTGAGCTTCTCTCCGGCTCGCATCATCCGTTCTATTTCCATGAGGGCCTTCACCATCGCCACGCCGTCGCGTTCCATAGCGGAGCGTGTGCCGCGGATTTGGGCGTTGTTCTTGCAGGCCTTGAACATCGCTATGGGCGATGCTCCCTTGACCATGCGGCCACCGAGAGCCGAGGCCACGGCATGAGATGTTTTCGCAGGCTCCGCAAGCACTGTGGCATTCGATGGGAGCGAAGCGATGAAATCGCCGACGGTCGAGTAGGGAGCCACCTTTACACCGTTGGCTTGGAGGTGGGCGGCTGTCTCGGGCGTGACTTTCGCCGGGTCTGTGAGCAGAACCGAGCCATCGCCCGATATATAGAGGTAGGCGGTGGCGACCGGGTTGCACTGCACGTCGCGCGAGCGTATGTTGAGAGTCCACGCTATCTCGTCTAATGCCGAGACAAACACGCCGTCGGCATCGGTTTTAGCGAGGATGTCGGCTATTTTGTCGGCGGCAGAGCGTCCGGCATATTTGATGTCATGAACAAATATCGGGGCTTGGGGTAGAGCGGGCCGATCGGGCCAAAGCGCATCGAAGGGGTCGAAATCGGTGCGGAGCTTAAGCCCCTTGGCAGTCAGCGAGGCATTCATGGCAGCGACTGCGTCGGTCGAGAAAAGCCATCCGTCGATGCCTACGGTCGCTCCGGGGGAGATGTTCCGGGTCAAGTAGCTTATTATGTCCGGGGTGCCGGGCAGCCCGTCCTTCATGAGCTCGATGCCTGTGCCGTCGAGTTGTGAGGCCGCCTGGATGAAATATCTTGAGTCGGTCCACAGCAAGGCGTTGTCGGCGGTTACCACTAACGAACCGGCTGAGCCGGTGAATCCGCTGAAGTGGCGCCGCACCTGCCAATGGTCGGCGAGGTATTCGCTCTGGTGCGGGTCGGTCTGTGGTATGATTATCGCGGCGATATCCGCTTGTCTCATGGCATCGCGCAGGGCGGCGAGTCTTTTGGCTATTTCTTCTTTCATTGGGAGTGGTATTGTTTTTTTTGTTCGTTATTCTTTAATTAATAGGGACAAAATTACATTTTTTTTGTCTATTCGCAACTCTTGATGACTGTAAAAGGGGATTTCCCGGTTTACGGATGAGATGGGCAAGGCGCGGCATAATGATGTGGATTCGGGTGGCGTGGAGCGGTTGCGGCTGAGAGCGGTTGAAAAAGGCGTGATTTTTTTTAAGCGTCTAATTGCCCGAAAATCAATTTGAAACAGAAAATCAACAACAAAAAATGAAAAAATAAGTTCAAAATATTTTGGCGGTTTGAAAACTTGTCGTAACTTTGCACCCGCTTGACAGTCATAACGGCACGGTTCAAGCGACAGAGCTGCCTCTTTAGCTCAGTTGGCCAGAGCACGTGATTTGTAATCTCGGGGTCGTTGGTTCGAATCCGACAAGAGGCTCAAAGCAAATAGGACATTAAAAATGTTAGGGCGAATACCAGAGTGGCCAAATGGGGCAGACTGTAAATCTGCTGGTTTATACCTTCGGTGGTTCGAATCCATCTTCGCCCACTTAACATTGCGGAAGTAGCTCAGTTGATAGAGCATCAGCCTTCCAAGCTGAGGGTCGCGAGTTTGAGCCTCGTCTTCCGCTCTAAAAACATTATTTTGCCAATGTAGCTCAGGGGTAGAGCACTTCCTTGGTAAGGAAGAGGTCGCGGGTTCAAATCCCGCCATCGGCTCAACCATCATAGCAAAATTTGACAGCCCCGATAGTGCCTTGTTCTATCGCGGCATCTTGTTAGGAAGTTAATCATTTAATCAAAAATCAGAATAAAAATAGCAAGTTATGGCTAAAGAGAAATTCGAAAGAACCAAACCGCATGTTAACATCGGTACCATCGGTCACGTTGACCACGGTAAAACTACCTTGACCGCGGCTATCACCACAGTGCTCGCTAAGAGAGGTCTCTCTGAACTCAAATCGTTCGACCAGATTGACAACGCTCCCGAGGAAAAAGAACGTGGTATCACCATCAACACATCTCACGTTGAGTATGAGACCGCTAACCGTCACTACGCTCACGTTGACTGCCCTGGACACGCTGACTACGTTAAGAACATGGTTACTGGTGCCGCTCAGATGGACGGTGCGATTATCGTTGTTGCCGCTACCGACGGTCCCATGCCCCAGACTCGTGAACACATCCTCTTGGCTCGCCAGGTGAACGTTCCCCGTATCGTTGTGTTCTTGAACAAATGCGACATGGTCGACGACGAAGAAATGCTCGAACTCGTCGAGATGGAAATGCGCGAACTTCTCTCAGCTTACGAATATGACGGAGACGCTACTCCTATCATCCGTGGCTCTGCCCTCGGCGCGCTCAACGGTGAGCCCGAATGGGAAGCTAAGGTTGATGAGCTTATGGAAGCAGTTGACAACTGGATTCCCCTGCCTCCCCGTGACGTTGATAAACCCTTCTTGATGCCTGTTGAGGACGTGTTCTCAATCACTGGCCGCGGTACTGTTGCAACTGGCCGTATCGAAACCGGTGTTGTTAAGGTGGGCGACGAGGTTCAAATCATGGGTCTTGGTGCCGACATGAAGTCAACCGTGACCGGTGTTGAAATGTTCCGCAAACTCCTCGATCAGGGTGAAGCAGGTGACAACGTTGGTCTCCTCCTCCGCGGTATCGACAAGAAAGATATCAAGCGTGGTATGGTAATCTGCCATCCCGGTGTTGTTAAACCCCACAGCAAATTCAAAGCTCAGGTTTATATCCTCAAGAAAGAGGAAGGTGGCCGTCACACTCCGTTCCACAACCACTACCGTCCTCAGTTCTACATCCGCACTCTCGATGTGACCGGTGAGATTACTCTCCCCGAAGGTGTAGAAATGGTTATGCCCGGTGACCACGTTTCAATCAATGTTGAGTTGATTAACCCCGTGGCTTGCGATCAGGGTCTCCGCTTCGCAATCCGTGAAGGTGGCCGCACCGTAGGTTCTGGTCAGATTACTGAAATCCTCGACTAATAAACCGCGGGCGTAGCTCGATAAAATATCTTAACCGGCCTTTTTCGGCCAAACCGTAAAGGCCGGTTAATTAATACGGGAATAGCTCAGTCGGTAGAGCACTGGTCTCCAAAACCAGGTGTCGGGAGTTCGAGCCTCTCTTCCCGTGCAACGATAAAGAGTAATGAAAAAATTGAAACTACTAACGAATATTGAGGAGTCTTATACCGAGTTGCGATATAAGACTTCTTGGCCTACCAAGAAGCAAGTTGTCAAGAGCGCGCTTATCGTGATGGTAGCTTCCGTGATTATCGCTTTGATAATCTTCCTCATGGACGTGATTGTTGACAACTTCATGCACTTAATCTACAGCTTAGGCAAGTAACCTTAAAAGTGGCGTAACAACTATGGCTGAATTGAAGAAAGCGTGGTATGTGCTGCGCGCCATTTCAGGAAAAGAGGCAAAAGTCAAAGAGGTGTTGGATGCCGCTATCCGTAACACCGACCTTGGCAAGTCTGTTTTTCAGGTTCTGATACCCACCGAAAAGGTTCTTACTGTGCGCAACGGCAAAAAAGTGGTCAAAGAGAAAAATCTCTATTCCGGCTACGTTTTTGTCGAGGCGATTCTTCATGGAGAGGTTATGCATGAGCTGCGTAACACAACTAATGTGATTGACTTCCTCGGAGCGAAAGGGAAGGGCATTCAGCCTGAGCCATTGCGCGAGAGCGAAGTGATGCGTATGCTCGGCAAGGCCGACGAGATGATTGATTTGACCGAGGACGGTGTCAACGACTACATTGTCGGCGAGACTGTCAAGGTTAACTATGGTCCGTTCAACGGATTCAGTGGTGTCATCGAGGAGGTTAACCCCGAAAAGAAGAAACTGAAGGTTATGGTTAAAATTTTTGGCAGAAAGACTCCGCTGGAGTTGGAAAATTCGCAAGTAGAGCGTGAATGATTGCCTGTTGCCTCTGAAACCGGTTACGAGGTGGTGAGGGGTAGCTGATGAACATTTATGCGTCAAATATCAATGTTTTAAAAGTATTTACAAAATGGCTAAAGAAATTGCTGGACAGATCAAATTGCAGATTAAAGGTGGAGCGGCAAACCCTTCACCTCCAGTAGGTCCCGCGCTGGGTTCTAAGGGCATCAATATCATGGAGTTTTGCAAGCAATTCAATGCCCGCACCCAGGATAAAGCAGGCAAAGTGCTTCCGGTCGTAATTACCTATTACACCGACAAGAGCTTTGACTTTGTCGTTAAGACTCCCCCTGTGGCAATCCAGCTCAAGGAAGCGGCTCATCTTAAGAGCGGTTCGGCTCAGCCCAACCGTAACAAGGTAGCCGAGATTACTTGGGATCAGGTGAAGGTTATTGCTGAGGACAAAATGCCCGACTTGAACTGCTTTACCGTGGAATCGGCAATGAAGATGGTTGCAGGAACAGCCAGAAGCATGGGTATCACCGTAAAAGGGGCGTTCCCTGAAAATAACTAATAAACTTCAATTGACATGAGTAAACTTACAAAAAATCAAAAGTTAGCTTTAGAGAAGATTGAAGCTGGGAAGAGCTACACTCTTACGGAGGCCGCTGAGAAAGTCAAAGAGGTTACTTTTACCAAATTTGACGCGTCGCTTGACATCGACGTGCGTCTCGGCGTTGATCCCCGCAAGGCTAACCAGATGGTGCGCGGCGTGGTGACACTGCCCCACGGCACCGGCAAACAAGTACGCGTGCTTGTATTGTGCAACCCCGACGCCGAGGCAGCTGCAAAAGCCGCCGGAGCTGACTATGTAGGTCTTGACGAGTATATTGATAAGATTAAACAAGGTTGGACCGACGTTGACGTTATCATCACACAACCCGCTATTATGGGTAAAATCGGTGCGCTCGGTCGAGTGCTCGGTCCCCGCGGGTTGATGCCTAACCCCAAAAGCGGTACGGTGACAAATGATGTCGCTAAAGCTGTTGAGGAGGTTAAGAAAGGTAAGATTGACTTTAAAGTTGACAAGAACGGTATCGTTCACACCTCAATAGGCAAAGTCTCTTTCACCGCTGAGCAGATGGCCGACAACGCCCGTGAGTTCATCAACACTTTGATTAAGCTGAAACCGGCTGCGGCAAAGGGTACCTATATTAAGAGTATTTATCTTTCGAGCACTATGAGCCCCGGTATCAAAGTGGACTCTAAGTCAATCGGCGAATAATTTAAAATTTGTAGACAATGAAAAAGGAAGATAAAGCTATTATAATAGACCAGATTGCTGATACTCTCAAGGAGTACAGTTGCTTCTACCTTGTTGAAACCGCCGGTTTGAACGCAGAGAAAACCTCAGCTCTTCGCGCCGCTTGCTTTAAAGCCGACATCAAGCTGATGGTTGTCAAGAACACCCTTCTCCACAAAGCCCTTGAAAAAATCGAGGGGAACTATGATGAGCTTTACCCCTCACTCAAAGGGGCTACCTCAATCATGTTCTCTAATGTCGGCAACGCTCCCGCAAAGCTGATTAAGAGCTTCGTTCAGAAGGATGACACTCTCCCTCGTTTCAAGGCTGCTTATGTTGAAGAAACTATATATGTTGGCGAAGACCAACTCGGCACACTTGCCAACATCAAGAGCAAGAACGAGCTTATCGCCGATGTTGTGGCATTGCTGCAATCGCCCGCGAAGAACGTTATCTCGGCTCTCCAGTCAGGTGGCAGCAAGCTCCATGGTATTCTTGAAACCTTATCAAAAAAAGAAGACTAAAATAATCCAGTAAAAAATAATCAAATAAAATCATACAAAAATGGCAGATTTAAAAGCTTTTGCAGAACAATTAGTTAACCTCTCAGTAAAAGAAGTAAACGAACTTGCTCAGATTCTCAAAGAGGAATACGGCATCGAACCTGCAGCAGCCGCAGTAGCAGTAGCAGCTCCCGCCGCAGGTGGCGCAGCCGCAGCTGAAGAAAAAACTTCGTTTGACGTTGTGCTCAAGAGCGCAGGCGCAAGCAAGCTCGCAGTTGTTAAGCTCGTGAAAGAGCTCACCGGTCTTGGCTTGAAAGAGGCTAAGGAAATGGTCGACGGCGCACCCAGCACCATCAAGGAAGGCCTTGCCAAAGCTGACGCTGAGGGCCTCAAAAAGCAACTCGAAGAAGCTGGCGCAGAAGTTGAACTCAAATAATATCACCTGAACGCCAGGTAGTTAGGTTAAGAATCCTCTATATTGAGGATTCTTGACCTTATTGTGTTTAAAATTCAATTCGAGTTCCTCTAACGTTAATTTTTAGATGTCAGTTTCATTAGATAAACCCCGCATAAACTTTGCATCGGTAAAGAATCCGCTTCCTTACCCTGATTTTCTCGAGGTGCAGCTGAAGTCGTTCCGTGACTTTCTTCAGCTCGACACCGCGCCGGAAAAAAGAAATAACGAAGGGCTCTATAAGGTTTTTGCAGAGAATTTCCCAATTGCCGACACGCGCAACAACTTCGTGTTGGAATTTCTCGATTATTACATCGATCCACCGCGCTACACTATCGATGAGTGCCTTGAGCGCGGCTTGACCTATAGTGTGCCCCTCAAAGCCAAATTAAAGCTATACTGCACCGACCCTGACCACGAAGATTTCGCCACTGTGATTCAGGACGTTTATCTCGGCCCCATCCCTTACATGACCGAGAAAGGGACTTTCGTCATAAACGGTGCGGAGCGCGTGGTGGTGTCGCAGCTCCACCGCTCACCGGGCGTGTTCTTCGGTCAAAGCACTCACGCCAATGGAACTAAACTCTACTCAGCCCGCATCATACCGTTCCGCGGCTCGTGGATAGAGTTCGCTACTGACATCAACAACGTGATGTATGCCTATATCGACCGCAAGAAGAAATTGCCCGTTACGACTCTGTTGCGCGCCATCGGTCTTGAGAGCGATAAGGATATCATCGAGATTTTCGGCCTTGCCGAGGAACTCAAGGTCAATAAGACCAATCTTAAGAAAGCCGTTGGCCGTAAGCTCGCCGCTCGTGTGTTGCGCACTTGGGTGGAGGACTTCGTCGATGAAGATACCGGTGAAGTCGTCTCAATCGAGCGCAACGATGTCGTTATCGACCGCGAGACCGTCCTTGAGGAGGAGCACATCCAGGAAATCATTGATTCCGGTGTCACTCACATTCTCCTTCACAAGGAAGACGCCAACACCAGCGACTATTCGATTATCTTCAATACACTCCAGAAGGATACCTCTAACTCCGAGAAAGAGGCTATCCAATACATATACAGGCAGCTCCGTAACGCCGAGCCGCCGGATGACGCAAGCGCGAGAGAGGTCATAACAAACCTTTTCTTCTCAGAGAAACGCTATGACCTTGGAGAGGTAGGACGATACCGTATCAACAAAAAGCTCGGTCTTGGCACCTCGATGGATGTAAAAGTACTTACGAAAGAAGACATCATCGCCATTATAAAATACCTGATTGAGCTGATAAACTCTAAGACCGATGTCGACGACATCGACCACTTGAGCAACCGTCGTGTCCGCACTGTCGGTGAGCAGCTTTACAATCAGTTCGGCGTAGGTTTGGCGCGTATGTCGCGCACAATCCGCGAGCGAATGAACGTCCGTGACAACGAGGTGTTCACCCCCATCGATTTGATTAACGCAAAGACCATTTCATCGGTCATCAACACATTCTTCGGCACCAACGCACTGTCGCAGTTCATGGACCAGACCAACCCTCTGGCCGAGATGACCCACAAACGCCGTATGTCGGCCCTCGGCCCCGGCGGTCTGTCGCGCGAGCGCGCCGGTTTTGAGGTGCGCGACGTGCACTACACCCACTATGGCCGTCTTTGCCCGATTGAAACCCCTGAAGGCCCCAACATCGGTCTTATATCTTCGCTCTGCGTTTACGCTAAGATTAACGACTTAGGCTTTATCGAGACCCCCTACCGCAAGGTAGAAAACTCTAAAGTCAACCTCAACAACGACGAGGTCATCTACCTCACCGCCGAAATCGAGGAGGGTAAAGTGATTGCTCAGGGCAACGCTCCTCTTAACGACGACGGCTCATTCATCCGCGACCGTGTCAAGGCTCGTCTTGACGCCGATTTCCCCATCGTGCCGCCGGCCGAGGTGGAACTCATGGATGTGTCGCCCACACAGATTGCGTCAATCGCGGCTTCGCTCATCCCGTTCCTTGAGCATGATGACGCCAACCGCGCGTTGATGGGCTCAAACATGATGCGCCAGGCAGTGCCCTTGTTGCGCTCAGAGTCGCCTATTGTCGGTACAGGCCTCGAAGGCCAGCTCATCCGCGACAGCCGCACTCAAATCACTGCCGAAGGCCCCGGTGTCATCGAGTATGTCGATGCTACGGTAATCCGCATTCGTTATGACCGCACCGAGGATGAAGAGTTTGTGGCGTTTGAGGATGCTGTCAAGGAATACCACATACCCAAATTCCGCAAGACAAACCAAAGCACCACCATCGACCTGCGCCCCATATGCGAGAAAGGCCAGCGCGTGGAAGGTGGCGAAATCCTCACTGAAGGTTACTCGACCGAGAACGGTGAGCTTGCCCTCGGACGCAACCTTAAGGTAGCGTTCATGCCCTGGAAAGGTTACAACTATGAGGACGCCATCGTGCTCAACGAGCGCGTGGTGCGCGAGGATATACTCACTTCTGTCCATGTCGACGAGTACGCTCTTGAAGTGCGCGAAACCAAGCGAGGCATGGAGGAACTGACATCCGACATCCCCAACGTCAGCGAGGATGCGACAAAGGATCTCGACGACCGCGGTATTATCCGTATCGGTGCCCACGTCATTCCCGGTGACATCATGATTGGTAAGATTACACCAAAGGGTGAGAGCGATCCCACACCCGAGGAGAAACTTCTCCGCGCTATCTTCGGCGACAAGGCCGGCGATGTCAAGGATGCATCGCTCAAGGCATCTCCCTCGTTGAAGGGTGTCGTAATCGGCACTAATCTTTTCTCTCGCGCCGCAAAGAAGAAAAAATCGAAGAGCGCCAACGCTCAGTTGCCCAAGCTCGATGAAGAATATGAAGCTAAACTTAGCGAACTCAAGGATGTGCTCGTCAGCAAACTGATGAAACTCACCGCCGGCATGACTTCGCAGGGCGTGAAAGATTTCCTCGGAAGCGACATCATCCCCAAAGGTGCTAAGTTCTCAGCGTCGATGCTCCGCGAGATTGACTATGACACTGTAAACCTCAGCAAATGGACGACCGACGCTCACACCAACGACATGGTGCGCGCCACTATCGTCAACTATCTGCGCAAGTCAAAGGAAATTGACGCTGAACTGCGTCGTAAGAAATTCGACATCTCCATCGGTGACGAACTTCCGTCAGGCATCATGCAGATGGCCAAGGTCTACATCGCTAAGAAACGTAAAATCAGCGTGGGCGACAAGATGGCAGGCCGCCACGGTAACAAAGGTATCGTGTCGCGCATCGTCCGTCAGGAGGATATGCCGTTCCTGGCCGACGGTACTCCCGTCGACATCGTCCTCAACCCGCTGGGTGTGCCTTCGCGTATGAACCTCGGACAGATTTTCGAGACTGTGCTCGGATGGGCAGGACGCGAACTCGGTGAGAAATTCGCCACCCCGATTTTCGACGGTGCGACACTCGACGACCTTAACAAATGGACCGACGCTGCCGGTCTGCCGCGCTATGGCAAGACATTCCTCTATGACGGCGGCACCGGCGAACGCTTTGACCAGCCCGCAACTGTCGGCGTGATTTATATGCTTAAACTTGGCCACATGGTTGAGGATAAGATGCACGCTCGTTCAATCGGCCCGTACTCGCTCATCACTCAGCAACCGCTCGGTGGTAAGGCGCAGTTCGGAGGTCAGCGTTTCGGAGAGATGGAGGTTTGGGCGCTCGAAGCATTCGGCGCAGCCCACATCCTTCAAGAGATTCTTACCATTAAGAGTGACGACGTCACCGGCCGCAGCAAAGCCTACGAAGCTATCGTCAAGGGCGAACCCATGCCGCCGGCAGGTATTCCTGAGTCGCTCAACGTGTTGCTCCACGAGCTTCGCGGCCTTGGATTGAGCATCAATCTCGAACAATAAAAAAGTCAAAACCACAACTCCGACTATGGCGACCGGCCTTGTCCGGTCGCTTGAATCGGGTCAAAATATCGCTAAAAACAAAATATGGCTTTTAGAAAAGATATCAAAGTAAAAACAGGGTTTTCCAAAATTTCAATCGGCCTTGCTTCGCCCGAGGAAATCCTGGAGAAGTCAAGCGGTGAGGTGTTGAAGCCCGAAACTATCAACTACCGCACCTACAAGCCTGAGCGCGATGGCCTTTTCTGCGAGCGCATCTTCGGTCCTGTCAAGGATTATGAGTGCCACTGCGGAAAGTACAAGCGCATCCGCTACAAAGGCATCGTGTGCGACCGTTGTGGCGTGGAAGTGACCGAGAAGAAAGTGCGCCGCGAACGCATGGGGCACATTAAACTTGTTGTTCCCGTAGCTCACATTTGGTACTTCCGTTCTCTCCCTAACAAAATCGGCTACCTGCTCGGCCTTCCGTCAAAGAAGCTCGACGCAGTGATTTACTATGAGCGTTATGTGGTTATCCAGCCCGGAATTATGGAGGATGTTCAGCCCCTCGACCTGCTGTCGGAGGAGGAATACTTCGATATCCTCGACAAGCTCACCAAGGAGAACCAGATGCTCGAGGACAGTGACCCCAACAAATTCATCGCCAAGATGGGTGCGGATGCCATCTATGACCTTCTGCAGCGTCTTGATCTCGATGATTTGTCATATAAATTACGCGACCAAGCAAACAAAGACGGCTCGCAACAGCGCAAGACCGAGGCTCTCAAACGCCTTCAGGTCGTCGAGTCGTTCCGCGCGTCGCGCAACCGCAACAAGCCCGAGTGGATGATTCTTCAGGCGGTTCCCGTGATTCCGCCCGATTTGCGTCCCCTTGTGCCGCTCGACGGAGGACGTTTCGCCACCAGCGACCTTAACGACCTCTATCGCCGCGTCATCATACGCAATAATCGTCTGAAACGACTTATCGAGATTAAGGCTCCCGAAGTGATTCTCCGCAACGAGAAGCGTATGCTCCAGGAGGCTGTAGACTCTCTGCTCGACAACTCCCGCAAGTCATCGGCCGTGAAGACCGAGGCCAACCGCCCGCTCAAATCGCTCTCCGACAGCCTTAAGGGCAAGCAGGGTCGTTTCCGCCAGAACCTTCTCGGTAAGCGTGTCGACTATTCAGCTCGCTCGGTTATCGTCGTAGGCCCTGAATTGAAGATGCATGAGTGCGGTATCCCCAAAAACATGGCTGCCGAGCTTTATAAACCTTTCGTGATTCGCAAACTCATTGAGCGCGGCATCGTCAAGACTGTCAAGTCAGCCAAGAAGATTGTCGACCGCAAAGAGCCGGTTGTTTGGGATATTCTCGAATATGTGATGAAGGGTCATCCCGTGTTGCTCAACCGCGCCCCGACACTTCACCGTCTCGGTATCCAGGCTTTCCAGCCAAAGATGATTGAAGGTAAAGCCATCCAGCTCCACCCGCTCGCTTGTACGGCATTCAACGCCGACTTCGACGGTGACCAGATGGCAGTCCATCTCCCGCTTGGCAACGAGGCCGTCCTTGAAGCCCAGATGCTGATGCTTGGTGCCCACAATATCCTCAACCCCGCCAACGGCGCGCCTATCACCGTCCCCTCTCAGGACATGGTGCTTGGTCTCTACTATATCACCAAGCTGCGCAAGGGCGACAAGGGCGAGGGCTTGAAGTTCTACGGCCCTGAAGAAGCCGAGATTGCCTATAACGAAGGCCGCGTGACTCTCCACGCTCCCGTTTCGGTTATGGTGGACGACATCGATGCCGACGGCAACCCTATAACCCACCTTGTCGAGAACACATCTGTGGGCCGCGTGCTTGTTAACCGCTATGTGCCTGAAGAAATAGGCTATGTCAACCAGATTCTGTCAAAGAAATCACTCCGCGACATTATCGGTAAGGTTATCAAGAAGTGCGGTATACCACGTTCTGCCCAGTTCCTTGACGACATCAAGAACCTCGGTTACTACATGGCGTTCAAAGGCGGCCTGTCGTTTAACCTTGGCGACGTGATTATCCCCGCCGAAAAAGAGGCCATCGTCAACGAAGGCTACGAACAGGTCGAGGAAGTGATGAACAACTATTCGATGGGATTCATCACCAACAACGAACGTTACAACCAGATTATCGATATATGGACACACGTCAATTCCCGCTTGTCCGACACGCTGATGAAGCAGATTTCTTCTGACCAGCAGGGATTCAACCCCGTGTTCATGATGCTTGATTCGGGAGCTCGCGGTTCGAAGGACCAGATTCGTCAGCTCTCAGGTATGCGCGGTCTTATGGCCAAGCCGCAAAAGAGCGGAGCCGAGGGCGGTCAGATTATCGAGAACCCGATTTTGGCCAACTTCAAGGAAGGTCTGTCAGTGCTGGAATACTTCATCTCCACCCACGGTGCCCGCAAGGGTCTTGCCGACACCGCCTTGAAGACTGCCGACGCGGGTTATCTTACACGCCGTCTTGTCGACGTGGCACACGATGTAATCATCCATGAAGATGACTGCGGAACCCTCCGCGGACTCGTCTGCACCGAAATCAAGAACAACGACGAGGTTGTCGCTTCGCTCGGCGAACGCATACTTGGCCGTGTCTCGGTTCACGACGTGGTCGACCCCATCTCGGGCGAGCTGATTGTGGCAGCTGGCGACGAAATCAACGAAGCCGCCGCCGACCGCATCAATGCTTCACCCATCGAGTCGGTCGAGATTCGTTCAGTGCTCACCTGCGAGTCGAAAAAAGGCGTGTGTGCCAAGTGCTATGGCCGTAACCTCGCCAACAACCGCATGGTTCAGAAGGGTGAGGCTGTCGGTGTCATCGCCGCACAATCAATCGGTGAGCCGGGTACTCAGCTTACACTGCGTACATTCCACGTCGGTGGTGTCGCATCAAATATCGCAGCGGTGTCGTCGGTGACCTCTCGTTACGACGGTATTGTCGAAATCGAAGAGCTCCGCACCGTTACTACCGATGAGGTGGATGCCAATGGCAAGCCGGTCGATGTGGTGATTGGTCGTCTCGCCGAGATGCGCATCATCGAGCCAAAGACAAAGATGATGCTCACCAACGCCAACATCCCCTACGGCTCGAAACTCTATTTCAAGAATGGCGACACTGTCAAGAAAGGCGATGTAATCTGCGAATGGGACCCCTTCAACGCTGTCATCGTCAGCGAGGTCGGCGGTCGCGTGAAATTCGAGAATGTTATCGAAAACGTCACCTATCGCGTCGATAGCGACGAGCAGACAGGTCTACGCGAGAAGATTATTATCGAGTCAAAAGACCGTACAAAAGTTCCCGAAGCCAACATCGTCGATGCTAACGGTCAAGTCATCAAGACCTATGCCCTTCCTGTCGGCGCACACTTGATGGTCGACGAGGACGCTGAGGTGAAACCCGGCGAGATTTTTGTCAAGATTCCCCGCGCCACGGGTAATGCCGGTGACATCACTGGTGGTCTGCCTCGTGTCACCGAGCTGTTCGAGGCGCGCAATCCATCCAATCCCGCCATCGTTTCTGAAATTGACGGCGAGGTTCGGTTCGGTAAGGTTAAACGCGGCAACCGCGAGATTTCGGTTACTTCTCGCCTTGGTGAAGTCAAGAAATACCTCGTGCCGCTGTCAAAACAGATTCTTGTTCAGGAAAACGACTATGTGCGTGCCGGAACTCCTCTGTCAGATGGCGCGATTACCCCGGCCGATATCCTCAATATCATGGGTCCGACAGCCGTTCAGGACTATATCGTCAACGAAGTACAAGATGTCTACCGTATGCAGGGCGTGAAAATCAACGACAAGCACTTTGAAGTGATTGTGCGCCAGATGATGCGTAAGGTCAACATCCTTGATCCGGGCGACACCTGCTTCCTTGAGCAGCAAGTCGTTGACAAACGCGACTTCATGGATGAGAACGACCGCATATGGGGTAAGAAAGTGGTGACCGATGCCGGCGACTCTGAAAACGTCAAAGCCGGTCAAATTATCACCGCACGCCGCCTGCGCGACGAGAACTCCGCTCTGAAACGCCGTGACTTGCGCCTGATAGCGGTGCGCGACGCAGTCCCCGCTACCTCCGAGCAGATACTCCAGGGTATCACACGCGCCGCATTGCAGACATCGAGCTTCATGTCGGCGGCTTCTTTCCAGGAAACCACCAAAGTGCTCAACGAAGCCGCTATCAATGGCAAGGTCGACACACTCGAGGGCATGAAAGAAAATGTCATCTGTGGTCATCTTATCCCCGCAGGTACCGGACTCCGCGAATATGATCGTCTCGTTGTCGTAGGCAAAGATGACATCGATACAGTCTTCACCGGCAAAGATGATGCCGTTGAAGTCACCAACATCGAAGAGTAAAACAGGAAATTCCTATCATTGATAAAGCAGGAGGGCAGTCCCGGGTTGGGGATTGCCCTCTTGCCGTTTCACCAGAGGAGCCGGGCTGTCCGAATATGGCCTATATGTTGGAAATTGTCAATAAAATGGCATCAAGATATGCGCCCAATGGAAAATAAGCGTTAAATTTGGGGGATAAAAACTAAAATACTACCCATGGGTTTTTCAAGTCGCAAATTGTGGTTGACATCCAAAGACTACTTCATGATAGTCTTCGGCATAACTATATACGCATTTGGTTTCAGCGCGTTCATCCTTCCCGAAAAAGTCGTTATCGGCGGTGCGGCCGGTCTGAGCTCGCTCGTCTACTTCATCTTCGGCGTGCCTGTCGGTATCACCAATTACGCCATCAACATAACCCTGCTTGCCATAGCCTACCGCATAGTCGGACGCACGTTTATCGTGCGCACGGTGTTCGGAGCAACGGTTATTTCGCTTGCGATTGGTCTGTTCCAGCCGTTGTTCCCCGAACCGTTGATAGCCGGCCAGCCGTTTATGAATGTGCTGATTGGCGGAATGTGTTGCGGCGTGGGCATCGGTTTGGCGTTTGTTCATAACGGCTCTACGGGTGGCACCGATATTGTCGCCGCTATGGTCTCAAAGCGAAGCAATGTCACCGTGGGGCGTATGATGATGTATATCGACTTTGTCATCATATCGTCGTCATATTTCATATTCCACGAAATTGACAAAATAGTGTTTGGATTCGTGGTGCTCTTCCTCGGCGCATGGGTGGCCGACCAGGTAATCAACACCACTCGTCAAGCGTGCCAATTCACTATCTTCTCGCGAAAATGGCAAGAGATAGCGACCGCAATTAACAACGAGGCGCACCGCGGCTGCACCGTCCTCAGCGGTATGGGGTGGTATAGCAAGCAAGATGTCAAGGTCCTGCTTGTCATGTGTCGCAAGATTGAATCGGTGACAGTGTTCCGCATCATCAAGTCAATCGACAAAAACGCGTTCGTGACACAAGCCAATGTCAACGGCGTCTATGGAGAGGGATTTGACGAATACAAGATGAAGATGAAATCAGTCAGCCAGCCGCAAACGTCGCATCGAGAGGACAGTTCCAAGACAACGATGTCACCCGCAGGCTTCTCCAACCCGTCAGGTCACCCTCAAAGTTTGACATGATTATGACCGTAAGGACTTTACTCCCATTATTGGCGTTGTCGCTTTCGGTATTCGTCTCCCGTGCCGACAAACCGTTTTTCTCCACCGAGCGACCCGCTTCCATGGTTGAAGTCGGTGTGCACGCCATAGTCGGTGCGACCGCCGTTACCGAAAACTACTCCTCGCAGATTCCCGGTGTGGAAAAAGCCGACTCCCATCCCGGGCTTGGCCTTGGTGTCGGTGCGAGAGTGTCGTTTGTGCTGCGCGACTATATCGCTTTGACTACCGGCCTCGATATGCTTTGGAGCCATAACAAATGCACCATGACGACTGTCGGCGACGGCACACCGAATGTCAACAACATATACCTCTCCAACAATTATCTTTATGCGCGAGCACCCGTGCTGATGTCGTTCCGGCTCAATCTCGCCGACCAGGCGCAGTGGATTATCGATGCGGGTGTCTACTTCGCCACCGGCTTATCCGGCCGTCAGAAAGCCGATGTTTACACTACCGGGGTCAACGACCTCGGGCAGCTTGTGACCCGGCGTTACCGCGAGTCATGGGACTATTTCCGCAACGATGCCGGGCTTATCCACACGGCCCATTCATTTGACTTCGGCCTGCAACTCGGCACAAGCTTCTGCTTTCGCGGACACTATACCGCCGGCGTGACATTCTCCTATGGCCTCAAAGATGCCGCCAAGCCGCTTGGCCCGCTCGATAAGGTGTCGATGCACAACATCGACTGGCTTGGCTATATCGGCTACCGATTCTGAAATCAAAACTAACTCTTTTATTTATTTTGAACCGATATGAAAACAATCCGATTATTACTCCTCTCTTGCATTGCGGGAATAAGCCTGAACTCCTCGGCTCAGTTGCTCGATGCGGCTATACCTGAAAACCCGTTTGGCCTTGGTGTCAGAGTGGGTGTCAACACCTCCAACATCTCCAATAACTATGCCGACGCTATCGACGGCTACGACTGGACGAATACATCTTGGAAAACCGGTTTTACTGCCGGTGTAGTCGCTGATATCAAATTGCGCAACTATATCGCCATACAGCCCGGATTCTTCTTCCAATCGCGTAACATGGACTACCGCAACATGGTGACCGAGAGAGTGGATGAGGGTGTCACCTCGATGACATCGCAAGACGGGCATGTGCGTAGCTACAATTTCAATATCCCTATCATGGCGTCGTTGCGACTTGGACTGTCATCCATACTCCAGGCTCGAGCCGAGTTCGGCCCTTATTTCGCGTTCGGACTTGGCGGAAACAACAAATGCACTTCGATGTCGGTCGGTATCAACGGAGAGCTTGGCACTCCCGAAACCACCAAAGTTGATATTTATGGCGACAAAGGCTATATGCGCGGGTTCGACTGGGGTTTCAAGATGGGTGTCGGTTTTGTGTTCGCTAAGAGCTACTATTTAGGTATTCACTATATGGCTGGATGCCGCAACGTCTACAAACAGCCCGAAAACGTGCGCCACGACCTCAAAGGCCATAACAAGGCTTGGGACGTGACCTTCGGCTACACTATTTTCTGATAAAACGCGCTTTCAATTTGTGCGATTGACCGAAACTTCTTATCTTTGCACTCGTATTCGGGGCGTAGCGCAGTCCGGTTAGCGCACCTGCTTTGGGAGCAGGGGGTCGAAGGTTCGAATCCTTTCACCCCGACAAGCAGGCTACCTTTAATAATCACGATATTAGAGGTAGCTTGCTTTTTTTTGGGGGGGGAGGCTGCAGTCGAACCCGCGATTCGACGTTTTTTCGGGGGGCATAGTAATAAACCTGTGTTTGTAAAATGAAAATCTTACCTTTGTAGA
>CAZECG010000020.1:0-40118 GCA_964510535.1 uncultured Muribaculaceae bacterium
CTCTACAAAGGTAAGATTTTCATTTTACAAACACAGGTTTATTACTATGCCCCTAATAAACCTGTGTTTAGGCATATATTTTGCAGAGGCGGAAGAGGAAGAATTTTGTATCGTTCACGCCGTGCAGTTTAGCTCTGAATGCTTTGATTTTTGAATTAATTGATTCGGCTGAGGCGTTAGTCGAGCGGTTGTCGTAAAAGTTCAGAATCTCGTCGGAATGGGAGTAAAATGTGGCGGCAATGGTGTTGAACGACTTTAATCCGGAGTCGGCGACACGGTTATACCAACGGGCGAGATTCAAACGGGCGCCGTCTTTGGTTGACCGTTTGTTGAATATCAACCTGAGGTCTTGAGACAGCCGATATGCTTCCCTTAAATCGGGATATAGTCGAAACAGTATTTCCGCTCGCCGCCGCTGTGTGTCCGTCCACTTTTCAGGCGATTTAAATAGGGCGTAACGTCCGCGAGCCAACAATTCCTTAAGCGTGTCACCGTTTTCAAACCTCTCAGCGACATATTTGCGACCGTCAAGTTTAGCGTTCTCCTTGGCGTCGGTCTCGGCGTTGATAGCGTCCCAGCGGTGCCTGACGCGGATCTCCTGTACGGCTTCCAACGCAAGTTTCTGCACGTGGAAACGGTCTATCACGCACGAAGCTTTCGGGAAAGCCGCGCGGCCATCAAGCCTTCACGGCTGATTCATGGGGAAGATATGATGTTTAACCTCCTTTTATTTCCCCACCTTAATCGCATATATCTGTTTGACGAAGTGGGATATAGCTACCGCTATGGCGGAATGACGTCAAAATACAATCCCAATCTGATAGCAAGCTCAAAAATCATTTATCCTCTAAAAAAGGAACTGATTGAAAAATATGGCTACACAAAGGCCGCCGACCCAATCCGCATCGAGATGAAAAACGTCTTTTGGACCGACGTGTGCCAACAAATACAGTTTCACACCGGCAACCGCGAGCAGATATGCCAAGCCATCGCGACCGAACTATCCGACCCCGACTACCAAGACTTGCTCGAAGTCAATTCCATACCCGGGTTCAAGGACGACCCGCTTGTCAAAGCGATACTCGCCGGCGATGCCGAGGCAATCTACGACCTCGCCGCAGCTGAGGTAAAGCGCCAGCGGCCCATGCTCGCTGTCAAGCGTCTCGCCGCCCGCATCTTCAGCGTCATCTGAGAGAGCGCTTCTAATGTTTTTTGGGTAACAACCGGTTAATATTATTGATTCGTCAGCGTGTATATCATCTAAACTTCACATCGTTACAAAATTTTTTAATAAGCTCGCCATATTTTTTTATTTCCGAATTACTCATCATTCTTGCATCATCAGAAAGACGAGTAAAACTGCCATCGCTATTTCTCGACCACATTTGAACATGAACGGTACCACGTTCAAAACTACGGCCGTCTCCTTTGTTTGTGTGGTTATGACTCCAATCAAAATCAAGGAATGTAGCATGGTCAATGTAAACGCGAGCCTGACAAACGCCGTTAGCATTTTGCCGAAAATACATAACAGAGGTATTGGCAAACTGCGGTAAATTTGAGTGTTCCGCAGTATCGTTTTTGCGCTTTACGATCGAGCCTCTCAATCCATTCGCATATTGGTAATCACCAATTCGCTCATACTTTGCGTTTGGGCCAGAGAAACCGCCACCCGGATAAATTCTGCCATTTCCCATACTTACATATTATCATAATTACGGCTGTATGAGATTCCCTTGTAGTTGATGGAACGAAGCCATTCCCCAATGGTCTCATCTTTTTGAGTCTTAACACCTATCGTTAACAGATTAACATTGAGGGCTTCAGAAAGATTCATCACATGGACCTCGCACTCGGGATGATCGGCGCACCCAACAACATATTCGTCATAAACTTCACGTACTATATAGATTCTTTCTATGTTATCGTTCTCTGATAAAACCAGGTCATTTGACAAAGTGGATTCATGTTCTTCTTTAAACCGCATATTCTGAAAGAAATTGAATTCTTCAGGCGTAGTGCTATCTGTTTTCATTGCTGCGAACAACTCTCTGTCCACTGGCCAAAGTTCATTTTTTCTTGTTTCCATTCCTGAAAGTTTTAGAGATGAACGTGGGAAGAAATTGCATTGGAACATCAAAACCTGAAACATCAAATTCCTCTCCATAAATCAGTATTAGTATTGGACCCTTCTCTGCGATTAAACGACTGATACCATAGCACCAAAGATCAAAAGCTTGTTGGTTTTTTCTTGCCCCCATTGCACTTACCACAATTACACTTTCTTCGGGCAAACCAGCAAAACAATACGAGAATGACTCTAACCCACCCCAGCTTGCAGTAGGAATTACGTTGAAACCACAAATTTGCCAATATGCTCCAACAAATCTTGTCCGAAAGATGTTCTTCTGATTGTAAAACTCAGTGGGTAAGTTCATCCAAAGAGATAGATCTGGGGTTAGCACATAATCATACGACGAGATTGCAAAAGTTGTGCGCTCCAAATTATACCATACAGCATCCCTGAATCGATAGTCATCAAGAAAGAAGTGAAGAATATCTTTTTCGCTAGGGCGATCTGATTTTGCCGAATAAGCTACCGGTGTAAGTTCAGTAGTTCCAATATAAGGCTTAAGAACCGGATAGTTATTTTTAAAAACCATTCGATCCATCAGATGCATATTATCATCCATCATCTTACGCCGTTTACTTATCGGCACTGTTTTTAATAGAGTGGAATTACCTTTGGCATCGTGAGCCATTCGATATAACTCCTTTATTGAGAACAAGCTCAAATCTTCGTTATCCATAAAATTCGGATTAAATGAAAAAAAATAATTTATATACCAAATTTTTACGGAGAAACACCTTGCGCAAGTGGTTAGTTTTCACTAACTTTGCATCCATTAGAGTAGAGATTTCTCCTACATTTTAGGGGCTGTGGCCTTGAAAATTTGGAAAAATTTCACCAACGAATCCTGCATTCGGCTGGACCCCGAATGTGGGATTTTTTACGCCCTTTTTATTAACTTTGCTTTGCCTTTCTCATAAGAACCCGTTTGTTTAATTTATAAACTTTGCCGTTTACGATTTCATCATAATCAGACATCCTAACCATGTCAAACATAAAGTTTAACTTTTTGAAATCATATCCAAATGATTGAAACATCGCCGTGGTTGGCAGATAATAATACTTGCCTGAACGAACCACTCTAAAAGTATCTTCATCTTCTTCTGCTACAATTATCATAAACAGATCGCTATCATTCTCATCATCTTTGGCGAACTTAATATACGTCTGTTCCGACAACTTAAGCCGATTTGCCGTGTCAGCAGTAAAACCAAGGCGACCCGAAGAATGAATGGTTGCCTTAAGCTTTACATTAAAATCTGATGTTTTTATTATCGAAATCATATAATTCCTTTTGTACACAAAGATACATTATTCTATAAATAAATCCAAATAATTTCCAAAAAATATCTACTCCGTCTACATTCTATACTGGCCACATTTGCATATGTCGTTCCAATAAATTTCCCAACGTGTTGTTGCTT
The DNA here is from genome assembly GCA_964510535.1 of uncultured Muribaculaceae bacterium. GTDB lineage: Bacteria > Bacteroidota > Bacteroidia > Bacteroidales > Muribaculaceae > JAJPXC01. The sequence continues at coordinate 3,556 of CAZECG010000020.1, forward strand.
TCTTGTCTTTCTCTTACAACAACCAATCTCTATTCTTATCGGCTCGCTCCTAATTTACGATATCTTAAATTAGGAGTAAATCATTATTGTTGGACAATACTTCATTTATTTCCTCTTCGATGCCGAGGCAATCTACGACCTCGCCGCAGCTGAGGTAAAGCGCCAGCGGCCCATGCTCGCTGTCAAGCGTCTCGCCGCCCGCATCTTCAGCGTCATCTGAGAGAGCGCTTCTAATGTTTTTTGGGTAACAACCGGTTAAGCAAGCTGATTTTTTACCTATTTTTGGGTATTGCCACGATTTTTAACGAGCGGTAATTTTGCCATCGCAAAAATCGGAAATAAATGGCAAATAAAACACTCACTTTCTTGGCCGCCACCGCATTGTGCGCATCGACGGCCTCAGCCCAACTCACAATCGGAGGCTATGGCGAAGCCACTTATCAGTACAACTTCTTCTCTGACGCTTGGAACCGCTACAAGACTCCCGAAAACTTCAAAGACGACCATCACTCGCGCACCGACCTGCCACACGTGGTAATCTACTTAGGCTACGACTTCGGCCACGGCTGGAGCCTCGGCACCGAGATAGAGTTTGAACACGGCGGCACCGAATCGGCAATCGAGATGGAAGATGACGAAGGTGGCGAATATGAAAGCGAAGTGGAACGCGGCGGCGAGGTGGCCCTCGAGCAGTTCTGGATTCAGAAATCGTTCAACAAAGCGTTAAACCTTCGCGCCGGCCACATGGTGGTGCCCGTCGGCGGCACCAACCGCGCCCATGAACCCAACCAATTTTTCGGCGTGTTCCGCCCCGAGGGCGACAACACCATCATCCCCTGCACCTGGCATGAAACCGGACTCAGCCTCTGGGGACGCGCCGGCCATTGGCGCTATGAGGTGATGGTGATTCCTGGCTTGAACTCCGACCAGTTCGGCCGCGAAAACTGGGTAGCCTCGGCCTCGGCAAGCCCCTATGAATTTAAGATTTCAAACGCCCTTGCCGGTGTGGCGCGCATCGACAACTATTCAGTGCCCGGCCTGCGATTGGGTCTCAGCGGCTACCTTGGCAACACATTCAGCAACACACTCTCACACCCCAACGAGCAGTGGGACGACGTGAAAGGCACGCTCGCCATCGGCGCATTTGACTTCACCTACGACCGCTACAACATCTTGGCTCGCGGCGGCATCATCTACGGCCACCTGAGCGACTCAGACCGCATCACCGCCTACAACAAGAAATTGCGTAACGACTCACCCTCACCCAAGACCAACGTCGCATCCGAGGCCATCTCGGTCGGCATCGAAGCGGGTTACAACATCTTCGCCCCGCTCAAAGTGGAGCGTCAGAAGATGTACCTGTTTGGCCGCTACGACTACTATGACTCGATGCTCAAAACCGAGGGGGGCATACTCGACTATGATTGGTGTGGCCGCTCGCGGATAGCCGCCGGCATCAACTACTTCCCTATCAAGGAGGTAGTGGTCAAAGCCGAATACAGCATAGGCTTGCTGAAAACGCCCTACAACAATGAGCCGTCAATCTCGATAGGCATCGCCTACGCCGGATTTTTCACGAAATAAACCATTAAATCAGTATTTAACAATATGAAATTCAATTATCTAATGATTTCGGCCGCCATTGCGGCCTCTATGGGTCTGGCATCATGCTCCGACTCACCCGCAACTAACGAAGACGCTCAGGAAACGGCTCTGAAAAAAGTCGTGACCGACTACGTCAACAACACCGTCGTCCCCACCTACCGCGGGCTCGCCGATGCCTCGATGAAGCTCGCCGAAATCTGCGACGCGATGTGTGAAGGCGGCGTTAAGAACCTCGACGAAGCCACTATCGTCAAAGCCGGCGACGCTTGGATTGAAGCCCGCCGCTACTGGGAGCTTAGCGAAGCTTGGCTCTATGGCGCAGCCGCCGACTACAACATCGACCCCCACATCGACACTTGGCCCCTCGACAAAACCGCTATGGAGGCTATGCTCAACAACAAGGAGCAGATGAGCCACATGTCAAACCGTGAGAGCGCCGGCGAGTATGTCGGTTCGTCACTCGGACAAGGTTTGCTCGGCTTCCACGCTATCGAGTATATGCTTTTTGAACCCGCCAACAAGACAACAGCCACCACAAGCCCCCGCCCCGCGTCGCGCTTCACCCAAAACGAGCTTTACTACCTCGCCGCCGTTGCCGACGACTTGCGCAACTGCTGCTTGCGTCTGGAAGCGTCATGGGCCGATGAAGGCACAGTCGACAGCAAGAAACTCGAGATTCTCGACGAGGCCGAACTCTCTTACGACAAGAACTATGGCGCATATATGAAGGAAGCCGGTAACGCCGGTTCAATCTACCGCAACTATGTCGATGCCGTGCAAGAACTTATCGTAGGCGCACAAGACATCGCTGACGAGGTGGGCAACCAGAAAATCGGTAATCCCGTCGGCTCGGGATTGGCCGCCGACCCCGACTACATCGAGTCGCCCTACGCCTTGAACTCGATTGTCGACTTCATCGACAACCTTTACTCGGTGCGCAACGCCTACTGCGGCTACACCGCCCGCAACGGCGTGACCGAAAACTACATCAAGCCTTCGACCTACACGCTCAGCGCCTATGTAGCGTCAATCGACGCCGACCTTGACCGCCGCGTCGTCGCCGCCATCGACGGTGCTATCGAGGCCATCGGCAAGATGCAAGAACCGTTTGCCTCGACATCGCAAGACGCTTCGCTCCGCGAAATCAACTTCGCTGCCGTCAACGCTTGCAACGAAGTCAACAACATTTTTGACGAAGTAATCGACTTAATACAAAAGAACTGATGGACAATAGATTAAAATTCTTGCAATTCATCCCCGCTATCGCTGCATTGACCCTTATGGGGTCATGTAGCGATGACGACGTTACAGCGGGAGGTGGCGAACCCGACCCCGTAGACGACAAACCTGAATGGTACTACGCCGGCGGCAAACTCGGAACATCATACGTCACCACATCGGCTTGCTTTGAGCAACCCACCAAAGCCGTTGAAGACGGCGGTTTCATCGCCTCGTTCAAACGCGGCGAACAGCTGTTTGAGAAAAACTACGTAAGCAACTCGGAGGGAGTGCGCAGCGGCCTCGGCCCCATCTACGTGCGCTCGTCATGTATGCACTGCCACCCGGGCTACGGCCACGGCAAGTCGCAACCCGACGGCCCGTTCCGCACCAACGAGACCGGCAACGGCTATCTGCTCGTAGTGTTCAACCCCGCCACCCAGGGTTATGTCAACTGGTTGGCAGGTATGCCACAAGGCCACGCCGTCGCTCCGTTCAAAGCACCGCTCGACGAGGATAAAGTGACGATAAAATGGCACGAGTACACCGACGCATGGAGCAACACCTTCCCCGACGGCGAAACCTACGCTCTGCGCTATCCCGAAGTGACCATGCCCCGCGACGCCGTCTACGCCTACCGCGAGGGCAAACTGACCGCCGAGCAGATGGGCGACTATGAGGTGCGCCTCGAAAACACCATCGGCATCTATGGCACCGGACTCATCGACGCTATCTCCGACGAGGATTTGCTCGCCCAATACACTCAGATGGAGAATGACGGATACCTCAAAAACGGGTTGAATCCCGCCATCTTCGCCGGAGGCACTTGGACCGGCCAATACACTTCGAAAGAGGCATCGAGCGACGGCAAAAAATACCCTTTGCGCTACACCTACGCCTTGAGCCGCGGCCCGCTGCAGGACGCAGCCGGAGCCAACGCCTACTGGAACATCACCAACGTGACGCGCTCTGACCGCCGCTACCACTACAAAGATGCCGGAGGCTACTATGCCCGCGCTGCCGCCGCCGACCCCGAGGTGCAGAAAGCGTTCCCCGCTTACATAGTTAACGTCGACCCCGACAAGACCCACCCCGAGTGGTTCACCGCCGACGTTGAGCAAAACATCCTCGCCTATATCAACTCAACGACGCTTCCCGCCGAGGCTACCGACCAAAACTATATCGACATGATGGTATGGCACAGAGGTTTGGCTGTTCCCGCCGTGCGCGGAGCGGAGCGTGAGGATGTGCAGCGCGGCAAAGAAGTGTTTGAAGAGATAGGTTGCGCCTACTGTCACCGCCCATCGTGGACCACAGGCCGCGACGAGGTGCGCGACCCGGCTCAATTCTTCACGGCTTCGGGACGCGCCCTCCCCACTTACCCCAACCAAAAGATTTGGCCTTACACCGATATGGTGCAACATAAGCTGATGATGGTCAACGACATCCGCAACGGATGGTGTCGCACCACTCCGCTTTGGGGTCGCGGACTCCACCAGATGGCGACAGGCTCAGCCCATGCCGACCGCCTGCACGACTGCCGCGCCCGCACGACGATGGAGGCCGTCATGTGGCACGGCACATCGCAACAGAGCGACGCCTACGAGTCGGTGGTTAAATTCCGCCAGCTCGATAAGGCCGACCGCGATGCCGTCATCGCCTTCCTCGACGCAATCTAACCGTTTAACTCAAACGATTGATTAAATGATAGCATTCCTATTGCTTGCGGCGGTTGCAGCCGCATTGGCGGTGATAAGCTGCCTCGGCGGCAATCCCGACACCTACACATCGCTCCCCATGACAATCGCCTGGGGGGCGATTGTTTGTGCCGGGGGATACCATATAATCAGCCGTCGGCTCTATCGGCGCAAAGCGGTGTTCTCGACTCACTGCGCACTGGTAGTGATACTCGGCGGAGCGTTGGCCACACACCTGCTCGGCTCCACCGAAACGCTTAAACTGCGCACCGGCCAACCCGTAACCCTCGGCGAACTGACTGTGGAACTTGTCGATTTCCACATCGAATACTATCCGGGGACGATGGCACCAGCCGACTTCGTGAGCCGCCTGAAAATCGACGGCGAAGAGGCTGTCGTGGCTATGAACCGCGTACACACCGCCAAGGGCTACCGCTTTTTCCAAACGGGCTACGACCCCGACAAGCTCGGCTCGACGTTGACCGTGAGCCGCGACGCCGCCGGGACTGCAATCAGCTACGTCGGTTACGGGTTGCTGTTGGCGGCTATGGCCTGCTCGCTGATACCGTCAAGGCGGTTTAAACGCGGCGGGTGCGCCGCCCTGCTCACCGTGGCGGCACTGTCGACCAATGCCGCGCCCAAAGCCCTTCCCGAGGCAACAGCCGCCAAATTTGGAGAGCTGATGGTCTACAACAACGGCCGCATAGCCCCGCTGTCGACACTCGCCCGCGATTTCACCGTCAAGCTCACCGGCGGCAGCAGCTACAAAGGGTTGAGCGCCGAACAGGTGTTGACCGGCTGGATATTCTACTACGACTCATGGCGCAACGAACCTTGCATAAAGCTCAAAGACCGCAAAACGAGAGAGTTACTGGGCCTCGAAGGGAAATACGCAGCGTTGCCCGACTTTTTCTCGCCACAGGGTGAATACCTGCCCGACGGACAAGGCTATGAGGCGGCAAATGAGAAGTTTGGCCTCGCCTCGGCAGCCGCAACCGGCTCGCTATGGAGCATTTTCCCGATAACGACAGCCGAGGGTGTGCGCTGGCTATCCCCCGCCGACGAGACGCCGGCTGAAACAGACCTCGAAACTTGGCACTTCGTGAGCCACAGTTTCAATTATATGGCCGAGCTTGCGGCAAACGGTCAATGGACTGAATTGCAGAGCGTTGTCGAGAAAATCAAGGATTATCAACGCCAAAATGCCGGAGAAGGCGCGATACCCTCGCGAGAGCGCATCGCCGCCGAACGGCTGTTCAACTCGCTCGCACCGTCGCTATGGCCGTGTATCACGCTGTTATTGACAGGATTAATACTGTTTTTCTATCCTCTCCGCCGCATTTCGCTCACGGCAGCCACCGCCGGGGTGATTTGGCTCGCCGGATTGATTGCGCTCAACTGGGTAGCGTCGGGGCGCGCTCCGATGTCAAACGGCTATGAGACAATGCAATGGATGGCGTTAGCCGCCTGTGTGGCGGGAGTGGCAATGCCTCGGCGTTATGGCTCGGCAACACCGCTATGCCTGATAGTGGCGGCGTTGGCGATGATGGTGGCGATGATGGGGCAACGCAACCCCCAGGTGACACAAGTGGTGCCCGTGCTGCGTTCGCCGTTGCTATCGCTCCACGTGCTGACGGTGATGCTCGCCTACGCCGGACTTGCGATAAACGCCCTGTGCGGGGCGGCGTGGCTGTGCGGGCGTCGCGACCTGCTTGAACTGAGCCGCCGGCTGTTGAAACCGTCGGTGTATCTGCTCGCCGCCGGCATCTTCATCGGAGCGGTGTGGGCCAACCAATCGTGGGGACGCTACTGGGGGTGGGACCCCAAGGAAGTGTGGGCGTTGATAACGATGTTGATTTACTCGTTCCCGCTCCACCGCGGCTCGCTACCATGGTTTAACGACGACCGCCACTACTCGTTCTACACGCTCATCGCGTTTTTGAGCGTGATAATGACCTACTTCGGCGTGAACTTCGTCCTCGGCGGCCTCCACGGCTACGCCGTGTAGCAAGGAAGATTAAAGTCGCAAAATGACTTTCAGTATGCATAAGAGCTTTGAGCATCATTAAACAACTGTTATTTAACACATTACACCGCTTTTCAGCCTACGTTCTTACAATTAGTTCAAAATTTACGAATTTCTCGCAAGAATACCAAGAAAATCAGCCACTTAGCCTCATGCTAAATGGCTGATTGTTTTATTCTTGAATATTCTAAGTCTTATATCGAACTCACGTTAATTAATGATTTTGAAGTTTATATTATATTGGTCTTTGTCAGCACGAGCGCACATTAGGTTACAAAATTAAGCAAAAATTTTGATACTTTGTAAGCCGTTGCAAAGATAAATTGTCGGGTGGTCAAAATTCAAGCACACCCAAATCGAACAATCTTAAATAAGTGGAGAATTTTGTATCCTCTACAATGCGGTCAAAAAAGATTTTTAGGTTTGATGGCTTGAAAATCTTTTAGATAGGTGGGGACGGAATAGGCTAAGTCGAGGAAGTCGCCGGTGAGATAAGCTCGCTCGGACAGGGCGAGCATATCGGCGGCAATGGGTGAGACATCGGGAATGAATACGGCGTTGGACGAGGTGATTACCTCGCGGGCTTTATCGCTGCCATCTCCGAAAAACAACACTCTATGAGAGGCGAGCCATTTTCCGTAGCTATCGTTGTCCAAAATCAGCGGCGTAGGTTTTTCGAGGGGATTAAGAGCCATGTCGTAGACGGCTGTATATACTTCCATGCGCCGGGCATCAATCATAGGGACGAGCAGAGTGTCGGGGTCGACATCATGATTGAACATCACACCGACTGCCATCAGTTGCAACGTGTCAACCCCTATCAGGGGGATATCAAGCGCATAAGCGAGACCTTTAGCTTCAGACAGACCAATACGAAGCCCTGTGTAACTGCCAGGGCCAAGGCTCACGGCCACGGCGTCGAGCTTCATCTCATGCTCACGCAGATAGTCAAGGCACCCTTTTATGAATCCGCTCAACAAGGTGGCATGGTTTTGGCCGCGATTGTCGTGGAATTGTCTGAGCACCATGCCATCGGCGGTCAAAGCGGTAGAACACACACGAGTTGAAGTTTCAATATTCAGTATTGTTGCCATATATATACGCTAATTTGTGAGGCTTGATTTTCTAAGTAAATTTTCGAGTGCAAATTTACTATTTTTCACGTTTTAAGAGTAACTTTGCAAAAAATAATGATTTCGCCATGATTTTATCAATGACCGGTTTCGGCCGAGCAGTCGTCGAAAACGCAACAAAAAGGTTCACAGTAGAAATAAAGTCGCTCAACAGTAAACAACTTGACCTCTCAACGCGAGTACCCGCTCCCTACCGCGAGGTCGAGCTTGATTTGCGTAACGCCATAAGCCGCCGTCTAGAACGCGGCAAAATCGACCTGAATGTCTATGTCGAAAGCGTCAACGGTGAATCAATCGCATCGTTCAACATCCCGGTCATGGCCGCATACAAAGCAGCATTTGAGAAGATGGCATCAGAACTGAGCCTTCCTCAACCCGATGATTGGTATTCGTTGCTTCTGCGCTTTCCCGACACGTTGCGTACTGATGCGATGACCACGGTCAGCGATGACGAAGTCGTAGCTCTGACCGATGCCGTAGGGCAAGCCGTCGAGGCACTCATGCAGTTCAGGGCAAAGGAAGGTTCCAAACTTCAAGAATTTTTCACGTTGCGCATCAATGCGATATCATCGTTGCTTGCCGAGGTTCCAAACTACGAGAACGAACGCATAACGCGGATAAAAGCGCGCATCGAGGATGGTCTTGCCAAAATTAGCCCTGTGGATTATGACAAAGGGCGATTAGAGCAGGAGATGATTTTCTACATCGAAAAGCTCGACATCAACGAGGAGAAGCAACGGCTCGCCCAGCATCTCAACTATTTCATGGAGACCATGCAAGGAGACCCCGGTCAAGGGAAAAAGCTCGGGTTTATCTCACAGGAAATGGGCCGTGAAATCAATACACTCGGGTCAAAGAGCAATCATGCCGAGATGCAGAAATTAGTAGTCAGGATGAAGGATGTGCTCGAACAGATTAAGGAGCAGGTTCTGAATGTCATGTAGTGAGCGCTTAAATATGAAGAGAGGAAAAATCATTATAATCTCAGCACCTTCGGGATGCGGGAAGTCGACTATCATCAAAGCCCTAATGGCCAATGGTGAAATTGATATGCAGTTTTCGGTTTCGGCTACATCACGCCAACCGAGAGCCGGGGAAACGGATGGCAAGGAGTATTTCTTCATGAGCGAGGATGAGTTTCGTCAGGCAATAGCCGCCGACGCATTCGTAGAGTACGAGGAGGTGTATCCCGGCCGGTTTTACGGAACATTGAAAAGCGAAATAGAGCGCATCTGCAAAGAGGGACACAACGTGGTCCTCGACATCGACGTGAAAGGTGGTGTCAATGTCAAGTCGCTATATGGCGACAACGCCATAAGCATTTTCATCATGCCGCCGTCAATCGACGCCTTGCGACAGCGATTGACAGGGCGCGCCACGGACTCAGACGAGGTCATAGAGGAACGTGTGGGGCGTGCGGCATTTGAGCTAACATTCGCTCCGCAGTATGACGTGACTGTGGTCAATGATGACCTCGATAAGGCAATCAATGACACTTCGGACATCATTAAGAAATTTCTAAACTCTCCATCTAAGAATTGAAGCATATCGGGATATTCGGAGGCTCGTTCAACCCGGTGCATATCGGGCACACTATGCTTGCGAGTTTTCTAAGCCAATTCACAGGCATAGATGAAGTGTGGATGACATTGTCACCTCTGAATCCGCTGAAACAGGGTCGCGAAGAGCTGATTGATGACTGTAGCCGGCTTGATATGCTGAAAATAGCCGTGGAGGGATGCGATTATATCGATATATGTGACATTGAGTTGTCAATGCCCCGTCCGTCCTATACAATCGACACTCTGACATCGCTCCAGAAGCGGTTCCCCGATTATCGGTTCAGCATAATCATCGGCAGCGATAACTGGCTTAACTTCAGCCGTTGGAAAGACTATGACATAATATTGGAGCGTTTCGGAGTCATAGTATATCCACGACCGGGCTATGACATAACAGAAAGGATTGACAACCCCAACGTGAGTTTTGTGAACGATGCTCCTATTATCGAAATTTCCAGCAGTTTCATAAGAAAATCTATTTCCGAGGGAAAAAATATGAACTATTTCTTACCTTCAGGAGTATATAAATATATTACCAATCACTCCCTATATAAATAGACCGCCAAATGTCAGGACTTCTAACCACCAATTCAATCGCGTTCATAGGTCTATGCAATGAGTATTGCAAAGCATTGGAACGAGCCGGCGAATCATCGCGGAAAGAGTTCATCGCCAATATGCTCAGATTGCTACCGAGGATATACATTTCCGCATCGGACCTTGACGCAGGGGAATCAGACTATGATTCATATATGGAAAGTTCTCTCGATGAGGATTATTATGATTCAATCAGACGCGACATAGAATCGTTGATGGGCCCAGCTGACATATATCTCGAAGTATTTGAGGAGGATATGAAATACTCCGACACCCCGATAGCCGCATCCATATCAGAATGCCTTGCAGACATATTTCAAGCTCTCTACAACTTCCTCGCCATGGTAAAGGACTCGCCTGAGGAATTTATATTATCGTCAATAGCTGCTGTCAAGGAGGAGTTCGGCGCATATTGGGGACAGACGCTATGCAACGTGCTTAGAGCGCTCAACCATCTCAAATACGGTAGTGCCGATTCAGAAGATGATTATTGATCTGCGGATTATCCCCCCTACTCTATTTTAGGTATTGTCTTTTTTTATATAATTGACTACTTTTGCGTTCCAAAAGCGGAATGCAGTCGCGGTTGCATGAGTGCAGACCGCAAGACAAATTCGGCATGACACAACGTAACTATGAGGCTATCAGAACTTAATCCAGGGCAAACGGGTGTAATAACAAAGATATTGGGCCACGGAGCGTTTCGCAAACGAGTCATCGAGATGGGATTTGTCAGAGGTCGTAAAATTTCGGCGCTATTGAGCGCGCCGATGAAGGATCCTGTCAAATACCGTTTGATGGGATATGAGGTATCACTGAGGCTGAGCGAAGCCCACATGATTGAAATTCTGCCATTAAGCGACGGCGAGTCTATCAGCAAAATGGCACATACCAATACCATTACAGATTCAGACATCGCCCACCCCGATTTTGACCGCGAGAGCCGTATCATAAACGTAGCGTTGATTGGCAATCCCAACTGCGGAAAGACATCGCTTTTCAATATTGCCGCCGGAGCCAAAGAGCATGTCGGCAACTACAGCGGCGTTACAGTCGATGCCAAGAACGGTCATTTCAAATACAAAGGGTACGCATTTAACCTGGTGGATCTTCCCGGCACATACTCACTTGCGGCATACTCGCCGGAGGAACTTTATGTGCGCCGTTATCTGCGAGACCAGAACCCCGACATTATACTGAACGTGGTCGACGCGTCAAACCTTGAACGCAACCTGTATCTTACCACTGAGCTGATTAATATGGATCGCAGCATGGTCATCGCCCTCAATATGTATGACGAAATCAAGCGCTCGGGCACTGACCTTGATTACAAGACACTCGGCGAGATGATAGGAGTGCCGATTGTGCCGACGGTGGCACGCACCGGGAAGGGAATCAGCGATGTCTGCGACACCATCATAAATGTGTTTGAAGGTAGAGACAAAACGGTCAGACATATCCATGTCAACCTCGGACACGATGTAGAAGAAAGCCTGACAGAGATAAAAGACAAACTCAAAGAGGATCCCTACATTTCAAAGCATTTCTCTCCCCGTTACTTGGCTATCAAGCTTCTTGAACGTGACCATGAGGTTGAGGAGATTGTGAAAGAAACTCCATTGTGTTCAGAGATTTTCGAACTGCGAGATAAAAAGCTCGAGCTCATAGAGAATTATCACCAAGAGGATATATCCTCGATAATAGCCAATGAAAAATATGGGTTCATAGCCGGAGCACTCGCCGAGACCATGGAGGAACGCAACGAGGACACTCAAAGCAATACCCGAATAATCGACGCATTTGTCACCAACAGGCTTTTCGGGTTCCCGATTTTTCTGGCCATAATGTTCTTTATGTTCTGGGCCACATTCGCTGTCGGAGCTTATCCCCAAGGATGGATTGAAAGCGGGGTATCGTGGTTGACGGGTCTGGTGCAGAACCACTTCCCTGACGGCCCGCTTAAGGCTCTCATAGCCGATGGAGTGATAGGTGGAGTCGGCGGTGTAATCGTGTTTCTCCCCAACATCCTGATTCTTTATTTTTTCATCTCATTCATGGAGGATTCGGGCTATATGGCCCGCGCGGCGTTCATCATGGACAAGGTGATGCACCGCATAGGTCTTCACGGAAAATCGTTTATTCCTTTAGTCATGGGGTTCGGGTGCAATGTTCCGGCCATCATGGCCTCACGCTCAATCGAAAGCCGCAGTAGCCGTCTGATAACAATCTTGATTAATCCGTTCATGTCATGTTCGGCAAGACTTCCCATATACGTGTTGCTGATAGGCACATTTTTCCCCTCCCATGCGGGTATAGTATTTTTCTGTCTTTATATGCTCGGCATAATAGTAGCGGTCGTAACGGCCAAGCTATTACGCCGATTCCATTTCAAGACAGATGAGACACCTTTTGTCATGGAGCTGCCACCATACCGCATCCCCACTCTGAAATCATCGCTAAGACGTATGTGGTGGAAAGGTGAACAGTATCTTAAAAAGATGGGGGGCATCATTCTCGTCGCAAGCATTATCGTCTGGGCATTAAACTATTTTCCCCACTATAACAACGAGAATACACAACAATCGACATCAGCCGGAACGGAAACCAAGACCGAGGATTCATACCTGTGCATGATGGGGAAAGCTATCGAACCTGCCATGTCGCCCATAGGGATGAGCTGGAAGGCATCGGTAGCCGCGCTTGCCGGTGTTCCGGCCAAAGAAATAGTGGTATCGACACTCGGAGTGCTTTACACAGGTGACGAGGAGGCGACCGACAATACTTTGCACGCCCGCATCACCTCGGCGGCGACACCGACCGGAGAACCTGACTTCACACCCGCATCGGCCTTGGCGTTCATGATTTTCATATTGCTATATTGCCCTTGTCTCGCCACTATATCAGCAATTGTAAAAGAGACCGGGAAACTTCGTTACGGAGTATTCTCCGCGGTCTACAACACAGCCGTGGCTTGGGGCGTTTCATTCATAGTCTATCGCATTGCGCTATTGTTTTAGCCTCACCGCCAAACAATCACGCCAGCTCGACTATGGTTATGCCAGCCCCTCCGAACTGTACATGCTCGTCACGATAACTTCTCACTCCGGGAACCGTATCGATATACTTGCGAAGCACCTGCCTTAATATACCTGTACCCGTACCGTGGAGTATCCTGACTTGTCGCGCATTGAACTGAATAGCGTCGTCGAGGAAGTAAGTCACCGCCTGCAACGCCTCATCGGCGCGCATCCCCCTGACATCAATCTCCTGCTTGAATTGCAGCTGCTTGTCGCGCAACCGGTCGGCCGTCGATGAACTGACAAACGATGATTTTTTAGCGGGTGTCGGAATCTTTGCCAACGTCGGCTTCAAACGGTTGAGTTTTACGGTGGTTTTCAACATCCCGAATGCCACCACGGCTTGATTGCCACTTATTTCAAGCACCTGACCGACGGTTCCTTGTCCGTCGAGTTTCACATTGTCGCCAACCTTTACCGCCGAGGTATCGGATGGGACTGTAGGCGAAGTCTTTTTCTTTTTGGGTTTGGGTGCTTTAGCTAATAGCGGATGCTCTGAGGCTCCGTCAATCGAAAGTCGCTGTTTCTCTTCTTCCAGTTTGCGCCGCGCCTCCAGAGTTTTTTCACGCTCAGCCTGAGATTTGCGTATATCGTGAATGGCACGCTCTATGGACGAATTACTGTTCTCGATTATACGTTTAGCCTCAGCTTGCGCGTCGGTGATAATCTCTCTGCGCTTCTCCCTTAGCTGATTAGCGTCTTCTTGATAGCGGGCAAGCACCTGATCTACCTTTTTCTCTTTTTCCTTAATTGAGTTGCGCTTGTTTTCCCAATAGCGTTTGTCGCGTGCCACATCGAGGAGATAGCGGTCAAGATTGATATAATCACTACCGGCTATCTCACTTGCATCGTCGATGATATCGCGCGGCAATCCTATCTTCCGCGCAATCTCAATAGCAAACGAGCTTCCGGCATTTCCAATCGACAATTTAAACAACGGTCGCATCTGCTGGCGGTCATAGAGCATCGAACCGTTGACCAACCCATCGGTTTCATCGGCCAACTGCTTCAAGTTCTGATAGTGTGTAGTCACTACCCCCCACATCTTCATTCGGTTAAATTCTTTCAAGATTGCTTGTGCGAGCGCACCGCCAATAAGCGGCTCCGTACCCGACCCAAATTCATCAATCAGCAACAAAGTCCCGGCACGCCCCCGACTGAGAAACTGTTTCATGTTGTTGAGATGAGAGCTGTAGGTACTCAGATCATCTTCAATGGACTGGTTATCGCCTATGTCGATAAATATGTCATCGAAGATTCCGATATGGGAATTTTCATAGACCGGCGGCAAAAGTCCGCATTGCGACATATATTGCACAATACCTACCGTTTTCAGGCACACGGATTTACCTCCGGCATTAGGGCCTGATATAAGCAAAATGCGTTTCTCGGGAATCAATGTTATGTCGAGAGGCACTATTTCCTTACCCTGCCGCCTTAAAGATTCAAGCAAGACAGGGTGAGTAGCATGATACCATTCCATTTCACGTTTGTCGCTCAAATGTGGTAAATGAGCGTCAATCGAGCGCGCGAAACGGGCTTTAGCTCTAATAAAATCCAATTCGCCCATCATGGCGTAAGTGTCGAGCATTGCGGGGATTTCGGGACGTATCTTATCGGCTATCTCGGTGAGAATCCTTATTATCTCATGCCGTTCGTCCATCTCAAGCTCTCTCAAGCGGTTGTTCGCCTCTACAATTTCGGCGGGTTCGATAAAAAAGGTCTTCCCCGAAGCGGATTCATCGTGGACGATTCCCTTTATTTTACGTTTGTGCATCGGGGCTACAGGAATCACTAATCGGCCATCTCGAACCGACGGAGCGACATCCCGCTCAATATACCCCTCCTTGACGGCATTTGCCATCACGCGCCGCATTATAGAGTTGATTGTGCCTGACAACGAGGCCAACCGGCTCCGTATTTCCTGAAGTTGCGGTGAAGCGTTGTCCTTTATGTTGCCATATGAATCAAGAATACCACCAATCAGTTTCGTAATGGCAGGAAACTCATCAAGCAACGCAACCTTGGCATCGAGACGAGGATATTTTGACTCACCGTTGTCACCGCGACGCGACGACATAAACGCTGCCACCTCTAACACAGCAGACAAAGACTTATTCAGAGAAATCAGCTCTTTCAACGTAAGGTAGGTTCCGGCGACGGTAATCGTTTTTAACGAGGTTGTCACATCACGCAAATTATCAATCGGGAACTCATTCTCACCGTCCTCAATACGAAGCATCTCGTCAGTTTCTTCAAGCCGGGCTCTGACATCATCGAGATTATTGGAGAATGTCATCGCCGCGACCTCGTTTGCTCCCAGCGGGGAAACGGTATGAGCCGCGACCATAGCTCTAACCTGTTTAAAACCTATTTTATCTTCAAAATTTGTTGGATATGTCATTTCGGCTTATAACGTTCAGACTTGAAAAATAAACGCAAAATTAGTAATTTTGTGTATGATTCCATCCCAATCAATAATAAAAACCGAAGTTATCCGCGGCTCGACCAACCGATACATCGCACATATAGCCACACGATGGTTGGAACGCCGTTGGTGGATGCTGCTAATTCCCATCGCCATCCCTGTAGCACTCGGGCTTACAGTCAATCAAGCATGGCTATTGGTTGCGTTTATGCTGCTGTTGCTGTGTTATCCATCATTGCTGCTGTTGCTTTTAAGCAGATATGTCCTGCGCAGCCAAGCGCGAAAGGCGGTGTTAAGCTACTCGGTCGCCGCAACCGCTCGGGAAATGACAATCACGTATTTTCAACTTAACGATAGCGAAACACCCGCACCGCCGGCCGAAAAAATAGTATTTGACCAAGCTGTCAAATACTCGATTACAAGCAAAGGGTTAACAATCGAGTGGGGCGACACGCCATATGATTTCATATTCATACCTCATGAGGCGTTACAATCACGGGCTGAGTCTACATTATTCATAAAATGGCTATGCGATTGCCAAAATCAGAGCCGTAACCAATAACTTCACTTACGTTTCAAAACTCTGTAAAGTTTTGCCATGCGTATCGCAAACTTAATAGCAAGGATAACATAGTCCATGTAGGACAACGCCCCCATCGCTTTCGCCAACATTGATGCCCCGGCCTCGTTCTGAAGTGACGTACCACTCACCCACCTCTTCAATTTATCTTTTTCAACGACAATTTCAACCTCATTAAGCGCGCGACGATAACGCAATTCTTCTAACGAATATCCGCACCACTTTTTTTCAGCCAATACCCGGTTGCCGGCATTAATCTTGTTCATCGTCAGTGGTGTTGTTTAAAGGTGATTCAACAATAATCCCGGATATAAACCGTGTAATCGGGTTGATCAAAATCGGACCCCGCAAAGCGATTAACAACAGAATAACGATTAGATAGAAACCGCCAATGATAAGATAGCTCCAGTAGTCGGGAAGTACATCAGTGAGAACCGCACTTAGCGCAAGCGTCAAAAACACCATGACGCATATGCCAAGAATGAGTACAATCAAGGCCAATGCTACCCTTGAGAACAATCGTGCCAGTTTTTCTGCGAAATTGAGACGCGCCCTTGACACATACAGCCTGCAAAGTCTCTGAATCATCTGCCAAATGACGGTGAATGATGAATTACCGTTTGATAGCCCCATAAAAATCCGATGGTTTCATATAAATCAGAACAGAGGCTGCCGATTATACAATGACACCGACAGTCTCCGCTCTGATTAAGATTTATAAATCCGGTAAATTACTACAAATCATTTTTTAGCCTCTTCAGAAATTTCGTCAACAAGACAGTTGGCTTCTGAATCACAACAACATATGCCATTTTTGCAAAGCAATTCTTTAATTCGCGAACGCAATTCCTCGCCCTTTTCGGGAGCGAAAAGCAAAGCGGCACCGGTGCCTACGATGGCACCACCTAAGAAAGCGTACAATATATTCAACTTGTTCATGATGGATAATTATAAAGAGTTAATATAACAAACGTTTTATTTCTTAATCTCGTCGGCGATTTCATCAACCAACTCGTCAAATTGGCATTTATTCAGTTTGAGACCTTTGCTACGGATAAATTCCATAATTTCTCTGCGTGTTTCCTCTCCTTTGTGAGGTGCTACGAGAATACCGACTGCCGCACCGGCGACTGCGCCACCGATAACCGCTAATACAATGTTCAGATTTTTCATACCTTCTAAATATTTGGTTTGGTTTCAAAATCTATAACAACATAGTTGGAAAAAAGTGCGGGAATGCAGGATTTTTCTTCATTTTCCTTTACCCTTGACTGGTAGCCCGACATTTTCATTAATTAAAAACCATCCTTTTAGATAGATGTGTAAATTTTGTGGTAACTTTGTAAGTTAAACTATCAATAGCCGAAAATGTCATCAACGACACAAGATATAATTGTCAAGGGGGCGAGAGTCAACAATCTGAAAAATGTGGATGTCACCATTCCCCGTAACCGTTTCATTGTTATTACCGGCTTGTCAGGCTCAGGGAAGTCATCGCTGGCTTTCGACACTCTCTACGCCGAGGGACAACGCCGTTATGTGGAGAGCCTGTCGGCCTATGCCCGACAATTTATGGGGAAGATGGCCAAACCTGAATGTGACTACATAAAGGGGCTTCCCCCGGCAATCGCCATAGAGCAGAAAGTCAACACACGCAACCCGCGAAGCACCGTGGGGACATCGACCGAAATTTATGATTACATGAGACTGCTTTACGGTCGAGTCGGCCACACCTATTCGCCCGTAACAGGGCGCGAGGTGAAGAAACACACGGTTGACGATGTTGTCAACACCGCGCAATCATATCCTGAAGGAACCCGCATAGCTGTCGTGTCGCCCATCAGACTACCTGAGAAACGTTCGTTTACATCCCAGCTTGAAATATTCATGAAAGAGGGATATTCGCGCGTGATGCATAAGGGGGATTTTCTGCTAATTGAGGATTTGCTTAAATCAACGGAGCTCCCGACTTCGCCGGATGGATATGACCTGCTGATTGACCGTCTATCGGTGGCATCACAGGGGGATGAGCTAAGTCGGCTCGCAGACTCGTCGGAAACTGCTTTTTTCGAGGGACATGATGAGATGGCATTGATAGTGTGGGACTCGAAACGCGAAATCCATCGCCACGACTTTTCAAAACGTTTCGAGGCCGACGGAATCACATTCATGGAACCGAACGAGCTAATGTTCAATTTCAACAACCCTTATGGAGCGTGCCCGCGCTGCGAGGGCTTCGGCAAGACAATGGGAATCGATGAAAACCTTGTCATACCCAACCAGGCTCTTTCGGTCTATGACGACGCGGTGGTGTGCTGGCGTGGCGAGAAAATGAGCGAGTGGAAACGCGAACTAATTCATCAGGCGCCCCACATAGGTTTCCCGATACACCGTCCATATTGCGACCTGTCGCAGAAGGAGAAAGACTTGCTATGGCATGGCAACAGCCGATTCAGCGGTATTGACGGTTTTTTCAAAATGGTTGAGGAAAATCTATATAAAATACAATATCGCGTGATGTTCGCCCGCTATCGCGGCAAGACGATATGCCCGGAGTGTCATGGCTACCGTCTCAGACCTGAGGCTTCATATGTCAAAGTGGGCGGTGCCGCCATCGGAGATCTTGTCACAATGCCGGTTGACAGACTGCTTCAGTGGTTCAAAGCACTGCAACTTAACGAGCAAGACGGCAAAATCGCAGCTCGCCTGCTGACCGAGATAATCAACCGTTTGCAATTTTTAGTAGATGTCGGACTCGGATACCTAACACTTGACCGGCGTTCGTCGACGCTATCGGGCGGTGAAAGCCAACGCATCAACCTTGCCACTTCGTTAGGGAGCAGTCTTGTCGGCTCTCTTTACATTCTCGACGAACCAAGCATAGGGCTTCACTCACGCGACACACAGAAACTCATAAAGGTGCTACGTCATCTGCAAGCAATCGGCAACACAGTGGTTGTGGTTGAACACGATGAGGAAATCATACGCGCCGCAGACTATATAATTGATGTGGGACCCGATGCGGGAAGTCATGGAGGTCAGATAATCCATCAAGGATTATTGGCCGACATCGGCAAAGCAAAAGGGAGCTATACACTCAACTATCTAACAGGGGTCCGGGTAATCTCCGCACCTAAACGCCGTCGCAAATGGAACTCATATATAGAAGTGAAAGGTGCGAGAGAAAACAATCTAAAAAACATTGATGTCAAATTTCCGCTCGGAATCATGACAGTCGTGACAGGAGTTAGCGGTTCCGGCAAATCAACACTTGTCAAGGATATATTGTACAAAGCCATGTTGAGGCAGCTCGAAGTGTCGTCGGACGCGCCGGGTGCATTCAAGTCATTGGGCGGCGACTTGTCGCGAATCTCGGCCGTTGAGTTTGTAGACCAAAACCCGATAGGAAAATCGACACGCAGCAATGCCGCCACCTATCTGAAGGCATACGATGAAATACGCCGCTTGTTTGCCGACCAACAAGGAGCTAAACAGATGGGATTCAGCCCTGCATATTTCTCATTTAACGCCGAGGGAGGCCGCTGCGAGGAGTGCAAAGGAGAAGGCACAATCACCATTGAGATGCAGTTTATGGCCGACATCACCATACCGTGCGAAGAATGCCACGGCAAGCGGTTCAAACGCGATGTGCTTGAAATTGAGTACCGCGGAAAAAGTATATTCGACGTGCTTAACATGACAGTAGATGAAGCTATAGGCTTTTTCTCTGAATCGACCGGCCCCACCGAGAAGAAAATCGTGCGCCGCCTACAGCCGCTGAAAGATGTGGGTCTCGGTTATATCAAACTGGGCCAGTCGTCATCAACATTGTCGGGTGGCGAGAACCAAAGGGTAAAACTCGCCTATTTTCTCGCCGCCGAGAAGCCACAGCCCACAATGTTTATTTTTGACGAGCCCACTACCGGACTACACTTCCATGACATCAACACCCTGATGGATTCATTCAACCGGCTCATAGCACAAGGGCACACTGTGGTCATCATCGAGCATAACATGGATGTCATCAAATGCGCCGACTATGTCATAGACATAGGCCCTGAAGGAGGCGAAAAAGGCGGCAGCATAGTAGCGACGGGCACTCCCGAAGAAATCGTGAAATGCCCGTCGAGTTACACCGGCCAATATTTAGCCGAAAAATTATGATTATCATCTGATTCTGTCCATCGACGCAAGCAGACGGCGATCGTGCGCAATGCGGCGATAAGCCCAAAGAGACGCCACAAGAGCGAGAATAAGGAGCAACGCCCCGCCACAAAGTTCGATGTGTCCGCCTTCAAACCGCACATAGACGATGATTATGCCTGTCACAGCCGAAACAATCATAAGCAATATAGACAACAGTGTAACGGTTAGCTGACGTTTGAGGTTCCTGAACAAAAAGATAGATATGAACAGCAACGCGGCTATCGTAAGGTTAAGCACAAGAAACACGATAAAATCGCTCGGCGAGGCCAACATTACGCTTTCGGCTGAAACGGGGTCATTGAACGATGCGAACGGTGTGAAACAAAAGAGCGCCATGCACATGGCCGCAATAAGGAGCAGTACTGACTGCCAACGTTGAATTACCATTTTCTTTCTATTATTTTTATATCGGTTAATTATCAGGTTCGGCTATAAAGCATCATGTCTATAACAAGGGTCAACAGCGATTTGTCGACACCAACCTTGACCAATGTGTCAGCGTCGGCTTTAAACGCCTCAATAAAGCAATCGACACCGCCTCCTGTCTGGTTGATAAACAGGTTATAGAAGTTCACGGCTTCTTTCAATGATGATTCGGCAAGCGACAAATGCCCCATATTGAGATAGTCTTCGGCTATCGGGCCTATCGACAATATTTTCTCATAGTAACGACGCGCGCCCTTGAAGTCGGATGTTTTGAACAGGCACCAGGCCAACGGCCTCCATGCCCGCGATGACTTCGAGTCGAGATAATCGGCCTTATAGTATTGCTCAATGGCCTCTTTCTCACGTCCTGCCTCAAGGAAAGTATGTCCCAGATTCATTGCCAGATTGACATCATCGGGATAAAACTTAACCAAACGCTGATAATAGTGCAACGCTTTGTCGAGATTACCCATCATTCGATGACAGGCCGCCAGTCGTCGTAGCGTCCAGTGGTTTTCAGCATTGAGCAACTCGGCCTGCTCGTAGCTCTGTAAAGCCGACGAGGTTTCGCCAAGTTTTTGGTAACAGTAACCTATTTTTTGGAACAACTGAGCTGATGGGGGCACCAATTCCGACAACGCTATGAACGCGGCGAGTGCTTCGTTCCAATAATGGCGTTTGAAATAAAATTCAGCGACAAGCCCGAGAGTTTCGGCATCGCTTATGGCATCGTTTATGTAACTGACAGCCGTTAAGTCCAAGTCAGAGCTAAATGGGTCAAGAAACTCCCCTTTGCGACGGAACAATCTGAAAAATCTATAGATGTTTTGTATGAACATCTTTGCTGCCGTCTTGCGCTCGCACGGCACTGCGGTTTCTGCCGCCAACCTGATTTCCGCGAGATGCGAGCTTTGCGCTTCGAGCTGACTTAGCATCATTTTGCATTGAGCCTCGGGAAGCGACCCTATCGAAAGGGCAAAGGAGTATTTGTCGCTGTCGCACAACATGGGCGACAACGCAACCATTTCCAAGATTTTATCGTTACCACCGGCATGGTTAACGCCCAAAGCGGAATGCGATGATGAGAAAATTCTGAACCAGTTGATGACATCGTTGAAAAACGGATATGACTTGAGTTGAGAAAAGGCCCCCATAAACACGTCGGCGCCTTCCTCCTGCAATTCCGACAATTCTTTAAGCCTATCGGTGATTCCACTTTTGTCAAGCATTTCCTGCCATTCGGGGTTCTCCTCCAAATCGCCGATATTTATGCCATCGGAAGCGTTGAATTTCTTTGAAATGTCGGGACGTAATTTAAGTACCTGCGGGATTACCTCGTCACGCATTTTCTTAGTGATGCGCTCGGTGTCGCGAGTCCGTATCAGTTCCAAAAACACGTTCTTGACATCTGATGACCAACTTTTGGTTTCCTTAACCGCCGCAAGCCTATTCAACACTTTTTCAGACAGTGCTCTGTCACGATGACGATATAGGCCAAGCAATAATCCGACCAACGCCGCCATTGAAACATAGTTGTCAGTCAATGAAGAATACGCCTCTATCAGCAACAAGAGCCGGTTCTCATCATGGTAATGAAGTTCACCGAGGGCGACCGCGCACACCAACAAGTGAACGAACTCGGCTGAATAACGGTCGGAGGCTATTACGCCATTTATTGCATCAACTGATTCTTGATGCAGGGGGAACGACACCCATATCCTATCAAAGAGACGCTTCTCCAAATTTTCCTTCTCACGTTGGTCGCGCTCGGCCTCGACCGCAGTCGCTCCGTCGGCAACGAGGTTGAACAGCGAGGAGTGTTCATTGAGGGATGAGTAGGCATCAAGCAGTGCTTGAATAGTATCGTCTTTCTTAGTGCCTTCGTAACGTAACGTATTGAAATAAAGCGTCGGTGACTCGCGCCTCAATCCATGACGCAGAAGTCGGTCGGCAAAAGTGAGTATTTTTTCAGATATGGAACGATACATACCATCACGCCCCGGGTCGACAACGCCTTTTGCCGCATAGTCGAGCATATAGCGGTAGGACTGCTCAAGAGAATTGATTGAGGATGTCAACTCCCAAGTCATCAGACGTTCCGAGAGATTACGGAGATAGATGAAAGCATCACGCAATCGGCCGTCGGTGACAAAACGCTTTATTTCATTTACGGTTTTTCTTAATTCAGTGTCAGTCATAACTGGATTTATGGTGCAAATATAACCATAATGTGCAAATTTTGTGCCAAAAGATTTCATTACAGTCTGTGTTTATAACACTGAATGCTGTGTCACAATCACAATTAATCTTGCAGTAATTTCTCATTTTTCAAAATTTTATGTATCTTTGTGTTATATAACATATTTATGCGGCATCTACAATGATAAAAAAAGCTCTTGAAAAAGTTATCAGCGAGGATATGTCAGATATCTGGTCGATACTTGACGGCGATGAAAAGCGCCGTATAATCGACCATTTTGAAATTCATCATTTCAAAAAAAATCAGATAATTTATGCAGAGAAAGAAGATCCCGAATACTTATGGTGCCTACTCTCAGGTAAGGCGAAATTATTCAAAGACGGTGTAGGCGGACGAGTGCAGATATTGAGATTGATACGCCCCGTTCAATATTTCGGTTACCGAGCATATTTCGCCGACGAGCCTTACGTGTCAAGCGCATCGGCTATCGAGCCGTCGACGCTCGGGGCTTTACCAATGTCGCTTGTGGCCGACATGATTCAACACAATATTAATCTCGCATGGTTTTTCATACATGAACTATCGCGCAATCTCGGAGGGTCAGACACGCGCATAGTCAACCTGACTCAAAAGCATATCCGCGGTCGCCTCGCCGAGGCTCTGATGGTGTTGAAAGACAACTACGGCTATGAGGATGACAACTCAACGCTGCGCATCTATATGGGCCGCGAAGACCTTGCGAATCTTTCAAACATGACCACCTCCAACGCTATACGCACTCTGACCTGTTTCGTCAACGAGAAAATAATCATCGTGGACGGACGACGCATCAAAATAATCAACGAGCCGATGCTGCGCAAGATAAGCAAGTTCGGCTGACCTGAAACCCTACAACAACACCCGTTTTATTTTCCCGCTCGGCGTGCGCTCAAACTTCCGGCACAGCCTGATTTCATGCGGCACTTTGTGAGGATGGATAACCGTTTTTATTCTTGATTTCAATCTGTCGGCATCGATTTCACGGTCATCGCCTTCGACATACATAACCATTGCCGTTCCCCATTTTTCGTCGGGCCGGCCAATAAGATAAAATGGTTTGTCAATCAACTCAGACAGTTCTCGCTCGATTTGCTCCGGGTGAAGCTTTACCCCACCTGAAATAATGACGTTGTCTTTCCGTCCAAGCCAACGGAACCGTCGGTCGTCGACAAGATCAACGAGATCATTCGTGACCAGACGGTCAAATGAATATCCATCGGCGCATATAATCAAGCGTCGGTCAGAATCAGTGTCAAAGGTGACACCCGGCATAGCTTCAAAAAACGGCTGCCCCATAAGTTTCAATGCGACATGGCTACAGGTTTCGGTCATTCCGTAGGTAGCGACACAGTTGAATGATGCCGACGCAAGCCGACGTTCGAGCAAAGGTGATACAGGCGCGCCTCCAACAATGACATTTTTCACTATATTGCCTTTCAAATCGCCAGTAAGCAGCCATTCGGCCTGAGACGGCACTATCGGCAATAAATCAATATCGCCATAGAGTTTACCCAGCGGTCTGTTTGACGGGGGTTCAATAATCAAACGACAACCGGCAACAATGGCTCGCACAATCATCATCTTACCTGCGATATATGATGCGGACAGAGGTGACACGATTGTTGAGCCTGACGACAATTTAAAATAATCGCAAGTGGCCTTAGCCGACCTCAACATATCACTGCGCGGGAGCAAAATCTCTTTTGGTTCGCCTGTGGAACCCGACGTGTGTGCAGCGAAATATTCAGTGCCAGATTCCCATTGTTCCACAAACTCAAGTGTCAACGGGTCAGCTCCTATGACTTCCATACCAAATCAGAAAAATCCCACCACGCATCATTCAGCGTCACGATACCATCGTCACGTTGTCGCAACGGCGACGGGATGTTGTTGCGGTAAAGCATTCCTGTCCCTAACCCCTGAGGCATCGTCAGAGGATATTTCGACACCCATTGTGCTATGGCGTTTAGCCCGATGTTCGACTCCAACGCCGATGTCGCCCACCAACCGATACCTAATGATTCGGCAATGGCTATCCATCTGTCGGAGTCGGCGAGGCCTCCGCACAACGATGGTTTCAATATTATGTATTGCGGTTTTATTGCGTTAAGCAGTTCGAGCTTTTGACTGTCGTCCCTGCATCCGATTAATTCCTCGTCGAGCGCAATGGGTATGGGGCTTTTCTTAGACAAATAGGCCATCCGATCCCATTGGCCGCGTTTTATGGGCTGTTCGATTGAATGAATACCGAAATCGGCAAGACGCTTGAGTTTCAGCATAGCATCGCCGATTGGAAACGCTTCGTTAGCGTCAAGTCGCAATTCAATCTCTTGCGGGGAGAAGCGATTCCGTATGTGGCGAATCAGGTCAATCTCCTCATCAAAGTCAATTCCACCGATTTTAAGTTTCAGGCATCGGAAACCCGCATTATATTTAGCTTTGATGCGCTCAAGCATTTCGTCATGGCTTCCCATCCAAACGAGGCCGTTAATCTTAATCGATGATTCTGAACGGCTCCACGGCGAATCGACAAGTATCCGTTTCCCACCGTTAGCCAAATCGAGCAGTGCCGTTTCCAACCCGAAACGTATGGAACTGTAAGGGATGTCGGCAATGTTGACCAGATGCGCATGACGGCAAGTTTGCGATAAAACCGATTCATAATCAGGGATATCGTCGTGGCTGAGACCTCGGAACAAGGCGCACTCCCCCACTCCGAAGACTTCCGGCGACACATCGTCCCACGCCTTGACAAAAAAGGTTTCTTTAACCTTCATTGTCGCCCGGGAGGTCTTAGCCGGCTCGTTAAAAGCCAAAAAATATCGACAATATGCGGCTCGGAGCATCAACCAGGGAATTTCGGGAACTGGTCAAAGTCGGGATCACGCTTTTCAAGAAACGCGTTTTTACCTTCTTGCGCTTCAGCCATCAGATAGTACATCAGCGTCGCGTCACCGGCAAACTCCATAAGCCCCCGTTGGCCATCAAGCTCCGCGTTAAGAGCGCGTTTAATCATGCGTATAGCCATCGGACTACGCTTCAGTATAGTCTCACACCATTCGACTGTTTCATCTTCAAGTCGTTCAAAAGGGACCACAGCATTAATCATACCCATTTCCAAAGCCTCGGCAGCGGTGTATTGACGACACAGGAACCAGATTTCACGAGCTTTTTTCTGCCCGACGCATCGAGCGAGATATGATGAACCGAAACCCGCATCGAAACTGCCCACTTTAGGCCCTGTCTGGCCAAAACGGGCATTATCGCTTGCTATCGAAAGGTCGCAAACAACCTGAAGCACATTACCCCCGCCGATGGAGTAACCGTTTACCATGGCAATAACTGGCTTTGGTATGGAACGTATTGCCTTGTGCAAATCGAGCACGTTAAGGCGCGGCACACCGTTGTCGTCTATGTATCCACCCACTCCTTTGACATTTTGGTCGCCCCCGGAGCAGAAAGCCTTGTCACCCGCACCGGTCAGTATAATCACGCCGATTTCAGGCGATTCCCGGCAATAGTCCATAGCATCAAGCATCTCGCGGTTGGTCTGCGGACGAAACGCATTATAGACTTTCGGGCGATTGATTGTAATCTTTGCAATCCTGCCAAATCGCTCAAACAAGATGTCTTCGTACTCTTTTATTTTAATCCATTGACGTTGTGACATAATAGTTTATGGTTTTAGTTTGGTTGATTTATTCCGATTGAAATACTGCTTTAACACTTCTGCGCTTAGCAAGCCATCGGTGTGGATGGCGAGTAACGCCGGACGTGATTTTTCAGACGCGAAGTTTGAAAACGCAGACTCCAAATCGGCTGATTCCGATGCTTCGAAGAAAGATATGCCATAACCCTCACATAGTTTTTCAAGCGGCAAATTGACCCCGCAGGCAAAATATTCGTTAAGCTCAGGCAATGATGATGTAGAGCCGATAAAACGGAATATCGCTCCGCCTCCAT
The DNA here is from genome assembly GCA_964510535.1 of uncultured Muribaculaceae bacterium. Lineage (GTDB taxonomy): Bacteria > Bacteroidota > Bacteroidia > Bacteroidales > Muribaculaceae > JAJPXC01. Next base: position 30,313 of record CAZECG010000020.1, read on the forward strand.
TACAAAACACCACCATTTTAAAGTTAGGGCTTATCAAAGTCGATGCCAAAGCACCGATATCATATTGCGCGCTCATGTCACCCGTAATCAACAAAGTCACCCCCTGATATGCAAATGACGCTCCAACGGCTGTTGAGGTCGAGCCGTCAATACCGCTGACTCCGCGGTTGCAATCGTATCGGGCAATTTTGTCAGACGAGAACAATTGAGAGTAACGTATCGAGGTCCCATTTGATAATTGCAGATTCCATCCTTTGGGAATCAACTGATATAGCCTTGCGAATGCCGTCAAATCACACCACGGAGCAGATGAAACAAATTCATCATGGGTGCTTGCTGAGTTCTGGCGCAAACGTTTCCACATAGTCCCATAGATATCAAATGACTTATGCGCCTGCATAGCCGAACTCAACTGGGAGAAAAACACTCCGGGGTTCATGAGTATTCTGCGTTCGAGCGACTGGAAACAATCCACGGTATGTTCATTATGACCGATATGCCAATGCCGCAACCCGGGTGACTGTCGGAGGAAACGCTTCACAAGCCGCGACACTAATGCGCCGCCGCAAGTAATCACGACATCTGGGCGGAATTTGTCAATGTCAGCATCGGGAATAGCGCACAAAACGCTATCAATACATGACACGAGATCGGGGAAACGCAAATTTGACAAATTCTCGGCAAGCACCACGAAATTGGGCATTTTGGCAAGTTTTGCCAACGCCCGGTTAAGGGTTTCGTCGGGAGGCATAAACCCAGCCACAACCATCACCTTGCGGGGTGCGCCGAGCTGCGACGCGAGCCAACGTATTTCGCCCAACGGCGCATCTTCGCGCGGGCGTGTGACCGCAATAAAACGCTCATCATTCCATCGCGATTCCGCCGTCATAGGCGTAAGCGGTTCATCGACCGACATATTGATATGCACCGGACCGCGGCAATCTCTGCAAGCGGTTATCATCGCATCGTTGATCTCCCTGTTCAGCCACCACACCTCAGTTCTGTCGGCGCATTCGGCTTTTAATGCGTAGGTTTTCTTGACAAAATTTGTAAGCGTTCCGAGTTGGCGCATAGTCTGGCTGTCATCTTGGTCAATCCACTCAGCCGGGCGATCGGCCGATATTACAATAAGCGGCAAATGCTTATAGTAGGCTTCCGCCACGGCCGGGGCGTAATTAAGCAATGCGGTCCCGGAAGTGCAAACTATAGCCACCGGCCCACCTGTAATCTCTGCGACGCCAAGAGCGATAAAAGCCGCCGAGCGTTCATCAACGACGACACGCGTTTCAATCTCATTATTGCGAGCGAGCGACACAACGATTGGCGCATTGCGCGACCCGGGCGAAAGTATGGCGGTTTTAACGCCATGCCTGACCAACAGACCGGCAAGGATGTTACATCCATCTTTATCTACTACGGCTGCCATTAAATGTCGTAGAAGTATGTAAAGGCTTTTGTTATATAACAATGGTCAAGAGGCGAAGCTGTTTCACGCACCGAGTGCATAGCCCATATAGCCGCCCCCATATCGACCCCGCGCAAATCAATCTGCGATGTCAGTATGTTGCCGAGTGTAGATCCGCCGGCACTGTCGCTGTGATTAACAAAATACTGGAACGGGACTCCCGCTCCTTCACACACTGACCTGAATACCGCCGCACTTTGAGCATCTGTCATATATTTACAGTTGGCGTTAATCTTTATAGTCGGGCCTCCCCCCAGCACAGGATGGTTGGTAGGGTCATGCTTTTCGGGATAATTGGGATGAAGCGCATGGGCATTATCAGCCGATATCATAAACGAAGCGTCAACAGCGCGAAGAAGTGTCTCGTTGTCGCCGCCAAGTGAATCGTTAATGCGTGTCAACAGATTATACAGCACCGGGGATGCCGCCCCCTGTTTTGTGCCGCTTCCAGTCTCTTCATTGTCAAACACTGCCATAATCTGAGTCATTTTTGACGGTTTCGACGAGAGCAACGCCGTCAAAGAGGCGTGGACCATGCTAAGGTCATCAAGTCGGCCTGATGTCAAGAAATCGCCATTCGCTCCCACCAAAGCTGCAGGAGTAGTGTCATAAAGCGACATATCGAAATCGAGAATATCGCCAACATCAACACGAGCTTTATCGGCCAACATTTTAAGCAGATAACCATTGGCGTTGACATCTTTTTTCAGTTGGGCAAGCACCGGCATCATATCTTTTTGTTTTGACAACCGGTTCCCCTCATTGACACCGCGATTGAAGTGAATGGCGAGATGAGGTATAGTCAACAAAGGTGAATCGAAGCGAACTATCCTGACCTCGGGGTGCAAAAGATTGTCGCTTTTCACAATCACGCGACCTGCCAATGACAAAGGTCTATCAAACCAAGTATAGAGTATCGGGCCGCCATAAACTTCTGTATTAAGTCTTAATATCCCACCATCACTCAACATTTCAGGCGCAGGCTTGACTCTGAATCCGGGCGAGTCGCTGTGGGAACTAATAATCTTAAAACCATCCGACGGATTGCCACTTCCGACGACGAATGCAAACAGGGCAGAGTCATTTTTTGTCATAAAATACTTGCCCCCCTGAGTGAGTTGCCATCGGTCAGATGGATTGAGCCTAACAAACCCTGACGCTTCTAACCGCTCTGAGACGGTTTTCACGGCAAGAAAATTGCAAACGCTCGAATCCATAAACGACATCAAGTCGCTAATCAGTCTATGGTTTTCGGTATTCATAATTCTGTAGATTTAGGAGATTGATTATCTTTTTTTGGGAACAGCCACCGGAGCTGGGGCTACCGAACGATGCCTTTCCGTGAGGTCGGGAACCGCAAAAAGTTCGGCCATTCCGTCGGGATAATTGAAGACATCCTCAGGAGAGACTGGCCGCAGGTCGCCATACCATTTAAACTGCGGCAAGTAATACAACGATTTTTTTGCAAGATACAGCGGTGTGCCTGTACCGTTGGTCTGAGGCCACAGTTTCATTTTCTCAAGCTGACGCTTGTTGAAGTCGGCGGCAAGAAAACTGCTCTCGACGTTGAATATTTTATTGTAGGTAGAGTCACTTTCCTGCGGCAGAAATATCGCCTGAACATTGCCGCTCACATCAAGATGTTTCAAATCTTGATTCTCAAAATAGGCTTTCATCTCTTTTCCGCTCAACTGGTTATAAAACCCCTCCTCTATCGCTTCTGCCATTAAACCAAATCGCGGGAGGTTGGCCCAATCAGCCGTCGAATCATTGAAATGCACCTCGATTGTGGAGCCGAATATCTGACGTTCGCCACTCCACACTATTGGATGGATGTCAAGATACATCATCGAGTCGCGCTGCACAAACGTAAGAGAATCGCAAAGTCCTTGAATATCCACGCGATAGAATCTGACACGGGGGTTTACTATGACATAATGAGTGGTATCGGCGCAAGCTTCACGGATAGAGTCGGCGGGAATCTCGTTAATAACTCTGAAAGCCCTGATTGTATCACCATGCATATACAGTGTGTCTTGTCCGGAATACTCCATGCCAAGGGCGTGACCTGTCACAAAAGCACTATCAGTCAACTCGTTGTAAAACCCATAATCACCCTTGAGCGTTGTTTTCTTCACAGAGTCGGTCATGACCATGTCGCCAAACGCCTCGCCATAACCACGCTTTCTATCATAGAAAAGCGTATCGCCTGTCAATGTTTTATCAGTTCTGGTCACGACCAAAGAACGGTCATAGAGATCGGCCAAACCTTCACTTGTGTTGTAAGTGCCATTTGAGGTGAAAATCGTACCCTGAGCATTGATAATCTCGGAATAGCATACCAATTCGGCTACATGAGAGCCGGTGTTGTAAAGCAACGTGTCGGTATAGATGTCGAGGGTGTCTCTTTGAGAATGGGAATTAAGATGCACTTGCCCATAGAAATTGGCATCCTTTGAATCAGGACTGTACTCTCCCTCTATCGACTCCAGACGGTTCTGTTTATCGGTCAGCACCCCCCCAACATTATAATAGCCGAGATTAATAGCCATATCATAGTTGAACACATCGGTTTCAAGCATGACATCGCGATTGATAAGACGCACTTTTTTCCCGGGCGATGCGAACAGCTCGGCAAGTTCTTTGTCTCCGTTATAGCTCAATTCATCGGCATATACAAACAAGGTGTCGCCCTGCTCCATTCTGACGTTGCCAAACGCGTCGAGAGAATTGTCATTGTCATAAAAATGCGCGCTATCACAATACATGAACATATCACCTTTGCGGAACTCCACGTTACCGACAACGAGTTGAAAATCGGTGCCTTCGCGCATTGTCAGCTCATCGGCCCGCTCAAGGAACACCTTGTCGCGCTGATAGCGGTTAGCCGTAGGTATAGTTGGCCGTATTGGTGTATTATCGGGTGTTTGCGCCACCGCGAGGCTCAACGCCAGCACCGATAGCGCGATGGCCGCGGCACAACGGCCGCGGGTCCTTCGCTTTTGACTGTTGGAATCTCCCAATCTATCTGCAGATTTCATTATCCCCATTTAATTATACAACAAGACAGTCGTAAGGATAAATCAGGTTAAGAAATTAACCGGCTTATTTTTTCAGCCATCCTGAATGCTGAAAGTCGCAGTCGCGCCAGCCATCCTCGATGCGCACATATGTGTCATTGATTTTGCGGGCAATCCAATCGTTCAGTACTTTCGCACGGGTCGAGTTTTCATACATTCCTTTAATCAACTGATAATCATCGGCAAGATTGGCTTTATGCGGCTCAATGCGCGATGACAGCTTGACCATCGCCACTATATCGCGATTTCGTTTAGGGTCTTTCATGATGAACGGATGGGAAATCTCCCCCACTTTCAGCGTATCGACAACCTTTGCTACCTCCTGGGGCAAATCAGCCATCTCAAAACGCGGAGTACCGTTTTTATCATTGACCATTGTGCCGCGGCTATTGCGCGTGTCTTTATCCTGAGAGATATATGGCGCGGCTTCCTCAAATGTGAATTTTTTGTGTTCTACGATGTCGGCACGCACTGAATCAAGACGATTCACGGCTTTTATCAAATCGGCATCCGCCACCTTCGGACGAAGCAGAATGTGGCGCGTGTTTATGCGGTCGCCGCGTTTTTCAATCAATTGTATGATATGGTAACCATATTGTGTCTCGACAATCTTCGACACTTTCTTCGGGTCATTGAGGTTAAACGCCACCGCCGCATACTCAGGCACGAGCTGCCCGCGCCCCATAAAGCCGATTTCGCCACCTCTCACCGAGCTGCCATCCTCTGAATACAGAATAGCAAGCGTGGAGAACTCGCTCTCACCTCGGTTAACGCGGTCGGTGAAGTCGCGCAAGCGCGCCTTCACATCCTCAATCTCCTGCACGGGGATAATAGGATTGATGGTGATAATCTGCGCCTCGACCTGAAGCGGCACATAAGGTATGCTGTCGGCAGGTAACTTGTCAAAATAACGTCGCACATCTGAGGGGGTCGTTTTCATGTTCTTTGTTAGCGACCGTTGCACCTCCTGCACCCTGTATCCGTTGCGTCGCATTTCGGCCATTGATTCTCGTATTTCAGGCATCGACTTTCGGAAGTAAGATTCCACCTTCTCTTTCGAGCCGAGATTCGACACTAAATAATTTATTCGGCTGTCCACCTCCTGAAGCACTACAGACTCCGGCACCTCCACAGTGTCGAGATCAGCCTGATGCAGAAATAGTTTTTCAATAGCAATCTGTTCAGGAATCACGCAATAAGGGTCGCCGTTGATTGGTGTGCGCTCATATTGCATCTGCTGATACATTTCTTCGATTTCTGACTTGTAAATCGGAGTGTCACCGACCACCCATGCAACCTCTTCCGCTATATTATTCTGGGCCGCGCACCATGTCGCTGCCGCGGCGCACGCTATTGATAAAGTTACGTTTCTTAGCTTCACGATTAATAGTGATATATTGATTAATCAATCGAGTTTATTTCAACCAACAAAGTTAATCATACTTTTTTAAATTGACAATACCACCCCCTCGACCGTCAAACACCTGTTGACAAATAAAACGGCCTTGCTCAATGATGGGCAAGGCCGTTTCGATCTATTATGAAGGTTTAAATTCTCACTTCACTACTTTGAGGCGTGAACCATCGCTATAGACATGAGATTAGCGGGCGATGAATTTACGGCCGTTTTGGATGTAGATGCGGCCGGGCGTTGTGGTGCGGACTTTGCGGCCCATCATGTCATAGATTGGCGCGTTGACCGAATCGGTGATTTGGTCGACAACGACATCTTCAACTCCTGCGGGTTCCTCGACAAAGAAGAACTCCTTCCATTGGTCGGCGGCTTTGTAGTCATCGACGCTTCCGGGCAAAACGTAAAGTGTGCACTCCCATTTGTTGATGTCGTCGAGAGCCTGGGCGCCGCAAACCGGCGGCGCAGCTGCATACGAGGTAAAAGAAGTCAGCCCCGGGCAGTCGCTGAACGCCTCCTTGCCGATGCTTTCCACGCTTGCTCCCGATACGTACGATTGCAACGCCGTGCATCCCGAGAACGCCCATTTGCCTATCTTGGTCACGCCGTCGCCACACTCAAACGATTGCAAGCTGGAGCAGCCATAGAACTCGTTGTCATAGATTTCGGTCTCCTTGTCGGTGATTTTCACCGAGCGGAGCGACGTGTTGCGGTAGAACGGTGAGTAACCGCATGACGATGCCGTATTATACGACATCTTTCTGCCGATATAAACCTCGTCGAGCGGACAGTCGGCAAACAACGGCGACGAACCGTTGCTTCCCAACGCTATTGTCAGCGTTTTATCGCCTGAAGCGTCAGCAAAAGTCACGTCGGCTAATTTCGTGCATCCTGAGAACACATAGTCGCCGATAGTGTTGGTGTTGGCTGGAATTATCAATGAGGTTAATGATGAACAATTCTTGAATGACGATGCGCTCAACGCCTTAATGCCTTTGCCGATAGTCACGCTATCAAGCGACGAGCAACCCTCGAAAGCCGATCTGCCTATCGCAGTGACATTACTTCCGAGCGTGAGCGACTTGGCCATATTGCAACCGGAAAATGCGTAGTTGCCGATTGCGCCATGATTGTCTACGACCGCGCTAGTTAAAGCCGTGCAGCCTGAGAATGCACGGTCGCCGATGTTGCCGTTATTGCGGATTTCAACCAACTTTAGGGCTGTGCACTTTAAAAAAGTGCTGTCGCCAATATAGCCGTTATTGTTGGCTCTTACCGACGTTATAGCCTCGCAACCTGAAAATGCTTTACCGTCAATGTAACCGTTATTATTAGTTTCAACCGCAGTTAGAGCTTTACACAATGAGAATGCGTCTTCGCCGATGTTGCCGTTATTGCGGGCATTAACCGAAGTCAGGCCGTCGCAATAGCAGAATGCGTCTTCGCCGATGTTGCCGTTATTGCGGATTTCAACCGACTTCAGGCCGCGGCACAGGTAGAATGCACGTTCGCCGATGTTGCCGTTATTGCGGATTTCAACCGACTTCAGGCCGTCGCACCGGTTGAATGCGTCTTCGCCGATGTTGCCGTTATTGCGGATTTCAACCGAAGTCAGGCCGTCGCACCGGTTGAATGCGTCTTCGCCGATGTTGCCGTTATTGCGGATTTCAACCGAAGTCAGGCCGCGGCATTCGTAGAATGCGTGGTCTTTGATTTCTGTCACCGAGTTGGGGATGGTCACTGAAGTCAGGCCGTGGCACCGCCAGAATGCGCATTTGCCGATGTTGCCGTTGATGCTAATCTTCATCTCCTCAATCGAATCGTTTTCGTAAAAAGCGTAAGGATTGACGTCCAACACTTTGAGCTGTACGTTGCGGTTGTTGACAATACTGTCAATAGTGACTGTTTTTGACGTTGGGTTATAATTGCAGTCAATCACGTCGCATGTGCGCTCCGACGGGCTTACGGGAACGTACACCACATTGTCTACCTCAAACTTGGAGCTGAGGAACGGATATACTTTTTGGTTTGAGAAACTATACTGGTCGTTAGATACATAATTTACCGTCGCACCAACGTTGCTTGCGCCCACAGGCGGCGTGTTTGTGAGCCATATCGCTTTTGTGATTTTTGCATTGTTGTATGTACGGTAGAATGCGTCGCTGCCGATTGATTTCACCGAGTTGCCGATGGTCACCGACCTCAGGCCGTAGCAATTGTAGAATGCGTAGTCTTTGATTTCTGTCACCGAGTTGGGAATTGTCACCGAGGTCAGGCCGCTGCAATTGTAGAATGCGTAGTCTTTGATTTCTGTCACCGAGTTGGGGATTACAAGGTTCTTTACTTCCTTGCCGCTATGATATAGCCTGTGGGCGTAATATAACGGATTGGAGCCGTAGTTGCCGAAATTAATCTTGCACCACGCGGCTATGTCGGTGATATGTACCGAGGTCAGGCCGCTGCAATAGCGGAATGCGCATTCTCGGATGGATGTCACCGAGTTGGGGATTGTCACCGAGGTCAGACCGCTGCAACCCTCGAATGCACTTTCGCCGATTGATGTAACCGAGTTGGGGATTGTCACCGAGGTCAGACCGCTGCAACCCTCGAATGCACTTTCGCCAATTGATGTAACTGTGTTGGGAATTGAAATAGTATTTTTCGCACCGGGGCAACAAATTAGAACGGTTAAAGACTTATCATACAGGACACCATTAATGGACGTGTATTTAGGGTTATCACCTTGAACATTAATAGAGAGCATATTGGTACAATCGGCAAATGCGCTGCCGCCGATTGATGTCACCGAGTTGCCGATGATCACCGACTTCAGGCCGCTGCAATTGTAGAATGCGCCTTCACCGATTGATGTCACCGTGTTGGAAATTATAACGGTCTCTGATGATGTATAGAAAAGACATAGCAGCGTACTTCTATCCTTGCTGAGCAGGAATCCATTAACAACGGCCGGTGTGCCATCTCCATAGTTTATATTTACTGTTGATGGGAAGGCATGACTTCCGCAGTTTTGTAATGAATCAGGAATTGTCACCGATGTCAGGCCGTAGCAAGCTTCGAATGCGTCGACGCCGATTGATGTCACCGAGTTGCCGATGGTCACCGATTTCAGGCCGCTGCAACCCTCGAATGCGCCCTCTCCGATTGAAGTCACCGAGTTGGGGATGGTCACCGAGGTCAGGCCGCTGCAATTGTAGAATGCGTAGTCTTTGATTCCTGTCACCGAGTTGGGGATTACAAGACCCTTTACTTCCGTGCCGTTAAGATATAGCTTGTGGGCGTAATATAACGGATTGGCTTCGTAGTCGCCGAAATCAATTTTGCACCACGCGGCTATGTCGGTGATATGCTCCGACTTCAGGCCGCACAATTCGAATGCGCTTTCGCCGATGGATGTAACCGAGTTGGGGATGGTCACCGATGTCAGGCCGCTGCAACTGGAGAATGCGGAGCTGCCGATGGAGGTCACCGAGTAGGTTGTGCCGTCGTAATCGACGGTTGACGGAATTACCAAATATCCACTGATGTCATAATTGCTACTCACCTCGGCGGTTTTAGTCGAAGAGTAGAGGTCGTAGTAAAGTTCCCCGATTTTGACGCGTGCCAAGGTGGCAGGAGCGCAACAGAACGCGGCGAGCAGTGTTAATAGGCACAGTTTGAGATAGCGTTGTTTCATATTTGATTAAAACAGTTGCCGCGGGCCCTCAGCGTTGGCGGTTAAGGTCAAAAATTAAAAAAGCGCAAGGACCTCACTCGTTGCCCGTCCCACGCATAGAGGCGGGGCATAGTAATAAACCTGTGTTTGTAAAATGAAAATCTTACCTTTGTAGAG
>CAZECG010000021.1:0-33310 GCA_964510535.1 uncultured Muribaculaceae bacterium
TCTCTTGCCAAGAGGTGCTAACAACATTTTTAACTGAAACACACTGAATAATTATGAAAAAAGCCTATAAGCTGGCAATCGTATCGGCTGTGATAGCACTGTCGGCAACAGCTGCCAAACCCAAAGTAGACTATACGATTGTATCGGTCCCCGGGGAGGGCGGTGTAAAGTTTGAGCGTATCACGGAAGATGCCGACGCTGTCAGCACCGATTTCGTTCTCAAAAAAGGCACGTCGCTTTTTGGCAATAGCAAAAAGACGATGATTGACTGGTGGGTTAACCCGCAGATAGCTGTAACCCCCGACGGGAAGAAAATAGCTTATATCAACGACAAAAACCAGACTACCAACGTGATGGTGAAAGATGCCAAGAGGGGCGGCGCGAGCGTTCAGCGCACATTCCGCACCAATGTCCGCGACTTCACCCTCAGCCCCGACGGCACAACCATCTGCTTCACCGAGTGGCGCAGCGGTCATTATGGTATATATCTCGTTGACGCTGAGCGCGGTAATGTGGTGCGTCAGGTGTCAAACGGCACCGACAACGACTATGCCGGCCAAATTTCAAAAGACAACTCCACCATCTTTTTCCACCGCGGCGAGGGCTATAACTCCTACTCGCTTTGGAGCTGGGACCGCAAGAACAACCTCTTCTCAAACTATTCTCGCGGTATGTCGCCGGTGCTCGACCCCAACGACAAAGATGTAATCTATTGCGCGCGTTTCACCGACAAGAAAGAGAGTGAAATTTGGCGACTCAACCTCAACACCGGCGTTGAGGAGCTGATTCTCGGTCTGCCGGGTCGCAGCTTCACCACTCCCCAGTTGTCGCCCGACGGCAAGTGGCTCTTGGTGACAGGTACCGCTCAAGCTGAGAAAAACAAGCGCATCAACACCGATGTATTCGCCGTGCGCACCGATGGCACGCAGCTCACGCAGTTGACCTACCATCCCGGTAACGACCTCTCGGCAATCTGGGCACCCGACGGACACTCCATCTACTTCCTGTCGGAGCGCGGCACGGTCGGAAAAGTCTACAACGTGTGGAAGATGGACTTTAATCTGTAATCAGTAATAATACATTAACAAATAAACCTTTTTTTATTAACAAAAACCTTTTAAGCAATGAAAAAGATTTTACTTTCGCTCGCCTGCGTGGCAAGCGTATTCTCGATGTCGGCTCAACGCGCATCTGACACTGAAGCTACTTTCTTTGACAGCTCAAAACCTGAAAAACTCGTTCACCTCGGCGTTCGCGCAGGTCTCAACGTGGCCAGCTTCACCGGTGACCTTGGTGAGGATCTGGACTCTAAATGTGGTTTCGTTGGTGGTCTTTCGGCTGACTTCGCTATCATGGAATCGTTCTACATCAACTCTGGCGTGTTCTTCTCAATGAATGGTGCCAAATATGATAAAGATGGCTACGAGTTGACTTTCAACCCGATGTATATCAAGATTCCCGTAATGGCATCTTATCGCTACAACTTCAATGAAACCCTCCAGTGGCAGCTCAACTTCGGTCCCTATTTCGCATTTGGCGTAGGAGGTGACGCTAAGGTGAAAGAAGATGGAGAGGAATATAAGGTTGACTTCTTCGGTGACGATGACGACCAGTTTGGCGGCAAACGTTTCGACATGGGTCTTGGCATTGGTACCGGCGTTACCTGGAACAAGATTTTCTTCGGCATCCAATATGACTTTGGTATGACTAAGGTCGTTAAAGATATTAAGGGCAAAAACAGCGCATTCTCAGTATCTGTTGGTTACAACTTCTAATCCCTGTTAGAGGTTTCAAACAACCGTATACGATAAAACGTTTATGGCGATTCCGCTCGGCGGGGTCGCCATAACTTTTTCCATTGCACATCGATTTGCATTTAATCTCTATCCCATCTCATCTCATCTCGGCACCAGGTCGGCTCCGTGGCGTTATTCCGCAGGGTGGGGGTTGACGGGGATGCGGCAGCATGCGTCGGCATCTTGCCGGCTCTTAGTGCTTGTCGCGCGGGACGAGTGTCGCACTTCCTTCCCAAAGCATGAATATGGGTAGAAAGACGACAAACAGTGTGAACGGGTCGCCCGTGGGGGTTATGATTGCCGCCACGATAAGCAGCGCCACGATGGCGTGGCGGCGGTAGCGGTTGAAAAATCCGCGGGTGAGCAACCCCGTTTTGCCGAGCATCCACGCGAGCAGCGGCAGCTCGAAAACGCAGCCCATCAGCAGCGTGAGCAGCAGGAAGTTGTCCATGTACGACTCTATGGTGATGGTGTTGGGGATTGATTCGCTGAGGCGGTAGTCGGCGAGGAACCGCAGCGTCAGCGGAAACACGAGGAAATATCCGACCGCAATGCCGACATAGAACATCAAGTTGCCCCAGAAGAACGCCGCCGAGGCGTTGCGCCGCTCATGGGGGTAGAGGGCGGGTGCGATGAATCCCCACAACTGGTAGATGATGAACGGAAACGAGAGTATCACCGCCAACCAGCATGATGTGGACATGTGGATGAAAAACTGCGATGCGAGCCGGATGTTGATTAGGTCGACATTGAAATCCCCGCCGGCGCCGTCGGGAGCGAACGGCCCTAACCCTTGCAGGTGGCCAAACAGTCGGTAGAGCGGGAAATCGGGGCGGCAGGGCGCAAGGATTACGGCATCGAAGATGTCGCCCATGAAGATGAACAGCACCGCGGCAGCCACAAGCACCATCGCCCCCGAGCGCAACAACACGCCGCGCAGCACGTCGACGTGGTCCCAGAAGTTCATTTCCTCGTTGTCCATTGTCGAGATAGCGGGCGCGGGTTAGTTTTTGCCCGGTTTATCGGTGTCGCCCGAGGTGTCGCCTGCGGTGTCGTTGATTTCGTTTTGCACCTCTTTCATCCCCTCCTTGAAGCTGCGTATCCCTTTGCCGAGGCCTCGCATCAGTTCGGGTATCTTTTTGCCGCCGAAAAGCAGCAGAATCGCTGCGAAGATGATAATCCACTCCCAACCGCGCAGGTTGCCTAAAAACAAAGGTATCAGTGATGTGACAGTCATGATTAGTTGATTTGTCGTAGAGTTTAACGAGCGTAAAGTTAATGAATTATATCAAAATGGGCGGCAAATTGCGGAAAATTTTGTAACTTCGCGCCCAATTAAGATGAAAATAAGCATGAAGGCATTTGTTTTTCCCGGTCAGGGCGCACAGTTTGTAGGTATGGGCAAAGACCTCTACGATACTAACTCCGTGGCCCGCGAAATGTTTGAGAAAGCTAATGAAATCCTTGGTTTCCGCATAACCGACATGATGTTTGAGGGCACTGACGAAGATCTTCGTCAGACCAAGGTCACCCAGCCGGCGATTTTCCTCCATTCGGTGATTCTCGCCAAGACGCTCGGTGAGGAGTTTAACCCCGATATGGTAGCCGGTCACTCGCTCGGCGAGTTCTCGGCCTTGGTTGCCGCAGGCGCGCTGTCGTTTGAAGATGGTCTGCGTCTTGTTTCTGCCCGCGCCCGCGCCATGCAGAAGGCTTGCGAGCTGAGACCCTCGACGATGGCTGCTATCCTCGCCCTCCCCGACGAGAAAGTCGAGGAAATCTGCGCGAGTGTCGACGGTTTGGTCGTATGCGCCAACTACAACTGCCCCGGTCAGCTCGTCATCTCTGGAGAGATTGAGGCGGTCGATGCGGCTTGTGAGAAAGCTCTCGCAGCGGGAGCGAAACGTGCGTTGAAACTCAAAGTGGGCGGTGCGTTCCATTCGCCTCTTATGGCTCCGGCACGCGCCGAGCTTGCCGAGGCTATCGAAAAAACCGAGGTGAAGACCCCCATTTGCCCCGTATATCAGAACGTTGACGCTGAGCCTCACACCGACCCCGCTGAAATCAAGGCTAATTTAGTGGCTCAACTGACCGCTCCGGTGCGTTGGACGCAATCGGTTAACAACATGGTAGCCAACGGGCTGACCGAGGTGGTAGAACTCGGTCCCGGCAGAGCCCTCCAGGGCTTGGTGCAGAAAATCAACAGCGAAATCGCTGTTTCGGGTCGCCAGTAACTTATCAGCCGATAAAAAGATTACATACAGAGGCAGAGATTCCGCCGTGGCGGTGTCTCTGTCTCTCTTTTTGTTGCCGCTTACGGATATAGTTTGGGTTGATGCCGTGGTGCGTGGGGTGATGACTTCAAAATTGCTTTTGAACGTGAAGTCAGCATAAGCCTACTCATTAGTGGACGGAACTGATTGTCGGTTTAAGGTTTAACGGGCATATTAATGTCAGACCGAGCCAAGTTTTGCAGGCGGAAATGACCGATTTATCGTAGTCGGCGCACCTCCAAAGTGTCGATTTATCGTAGTCGGCGCACCTCCAAAGTGCCGATTTATCGTAGTCGGCGATATGGTTTTTGCGCGTTTATCGAAGTTTGTTATCTTTGCTGCTATAAAAACAATTCTGAATCAGTTGCGCAAATATTCCACCAAAAGTGGCGAGCGGATTCGTAATGCTAAATGCTACCCCATAGACGTGTCGCTTATGAACGCCAGAAAGGTTGAATTTTATAATTCTTATATCGAACTCACGTTAATTAAATAATAAAAGGAGGCTTATGGCAAAATCTTATTTATTTCTCGCCGACGGTTTCGAGGAAATTGAGGCGTTGACCACCGTCGACCTGCTCAGGCGCGGCGGCATGGAGGTAATCACGGTTTCTATCACTGACAATCGGCTTGTGACCGGCGCCAACGGCATCACCGCCAAGGCTGACGCGCTGTTTGGCGACACGGATTTCACCGGTGCGGAGTGGCTGATAATTCCTGGCGGTATGCCCGGGTCGACCAATCTCGCAGCATTCGCCCCGTTGTCGGCGTTGCTCAAACGCCATGCCGCCGACGGCAAAATCGCGGCTATCTGTGCGGCTCCCGCCGTGGTGCTGTATCCGCTCGGACTTCTCGACGGTCAGAAGGCGACCTGCTATCCGGGCTTTGAGGCTCAATGCCCCAAGACTGAGATGACCGGGCAGCGCGTAGTCGCCTACGGGCGCATAATCACGGCTAACGGCCCGTCGTCGGCTTTCCCGTTTGCCCTCGCCATTCTCGAAAACACGATGGGTGTGGAAACGGCACGCCAAGTCGGGGCAGGCACACTCTATTATTGAGCCGGATGGCGGTTCGCGCCGCTACACTGCCGTGGTATGTATAGCGAGCAAAGGGAGCGTCTCCATGATTAGGTGACGTTCCCTTTTTTTATCGCGCTTCCGAGATGAGTCGGAGTGCCGTTTTTTCTAAAAAACCGTCGCGGCTTAGTTTGCCGGGGTTGCCTCGGCGGGAGCAGCTACGGGAGCGGCTGCGGGTGCCGGAGTGGCGTATTCGGTGCCTTCCACCTGAACAGGGGTGGCGGGCTTTACGCGGCTACCGCTCTGGATGTCGTCAGAGGGCATCACGAACGCCGAAACGACAGCGAGTATGCCGACGATGGCAGCGAGAGTCCATGTGGCTTTCTCGATGAAGTCGTTGGTGTGGCGCACACCCATGATTTGGTTTGCACCGGAGAATCCCGAGGCGAGGCCGCCTCCTTTTGATTTCTGAATCAGCACCACGATGATTAGCAACACGGCTACGATGACGGTGAGAATGATTACGATGGCGTACATAAAGTGTTTATTTAATTTTGTTTTTTGTCGATGTGACGTTGGTTTATCATCAATTTTTGCAAAAAGCGCAATTGGTCTGCAAAGTAAATACTTTTTTCTGGATATTTCAAACTTAAGCCCTCGATAATTTCAAAAGCTTTCGCATAGCGACGTTGGCGTATGTAGATTTTTGCGAGGCTTTCGGTGAGCATTGACGGGTCGTTTTCCTCGGGAGCCTCTACCGGGGTAGTGTCGGGTTCTGGTGCCGTGGTAGTGTCGGGTTGCTCGGAAGCTGACGGGAAGTGGCCTTGATGCTGCTTGCTTTTGAGTATGAAAGAGTTGATTAGCGCATCCTGAGAGCCTTCGGGCGCGTCGTCGGGCTGCGGGGCGCTTTTCTCCTCCTCGTTGGCGAGCATCTGTGCGTAGTCGGGGGTGGGGTTGAAAATGAGTTTGGTCAGCAGAGCCTCCTCGTCGGGGTCGTTGCTGCCGTAGGTGTCGATAAATCGGTCAATCGTCTGGTCGGTTGTCAGCGGTGCGGCCTTAGGCTCGGGCGGGTAGAAGTCGACCCATCCGGCGGCTTCCGGGCGCAGCTGAGTCATCAGCGAGCTGCGGTCGGCGACGTTAAGCGCGAGCCAGCGCGTCAGCCCGGCTTCCGCGTCGGGGGCGATGTCGCGCGGCCGTGATAGCAGCATCGTCGCCGGGAGTGTGAAGAACGGGTAGCGTTGACGTGTAGCCTCGACCCACGCGAGATTGACCGACTCGTCGGGGTGTGACAGATAGTGCTGAATCAGCTGTGACAACTCCATGATTACCAATCTCCCAATGTTGCGTTAAAAATCAGGTCGACAAGCTCTTTCGAGATTTGCTGGCACAGCTCGTCCTGCACGTCGGTGAGCATTTCGGATGAGTCGAAATCACGGTAGGCCGAGAAGGTCTGGTCGAGGTCTTTGCCGTCTTGCTTGTTGTTGGTGTATTTCACGCGGACGCTGATTGTGAGCCTCGTTTGTGAGGCGTAAGCGTTTTCGGTCACGGCTTGTGGCGACAGGTTGTAACCGGTGATTTCGCCCTCGAGCTGCAGGTCGCCGGCAGAGTCGACGGTGCGCAGGCGGGTGTTGCGAGTGATGTAGTCGAGCAGCTCGTTTTCAAACGTCTGTTGCAGCGGGGGATATACGAGCGCGGCTCTGATAGGGAACTGCGAGACATGGATAGTCTTGAATATGTTATAGTCAATCGCGGCACCGTTGCAGGTGTACTTTACGCTGCATCCGCAAAGCATGGGCATCATCAGCAGCGGCAACACGATGGCTATCAGTCGGCGAGTGAGTTTGTTGGCGTTCATAGCGGTCATTCAAGGCCAAATTCTTTGATTTTACGGTATAGAGTGCGCTCCGAGATGTTCAGCTCGCGAGCGGTGGCCTTGCGGCGTCCGCTGTTGCGTTCCAACGAGCGGCGTATGGTTTCGCGCTCGGTGTCCTCGAGGGTGGCGGGTGTTGGCTCGGCGGGTGTCGCGTCGATTGTCGCGGGCGCGCGGTCGATGAGCTCGGTCATCGTCGGGCGGTATTTGACGATTGACTGTATAGCCGGTTGCAACGCGGGTTGGTGGCTGACATCGAGCGGCTCGGTCTCGAGGTTTTCCGCCTCCCGGTTGTCGATTGACGCTCTGAGGTCTTCGATTTCATGCTGTAGCCTGAAAATCATGTTGAAAAGGATTTCTCGTTCGGCTGCGTAGGAGTGGGCGTTGTCGGCACGGGTAGCCACCGTCGGTGTGTAGAGCGTGGCGTTCTGCGGGATGTAGCTTTCAACGGTTGATGCGTTGACTTCGCCGCCGGCCTCGAAGAGAGATATTTGTTCGATGACGTTTTTGAGCTGCCGCACGTTTCCGGGCCAGCGGTATGCGGTAAGCAGTCGGCGTGCCGATTCATCGAGAGTGATGGCGGGAGTGCGGTAACGCTCGGCGAAGTCGGCGGCAAATTTGCGCGCGAGCAGCACTATGTCGGTGCCTCGGTCGCGGAGCGGCGGAATGGCTATCTGCACTGTCGACAGTCGGTAATAAAGGTCTTCGCGGAATTTCCCCGTCTCGACGGCCTTTAGCATATCGACATTGGTAGCGGCGACAATGCGAATGTTGGTTTTCTGCACCGACGAAGAGCCTACTTTGAGGAACTCGCCGCTTTCAAGCACCCTCAGCAGGCGGGCCTGGGTTGTCAGCGGGAGTTCGGCTACCTCGTCGAGGAATATAGTGCCGCCGTCGGCCTCCTCGAAGTAGCCTTTACGCGACGCGACAGCGCCGGTGAAGGCCCCTTTCTCATGCCCGAACAGTTCTGAGTCGATGGTGCCTTCGGGAATCGCGCCGCAGTTGACAGCGATGTATTTGCTGTGTTTCCGTGCGCTGAATTGGTGTATTATCTGTGGGAAAAACTCTTTGCCGGTGCCGCTCTCGCCAGTAATCAGCACCGAGAGGTCGATGGGGGCGACCTGTATGGCGCGGGTGATGGCGGCAATCAGCGCGGGGGCGTTGCCCACAATGCCGAGCCTCATTTTGGCCTGTTGCACCTCGGCGGGAATTTCGGTGGGGTTTATCTGCATGACCGGAGTGAGTATGTTTTGCTTTTAAGGAAGTCGCCGAACTCTTCGATTGAACCTTGGTGGGCTTTCTGCTCCTCGACCGATATCGGGTCGCCGATAGAAACGCGCAGTGTCTTCCCCTTCTTGCGGAACACCTCGGCGGGGAGGCGCAGTGTGCGCAGTTTCCAACTCACGAGGCCGAGAAAGTTGAACCACCAAGAGTTGCTGCCATGAAAGTAGATGGGTATGACCGGGACGTTGAGCTGCTCGATGAGACGAATGATTGACGGTTGCCACTCGCGGTCTTCGAGACGGCCCCGTCGGTTGAGTTTGGAGACGGCCCCGGCGGGGAAAAATCCCATCGGCTCGCCTCGGCGCACCTGCATGATGGCTTCTTTTATCCCTTTCATCGACACGGCTTTCTTCTTAGGGTCGTCAGATGCGAGCGCGTCGACGGCTATGAAGTTGGGGCGCATGGCGGTTATGTAGTTGAGCACCATGTTGACCATCACTTTGAACGCCGGCCGCCGCGAGCCGACAAGGTGTATGAGCGTTATGCCGTCGAGCGCGCCGAAAGGGTGGTTGCTGACAGTGATAAACGCCCCCGCGGGGAGGTTGTCGAGCACCTCCTCGTTGTCGACTTTGACCGTGGCATTTAGGTCTTTGAGAAGTCCTGTGCAGAATCGCGGGCCGGGTGTGGCGCAATTGTGGGAGTGAATCCAGTTCACTTTGTCAATCGCTAACAGCTTGAAAAGCCGTTCCACTAATTTGCGGTGGCCTTTCAATTGTGGCGCTACCGCCACTATGTCTTCAAAATCAAGCACGTTGGGCTTCACGCAGCTTGCGTGGCTGTCGGCTTGTGCCTGAGTTGTCGGGTTGACGTTTTTTTCCATTGCCGTGGCAAATAGTTTAAAGCGGTTTGATAAATGCGGGGGCTGTCGGTCGTGTCGAAGTCCCTGCGGTTTAATCCTGCAAAGTTACATAAAAAACGCCATAACCTCAAATCGCCGTTTAGCCTATATGGCTGTAGCGGCGACGGCGGGCTTCACCGGATGCGCCCGAACGGCTTTCCCGCCCCCTGCCCGCACACCGGCAGTAGCCTGACAACCATCATCAAATATCTCAATCTTCACCACGGTTGGGCATGGGCCGGCGGCAAATAAAAATACATGGCCGTGGCTTGACCACTACCCGCATGGTGTGGGATGCGCGCGTTGCTCTCCGAGCAATGGAAACGCACATTGCGTCCAAAATATTTCTCAAATCGCTGTAAAAGTGTTACCTTTGCCCCCGTTTTGTTAAATCGGCCGTAGAGTGGATATTGGCCGAGTTTATCTGTTTTTACTGAAATTTACAATAAATTGGTAAAAACCGCCGTTAGTCTATAACTGAAATGAATGTCGGCGTCTGCTGTCGCGGCAGGCAAGACCGCCGGCTCTAACTTAATGATTTTAATTGTCAAATTATGGCAAAAGATTTATCTTCTGAAACAATTGATATTAAAGGACTTCTGTCGGGCTACATGGCTAAGTGGTATTATTTCGCTATCTCGATAGTGGTATGCGGAGTTTTGGCATTCGTCTATGGCAAGGTGAAAAAACCGGAATATGAAGTCAGAGCCAATGTGTTGATTGCTCAGGAGAATAATAATCCGTTGGCTAATGTCGGCGGTCTTAGCGGTCTCTTCGGGTCGAGCGGCAACGTCGATGACGAGGTGTTCATTTTGACCTCCCACTCGCTGTACCGCGATGTCATGAAGCAGTTGGGGACCAATGTCGAGCATAAAGTTAAAAAGGGATTCCTGAATACGGTGTTCGCCTATCCTGAATATCCTGTTGACATCAAAGTCCCGGCGGGAATGTACGACACACTCACTGTCACGGTAAACGCTAAGATTAAGGTTAACAAGGATGGACTGGCGACGGCGAAATTCAAGGTCAAGCGCGACGTCATAGGAGAGGTGAAAAACGCGCCTCTGCCTGTCACTGTTGAGACAGACTATGGCGATTTCACCATAGTCAAAACCAAAACATATCCAGCCGGAGAAAGTGTCAACACCACTATCACTATGATGGGTTATGACGCGGCGGCTGAGGATTTGGCTCAGGAAATTACGTATGACATACCCAACCGTCACACCAACGTGATTCTTTTGTCGATGACGACAATAAACTCGACGTTCGGTATGGATATCTTTAACTCCATACTGAAAAAATATAACGAGCGCGGCATAGAAGACCGCACGCTCCAAACTGAAAAAGACGCCGAGTTCCTCGATGGTCGCCTTAGACTGCTCGCTCAGGACTTGAATGAGACCGAGGCTACGATACAACAGTACAAACAGAAAAACAATATAGTTGATGTCAAGGCCGAGGCCACTTATCAGACGACGAAGAAGGGACGGCTTGAGACTGCGTTGCTCGAAGCGGAGACTCGTCTTGAGATTCTTGCCGTGACCCGCGATTTCATTTCGGATCCGACAAATGCTTACAACCTGATTCCGGCAACTCCTGATAATGCGGCGTTGCAGAGCGCAATAGCTTCGTACAACGATGTGGTGTTGCGCCGCATGGGGCTGATGAATAACGCCAAGGCCAACAATGCCGCTTTAAGGCAGATTACAGAACAGTTGGATGCGATGCGCGTCAATCTCAACACCTCGGTCGACAAAGTGTATCAATCGGCGCAAATCAAGGTGAGAGACCTCAGAGCGGAAATGGGTGCTACACAGAGCAACCTCGGCAAAATCCCGGCGCAGGAACGAGAGTATCTCAATATGCAGCGTCAGCAATCGGTCAAGCAGCAACTGTATCTGTATCTGTTGCAACGACGTGAGGAAACAGCCATGATATTGGCTAATTCAGTGCCCAAGGGTATAATAGTCGATGAGGCTTACACCCTTAACGAGCCTGTCGGTATGGGACGCTTTGCGATATTGGCAATCGGTCTGTTTCTCGGCTTGATTATCCCCCCGATAATCATTTACATCCAGAAACTGCTCCGCAACAAGTTCGAGACCCGCGAAGAGGTTGAGCAGCTTACCAATGTGCCTATTGTCGGTGAAATGTGTGTTGACCGTAGCGGCCAGGCTCTTGTGGTGTCGCCCACAAGCACTTCATCGTCGGCTGAGCTGTTCCGCCTGATAAGGTCAAATGTAACCTTCGTGCTCAACGACCCCAACGACAAGGTGGTGCTTGTGACATCAAGCTCACCCGGCGAGGGCAAATCGTTTATCTCAATAAATCTGGCTGCAAGTTTCGCATTGCTCGGCAAGAAAGTGCTCTTGGTGGGTATGGACATACGCAAACCCCGTCTGTCGCAATATCTCGGGATTAGCCCCAAATTCGGGTTGACGCAGTATCTTTCATCGAGAGACGTGGAGATTAGCGATATAATCTGCAAAGAGCCTGAGACCAAGAACCTTGATGTCATCGTGGCCGGACCGGTTCCGCCTAACCCCGCAGAGTTGTTAATCTCTGACAAAGTCGACGAGCTGTTCCACCAGCTTCGCGAGATGTATGACTACGTCATTGTCGACACCGCGCCTATCGGCATGGTCAGCGACACATTCTCGCTCAATCGCCTTGCCGATGCCACAATATTTGTTACCCGCGTCGCTTCGACTTCGATTTCCGACATCAAGTTCCTCAACGACATACATAGCCAAGGCCGCTTGAAGAAACTCTCGCTTATAGTCAACGGCGTAGCCTCCAAGAAAAGTTACGGCTATGGCAATAAGGACAAAAGTGAAAGCAGCCATAAGTAGTCGCGGCTACTGATAAAAAGCTCTTCAATACGGTCAGATGATAGATAGATACAAGCTCTATTGCCGTACGTTTTTAATCGCGTTCTGGGTGGCCCAGTGCTTCGGATTTGTATCGGAAGAGTTGTTGCCGCCAATCAATGCCCTGCGTTCTCCCGTGATGTTCTTATGTGACATGGTGATACTAATTCTTGGTATCGTCACGCTGAGAATAAATCGCAACAAGGGTGATAACCGGGTGGTGGGCTCGTTTGCGTTGTTAGCGGTAGTCTCAACCCTTCTGATAAACCGCGAGGGCTTTCTGATGCTGTTTAACGGGATGCGCGATTTCTTGGGTTTGCTCTTCATTTTGCCCATTATGCGCTATTTGCTCACCAGCAGCAAGGGCGGGGAGCATTATGTCAAGATGTTTGACCGCCAACTGATGGTATATCTTTGGCTGCAAGCCGTCTGCGTCACCTGGCAGTTTGTGAAGTATGGCGCGGGTGATAACGTGGGTGGTTCCATGGGCGAGGGGGCTTCAGGCGTTGTGTCGACCTGCATCTACTTTGTCTCTTTTTACCTGATGACCAAGCGGTGGGATGCCACTAAAAGTTATTTCCGCAATCTGTGGAATAATTTCATTCTTGTGTTTCTGCTTTACCCGTCGTTTCTCAACGAGACCAAAATCAGTTTCATCTTTTTGCTGTGTTACTTCCTGTTGCTGATAAAACTCGACAAGGCGGCGGTGAGAAAATTCCTTTTAGCTATTCCGGCACTTTTCGCGATTCTCGCTATCTTGTTCCCCATCTACCTCGATGTGACCGATCAGGATGCCGACCGTGTGTTGTCAGAGCAATTTTTCGATGATTATCTGTTCGGCGGCGAGGACCTTGACCGTATGGTTGAAGTCGCATTGCTTGTGCAGGACGGAACGATTGTAATCGAGGCTACCGATGTCTGGAGCGTTGATATCCCGCGTTTTACAAAGATACTATGGCTGCCGCAGACACTTGGGGATTCGAAAGGCGGGATGGTATTCGGCGCAGGGCTTGGACAGTTCAAGGGCGGCCAGTCGGTGGAAATGTCGCGATTTGCCAAAGATAACCAATGGGCGTTGCTTGGTTCGCGCCCCTGGTCGTTTTTCGTGATTGTGCAGCTCGGATTGCTTGGCTTGATATGGTACATAGCCACAGCGGGCTGGATATTGAACTACAAGCACAAGGGTTACGCATACGCTAAGAATATAAAGATCTATCTTACCGTCATATTGTCATTGGTATTGCTGTATAATGAATCGCTGAGGAGTTTCCAATTTTGCGCCATATTGTTCTACATCGCTCTCTATGCCACACTCAAGATGGGTCAAGAGAGTGATGAAGGCCTGACATATAACCATCTGATGAGTGATGAACAGAGAAAAGCACCCGAAAATATCGGTACTGGTACCGGTTTATAATGTCGAGAAGTATCTACCCCGCTGCCTTGACTCGGTGCTGGGACAGACGTTTCAAGATTTTGAAATAGTCTGCGTGAACGATGCGTCGCCTGACGGCTCGATGGCGGTGCTAAAGCGTTATGCCGAGTCTGACAGCCGCGTGGTCATTATCGACAAGCCACAGAACGAGGGTCTGATGATGGCCAGACGCACGGGTTATAAAAACGCCCGCGGCGATTATTTTTTCTTTCTCGACAGTGATGATTATCTGCCCAAAGATGCGTTGCGAGCCCTCTATGACCAAGCGAATGAAAGCGGGGCGGATATCACCGTAGGCAATATGGAACTTGTCAATGAACGAGGCCGCAAGGTGCTTAGGCCAAGGGCACGGCGGGTTGGTGCGTCTTCAAAGAGTTATCTGAAGTGGATGCTCAACTGGGGTTCGCCGTCGCTGTGCGGGTCGTTGTTCAGCCGAAAATTGTTTGACGGGTATGAGTACACGGCTCTGTTGCGTCAAGGCTTTTCGGAGGACAGGATTCTGCTTACCGAGATTCTTACGCGGCGCAATCCGCGGGTAGCCGCTGTCGATACTGTAACCTACTATTATTGGCTAAACAATGAGTCAATCACGCGTAAGCGTCCGAACGATAAGTCTGTCACTGAGCAATTCAAAGCCCTTTATCTGTGTTATGATATCGTTAATGAGGCTAAGTGGGGACTTGATGACGATAACAAAAACTTTATCATACGTTATCTGAGCCTATATGTCGAAAAAGGGTGTAGCCCGGCGCTATTGAGGTCGATTGACGGCAGGAATGCCGATTTCCTGCGTTTCAAAGAGATGAAACGCTATGTAGGGGCGAGGCTTGCCACACACACCTGGCTTTGCTGCAATATGCCGCTATATCGGCCGACGATGCATGGCATCAGGCTTATGATAAGGAAGTTGCAGGGTAAGGACTAAACTCACATCGGTCTAAAATCAAAAGAACGCAGTATGATTGGAAAACAGATTACTGACAAGATAGTCGTAGTTGGAACGAGTCCCGAGGGACGCGGGGGAGTCGCATCGGTGATAGCGAGCCATCGGAGGATGATGGAGTCGTTTAATTTCATTAAAATCCATGTCGACAGCCCTCTTAAATTTGTCTTGCCATTGATGGGTATCATCAAGTCGTTGCGGTTTGTGTCTCGTCGGTACAAGGTGGCGCATATCCACTCATCGTCATATTCTGATTTTTATCGTTGCTCGCTTTTTGTGATATTGTTCAAGGCTTTGGGCAAAAAGGTCATAATGCATATGCACGGTGCGAATTTTGATAGATTTTACGGCGAAGGCCGCGCTTATGTGCGCAAGATATTCAGAATGTCGGATGAGGTTCTTGCCGTTTCATCGTACTATGCCGATTTCATGCGTTCCCATCATCTGAACGACAATGTCGAGTGCCTGCACAACGGAATAGCCGGACGTGAGCAGGATGCCGCACCTGTATCCCCAAGGGGCGACGGAGTGGCAAATTTGTCGTATTTCGGTGCTATCGATGACAGAAAGGGCGTTTTTGACGTGCTTGAGGCGATAGGAGAGGAGCGTGATTATTTCGCCGGTAAGATTCGATTCCGCATAGGCGGAATCGGTAATCTCCAAAAGTTCAACTCGATAATAGAGAAATACGGTCTTCAAGAAATTGTGGAATATCTCGGCTGGATTGACCCGGCGGGAAAAGAGCGATTGCTGGCATCGACTGATGTTTTTGTCCATCCATCGCGGTCGGAATCTTTCGGAATCTCGATATTAGAGGCGATGGATTTCGGTCTGCCTATAATCACGACTAATGTAGGCGGTATCCCCGACCTCGTGACGGACGGAGTCAATGGTATCGTCGTTGCGCCGGGTGACAAACCGCGTATAAGAGAGGCTATAATCAAACTTACTAATGACGCGTCGTTGCGCAGTGAGCTGGGCGCTAATTCGAAGTTGGCTGCCAAGAAATTCTATTTCCCTTTCATAGAGCGACAGCTCCAGGATGTGTATCAGTCTCTTTTATAGAATGTGAAATATCATAAATAAGTAATACGATGAAAATAATCGAGAACTTACCATTACCCTGCCAAAAGGGGATAGGAGCGATTTCCCGCCATTTTCCGCGGGAGATACTCTCATTGAGAAACTATATTTGGTCGCATAAATTTATTGATTGGAAAAATCCCAAGACATTGCAGGAATATGTCTTCAAGTTGATAATTGATGCCGCCAAGGACCCCGAAAAGTTGCAGTCGCTGGCAGATATGGCCGATAAGGTCAAGGTGAGAGAGTATGTCAGTCAGCGAGTGGGGGAGAAGTATCTGACAAAGCTTTACGGACATTGGAAGAAGGCTTCGGATATTGACTGGGATGCGCTGCCTCAGAAGTTCGCGATAAAGACCAACAATGGATGCGGTACAAACATAATAGTCCGGGATAAGTCAAAGCTCGACATCGCCGACGCGGAGCGTAAGCTGCGGAAGTGGATGGAGTATCCCTATGGCCAGTTGACCGGTCAGCCTCATTACTGGGCCATCGAGCCTGAGATATTGGCAGAGGAGCTTTTGGAAATTGAAGGCGACCCGACCGCATTGCCGGCAGACTACAAATTCCTGTGTTTCAACGGCCAGCCAAAATATATAATCTACTATGAGGGTCGTAGAGTGAATGGTCACGAGTTTTTTAACGCTGTGTATGATTTGGACTGGAATCCGGTGGATTCATCGGTAGTTAAAAATCCGGTTAAGCACAGTGTGGCGCGCCCGGAATCGTTGGCTGAAATGACCGAGGTGGCTAAGGCTTTGAGCAAGGGGCTGCCGCTGGTGAGGGTTGATATGTATGATATCAATGGCCGCCCGGTGTTTGGCGAATTGACGTTTACTCCCGATGCGCGTATTACTTTCACGGAGGAGTATCTCACAAAGATTATGGATGAGATTAGGTAGGGACGAGTAATGTTTTATGCGCATTCTCCATGAGTGTGCCTGAATACACGAAACAGGGCCCCGCTACAACGGAGCCCTGTTTCGTGTATTTTGCTGTTTGTATCGCGTTATTTGACTGTGAGCGCAATGACGAGTGACGCGATAACCGATGCCGCGCTGACTACTGTTGAAATCACCGATACCTTATAGGCGTGGAACTGATTGTATTTTGAATTGTCTTTTTGTATTTTGTTTGGCTCGACAATCACCACGTCGTTCTGCTTCAAATAGAAATAGGGCGATTCGAGAGTCTTGGAGTCGTTGAGGTTGAAGTGGTGATATGTGAGTTCCCCCTTTTCCTCGCGTATGAGCAGCACATTCTCGCGCTCACCATGCACGGTGAGGTCGCCGGCGGCTGCCAAAGCGTCGAGCAGCGTGAAACGCTGGGTCTTTACCTGTTTCATGCCGGGCGAGCGGACTTCGCCGAGCACGTTGACGCGGAAACTGAGCAAATCAACCCGGACAATCGGATTCTCAACATCGGCACTGATGCGCCCCTCGAGATATTTTGTGAGTTCCTGGACGGTCATGCCTTCGACATGGATTTTGCCGAGCACGGGGAATAGGATATCGCCTTCGCGGTCGACAACGTAGGTCTGCATGACGTATTGTGTCGGCACGGACGATGACCCTCGCATGGACGGATTGATTGGCGGCATATTGTACTCGGCAGTGGCTGACGGAATCAAAGAGTTGACTGAAATCATCAACTCGTCGTCGGGGACGATTTTTATTTTGTAGTCACCGACAGGGATGACCCCATCGGTCTGATTCTTGATATCCTCAAAATAAGTCAAGGATGTTTTCGACGAACTGCATGAGGTGAATATCAACATCAAGGCCGAGGCCAAAACGGCGAGTTTACTTCTCATTGTGGAAATCAAATTATGTAAATGACTGTTTTTTATATTTAAATTAACGGCCTTTGTAGTCCTTTATTGTGACAAGCCTGGTAATTTGGTGAACGCGAAGTTAGTCAATTAATTTCAAATGGCAATATGCGCGGTATGCGTAGCCGGCGGTGCGGATTGAGTCGGGATAGGAGGGCTTTTTTGTAGATAAAACGAGAACTTGTTGAGGAAACAATGGAAAAAATGTAATTTTGCATTTGATTTTCATTCTTTTGTAAACTTTAATGACACCTGCCCCTGACATGACAAATCAAAAAGAAGATACGTCAGTGAAAGCCGAGAGATTGGCTAAAAATTCGCTGTTTATATATCTGCGGATGCTGATTATCATGGTTGTCACGCTCTACACTTCAAGGGTTGTGCTTGAGGCGTTGGGAGTTACGGATTTCGGCATATACAATGTGGTTGCCGGCCTTGTGACTTTTTTGAGCTTTTTCAATGTCTCGTTGGTTAATGCGATACAACGCTACCTTAATATCGGAATCGCGAAAAACGACCCGGCGTTGACCCGAAAATATTTTAATCAGTGTATGTGTCTATACCTGTGGTTTGTGGTGGGTGTGTTGATTGTCGGCGAAACTGCCGGGTCATGGTTTGTGCTGAACAAACTTGTCATTCCGCCCGACAGGCTCGACGCCGCGTTCTGGGCCTATCAGTTCGCGCTGCTTTACGGTGTGATTAATGTTGTCCAAATCCCGTATATGGGTGTGCTGATAGCCCGCGAGCGTATGTCGGTCTATGCTTATATGGCTTTTATCGAGGTAATTTTTAAGTTGGTCTGCGTCTATATGCTGCTTATCTGTCCCGCCCCCGACCGATTGCCGTTGTACTCGGCTTTTCTGGCGATAAGCATGGGCGTATGCACATTTATTTATGCCTGGTATTGTCGGCGCTTTCAGGAGACCCGTCTTTGCTGGGTCTGGGATAGGCGGCTTGTCAAGGAAATGGGCCGTTTCATAGGGATGACTCTTTTCGGGTCTTTCGCTTGGCTAGTCGGCGCTCAGGGGACCAACATACTGTTGAACTTGTTCTTTGGCCCTGTGGTTAATGCGAGCCGAGGCATCGCGGTTCAGGTGAGCGGCACGATAAACCGCTTTACCGACAGCATCATCACCGCCCTAAAGCCCCAGATTGTTCAATCGTACGCGTCAAATGAAATCGGCTATATGCACAGCCTCATCCACAAAGGCTCGGTGTATGCTTTCATATTCATGTCGATGCTTTCCGCTCCGTTGCTTTTGAACATCAACACGGTTCTTGACCTTTGGCTCGTCGACGTGCCTGATTATGCGGGCTTGTTCACGCAGCTTGTCGTGTTGGAACTGCTCATCTATACACTTCAAAACCCGCTGAGTATCGCCGCCAACGCAACCGGGAATCTCAAGCGTTGTCAAGTCATCGGCCGCCTGTTCCATGTTGTCGCTTTGCCCCTGAGCTACCTGTTGCTGAAGGTGTGGCGAGATCCTGTTCTGCCGTTCTGGGTGCTAATACTCATGGCCTTTTGCTTCCTTGTGTATTGCATTTATGACCTCCATGAGCAAGTGGGTCTGACCTATTCGGGATATTTCAAGAACGTTGTCAAGCCGATTGCCATAACAATCTTACCGCTAATGGCCGTCCTCTTGTCGGTTAATTCTTTGATTGCCGAGGGTTTTGTGAGAATCTTGGTCGACGGAACTTTGGTGTTGGCGATTGTCCTGCCGGTGGTCTATATTTTTGTCATGGGGCGGCAGGAACGGAACTATGTGAAAAAAATGTTAAGAAAGACGCCGTTGGCTAAATTCGTGAGGTGAGCGAGTTGAAAGGCGCATTGCCAAACGCGGGGTTTTCGGCGTGAGTTTACCGCCAAGATGATTGAGATAGGAAATTACGGATTTGAATGTCGATTTTTTATTTAGTTGATAATCAGCTGTTTACCCCCCCCATAAAAAATTGGAGTTTGTGCGATAAAAATAGGGAAAATTTTATTAAATTTGCAAAACATAATCACGTTAGCGGTAGCCTTAAGGAGGTTCTCGCTGCTTGCTGACGATATGTTTAATTTTGTCGAACCTCTCTTGGCGTGTGAATTGCGGCTTTTTTGTCGATATTTTATGAGATTTTGGCAATTGGCTTTTTTATATGTAAATTTGCGCGACGTAAATAAAAATTCTATTTTTAGAATGCTATGAAAAGAATGAAAGCGTGTTTCATGGGTCTTGGCTACATAGGCTTGCCCACGGCGATTATCGCAGCCAAGCATGGAATTAATGTTACGGGAGTAGACGTTAACCCCGATGTCGTTGCCAAAACCAACGCAGGGCAGCTCCATATAGTTGAACCCGGTCTCGGCGACCTGCTCAAGGAGGTCGTGGACAACGGCAGTCTGCACGCTGTTACCAAACCGGAAGTGAGCGATGCGTATTTCATGGTCGTTCCCACTCCGTTCAAAGGGAATCATGAGCCAGACACTTCGTTCGTCGAGGCTGCTACCCGCGCCGTCATTCCCGTGCTGAAAGAGGGCGATCTATATGTCATAGAGTCGACTTCGCCTGTAGGGACAACCGAAGCGATGGCGGAAATAATATATGCCGAGCGTCCTGAACTGAAAGGGAAGATTTATATCGCCTACTGCCCTGAGCGCGTGCTCCCTGGCAATGTGATATATGAACTCGTGCACAACGACCGCGTGATTGGCGGTATCGACGAGGCATCGACCAAGGAAGCTATTGAGTTTTATGCGCAATTTGTCAAAGGCACGCTCCACCCGACAAACGCCCGTACCGCCGAGATGTGCAAACTCACCGAAAACTCGTCGCGCGACGTGCAGATTGCGTTTGCCAACGAGCTGTCGTTAATCTGCGACCGCGCCGGCATCAACGTGTGGGAACTCATAGAACTTGCCAATAAGCACCCCCGCGTCAACATCCTGCGCCCAGGTTGCGGTGTCGGAGGTCATTGCATAGCCGTCGACCCCTATTTCCTGACCGCCGACTTCCCCAAAGAGTCGAAAATCATAGCCACCGCCCGCGCTATCAATAACTACAAAGCCGACTGGTGCGCCGAAAAAGTGGTTAACGCCATGCTTCGCTTTGAACTCGACAATCATCGCAAGCCCACCGTGGCCATGATGGGTGTCGCGTTTAAACCCGACATCGACGACCTCCGCGAATCGCCCGCCAAATATATAATCACGAAAGTGATGCAAGGCTGCAACAACGGGAATGTCCTTGTCGTGGAGCCTAATGTTGAGACGCACAACGTGTTTAAGCTGACACCCTATGAGGAGGCTTATGAAAAAGCCGACATCGTTGTGTTTCTCACCGCCCATACACCGTTTAAGTCGCTGCCCTGGCGTGACGACAAGGTGATTTTGGATTTCTGCGGCGTGTTTAAAAGATAAATACCGGGTTTTGCAGATGAATGACCGACAGCGCAGCCTAAATGGAATCATTGTCAACGGATTCCGCTCGTGGGACGAACTCCTCGACCATGTGAACCGTGACCGTCGCATATATGTGGCGATAAATGCCGAGAAAATCATAGCCGCCCCCGATGAGGTCAGAGAGATGATAAACCGCAACGTGGGCTACTGCGACGGTATCGGAGCGGTGAAAGCACTCAAACGGAAGGGGCTGAAAGATGTCGTGAGGCTGCCCGGCTGCGAACTGTGGCTTAAAATAATCGAGCGTTACCATCGCGAATGGAAATTCTATATCGTCGGAGCGTCGCCCGAGGTGCATGAGGCTACCATCAAGAAACTCCGCGAACAGTATCCCGGAATCAACATCGCGGGACACCGCGACGGATACATCAAAGATGAAGCGGCCCGCGAGGCTCTGATAGCCGATGTGGCTGAGAAACGACCCGACGCGGTGTTCGTGGCCATGGGTTCCCCAAAGCAGGAACGGCTGATGGGGGAGATGCAGAAACGCCACGAGGCTGTCTATGTCGGGCTCGGCGGCAGTTACGATGTCTATACCGGGGCTGTGAAACGCGCGCCGCACCTGTGGCAGAAGCTCAACCTTGAGTTCATGTATCGCCTTGTGCGGCAGCCGTCGCGATGGCGTAGGCAGCTCAACTATATCCCGTTCCTTTGTCGGCTCTACACCGGCAAACTGTGATTTAAAACACTCGTTACACGATGAAGAAGATTATGCTCGTTTTCGGGACGCGTCCCGAAGCTATAAAGATGGCTCCTCTGGTCAAAGAGTTCCAGCGTCACCCCGACCGCTATAAAACCATTGTGTGCGTCACGGGGCAGCACCGCCAGATGCTCGACCAGGTGCTTGAGCTTTTCGAGATAACCCCCGACTATGACCTTAACATTATGAAGCAAGGTCAAGACCTCTATGATGTGACCGCCCGCATACTCACCGGTATGCGCGACGTTTTCGCCGGCGAGTGTCCCGACCTGTTGCTTGTCCACGGTGACACCTCAACCTCGACAGCGGCGGCATTAAGCGCGTTCTACGCCCGGATTCCCGTCGGACACGTCGAAGCTGGCCTGCGCACCTACGATATATATAGCCCCTGGCCCGAGGAGATGAACCGCCAAATTACCGGCCGTATCGCCTCACTTCATTTCTCGCCGACGACAACCAGCCGCGATAATCTCTTAGCCGAGAATGTCAACCCCGCCAACATCGTTGTGACCGGCAACACCGTTATCGACGCACTGAAAAGCGTCGTTGCCAAAATCGAAAGCGACCCCGCTCTTGAACAGAAACTCATAGACCGCGTAGCATCGATGGGCTACGACTTGAGCCGTCTCGACGGTGGCCGCCGTCTGGTGCTTATCACAGGTCACCGCCGCGAGAACTTCGGCGACGGATTCCTCAACATCTGCAACGCCATCAAGGAACTCGCCGAGAAATATCCCGATGTGGATTTCCTCTACCCGATGCACCTTAACCCCAATGTGCGCAGGCCCATCAACGAGGTGTTCGGCTCCATTTCCCACGGTAACGCTTTCTTCATCGAACCGCTTGAATACCTCTACTTCGTCTATATGATGAAGCGCAGTTATCTGATATTGACCGACAGCGGAGGCATTCAGGAGGAAGCCCCGTCGCTCGGCAAACCAGTCCTCGTCATGCGCGAGGTCACCGAACGTCCCGAAGCACTTGCCGCCGGTACCATACGCCTTGTGGGCACCGACCGCGCGTTGATTGAGGCAGAGGCGTCACGTTTCCTTGATGACGCCGACTACTATGCAGCCAACCAGCGCATTGCCAACCCCTACGGCGACGGCCATGCCTGCGAGCGCATTGTGGAGCGTGTCGACAAGGATTTTTCTAATTGATAACTCTCTTTGTGATGAAACATCTGTTACCGGTGGCTGCCGCGGTTGTCTTGACGGCGGCTTCTTGCAATGATAATTTATGGAACGTTGGCGGTACGATAGCCGGCGGCGAGGGAAAAACCATTGTACTCGAAGCATCCCACAACGGCAACTGGTATCCCCTCGATTCCGTAATTCTCGATGCATCGGGTAAGTTTGACATGGCCACCGCTCCGTCGGGCTATCCCGACATATACAGGTTGCGCATAGGAGAACAATCAGTTTATTTCCCGATTGACAGCATCGAATCGGTGACAGTGACCGGCTCGGCAGGGGCTTTCGCTACAGACTACACCCTGTCAGGCTCGGTCTCGGCAGATGCGCTTTTCGATGTCGATAAAAAAATTTCAGCCGTGGTCAGAGAGCGCGGTGAGGGTGCCGTGGCGACCGATTCGTTGCTGAAGCGCGAACTCGCCGGGATGCTGCTCGGCGACCCGTCGGGCGTGGTGGCATACTATATAATTAACAAGAAAGTCGGTGCCACACCTATTTTTAACCCGGCTGATAAAAAAGACTTGAAGATTATCGGTGCTGTGGCAAATGCGTTTGTCCAGTATCGCCCCGCAGATCCGCGTACCGCCTACCTCAGCTCGCTGTTCCTGACCCATCGCCAGCGGTCGGTTCATGCGGTCGACACTATAGCGGTGGCAGAGACCCCGCTGATTGATTTCATGCTGAAAGATGAGAACGGGAGTCAGCGCACACTCAGCGAAATCGCATCACACGGTAAAGTGGTGTTGCTTAATTTCACGGTCTATGGGGCGGAGCGTTCCCCCGAGTACAATCGTCAGCTTGCGGCTATTTATACATCTCTGCATGATGCCGGGCTCGACATAGTGCAGGTGGCCATTGACGACAACCAATTTGACTGGGTGAAATCGGCCAAAAACCTCCCCTGGATTACTCTCTATGCCCCGGAACATAAACGTGCCGGGATATTGCTCGGCTACAACGTTGGCAACATCCCCGCGACGTTCATTATCGACCGTAAGGGGGACCTCGTGGAACGTGTCGACGATCTGAGCGAGATTCGGGCCGCCGTGAACCGTTATCTTTGATTCTACGTCAATAATCTTGTCGAGGCTGTACCATGAAAATCCTGCTGATGGGCGATGCCAGCAACTACCACGCCACTTTGGCAATCGGTCTGAGAAACCTCGGCCATGAGGTTACGGTGGCTTCCAACGGTAGCTATTGGATGGATACCTCCCGTGATATAGACCTCAACCGCCGCGCGTCAAAAATTGGTGGTGCCATACTGTGGGCGCGCCTCAACACTGTGCTGGCCTCTAAGCTGAAAGGTTATGACGTGGTGCAGCTCCATAGCCCGGTATTTGTTGATTTGCGGCCCCATCGGGTGGCAGGAGTATTCGACAAGCTCCGGCGCGGCAACGGCAGCGTTTTTCTCACCGCTTTGAGCACCGACTCCAACTATGTCAGCGAGTGCCTTGACCCGCGGTCGCCTATAGAGTACAGCGAGTGGAGCCTGTGGGGGAAGGTCACACCCTATCGCCTTGCCAATCCCGAACTCGTAAACCGATGGCAGGCGAAACCGCTCAGTGACTTGTGCCGT
The DNA here is from genome assembly GCA_964510535.1 of uncultured Muribaculaceae bacterium. Classification (GTDB taxonomy): domain Bacteria; phylum Bacteroidota; class Bacteroidia; order Bacteroidales; family Muribaculaceae; genus JAJPXC01. The sequence goes on from CAZECG010000021.1 coordinate 24,157, forward strand.
AAAATCTACTGTGAGGTCGACGGAGTGGTCTCCGCCCTTTATGAATATGATGTGGCTTGCCGCAGACTTGTTGAACCTGACAGACTTTGCTATGGAGGTCTGCCGATTAACCTTGAACGGTCGAAGCCGCTCAGCCGACAGTTGGGCGAGGGTAAAATCAGATTGTTTCTCGGCCGGCACAAATCGCGCTTGCTTGAAAAGGGGACAAATGTGCTTGAAAGAGTGGGGCGTGAGGTGCTATCGGCCGACCCCGTTAATTTCACCTTTGACATAGTGGAAAACTTGCCATACGATGAGTATATCAACCGATTGAGCGCGGCTGATGTTGTTTTCGACCAGCTTTACTCCTATACCCCCGCCACAAACGCATTGCTTGCCATGGCAAACGGGCAGGTGGCAGTCTCGGGGGGTGAGGAAACTTTCTATCGCTTTATCGGCGAGGAGCGGTTGCGCCCCGTCATAAACGCCGTGCCGGGTCGGGAACAGGCCCTTGTGGAAAAGCTCCTGTCGTTTGCCTCGCACCGCGGCGAGCTTGAACGGCTTGGCCGTCAGAGCCGCGAGTTTGTTAAAAAACATCACGATGTCAATATCGTGGCAGGACGTTTCGTCAGATTTTGGGAGAGGAGGCTCAACGAGCGATGAAGTTAGAAGTGTTGATAAGTACATATGGCAACGCCGGAATCGAGCGGCTTGCCGCTCAAGGAGTATTACCCCGTATCGAGGATGTAGGCTATCTCATAAGTTGGCAGACCCCCGATTGTGAAAACGCAGTGGTCCCCGAACCTCTGCACCGCCCCGACGTGAGAGTGGTCTTGACCGCAACAAAGGGCTTGGCTAACAATCGCAACAACTGCCTTGACAACGCAGTCGGGCCGTTGTGCCTGTTGTCTGACGATGACCTCGACTATCATCCCGAGGGGCTTCGGGCCGTGATTGACAAGATGGAATCCCACCCCGAGTGCGGGTTCGGGCTGTTTAAGTATGATGGTCCTGATGAAAAATATTATCCCCCTGAGGAATATGATTTGGCGGGGCGTTTCGCAAAGAACCATTATTTGACTGAATTTGAGGCCGCGTTCAGGCTCGATGTCGTCAGGAAGTCGGGTGTGAGGTTTAACTCCCATTTCGGCGTTGGCAACGATGACTATCAGTCGGGCGAGGGAACGCTTTGGATGCACGACTTGATGAAAGTAGGCGTGACCGGGCGTTTTTTCCCGATAGTTATACTCACACACAAGAATCTGACGACAGGTTCGAGAATCGGCGTGCAGCCCGGGGTGCTTAAAGCCGAGGGCGCCTACATCTCCGTCGCCTATCCGCTGACGGCTATTCCGCGGATGGCGCTTGTAGCGTGGAGGCGGAGCCGTAAGTTTGGAGGCTCACCGCTACGCCATCTCTATTATATGTCAAGAGGGTATCTTCGCGCAGTGTTGCGTCCGAGTTCGCTTGGACTCAAATCCGGCATTTGAACAATAATATGCGGCAGAGTAGTGGGACGCCGCGCCGTCGGCGGGCTATGTGGTCGTGTATGCGCCGTAAAGCCCAGCGGGTGTAGGCAGATTGTTGCTCCGATGCCAACTTTTCGAGGTCGGAACGGCCGCAGGGGTTCCCCTCAGATGTGTAGTGGCCGGCGATGATGGCGCGGCGCGCTTTCACCCACCGCAGATGCCGCCTCATACCGTTTTTTTCAAGAATTGTTTCGCAGCAATCGAGGGCCGCTTCCCATTCCCCCCTTTTTTCGGAAAAACTGCGCCCGGTGATGGACACGGCCTGCTCATATATGTCGACGGTTATCCTGCCGCCTAATTTTTTCATCTTGGGGCGGCGTGTCAGCAGTTTCACCCCGAGAACGTAGTCGTCCCATCCTTTTGTCGATTCGTCCCATCCGCCTACATCTCTGACGAGCGAAGTCCGCGCTGCGTAGCGTTGGGTGGCCAGCGAGGCGTGAAACATATGGTTGGTTATCGGGTTGCCGCAGATGAATTTCAACCTCTTTGTCGTGCCGTCGAGGCGGTGTAGCAGCGCGTCCCAGCCCACGATGTCGGCATCGGGGTAGTCGGCGATGCCTTCCAATATCCTCGCTATATGTCCGGGTCGCATGGTGTCGTCGGAATCAAAAAACATCACCCATGAGGTAGTGACCGCTTTCAGCCCGCGGTTGCGGGCGGCCGCCGCTCCGGGCTTTGTTTCCGATAATAGAACAATGTCGACCGATTCCGAGCGGTTCGCCTCCATCCATTTCTCGACGACGTGGCGGCTTCCGTCGGTCGAGTTGTTGTCGACGACCACCACCGACAGCCGGCAATTCTGGGCTGCGATTGAGTCGAGAGTGCGGGTCACGAGATTCTCGCGGTTGTGAACCGGCACCACTATGGTGATGAGCGGCGATTGTTTCATTTATATTTTAACGTCGCCGCTGTTTCCGATATTGTGTTTGTCGACAATCTGTTTGGTATTTGAATCGATTTGTGTAAATTTGTATCGAAAAACGGATATAACGCCCTAAAACCGCAATGATACTTCTCACCACAGCTCCGCTTGTGACAAATCCCGTGCCTATCTTTTTCATAGTGCTCGTGATTATATTGCTTGCGCCCGTGCTGCTCAACAAGCTGCGGATTCCCCACATCATCGGTATGATTGTGGCGGGTATAGTCGTGGGCCCTTATGGGTGCAACATACTTGCCCGCGACAGCAGTTTTGAGATATTCGGTCAGGTCGGTATCCTTTACCTGATGTTTCTTGCGGGGCTTGAGATAGATATGTTCCATCTCAGAAAAAATCTCAGCAAGGGGATGACATTCGGGCTATACACATTTTTTGTGCCGATGATTCTGGGCACTGTCAGTTCGATTTATCTTCTCGATTTTGACTGGATGACGTCGATACTGCTGGCCTCGATGTATGCCTCGCACACGCTTATCGCTTATCCCGTGGTCTCCCGCTTCGGTCTGACGCGGTCGCCCGCTGTGGTGATTACTGTCGCCGGAACAATCGTCACCGTGCTCGGCGCTCTGCTCGTGCTCGCAGGCGTGGTCAGTTTCCATACCGAAGGTGAGTTCCGGTCTGGATTTTTCCTGAAATTGCTTGGCAGCACACTCTTGTATGCTGTCGCCGTTATCTATATCTATCCGCGGCTTACGCGCTGGTTTTTCAAGAAATACAGCGACAACGTCACCCAGTTCATCTATATTCTCGCCCTCGTGCTGCTCGCGAGCTGGGCCTCGCAGGTAATCGGGCTTGAAAGCGTGCTCGGAGCTTTCTTCGCCGGGCTTGTGCTTAACCGTTACATCCCCTATCTGTCGCCACTGATGAACCGCATCGAGTTTGTCGGCAACGCCATCTTCATCCCATATTTCCTTATCGGGGTGGGAATGCTCATCAACGTCAGGGTCATCATATCGGGCTGGGACACGCTCTATGTCGCTGCGGTGATGTCGGTTGTTGCCACATTGTGTAAGTGGATTGCCGCCTGGCTCACGCAAAAAAGTTTTAAGATGAGCGTGATTGACCGCTCTATGATGTTCGGTCTGTCAAACGCCCAGGCCGCTGCCACTCTCGCCGCCGTGATGATAGGTTACCAACTTGGCATATTCGGCGAGGGTGTCCTCAACGGCACTATAGTGATGATTTTGGTGACGTGCTCCATCTCGTCGGTGGTTACCGAGCGGGCGGCTATGCGCATGAAAACCGAGGTTAGCTCCGAGGAGGGGGAGCGCAAGTCTACTAAAGACACCGCCACGCTCATCCCCGTGGCCAACCCCATAACAGTCGAAGGACTGGTTGAGCTGGCCGTGCTTATGCGCCGGCCGGGTAGCCGTCGCCCTATCTTCGCTCTGCACGTCAGAGACGACAACTCGGCAAGCGCGCGGGCCATCGGTCGCAATTCGCTTGACATTGCCGTGCAAGCCGGGGCGAGTGCCGATTGCCGCGTCTCTCCCATAGAGCGTTATGACCTCAGTGCCGTTACCGGGTTGCTCAACACCATCGAGGAGCGCGACATATCGGAAGTGGTCATGGGACTGCATCGCAAGGCCAATATAATCGACAGCTTTTTCGGGTCGAAAATCGAGCAGTTGCTCAAATCGACCAACCGCATGGTCGTGCTCGCCCGCTGTTACATACCGGTCAACACCGTCACGCGAATCGTTGTGTGGGTCCCGGGCAAAGCGCAGTATGAGACCGGTTTCAGCCGTTGGGTGATGTCGCTCGGCAACCTCGCCCGGCAAATAAGGTGCCGCATAATTTTCTGTTGCACGGCAGAGGTGAGCGGAGCCATTAGGGCCGTGCTTCATAAAGAAAAGTATGAGATAAGAAGCGAGTTTCGCGAAGTCGACGAATGGGACGATTTTGTCGCGTTGGCCAACCGTGTGCTCGATGATGACCTGTTTGTTGTGGTCAATGCGCGCGCCACTTCGGTGTCTTACAGCTCCGACATGGCAGATGTGCCGGCTTTCCTGCAAAAGTATTTCAACCGTAACAATCTTATGGTCATCTATCCTGAGCAATTCGGCAAGGAGCCGGCCATGACCTCGTTTGTCGATCCGCTGTCGACAGATCTGGCATCGTCGCCCTCGCCGTTGTGGGTGAAGCTGCGCGGCTGGTGGCGCATGGCGATAACTGTCAAAAAACGTGTCACGCAGCGGGGCCGCCGTGCAAGGCGCTTAGACGGGTTAGAACTATGAACCCCGGGCTTTGACGGGGAATATCAGGCAGAACAATCTACACTGACATAACAATGAAATTTACACAGCAAGCTATAGAGGGAGTGTGGCTCATAGAGCCGGTGCGCCATGGCGACGAACGCGGCTATTTCTGTGAGACATTCCGAGCCGACCTTTTCGAGGCTCACGTCGGTAAAATCAATTTCGTGCAGGACAACGAGTCGTTCTCGCGCCGCGGTGTCATGCGCGGGCTGCACTTTCAGCGCGGCGAATGGTCGCAGGCTAAGCTCGTCAGAGTGACTTGTGGGGAGATTGTGGACATAGTGGTCGATTTACGGCTCGGCTCGCCCACGTTCGGCCGCCATGTTATGGCTCGGCTCTCGGCTGAGAACGGGCGGCAGCTTTTCATGCCGCGCGGCATGGCTCACGGGTTCGTGGTGCTTTCTGACGAGGCTCGCTTTCAGTATAAGGTCGACAACTACTATGCACCTCAGGCCGAGATGACATTGCTCTACGATGACCCCGAGCTGGCTATCGATTACCCCTTGCCCGCGGCCGAGCTGCTGCTGTCGCCCAAAGACAGGGGAGGTCTCCCGCTGAGGCAAATTGTAGACCTGCTTTGACCATGTGCGTTTTTTTTGCACTTTTTAAAATAAGAGCGGAAATGTTTGGAAATTAGAAAATTAGTTAGTAATTTTGCTGCGTTTTCCGAGTAATTGTGTCTCGGCCTGTCGTTAATTCGTTGAGAGTTAATGTGATAGGCGGCACTTTGGACTTGTGTGAAATAATGATAAAATATTTAAACGAGAATAAAACCAAGTAACAAAACCAAAAAACTAAGATGCCTACTATTCAGCAATTAGTAAGAAAAGGACGTGTGGCTCTCAAAGACAAGAGCAAGTCGCCTGCACTCGATTCGTGCCCTCAGCGTCGCGGCGTGTGTGTGCGCGTCTACACCACAACCCCTAAGAAACCTAACTCGGCTATGCGTAAGGTAGCCCGTGTGAGATTGACTAACGGTAAAGAGGTTAACTCTTACATCCCCGGCGAAGGCCACAACCTCCAGGAGCACTCAATCGTGCTTGTCCGCGGCGGTCGTGTCAAGGACCTCCCCGGTGTACGTTATCACATCGTACGCGGTACCCTCGATACCAGCGGAGTCAAGGATCGCACTCAGCGTCGCTCTAAATACGGAGCCAAGCGTCCGAAGGCCGGTGCAGCCAAGAAGTAATCAGCTCTCCCGCCGATGAGCGGAGACACGATGAAGCGTCACTAAACGCACCACGAGATAAACAAAACAAGTAAACAAAACGACTCGTTTTTGATTTATTGGAGCTAAATTCAGGTTGAGTAAGCCGTAGCGTCAGAGGACGCCGGGCTGAAGAAATACAAGAAGCAAGCAACCAACAGGCAAAAACAACAATTTTTGTAAACCAAATGAGAAAAGCAAAACCTAAGAAACGGGTTATCCTGCCCGATCCCGTTTTCCACGATGTAAGAGTGTCGAAATTCGTCAACCACTTGATGTATGACGGCAAAAAGAACACAGCTTACACCATTTTCTATTCAGCACTTGAGACTGTGAAGTCTAAACTGCCCAACGAAGAGAAAACCGCGCTCGAGATCTGGAAAAAAGCTCTCGAGAATGTGACCCCCCAAGTAGAGGTCAAGTCACGCCGCGTCGGTGGCGCAACATTCCAGGTGCCTACTGAGATTCGCCCCGATCGCAAGGAGTCAATATCAATGAAAAACCTTATCCTCTATGCCCGCAAACGTGGCGGACGCACTATGGCCGACAAGCTCGCAGCCGAAATCGTAGATGCGTTCAACGACCAGGGCGGTGCTTTCAAACGTAAGGAAGATATGCACAAGATGGCCGAGGCCAACCGCGCGTTCGCACACTTCCGTTTCTAATTTTTTCATTGATACATATTTAGATTTCTAAACAATGGCTAAATCAGACGAAGCTTTAAAATATACTCGCAATATCGGTATCATGGCTCACATCGATGCCGGTAAAACGACAACCTCTGAACGTATTCTGTTCTATACCGGTCTGACCCACCGCATCGGTGAGGTCCATGACGGTGCCGCCACCATGGACTGGATGGAGCAGGAGCAGGAACGTGGTATCACTATCACCTCTGCCGCAACCACCACATTCTGGAAGTATGACGATGAGAAATACAAAATCAACCTCATCGACACCCCGGGGCACGTCGACTTCACTGTTGAGGTTGAGCGTTCGCTTCGCGTGCTTGACGGCGCAGTTGCCGCATTCTGTGCTGTGGGCGGTGTAGAACCCCAGTCAGAGACTGTTTGGCGTCAGGCTGACAAGTACAACGTTCCCCGTATAGGCTACGTCAACAAGATGGACCGCTCGGGAGCGAACTTCTTCGAAGTAGTGCGTCAGCTCAAAGAGGTGCTCGGTGCTAATCCTTGCCCCATCGAAATTCCTATCGGTGCCGAGGAGACTTTCAAAGGCGTGGTAGACCTTATCCGCATGAAGGCTATCTTCTGGCACGATGAGACTATGGGTGCTGACTACTCCGTAGAAGAGATTCCCGCGAACCTCCAAGACGAGGCTGAAGAGTGGCGAGACAAAATGCTTGAGAAAATCGCCGAGTATGACGATGATTTGATGGCAAAATATTTTGACGACCCCTCGACTATCACCGAGGCCGAAATCCGCAAAGCTCTCCGTAAGGCGACCCTCTCGATGGATGTCGTTCCTATGATTTGCGGTAGCTCGTTCAAAAACAAAGGCGTTCAGTTGCTTCTTGACTCTGTCTGCGCATTCTTGCCCAGCCCCGTCGATACCGGCGCTATTGAAGGCCACAGCCCCGCTGACCCCGACAAGGTTGAGGTACGCGAACCGTCAAGCGACGCTCCTATGTGTTCCCTCGCGTTCAAGATTGCTACTGACCCCTATGTGGGCCGTCTGACATTCTTCCGCGTTTACTCGGGCGATGTCGTTGCTGGCTCTTACATCCTTAACAGCCGTTCAGGTAAGAAAGAGCGCGTGAGCCGTCTGTTCCAGATGCACTCCAACAAGCAGAACCCGATGGAGAAAATCGGTTGCGGCGATATAGGCGCAGGTGTCGGTTTCAAGGATATCCGCACGGGCGACACTCTTTGCGATGAAACGCATCCTATTGTTCTTGAGGCTATGGAATTCCCCGATCCCGTGATTGGTATCGCCGTTGAGCCTAAGACTCAGAAAGACCTCGACAAACTCGGTGTCGGCCTTCAGAAACTTGCCGAAGAAGACCCCACATTCCGCGTTGAAACCAACGAGGAGACTGGTCAGACTGTCATCTCAGGTATGGGTGAGCTTCACCTCGACATCATTATCGACCGTCTCCGTCGTGAGTTTAAGGTAGAATGTAACCAAGGTCGTCCCCAAGTAACCTATAAAGAGTCTATCACTCAGCCCATAGAGCTTCGCGAAGTGTTCAAGAAGCAGACCGGTGGTCGCGGTAAATTCGCTGACATCATCGTCCGCGTTGAACCTGTAGACGAAGGCTTCGAAGGCGGTCTCCAATTCGTTGACGAGGTTAAGGGTGGTAACATCCCCAAAGAGTTTATCCCCTCAATACAGAAAGGTTTCCAAACCGCGATGAAGAACGGTGTGCTCGGTGGCTATCCTGTTGAGCAACTCAAGGTTACCGTAATTGACGGTTCGTTCCACCCGGTTGACTCTGACCAGTTGTCATTCGAGCTTTGCGCCATCCAGGCGTTCAAGAAGGCATGTGAGAAAGCCGGTCCCGTACTGCTTGAGCCTATCATGAAGATTGAGGTCGTTACCCCCGAAGAGAGCATGGGCGATGTCATCGGCGACTTGAACAAACGCCGCGGACAAGTTGAAGGCATGGAGACAAGCCGCTCAGGCGCGCGTGTCGTAAAAGCAAAAGCGCCTCTTGCCGAGATGTTCGGTTATGTGACCGCTCTCCGCACCATCACTTCAGGCCGCGCAACCTCGACAATGTCGTTCTCACACTACTCAGAGGTCAGCACCTCAATCGCTAAAAACGTCTTGACTGAGTGCCAAGGCCGCGTCGATCTTTTGAAATAATAAATCATTCAAACTAATATGAGCCAAAAAATCAGAATCAAATTAAAATCTTACGATTACAACTTGGTTGACAAGTCGGCTGAGAAAATCGTAAAGACTGTGAAGGCTACAGGTGCGGTTATCAGCGGGCCAATTCCCCTGCCCACTCACAAGCGTATCTTCACTGTTAACCGCTCGACTTTTGTGAACAAAAAATCACGCGAGCAGTTCCAGCTTTCATCATTCAAACGTCTTATCGACATCTACAACTCCACCGCCAAAACAGTGGACGCACTGATGAAACTCGAGCTCCCCAGCGGTGTCGAGGTTGAAATCAAGGTGTAATAAGTAATAGTTCAATCAATTAATTTAATAAACAGAGAAATGCCAGGATTATTAGGAAAGAAAATCGGAATGACATCCGTTTTCAGTGCCG
>CAZECG010000022.1:0-33029 GCA_964510535.1 uncultured Muribaculaceae bacterium
AGTCTACAGCGACGGCACGCGCCGCAAGATTGTGAAGTGACAAATTAAACCGTTATATACAATAGGCTCGGCCTCGCCCCTAAAGAAAAGGGCGGGGCCGTTCTGATAGATTCATTTGTGAAGGGTGAGCAATTTTTGTTGGTTATGTAGGGCTTAAATTGCGAATAATCCGTAAATTTGTAGTCTTAAAATAAGAAATAATATTATCGCACCATGGCTGAAGAAGTTAAGGAAACAGAAGAAACCGAGAAAAAAGGCTTGAATTTTGTAGAACAAATAGTGTTTGATGACCTCAAGGCCGGAAAAAATGGCGGACGGCTCAACACTCGTTTCCCGCCTGAGCCAAATGGCTATCTGCATATTGGTCATGCCAAAGCTATATGTATGGATTTCGGCGTGGCAGAAAAATTCGGAGGTACTTGCAATCTGCGTTTCGATGACACCAATCCCGTCAAGGAAGATGTGGAATATGTTGATTCGATTCGCGAGGATATACATTGGCTCGGATTTGACTGGGGTGACCGAGAATATTACGCCTCAGACTATTTTCCGAAACTATATGATTTGGCCGTTCGTCTAATCAAAGAGGGTAAAGCGTATGTCGATGATCAGACTTCTGAGGAAATAGCCGCACAGAAAGGAACACCGACCCAACCAGGTGTCAACAGTCCATACCGCAATCGCACTCCCGAGGAAAATTTGGATTTGTTTCAGCGCATGAACGCGGGAGAGTTTGAGGAGGGTTCGTGTGTGCTTCGAGCAAAAATCGACATGGCTTCTCCAAATATGCATTTCCGCGACCCGATTATGTATCGCATCATCAAACATCCCCATCACCGCACAGGCACGAAATGGAAGGTGTATCCGATGTATGATTTCGCTCACGGACAAAGCGACTATTTCGAGGGCGTGACACACTCGATTTGCACACTCGAATTTGAAGTGCACCGTCCGCTCTATGAATATTTTGTGAAGGGACTCGCCGACGAGAGCTATTGCCCGCGTCAGATAGAGTTTAACCGATTGAACTTGACTTACACCGTGATGAGCAAGCGCAAACTGTTGCAGCTTGTGAAGGAGGGTCTCGTAGCAGGTTGGGACGATCCCCGCATGCCGACTATCTCGGGTATGCGTCGCCGAGGTTACACTCCGGCGTCGATACGCAATTTCATCGATAAGATAGGGTATACCAAATTTGAAGCGCTCAACAGTGTATCGCTTCTCGAACACGCCGTGCGCGAGGACCTGAACAAGATTGCCACCCGCGCGATGGCGGTGATCAATCCGTTGAAACTTGTCATCACTAATTATCCCGAGAATGAGGTTGAGTGGGTGGAGATGGAAAACAACCCTGAAAATCCCGAGGCCGGAGTACACACTATGCCGTTCTCGCGTGAAATCTACATAGAGCGCGATGATTTCATGGAGAATCCTCCCAAAAAGTATTTCCGACTGTGTCCCGAAGGGGAGGTGAGGCTCAAGGGTGCATATATCATAAAATGCACAGGCGTTAAAAAAGATGCCGATGGCAACATCGAGGAGGTATATTGCACTTACGATCCTGAGACACGGAGCGGTCTTCCCGGTGCAGCGCGAAAAGTTAAGGGTACGTTGCATTGGGTGTCGGCAAGTCATGCGGTAGATGCGACAGTGCGCCTCTATGACCGCTTGTTTAACGTGGAGAATCCGGCAGCAGAACCCGACCGCGATTTCCGCGAGATGCTCAATCCCGACTCACTTAAGATTGTCGAAGGGGTGAAAGTCGAGCCTTTTTTGGCTGAGAATGCGCGACGCGGTGAAAAATTCCAGTTCCAGCGTGTCGGTTACTTCACTCCCGACTATGATTCGACTTCCGAAAAGTTGATATTCAATCGCACAATCGCACTTAAAGATAGTTGGGAAAAAGCTCAGAAAAAATAAAATTCAGCAAGTCTAAAAATGACCGACGCTAACGATGAAGGTAGAGCTAAACTCTACAACGAGTTTCGTCGGGTGATAACATCGCCCGACGCTCGTTCCGCTTATTTTGACGAGGGTGATTTGATTGAGATTTTTGACTATGCGGGTGATCAGGGCGACGACGCCACTCGCACAGAAGTGATTGCTCTCGCTTCGCGGCTCTATCCAGATAGTGACGATTTGAAAATCAGAAAAGCGTTTTATTATTATCTCATAGATAACCCGGAAATGAGTCGTGTCATCGTCAATGGCGAACATGGCGACGGAGTGTTGTGGGAGATATTAAAACTGCGCCTTGACCCCCCTTGCGAGAGTGACGCGGTCAGGGTCCTTGACGAACTGTTTGCGAAATACGACACCCTCGGCGACGAGGAGGTGATACAGTTCGTTAATCTTGCCAACTCAGTCAAGCACTTGGATTGGGCGGTAGCCAATATTGACGGATTCAGAAAAAAGACTTCATACATCCCGACTTGTTTGTATGAGATAGCGGTTCTGTCGGGCCTGAACCAAGACAACGAGACTGTGGTCAAAATGACCGAAGAGCTGACCCGCCTTGAGCCTTTCACTGAAGTGTATTGGCTCATGATGGCTCGCGCTTATGCTGATATGATGCAGGTTGAGGACGCTATTTCTGCTGTTGATTATGCTCTCGCTATCGACTCGGACAACCAAGAGGCTCTGTTGCTCCGCGCTCAACTGAAGGTTCTCAATGACCAAAACGATGATGAGACCATCGACGAAGTAAAAAGGCTTGTAGAGGCAGATCCCGATAACGGCTCTTTGGTCAAGACTTTGGGTATAATGCTGACCGCCCGTGAACGGCGTAAAGAGGCTATGGCGGAGTATCTTGCATATCTTTCACATCATCCCGATGCTGTCGATGTGTTGGAGCTTGTTCTCGGCATACGACCTATGGAGCATACGATTATTCACTATTACGATGCGGTGGAATCACACTCCGAGGACGATTGGGTTGACATGGCCGAGAGATTGAGTGGCGAGGGTTGCCATGAATCGGCTGCCGCATTGCTTGGCGTATTTCATGATAAGGAGGGCCTGACTCATGGCTTTGAGCGATATGTTGTCGAATTGTATTGGTCGGGGCAGTATAAGAAAGTCGAGTCGATGCTTGATATGCCGCCGCATAAGATTTATTCGCCGCGATTTTCTCCTGTGGTATCGCTGTGTTATGTCTTGTCGATGATTAGGGTGGGGAGGTCAAGGAAAGTTGAAAAATTCATAGATGAATGGCTCGAAAGCTCTAAGAATACAGTGGTTCCCTCTCCAAAAGAGCGTTTAGTTGCCACGGGAGTAAGTCTATATCTTGAGGAGCTGTATGGAATCGTTACCGGGCAAAGCGAGCGCACCATCGACAGCATCGACCCATTCAACCCCATGATTCCAGGCACACCTGCGTACTAATAATCTTTCTTCTGATTATACCTTCGGCCAATGATGCAATAACGGTTTTTTCGTCGAGAGAAGTTCTGCGTACTCCTCCCACATACCGCTCACCAGGTATTTGTCGTTACGATATTGTTAGTCTGCAACACTCTCTTCTATAATTGAGACAATTCTGATTGATAGTGTTATGTCGGTAGCTTTTTGTAAGGAGCGATTATGCAATTTTGAGTAAGTCTAAAGTGTCTGATTCCGACAATTCGCCTTCAAAATAACAGTCAGGGTTTGATAGCGCTGTCATTTGAAATACCACTAATCACAAGGTCATAATCTGTATCATCTTTGCAGACACGACATATTTCAGAGTGGATAAACTGAGTTTTACAGATATGGGTTATATGTCGCCTCAGCACTGATGGTTGTGCCGGGACCATGGCCTGGATAGATTATGGTGTCGGGGGGCAGTGTCATTATTTTTGATTGGATGCCGTCGATTAATTCCGGTCCGTTGCCTCCCGCAAGGTCGGTGCGGCCTATGCTGTTTTTGAAAATTACGTCTCCAGCGATAAGGAATCCCGATTTTGGCGCATAAAGCACAATGCTTCCTGGCGAATGACCGGGAACGTGGAGCACATCCAAAGCCTCGTCGCCAATCATTATTTTGTCGCCTTCGTAGAGATTCCGCTCTATTTTGACAGGGGTTACTTCTTGCCCGATTCCAAACGCCCGTGCTTGCGCCGGAATATTCTTGCCGAGGAAATCATCGCTTTGATGGGCTTCAATCTCTACTCCATACCGATTCTTGATATGTCTGTCGCCAAAAGTGTGGTCGAGATGTAAATGTGTGTTTATCAAATGTGTGATTTTTAAATCGTTGCGTTCTATGAACTCGTCGAGAAGGCGTTCCTCAGCTTCATCAATCATACCGGGGTCAATGACCGCGGCTTCGTGTGACGCTTCATCCCAAAGGATATAGGTGTTGACACCAAACATGTTGAAAGTGAATTGTCGGATTTTCATAATCGGTTGCAGTTTTAGGATTGTTTTGATAAATGCATAGGTACATATAGTAGTTTCTTTGTTTCAAAATAGGGTTCAGTGAAAAAGTCGGTTATGTCGATGTCTATGACAGGTCGGCGCGCGTTTTCGATTTCTTCGTCAAGATTACCCCCTTTGAGGCATATAATGCCGTTGTCTATGCCGTTGAAACCTTTCTGCGAGATGTTTTTGGATACGAGCTTGATGAGTTCTGCAAGCTGCATTACAGCGCGAGATACTACAAAATCATATTTTTTTCGACATTCGCCGATGTCACCGTGCTGGAATGAGACATTTGTCAATCCAATATCTTCGGCGATGCTGCGTGCTACCATTATTTTTTTCCCGATGCGGTCAATTAGGTGAAATTGGCAGTCGGGATACATTATCGCTAACGGAATCCCCGGGAAACCCCCTCCGGTGCCCATATCCAAGAATGTAGTGCCGGCGACAGGCGCGCCATATCGGTCAAGGAGTTTGGCGATAGCTAATGAGTGCAGTATATGGTTGGGGTAGAGGTTGGAAATGTCTCGGCGTGATATGACGTTGATTTTGTCGTTCCATTCCGGGTAAAGCGAACCGATTCGTTCAAACTGTGAAACTTGTCTGTCGGTTAATGTCGGAAAATATTTTAATACGGTTTGATTCATCTGGGCGTTATCTTATCATGAATAATATCTGTTTATCACTTAGGTTGAATGCACGACCTATAATATTGCAAAATTATCATTAATTTTAAAATAAAACCTTAAAAAGGAGTGAAAAGCCGTCAAAAAATATGTTCTTTGTAGAACGAAACGTATAATGATTATGGTAAATATAGGAAAACACAACCGATTGCCGGTTGCTAAGATAGTAGACTTCGGGGTGTATCTCGATGCCGGAAACGGTGTGGAGATATTGCTACCCTCAAGATACATCCAAACTCCATTGAATGTAGGAGATGAGATTGATGTGTTTGTTTACACTGACTCAGAAGACCGTCTGATAGCTACGACCGAGAATCCGTTTGCTCAAGTCGGAGAGTTCGCATTTTTGGAGGTCGTAGATGTCAACTCGGTCGGAGCGTTTTTGGATTGGGGGTTGCCTAAAAACCTTTTGGTTCCTTTCCGGGAGCAGAAAGTCAAAATGCGCGAGGGTGGGGTATATCCGGTGTATCTCTATCTCGATGACTTGACAAAGCGCATAGTGGCAACTGCCAAGATGGATAAATATCTGGGTAATGTGATTCCGGAGTATGAGCGCGGCGATGAGGTGTCGGCACTGGTGTTGCAACAAACACCGATAGGCTATCGCGTGATTGTCGATAATCTTCATAACGGTATGATTTATGAAAATGAATTATTCCGCAATCTTGAAATCGGCGACACCATAAAAGCGTTTGTCAAAAATGTGAGAGATGACGGCAAAATCGATTTGACGCTTAGTGGAAACGTAGCCGAACGGGTTGGGGCTCTCGCCGAACGCATCTTGAACCACGTCAAAATCAACGGCGGAGCGGTGCCGATGTCAGATAAATCGTCGCCCGAAGAGATTCAAGCGAAATTTCAATGTAGTAAAAAAGACTTTAAAAAAGCGTTGGGTCACTTGTTTAAAGAACGTAAGATTTTGATAGGCTCCGACGGCATAAAGCTCGTTTGATTTAACAACTAAATAAACTTGAAAATTATGAGTAATTACAACAACGGAGTTGATATAGCTCCCTCTACATTGGTTAAATGGGGCTTGTGGACGGTGGCCGGCATTGTGGTCTTGATAGTGGCTCTTGCGTTTATCAGACCGTGGTATAACGTATGGTCGCAAGAAATGGAGGGAAAAGCAGAATTTGCCAAAGCCGAGCAAAATCGAAAAATTAAAATCGAGGAAGCTCGCGCAAATCTTGAAGCTGAAAAACTCAATGCCCAAGCCGAGGTTGAACGCGCTAAAGGTGCGGCCGAGGCGATACGCATCGAGAATGGTAGCATCACTCCGACTTATATTCAATATCTTTGGGTGCGCCAGCAATCTGACTTGAGCAATAAAACGGTCATCTATGTACCGACTGAAACCAATCTGCCGATACTCGAATCGACTCGGAATTTGCAATTAGACGACAAATAAAGCAAAAAAAACGAGACTAATCGGCATCGTAGATTAAGAAGGGGGATGGTGGGCGGCCGTCTCCCTTTGTCGTTGATAGTTGTCGACTTTGGCAAAAAGTAGCTAAAGTGATGCCAAGGAACCGTTTTTTGTGGCGCGATATAGCGGTAATCTGAGAAAAAAATGCCATCTTTGCAAGATAAATTAAGAAAAGAACCATCACGAAAATGCAATTTACAGCAAGTCAAATAGCAGCCTTGGTAAATGGCAAGGTAGAGGGCGATGGAAATGTTGCCGTCGGCACATTCGCTAAAATAGAGGAAGGGCATCCCGGTGCGATCTCTTTCCTGTCAAATCCGAAGTACACGAATTACATATATGATACAAAATCATCGATAGTTTTAGTAAAAGATGATTTCCAACCTGAAAAACCTGTCGCCGCGACTTTAATCAGAGTTGCAGACCCATATGCGACAGTGGCGATGCTCCTTGACATGGTATCGAAAATGACACAGCCTCAATATGGGGGAATAGAACAGCCATCGTATATCTCAGATGGTGTCGATATACCATCTGATGCCTATATCGGAGCGTTTGCCTATATAGGGAAGGGCGTGAAACTCGGGAAAGGTGTCAAAATATTCCCCCAGTGTTACATCGGTGACAATGTCACCATTGGTGAGGGTACGATAATATATCCCGGAGTCAAAATATACCATGGATGCAAAGTAGGACAACGGTGTGTGCTTCACGCCGGAGTTGTTGTCGGAGCCGACGGATTCGGTTTCGCACCTGTTGGTGACCATTACAATAAGATTCCGCAGATAGGAAATGTGGAGATTGATGATGATGTGGAGATTGGAGCCAATACCACTGTCGATCGCGCTACGATGGGCAGCACCCGCATAGGGAAAGGGGTGAAACTCGATAATCTGATACAAGTGGCCCACAATTGTGAGATAGGGCATGATACAGTGATTGCATCGCAAACCGGAGTCGCAGGCTCGACTAAAATAGGCAGCAACTGTATGGTGGGCGGTCAGGTAGGTTTCTCCGGGCACATTCATGTGGGCGACCGTGTCATGATAGGTGCTCAGAGCGGTATACCGTCAGATGTGGCAAACGACAGTCAGATTATGGGCTATCCCTCTATGCCGCTGAAAGATTTCTATCGTCAGGCTGTGTATCTTAAGAATCTTGCGAAGCTCTATGGCCGTGTCAATGAACTCGAAAAAATAATAACAAAAAAATAAGATTCATATCTAATGAAGCAAGTAACCTTAAAGGACTCTTTTACCGTCAAGGGGAAAGGTCTTCACACGGGTCTGGATATTGAAGCGACTTTTTGTCCGGCACCCGAGAATCATGGATATAAATTTCAGCGTGTCGATCTTGAGGGTGAACCAATCATAGACGCTTTGGCCGAGAATGTCGTGGCTACCAGTCGCGGTACGGTGATAGGCCGCGGTGATGCAAAGGTTAGTACAATCGAACACGCCATGGCTGCTTTATACGCAGCCGGAATAGATAATGTGCTTGTTAAGATAAACGCTCCCGAAGTCCCCATTTTGGATGGTTCAGCCAAAGAGTATTGCGAAAGAATTGCGGAAGTAGGGGTCATTGAGCAGAATGCTGACAAGAACTTTTATGTAGTAAAGCAGAAGATTGAGGTTAGAGACGATACTACAGGTTCTTCAATTGTGGTATTACCCGATGATGATTTTACAATTGATACGATGATAGCGTTTGATTCGCCGGTTCTCTCCAATCAATATGCCACGCTCGATAGTCTTGGCGATTTCCCGAAAGAGATAGGCAACAGTCGTACGTTCGTATTTGTACGCGAAATTGAGCCTCTTGTCAAGGGTAATCTCATCAAAGGTGGAGACCTTGACAATGCCATCGTCATATATGACTCTCCGCTTCCTCAGGAGGAACTTGATCGTCTTGCTGACCTGATGCACGTTCCCCACAAGCGCGTTAGTGAGTATGGTTATGTCAACGAAAAGCCACTCACTACAGAGAACGAACCTGCGCGTCACAAATTGATGGATGTACTTGGAGACATGGCTCTCATTGGTCGTCCGTTGAAGGGGAAGGTCATTGCTACGCGCCCCGGCCATACGCTTAATGCTGCGTTTGCAAAGCAGATACGCTGCGAGATAAAGCGTCAGGACATTCAGGCACCTGCCTATAATCCTAATGCTGAGCCGTTGATGGATGTCAATGCTATTCGTGAGCATCTTCCACACCGCTATCCATTCCTTCTTGTGGATAAAATAATAGAGAAAGGACAGAACTATATTGTCGGTATGAAAAATGTCACCGCCAATGAACCGTTTTTCCAAGGCCATTTTCCTCAGGAGCCGGTTATGCCCGGTGTGCTTCAAGTAGAGGCTATGGCGCAAACCGGGGGATTGCTCGTGCTTGGAGCCGTTGATGAGCCTGAGCGTTACTCGACATATTTCATGAAGATAGACAATGTCAAGTTCCGTCAGAAGGTGGTTCCCGGTGATACGTTGATATTCCATGTATCGTTCATGACTCCCTTACGTCGCGGTTGTGCCGTTATGAAAGGATATGCCTTTGTGGGTGAGAAGGTCGTTTGTGAGTGTGAGTTCATGGCTCAGATAGTAAAAAACAAATAAAGCTCTTCAGAATTAGTCGATAGATAATTTTATAATAATGAAGCAACCATTATCATACATACATCCGGCGGCAAAAATCGCCCCAAGTGTGGTTATTGATCCTTTTGTGACAATTGACCAGAACGTAGAAATCGGTGAGGGTACTCGCATCGGCAGTAATGTAACAATCATGGAGGGTGCGCGCATAGGTAAAAATTGCACCATATTCCCGGGTGCTGTTATTTCTGCGATACCTCAAGATTTGAAATTTCGCGGTGAGGACACTTTAGCAATAATCGGCGACAACACCACATTGAGAGAGTGTGTGACCGTCAATAGAGGCACGGCTGCAAAAGGGAAGACCGTGGTCGGTAGCAATTGCTTGATTATGGCTTATTCCCATATCGCACACGATTGTGTGGTAGGCGACAATGTTATTATCTCTAATGCATCGCAAATTGCAGGCGAGGTGATTGTTGATAACTATGCGGTGATTGGTGGTGGTACGTTGATACACCAGTTCTGCCATATCGGCCCCCATGTCATGATTCAAGGCGGCGCATTGGTCAACAAGGATATTCCGCCATATGTCAAGGCGGCTCGTGAACCCATCTCTTATGCGGGTGTCAATTCAATAGGGCTGCGCCGTCGCAATTTCTCCGGTGATACTATTTTTGGGATTCAGGAGATTTATCGTTACCTGTATCTGTCGGGGTTGAATGTGTCGGATGCCGTGGAGCGTATTGAAGCTGAACTTCCGGCAACTCCAGAGCGCGATGAGATTATCTTGTTTGTGAGAAATTCAAAGCGCGGCATCATACGAGGATATGTATAATTAGCGTCAACACAATTAGTTAGAATAAAAGCGAGGGCTGCGGATATATAAATCGGCAGCCCTCGCTGTATGGATGAGTCGCTATGGTTAGAATGGGAGATCGTCCTCGTCAGCTTGCTGAGAGATGGGTGGCGGAGGAACCGCTCCCGGTGCTTGATAGGGAGCTTGGGCGGGTGTCGCCGCAGGTGCCGCATCGGCACTCTCTGCTTTCCAACCACGAATACTTGTAAACCAACGACCATTATATTCGCGACTCTCGATGTCGAAGCTTAGACGCACGTTGTCGCCCACGTTTAGAGGGTATTGGTCGGCGCGTTCGCCAAAGAAGTCGAAATGTACTTTTTTGGGATAAGTCTCTTGGGTTTCAAGAACATATTCTCGTTTTTTCCAAGGATTTCCTGCCTTTGAAGTGCCACTGATTTCAGGCAAGGCAAGGATGATTCGGCCTGTTATTTCCATTTCTTGATATGTTTATTTTGTTAAATGATTTTATTTATAATAATTTTGTCACAGTTAAACTGATACAAATTTACTGATTGGATTTCCCAATACCAAATTTTATCGGAGAATTTTATTGACATCCACACTGCCGTTGGAATAAATAGTGCGTACAATGTATAGCCCTTTGGATAGCGAGGCGCAGTCAATGAATGCGGAAGAGGCTCTAATGACGATTAATTTTATCTGCATACCAGTTGTGGTGTATATTTCGACGCGGTTTATTTCTCTTGAGCCTTCAATTTCGATGGCTTGATTACAGAACCGGAATAGTGTCGGATTCGCAGATATATCATCGACTCCGGCTTCTGACGCAATTGCTGGAGAGCTTTCAAAATATCCTTTGTCAAAGGCTGTTACCGCAAATGATAAATCGGGGTTGTCGCTTGTGTAAGCGAAGTGGTTGTCTTTGACAATGTGGGCTGCCACTTTGTCGGGATTATTGGTGTCGACCGTATTGCCGTCGCAGAGATATACCGAGTAGTATTTTATATCGGCATCGGTCGGGGCATCCCAATTTATCTGATACCGGCCATTGATATATTCTTGGGTGACGTTTTGTGGTTTGTCGGGAGTCGTCACTCCATTGTAATCCATTGTCGGTATGTGCGCCGGGTATTTGAAGTATTCACTTTGTAGCTTGTCGTATAGGGCGGTTTCTCTTTTGTGAGTACCTATAACGTGTTCCGTACGGAAAAAGCATACACCGCTCATTCCTTGTTTTGCTCTTATTTTGTCAATCTGATCGTAAATCACTTCCGGTTCCCAGTCGTTGGTACCATCGACCATTTTGTAGGGGGCTATTCCGACTACCAACTGGCGTCCGTCGCAGTTGTTAATCCATGTGTTCATATGAGAGGAAAAACCATATTTTTCATTCCAATACATTTGAGGAATGAGCAAATCGTGGTTGCCGGACTTCATCCACTGACAAGCGTCTTGATACACTCCATATGCGGTCATATTGCTGTAGCCTGGAAGATTCTTATAGCAACCGATAGGAGCGGCTCCAACTTTAATATCAGGATTTATGGACTTGGCCATCTCATAAAATTCAGCTATGAACGTGTTTATGTTCTGTCGTCTCCAGTCGCTGCGCGGTAATCCGTCGGGGTTATAAGCGGCGTATGTATCATCATCGGGCAGTCCGTCGGTTGACGGATACCTTGTATAGTCGAAATTGACGCCATCGAAGTCGTAGTTTCGTATCAGTTCGGAGTATACATCTAACAAATAGCTGCGGACTTCTGGGTTACCCGGGTCAAGATAGTATTGCGAACCTGATTCTTTGCATAACTGAGGGTGGGTTATGTAGACGTGTTTGCGGGGATTGGCAGAATACTTACTGGCTTCGGTTGCTGAACCGATGCGGTATGGTACAATCCAAGCATGGCATTCCATATTGCGCTTGTGGCATTCGTCAATGACGAATTGACTCACGTCGTAGCTCATATTGACGCTTCCGTTACCGGTTATCCATCGCATGGTCGGTTGGTAGGATGATTCCCACGCTACATCGCCTTTTATCTGTGCTTGAAAAATTATTGTATTGAAGTTGGCTGCGGCCAGTCGATCAAGAATCTTTATCATGGACTGTTTCTGGCGAGAAGGTGATGTCTCTCCTGCTGGCCAATCAAGGCCTGAGTTTGTAGTGAGCCATACCGCACGCACTTCACGTTTTGGCTGCGCAGTGAGGGGCATTGCGGCTATTCCGATAGCCAATGTGATAATGAGTGATTTCATGATAATTGCTTTGATGAAAATGTGAATATTATAAATACTGCGAAACTACAAGCTGAAGTGGTCACTATCGCGCCATACGGGGAATTTTTCTCGATATGATTCTATCTTGTTTTTATCGAGTATTACCGTTACCATTCCGTTTTCGCTCTTTGAGATGTCTTTTCCGACATAGTCGACGGCAAATGTCATCTCATCGGAATATTCTCCGTAGTCATCGCTACCAGTGCGATTGCATCCTACATAGTAGGCTTGGTTTTCTATGGCACGCGCAATCAAGAGGTGGGCCCATGCGTATTGACGTGATGTCGGCCAATTGGCAGGGATCAGCATAAGGTCGTATTTGCAATCCATGTTCCGGCACCAAGCAGGGAATCGAAGATCATAGCATACGATAAAGGATATATTCCATCCACGATATCTCACTACCGGAATTGGGCGATGTCCGACCGATAACAACGAAGATTCGTTGCTCATCCCGAACAAATGGGCTTTGTCGTAAAACGTTTCATCGCCAGACGGTTCGATAAAAAAAGCACGATTATAAAATTGTGCTCCGTCGCGAGCGAGAAAACTTCCGCATATTGCGACATTGTAGAGCGTTGCCCAGCATCTGAGAGCCTCCATGGTCGGGCCATTGTTGGTCTCGGCAGCAGAAGACATAATTTGCCTATCGGGAATGAAGCCGGTCGAAAACAATTCCGGTAGAACGACGATGTCAACATCTTTGTCAATCTTGCTCAATCCGTTGGCAACGGCGAACATATTTTCTGATTTGTCGCTCCAGACGATGTCGAGCGGTATGGCTGTAACTTTCATGAGTTTAATCGGTAGAGAAGTTCTCGGGATGTCGGGCGATGGCTTTTCGGTAATAATCCTTGATCGTTAGCATATCGCTGTCAACGTCACCTGTGGTTCTGAATGTATCGCGGATTCTGATGATTTTTTCTCCGTAATCTATCACGCCGAGCAAAATTGGAATATCGGCATCACGAGCTATAAATAGGAATCCTCGTCGCCATTTGTCAGTACGGCTTCTTGTCCCTTCGGGCGTGATAGCGATTGTTAGCCGTTGGGATTTATTCATCAATCTGACGATTTCGTCGGTTAATGCCGAGCCGCGTCGTCGTGGAACCGGGATACCGCCCATCGCTTTGAAAATCATTCCAAGTGGGAAGAAAAACCATTGTTCTTTCATCAGGAAAGAAGCTTTGCGCCCGATTGCGTTATATGCGAGTTTTCCAAGGATAAAGTCCCAGTTGCTTGTGTGGGGCGCTACACAAATAATACACTTAGGATGGTCGGGGACGGTTATATCTAACCGCCACCCGGCCATCTTCAGAATCCATTGAGAAATAATCATCTCGTCGGTGGTTGGTTATTGATGCGTGTCCTATGCTTCAGCTTTTTTATTGGACGGAAGAGCACTGTTCATTATTTTTAAAATCCCGTCAACTTTTGTGTTGAATTCTTTGACAATTGAGCTGTAGGCTTTTTTGAAATAATCGTTGCGTGCTTGCCGATATTCTTTTTTTGAAGTAAAGTCGCGAGGTGATTTGTCAAAGGAGAATGTGATATGCTCGATAGTGGAAAATTGCAATTTGGCGATTTGCCCGATAGCGTCTTCCATTTTCTCTTTGTCTATATCGTGAGCCAGTTCAATTGCAAGAATGCATTCCGATGCCATATCACCGCAAAGATATTTCACTTGTTTTTTGAGGTTGCGTTTGTTTGCCATAATAAAAAATGTTTTAGGGTTAATAGATTATAGGAAGTTACTGAGAGAGTAGGAATTTCTTGAAACAAGCCATTGTGGGGGATAGTTTCACTGTTGATTTCACCCCATGAGTGAATGCGGCGAGCTTCTTCGGAATAGTAATTTTCTCTCTGATTATATTTTCAACAGTGTCCTTGAACTTAGCCGGATGTGCTGTCTCAAGTGCAATGCCAATTTCACCTGGTTTGAGCCCGTCGAGCAGACTTCTGTAGGCTACGGCTCCGTGAGGGTCAAGTAGGTAACCTGTGCGTCTGTATGTCTCAGCAAGTGTACGGGATATCTCATCGTCGGTATATGTTGAACCTGAAATCTCAGATTTAATCATTTCATGGCTATTGCCGTATAAATCAAGGATACGGGCAAAGTTGGACGGTGCGCCTACGTCCATTGCGTTGGCGATGGTGGCGATAGATGTTTTAGGCTCGTATTTTCCCGATAACAGATATTGGTAAAATATATCGTTTCGGTTATTGGCTGCGATAAACCGTTTAATGGGAAGCCCCATTCTTTTGCCGATTAAGGCTGATGTGATGTTCCCGAAGTTTCCACTCGGCACGGCTACCACTATGTTGTCAAGAGGCTCTCCCTTTGCAGCCAATTGAGCGTAGGCGTAGAAGTAGTAGAACATCTGGGGTAGGAATCTGGCAATGTTGATGGAATTGGCCGATGTCAACATCATGTGGTCATTGAGTTCCTGGTCAAGGAACGCTCCTTTGACAAGTGATTGGCAATCGTCAAATGTGCCGCTGACTTCCAACGCTGTGATATTGTTGCCAAGCGTGGTGAACTGTGCTTCCTGTATGGGACTTACCTTTCCTTTTGGGTATAGGACAAACACTCTGACACCTGGTACGCCTAAGAACCCGTTTGCAACCGCGCTTCCCGTATCGCCTGAGGTAGCGACAAGCACGTTGACTTCCTTACCGTTGTTGGCGTTGTTGAAATGCCCCAGCAAACGAGCCATAAACCTTGCTCCAACGTCTTTAAACGCCAATGTCGGGCCATGGAATAGCTCAAGAACATACTTGTTATCCTCGACTTTTTTCAGCGGGATATCAAAATTTAGGGTTTCCTTGACGATGTTTTTAAGAGTCTCGGACTCAATATCATCTCCAAACAAAGTGTTGGCAACGACATAGGCTATATCCTGCAACGGCATTTCGGCTATATTGTTGAAAAAAGCCTTTGGAATCTCATGAATCTGTTCCGGCATATATAGCCCTCGATCCGGGGCAAGCCCTTTTACGACCGCATCGCGGAGTGATACTGATGGGGATTTATGTTCGGTGCTGTAATAATTCATTTTGATGTGGGTTTTGTGTCGAATTTTTGGTTGTCAATTTAAAAACAGTTTGATAAACTCATCCGTACCCAAAGTTCCGAAAGAGCCGTCTTTTGCCGTTATTTCGGAAAAGGTGCTGATTCCATCCGGTTGTTGACCCGGTTTGACAATAACAAAAGGTACCGGATCGGAGGTATGAGTTTTTAGTCTGCAAGGGGTAGGGTGGTCAGGGAGGAGAGCGATGGCTATTGGTTCGTCCATTTTTTTGATTTCGGTGATGATTGGGGCTATAAGACGTTCGCTGAGGTATTCTATAGTCCTAATTTTCAAATCTATATTTCCTTCGTGTCCGGCCTCGTCGCTCGCTTCGACGTGAATGAATATAAAGTCCGCTCCATTTCGAAGTGCGTCGATAGCTGCTTTGGCCTTGCCTTCGTAGTTTGTGTCGTATAGCCCTGTCGCCCCATCAACCATGATGGGCTTCAACCCGGCATAAATGCCGATTCCCCGGATTAGGTCGACCGCAGAAATAACACACCCATTTTTTATGCCAAATAATTGGGGTAGTGTCGACATAGAAGGTTTGTACCCTGGCGACCATGGCCAAATGCTGTTGGCAGGGTCTTTGCCTTCGGCGATACGGCGTATGTTAATCGGATGTCTGGATAAGAGTTTCTGCGATTCCAAAATCAGATTGTTTATAAGGGTCGCTGTGTGGATGGCTTTGTCGGACAGTGGTTTTACGAGAACTTCTTTATAGGGAGTGCCCGGAACGTCATGGGGTGGTGTGCAGTCAAGATGTTTATCTGCGTTCTTTATTTTCAGCAGATGACGATATGACACGCCAGGATAGAACGATACCTCGTCATTGCCAAGTTGCTCTTGTAGAAAATTGATAAGCACTGTTGCCTCGTCGGTGGAAATATGCCCTGCTGAATGGTTTTTTATAAGACCATTAGAGTCAATGCTAATCAAATTGCATCTCATCGCCATCTCGTCAGGTTTAATGTCGATGCCCATGCTTGCCGCCTCTAAAGAACCTCGTCCTTCAAAAACTTTTGAGACATCATATCCCAATACTCCGAGATTGGCAATCTCGCTGCCCGGATGGTATCCATCGGGCACAGTCTTTAGCATGCCTAATTGTCCATTGCGTGCCAAATAGTCCATTGACGGAGTCTCGGCCACCTCAAGAGGCGTTTTGCCTCCGAGATTGTCGATTGGTTCGTCGGCCATTCCATCGCCAAGTATAATAATATGTTTCATGATAGGTGTTATATCAATCATCGGATGTTAGCGATGCTTATTATGTCGGCGAAAACACCTGCGGCTGTGACCTCAGCCCCCGCTCCATATCCTTTAATGACCATTGGGTATTCTTTATATCGTTGGGTGGTGAGCAAAATCACGTTGTTGCTCCCTTCAAGATGATAGAACGGGTGGGTGGAGTCGACGGCATGCAATGATACGCTTGCTTTGCCGTTTTCCAGTTTGGCCACGAATCTGAAGCGTTGTGATGATGCTTCGGCTTTTGAGCGCTTTGACTCAAATTCACGGTCGAGTTCTTTTATGTGTTTGAAGAAATCTTCAATGGAACCTTCAAAATATTTCTCAGGGATGAAAAGATTACGTTTTACGTCTTCTTGGTTTATCTTATAACCAGCCTCGCGCGCTAAAATCACAAGTTTTCTGATTACATCTTTTCCACTCAAGTCTATCCGAGGATCTGGCTCGCTGTACCCGGCTTTCTGCGCCATCAGAATTGCCTCACTCAGGGGTACGTCCTTGCTGAGGACATTGAAGATGTAGTTTAGCGTACCCGAAACGACGGCTTCAATTTTCAAAATTTTATCACCTGAGTTTATCAGATTATTAATCGTGTTTATAATCGGCAGCCCGGCACCAACATTGGTTTCGAAAAGGAATTTCACGTCTTTTTTCCGAGCCACTTTTTTCAATTTGCTGTAATTAGCGTAGTCAGATGAAGCCGCTATCTTATTAGCCGCTACGACATTGACGTTGTGAGAAAGTAGGTCGAAATAGAGCTCTGCTATTTGGGGACTTGCTGTGCAATCGACAAAGACAGGATTGAATATGTTCATCCCGATAACGCCATCTTTTATGTTTTTAGGCGTTGCATCTGTAGCAGATTCGGCAAGAAGTTTGTCACAGTCAGAGATGTCAATTCCATCGCGAGAGAACACACATTTTTTAGAATTAGCGATACCAACTATGCGAAGTTCAAGAGACTTGTCTTTCAGTAGATTGGGCTGCTGAGACTGAATTTGACCGAGCAAATGTTTACCGACGTTGCCGGTTCCTATGATGAATAGGTTCAGAACTTGATTCTCTGACAGAAAAAACGAGTCGTGAATTACGTTAAGAGCCTTTTTTAGATTTTTGAGGTCTATTACAAACGAGATATTGGTTTCAGAGGCTCCTTGTGCGCAAGCGATGACGTTGATTCCGTTTCGTCCGAGAGTGTTGAATAGCTTCCCGGCTATTCCTGTGGTGTGTTTCATATTCTCACCGACTATCGCCACAGTCGCAAGATCTCGTTCGGCTTTAATGTCGCTGATTTCCCCGCTCTTAAATTCTCCTGCAAATTCGTCTTTCAGCACTTGTACCGCAAGGTCGGCGTTGGAATTCTTAACGGCAAAAGATGTGTTGTTTTCACTGGCGGCTTGCGAAACGAGGAATACGCTCACCCCATTACGGGCCAAAGCGTTGAAGATGCGGGCGTTAATACCGATTATTCCCACCATCCCAAGGCCTGTGACCGTGATTAGGCAGGTGTCGTTAATAGATGAAATGCCTTTAATCGCTTTTCCTTCGGCGTTGGGACATTGCTCAGATATGAGAGTCCCTGGAGCCGAAGGATTAAAGGTGTTTTTAATAGCTATGGGTATGTTCTTGTGAAATACTGGGTAGATTGTCGGTGGGTAAATCACTTTTGCACCGAAGTTGCAAAGTTCCATAGCTTCAGTGAACGATAGGTGGTCGATGACATAAGTGTTGTCAATGACACGGGGATCGGCAGTCATGAATCCATCGACATCAGTCCATATCTCTAATGAGTCGGCATTGAGTGTCGCTGCGATAATAGCAGCTGTGTAGTCACTGCCTCCCCGACCGAGATTGGTTATGTCTCCGTTTTCGTCGGACGATATGAATCCAGGAACAAGAGTTACTTTCGATTGCAGGCTGCTGAAGTGGTCGTGTATGAGTTTGTCGGTTTCCTCAGAATTGAGTATGTGTTTGCCAAACTCTTTTTTCGTTTTTATGAAATTACGAGAGTCGAGTAGTGTGGTGTCGTTGATAATGCGGCTGATTATTGTGCTTGACAATCGTTCGCCGTAGCTCACCACAATATCGAGCGTACGGTCAGACAGGTCTTTAATCAGACTGATGCCTCGATATATGTTGCCGAGTTCCTCTAAAAGCGGAGTGACTATCGACTTAACGTCGAGCTTGCGATTTTCAGAGACGACATTGTCAATGATATTATTGTGGCGTTCAACGATTTGGGCGTATGACTCAAGATAACTTATATTTCCTTCGGCAGCAAGTCGAGCGGTGGATATTAACCGATCGGTGATGCCTCCGAGAGCAGATACAATGACAATAACCGGCTCGTTGCATTGCTCAACAATCATTTTGACGTTGCGCAAGCTGTCGACTGAGCCTACTGAGGTCCCACCAAATTTGAGTACCTTCATAATTAATCTTTAGGTAGTTTATACTTATTCCAACGAATCAAAACCATAGCGGTTTTAACATCCAACAAAAGTAACAAAAAACCAACAATAGCCCAAGCAATTTGTTAAAATCATTTCTGATGTAACGTTATTTCGGAGCGGTTTTACTAATTTAGTGCCAAAATTAAAACAAATGGAAGAAAACGATAATTGGTGGACCTCGCCGGCTGAGAGTGAAGAAGGCCGTCTTATCATGGTCACGGGACGACGTAATGTGGATAAGTTCAGGAATAACCCCCGCTTCTGCATCAGGGTGGAAATTTCGTGGCCTTATCACGGCGATAGTTCGGGAATGCCAGATGAACCGACATCAGTATTGATGGAGACTGTGCAGGATGCGCTTGAAAGTGCGTTCAAGAAAGATCCAGTCGCTATCCTGACTGGTGTGTATACCGGAGCGGGTGAACGTAATTGGGTGTTCTACACGCTTAGCACGCATATTTTCGGTAAGAAGGTGAATGACGCTCTTGCACAATTTGATCTTCTTCCCATAACGATATATTCGGAGAATGACCCAAATTGGGCGGAATATGAGGAGATGTGCGCCGCCGAAGTCAAATTTGATTGATGCTTTTCAGGTAGTCAAATGCTGCCATTGCACATCTTTCTCCATCAATCGCAGCCGATACGATACCTCCTGCATATCCCGCTCCTTCTCCACAAGGGAACAGGCCGCTGAACGAGATGTGTGCTAACGAAAGAGGGTCACGTATAATTCTGACTGGAGATGAGGTGCGTGTCTCTGCGCCAATAACGCAGGCATCGTTGGTCAGAAATCCTTTGTATTTCACCCCAAACTCTTTAAATCCGTTTTGAAGACGTGATGTCACAAAGTCGGGTAGCAACTTATCTATTCTTGAAGAGTGAATACCCGGAGCATATGATGTCTCGGGTAAATCTTTAGATTGCCGGCCGGAAACGAAGTCAACCATTCTTTGTGCGGGTGCGTTTTGGGAGCCTGCGCTTTCCTCAAAGAACCGTTTTTCGATGTCCTCCTGGAATTTCAAAACTTTCAAGTCGCCATATTCATCGTAAGCTTTGAGATCATCGGGTAAAATTTCAACAACTATACCTGAATTGGCCCAACGTGTTCCACGGTTGCCCGGAGACATCCCATTGACGGCTTGTTGGTCGGGTCCGGATGCCGATGGGATTATGAATCCCCCTGGACACATACAGAATGAATAGACCCCCCGACCTCCGCAGCGTGTCGTCATGGTGTATTCGGCCGGTGGCAGGAATTTACCGCGGCCATTGGGGTTATGATAAATTATTCTGTCAATCAGTTGTTGTGGGTGTTCGAGCCGTACCCCTACGGCTATACCTTTAGGCTCCATGTCGATGTGATGTCGTTGCAAGAGTCGGTAGATGTCGCGGGCAGAATGGCCGGTAGCGAGAATCACAGGACCAAAATGTCTGTCTCCATTGGCTGTGATAACTCCATTAACGTTGTTGTTTCCATCCAATATGAAATCTGTTACTTTAGAAGAAAATCGGACTTCTCCGCCATGATCTATAATGGTGTTTCTAATAGCCTTTATGACTTCAGGTAGGCGGTCGGTACCGATGTGAGGATGAGCGTCGACCAGCACTTCGGGAGGTGCTCCGTGAATGAAAAGTGTTCGGAGCACGTTTTCTACCGAGCCTCGTTTTTTGCTGCGGGTGTATAATTTCCCGTCAGAGAACGCTCCGGCACCGCCCTCTCCAAAACAATAGTTTGAGTCTGGGTCAACGATGTCGCTCCTTGATATCATTGCCATATCTTTCCGCCGCTCATCCACGCTTTTCCCCCGCTCGAGTATGATTGGCTTTATCCCAAGCTCAATTAGCTTCAGGGCTGCAAACAGCCCGGCAGGGCCTGCTCCGACAATTATAACAGATGGTGAATCGGTGACATCAGAATAGCTGGCGTGGAGGAGGGCATCATTCTCGGGTGGCAACTCGTCAATATAGACCTGTAATGATAAGTTGACCATCACCTGACGTTGGCGGGCATCAATTGAGCGACGAACAATTTTGATGTCTTTTATTCGATTCATATCGATGCCTCCAAGAACGTCGGCTACGAATAGCTGTAGCTTTAGTGGGGTGTATGCAATTTCTGGTTTTAATCGGAGTTGAATATCTTTAATCATTATTGATCTTATTTTTTTAATCGGATGGAATGGGCGACGATTTTTTGAAAGTATGGTCGAGCCGTCTAAGCACAACCCACGCTGTGATGATTGCGAGCAGGAATGCCAATCCGTCACTACCGGCCATGCTTGCCCATACTCCGTCAAATCCCCAGTGATGGGGCAGTGTTAACAGAAATGGTATCAAGAAAATCAGTTGCCGGGTTAAAGAGAGAAATATCGATAGCTTTGGTTTGCCGATTGATTGGAAAAAGTTTTGAATCACAATCTGACATCCGACAAGCGGGTAAAATATAAAATAAATGCGAGAACCGTTACGGGCTAATTCAATCAATACCTCGTCGGTGGTAAATAGCTTGCTAACCTGATCGGGAAACAGCTCTGTAATTACCCAACCGATAGAAGTGATAGCCACGCCGATCCATATGCCGATTGAAAGGGTCTTTTTTACACGATTCCATTTCCTTGCGCCATAGTTGTACCCGAGTATCGGTTGCATACCTTGTGTCACTCCAAAAACAATCATTACGAAAAACATTGTTGTGCGGTTGAGAATGCCGTATGCGCCGACGGCAAGGTTCCCGTCAATTCCTCCGCAATCGAGGAGCGCGTGGTTGATAAAGATGACCACAATGCAAGCACATACATTCATTAAAAAAGGAGAGAGCCCTATTGAGTATATGCGTTTAATAATTGTCGAGGTCAACCATTGCTGTTTCAGATTGAAGTGGACATAACTGTGTTTTGACAAGAAATGAGCTAATACCCAAATGAATGCCGCAGTCTGTCCGATTACGGTCGCAGTCGCAGCTCCACTTATGCCCCAATCAAATTTGAAGATAAATATGGGCGCAAGAATTATGTTGACCACCACTGACAGTAGTGCGGAAATCATGGCCTTTTTAGGGTAGCCGGTCGCTCTCATGAGATTGTTTAGCCCGATGAAAACGTATGAGATAGGGGTTCCGTAGAGTATGACTGTCATGAACTCATGAGCATAGGGGAGAGTTTCGGGCGTTGCTCCGAAAAACATTAATATGTCGTCAAGGAATAATAGGGTTGTCCCACCGAAGATTATGGAATGAATGACACAGAGCACCATGACGTTGTTGACCACATCGGTAGCGCGCTTAACATTCTGCTGGCCGAGAAATATGGAGCTTATGGTGGCTCCACCGACGGCAATGAGTGTACAGAACGCTATTACGAGATTCATTAACGGCAATGTGATCGCCAATCCGGCAATGCCCATGGGCCCGACTCCGCGTCCAATAAATATGCTGTCGATGATGTTGTAGAGCGATGTGGCTACACTGGCTGTAATCGCAGGCACAGAATACTGCACAAGCAATGAACCGATGGAGCGAGAGCCAAGAATCATCGGTGAGCTTTGTCGTTTGCTATCTGTCATTAGTTCAGATTATTCCGATAATCTCGTTTATGTCATTAACACCGTGACGCTGGCAATAGTTGTCAATCTCGTCAATAATCTTCATCGTCACCGCCGGGTCGATGAAATTGGCGGTGCCTATCTGAACGGCTTTCGCTCCTGCAAGCATGAATTCGATAGCATCTGTTCCGTTAGTGATCCCTCCGAGCCCGATTACGGGGATTTTGACCGCATGAGCTACTTGCCATACCATGCGCAGCGCTACCGGTTTTACAGCCGGTCCTGACAAGCCGCCTGTAATAGTGGACAGGCATGGGCGTTGGCGTTCGGCATCGATTGCCATTCCCATTAGGGTGTTTATTAGTGACACGGAGTCAGCGCCTTCATCCTCTACGGCACGGGCTATTGAAGTGATGTCAGTCACATTAGGTGAAAGCTTGACTATGAGGGTTTTGGAATAGGCTTTTCTGACGGCTTTGGTGATGGACGCTGCTCCTTGACATGAGGTGCCGAATGCCATTCCCCCCTGCTTGACATTTGGACAAGAAATATTAATCTCTACGGCTTCTATAGCATGGAGTGGCGCCAGCTTCTCGCAAACTTTCACATAGTCATCTGTTGAAGCTCCGGACACATTGACGATTATTTTTGAGCCGATATCTTTAATGCGGGGATAGATATTGCCGATGAAATAATCAATACCCTTGTTTTGCAGACCGACTGCGTTAAGCATTCCTGACGGTGTTTCGGCCATTCTGGGGTAGGGGTTTCCTTCGCGCGGGTTTAGAGTCGTGCCCTTTACGATGAAACCGCCGAGGCGATTTAGATCAATTAAATCGGCAAATTCTTCCCCATAACCGAACGTGCCAGAGGCGGTGAGAACCGGATTCTTCAATTTCAGTTTCCCTATTTCTACGTCTAATCTTGCCATAATAATTGATTTATGTTGAATACTGGCCCTTCACTGCAAACACATACGTTACCTTTGACTGTGTTTTCTACGCAACATAGGCAGGCACCAAGACCGCAAGCCATCATGTTCTCTAATGAAACTTCGCAGTCAATACCTCTTTGGCGTGCAATATGCGCCACCGCTTTCATCATCGGGGCAGGGCCGCAACAATAGATTTTGGTCCATTCGTTGTTTAACGCTGAATGGTTGGTGACAAATCCTTTTTCGCCTTCCGAGCCATCTTCGGTCGTTATGTATGTTGAGCCGACTTTGTTAAAACTGTCTATGCGCAACAAGTCTGATTTGGATTTTGCGCCAAGCAGAAATGATGGGGTGATGCCGTTTCGCAATATTTCTTTCCCGAAATATAGTAACGGAGCAACACCGACTCCTCCGCCAATCAAAAGGGGTTTGTCTGATTTGTCGGGCAACGAGAATCCATTACCAAGAGGTAACAATATGTTGACTGTGTCGCCTGGTTGTTGTGATAATATCGCTGCGGTTCCTTTCCCTGCATTTCTGACAAGCAACCATAGCAAGTTGTTTTCGCGGTCGACATCGTGAATTGAAATGGGGCGGCGTAACATGACGCCGGATTCGGGAGGAGCGGTTACTTCGACAAATTGTCCGGGTGACATTTCCGGCAAATTTGAGCCGTCTGAAGGGCTTAATCCGAGTAGTCCGTAATCGGATGATAATCGGACGCTCTTGATGACTGAGAAATCTTTTAAAAATTTTTTCATCGTCACTTTGCTCTGCGTTAACAGCGCATCGGCTGCAAGATTATCTAATTAAGTATGGTTAGTGTAAATCCGAGAGTGGTCGTTGATATGCTGATCAATCTCGTGTTTATGATGCAAAGTTACTGAAAATTTTTTTAATGATTTATGAATAGAGCATTCGCATACAACGATTGGTATTTGGTAGGCTATATCGTAACGCTAACGCTGTATGCATAACGAGGATGTAAACCCCAATAATTATGTGTACTAATCGGCCGGGGCGAAAGATTGAAAACTGTTGTCGCTGTAGAACACGACGATATTGGTTATTCTTTTATTACAATCGGTCTTTATGGAGACTTTGGCGCTTTTTGTGGAATTTTGTTGAGCTTGTATGTCGGCATTACCGACATATTCATTTCGTCTCATTACATTGTTGGGTGTCTTCGGCATGGAGGAATTGTTTGCTACAATTTCAAATGTGTTTTGAGATTGAGCATCGTCAAATGTATCATATTGAAAATCAATGCGCTTTTCTGTCGATGTCTCGCTTTTTTCGTCCTTTTGAGGCTCTGAGATTTCGATATTCTCGTCAATCATCATTCCCCCTTCACCAAACATGAGCCATAACACGGATAGTCTTGGGAACGCATTATGTATTTTCCCGATTAATTCATCGCTGATCTTTTTGTTGCGGCCATTTAGAAGCTGAGAGAGGGTAGGGCGAGGTATTCGGCAAGTGTCGGCAAACTGTGAATTGGCAATTTGCTGACTTTCCATGAAAAATTTAAGTCGGTTGACGATATCCATAGCGATTGCTGTTTGCAATTAATGATGTGCAAATGTAACCACTAAAATTGAAAAACGCAAATTTGCGAATTGAAACAATCGGGAATTGTACTTGTTGCGATTGTTAACAATTGGATGCAAGCGTAAACCGCTGATGCCGTTTGCTTTTGATGGATGATTTAAATAAAATCTATATGTGTCTGATTATTAGCGGTATATTTATATGTTTTGATTGTTTGGCGGTTGTTTTTGTGATTTTTTTAAATTTGATTTAAGAAAAACTAAAATTATTTTATGCAATACCTATGAGTTTCAGTATTATAATGTGATTATGTATTATTGTTAATGGATGAATTTTTCTTTTCGAAACACAATTGTGAATTTGTGTTTGGCTAATTATCTACATTCCCGCAATTTAATTGCGGGTAGCTGTCAAGTTCAAATTCTAAACTTAAATATGGATTTGTGATTGTTTAAATGCGCATATTTAAGTTGTGTAAATTGATAATTTGTATTTGTAATTTAAGAACCGTCTTAAGTCGCAGAAATTTTCTTTGATGGTCTACGTTGTAATATTTGGGCGTAGATTATCAGTCGTTTGTATTTATAACAATGTAGAAAGGCGTTTTCTCGATTTGTTGCACTTATTTAACATGAACATCTTCGTTTATTTTAGTATATTTAGAGTAGATGTCGATGATCGATAATCTCTTGAAATATTTGATTAATTGTGGTCATTTAAGGCAAACTTGTCGGAGATAGGTGTTGTGCCGACAAATAACGGTTTGTCGCACTGTTTATTGGCGAATTAAAATGTTTTGCAAAGCGTTTTTTATTGCGTCGGAAGTTACATAATCGGCATTATGTTAAATAGGATTCTGCCTAAAACACCCTATCCCTATGTTTGATTACTCCCAATCTTTTGTTTGATTGCCATCCTATCTCGGGTGTATAAATGACATTGGCGTAGATTTGTTGAAGAGTTTTGCAGGCATCTCTTATAGATGTAGCATTTAGTGTTTCTTTGAAACTGTGGTGTCGATACATAACGCACCCCAAAAGTTAGGCTTAAAACTTTTGGGGTGCGGTTCAGAACAGATAGTTCTATCCTATTTTATTTACCTTTGATGGCTGCGATACCAGGAAGGATTTTGCCTTCGATGGCTTCGAGAAGTGCGCCACCGCCGGTAGATACATAAGAGACTTCGTCGGCCAAACCAAATTTGTTTACACAAGCGACAGAGTCGCCACCGCCTACGAGTGAGAATGCACCGTTGTTGGTCGCCTCAACGATAGCTTCTGCAATAGCTCTTGAGCCTGCGGTGAAATTGTCAAATTCAAATACACCGGCTGGGCCGTTCCAAAGGATTGTTTTAGCCCCTTTGATGACTTCTGCAAAGGCTTTTTGAGTCTTAGGACCGGCATCGAGACCTTCCCATCCGTCAGGTATATCCATGCAAGAAACGATTTGAGTGTGAGCGTCGTTTGAGAAGTCATCGGCTGCTACACAGTCTGTTCCGAGCACGAGGTTAACGCCTTTCTCTTTCGCTTTTTTCATGATGTCAAGGGCGAGGTCGAGCTTGTCATCTTCACAGATTGATTTACCTATTTTGCCTCCCATGGCTTTTGCGAATGTATAAGTCATGCCGCCGCAAAGAATGAGGTTGTCAACCTTGTCCATCAAATTCTCGATGATGCCGATCTTAGTAGATACTTTTGAGCCACCCATGATTGCGGTGAACGGACGTTTAATGTCGCTGAGGATGTTGTCGACGGCTTTAACTTCCTTTTCCATCAGGTAGCCGAGCATCTTGTTGTCAGCGTCGAAATAGTCGGCTATAACGGCAGTAGAAGCGTGTTTGCGGTGTGCGGTTCCGAATGCGTCGTTAACATAAGCGTCGGCATAGCTTGCGAGTTTTTTTGCAAACTCTTTCTGTCGCTCTTTCATCTCCTTTTTCGCTGTGTCGTAGGCGGGGTCTTCTTTGTCGATTCCGACGGGCTTGCCTTCTTCTTCCGGATAGAAACGGAGGTTTTCGAGCAACAAAACTTCGCCAGGTTTGAGGTTGGCTGCTGCTTCGCCTGCGTTTGCGCAGTCGTCGGCAAACTTCACGTCGTGTCCGAGCGCCTTGGCTACGTCATCTTTGATTTGAGCCAAAGAGAATTTGGGGTTAACTTTACCTTTGGGTTTGCCCATATGAGACATGATGATGAGGCTGCCTCCATCTTCAAGAATTTTTTTCAGTGTGGGAAGCGCACCGCGGATGCGTGTGTCGTCGGTGATTTTACCGTTCTCATCCAAAGGCACGTTGAAGTCAACGCGCACAATCGCTTTTTTACCCGCGAAATTGTAATTGTCGAGTGTCATTTTTTTTATAAATATATGTTATACTTAAAAATTTATTGTCAAGAGTTTATTTGGGATTTTCTTTGGCAAATATACGATAATGTTTTCAGAAAATCAGTTAGTGCAAACTAAATGATGTTGCGTTTAGCCAACAAAACTTCCATTTGGTCACGGAGTTTGCGGGCCTCATCAGCCGCTGCTTTAGCAAAATCTTCTCCGGCTGATGCGTAGATTATGCCGCGTGATGAGTTGACGAGAAGGCCACATTCATTGGTCATGCCATATTGGGCTACATCTTCAAGGCTCCCTCCTTGCGCTCCGACTCCCGGGACGAGAAGAAAACTGTCGGGTGCGATTTGGCGAATGGTTTCAAACATACGCCCCTGTGTCGCACCGACCACATACATCATTTCGTCGATACTCCCCCACTCTGCTGATTTGCGCATGACGGTCTCAAAAAGAGGTGTTCCGCTTTCGTCTTTTATGAGTTGAAAATCGTGGGAGCCTTTATTGGATGTTAAAGCAAGCAGTATCACCCACTTCCCATCATAGCCGAGGAATGGCTTCACGCTGTCTTCACCCATGTAAGGGGCTACTGTGACCGCATCCACGTCAAGGTGCTCAAAAAAACTGCGAGCGTAGAGCTGTGACGTGTTGCCGATGTCTCCGCGTTTAGCGTCGGCTATTATGAACTGGTCTGGGTAGTTCTGTTTAAGATATTTGATGGTCTTTTCAAGGGCCATCTGGCCTTCAACTCCGAGACTTTCGTAGAATGCGAGATTGGGTTTATAGGCCACGCAATATGGAGCCGTTGCGTCGATAATGGCCTTATTGAACTCGAAAATAGGGTCATCTTTCTGCTCGATAAGATGAGCCGGTATTTTTTTTATGTCTGTATCAAGGCCGACACATAGAAACGAACGTTTGTTTTTAATGTTTTCGACTAATTCTGATCTTTTCATTATTGTGAGTCTATGATATAAATGAATTATAGTTCTGATTCTTTCAATTTTTCGGCGTTCTCGGCTATGATTAGGTGGTCAATACAGTCCTGAATATCGCCGTCGACAAATGCTTGGAGATTGTAGATTGTGTAGTTGATGCGGTGGTCGGTGATGCGCCCCTGCGGGTAGTTGTATGTGCGAATTTTTGCCGAACGATCGCCGGTTGAAACCATCGTTTTGCGTCGGCTGGCAATGTCATCAATGTATTTCTGATGTTCTTTATCATAGATGAATGTCCTCAGTCGGCTGAGTGCGCGTTCTTTGTTTTTGGGCTGGTCGCGTGTCTCGGTACATTCGATCAAGATTTCCTCGCTTACTCCTGTGTTGGGATTTTTCCACAGATATCTTAATCGTACGCCCGATTCGACTTTATTCACATTCTGACCGCCGGCTCCACCTGAGCGGAAGGTATCCCATTTGATTTCGCCTTCATTGATTTCCACATCGAAAGCTTCGGCCTCGGGTAGCACGGCGACTGTGGCTGCCGAGGTGTGTACCCTACCCTGTGTTTCTGTCGCGGGCACGCGTTGCACGCGGTGAACCCCGCTCTCGTATTTCAGTGTGCCGTAGACGCTTTCGCCGCTGACAGCGAATACAATCTCCTTGAATCCCCCGGCGGTGCCTTCGTTGAAACTTGTAACAGCCACTGACCACCCTTTTGATTCGCAGTATTTGGAATACATTTTGAATAAATCGCCTGCGAAAATCGCAGCTTCGTCGCCTCCGGTACCCCCGCGTATTTCCAC
Organism: uncultured Muribaculaceae bacterium; assembly: GCA_964510535.1. Taxonomy (GTDB): domain Bacteria; phylum Bacteroidota; class Bacteroidia; order Bacteroidales; family Muribaculaceae; genus JAJPXC01. The sequence continues at coordinate 29,080 of CAZECG010000022.1, forward strand.
TATGGCATTTTTGCCGTCCTCGGGATCCGCGGGAATTAGCAATAGCTTAATCTGTTCTTCCATTTGAGGCAGTTCGCTGTTGGCAGCGTCGAGTTGTTCTTTAGCCATCGACCTTATTTCTTCATCACTTTCATTGGCGAGAATATCGCGGGCTTCGTCGATATTTCCCAAGAGCTCGCGATAATGGCGAGTGGCGGCTGTGAGCTTTTCGAGTTCTTTGTATTCCTTTGTCAAGCGTACAAAGCGTTTCATGTCGGCGATAACGCCCGGGTCGGTAATTAATGTGCTGACCTCTTGGAAACGCGCTTCAATTCCGTCAAGGCGCGACAAAAGTGATGATTCGGCCATATAGATAGAAATACTTTAAATTTTGTGCGAAGTTACGAAATTTCTTAACTTTGCGTTTATTAATGCGATTAAAATTTATGAATATACTGACATCATTATATACGGAGACTGTTGGCGTTGAGCCGCAGAAAATTGAGGAATTGCCTACTGCCGGCTCTAATCGGCGTTACTATAGATTAATCGGCGATAAGACGTTGGTAGGCGTGATTGGCACTTGTATTGAAGAAAACAGGGCGTTCATTCAACTTGCCCGTCACTTCAGGAGCAAAGGGCTTCCCGTTCCTGAAGTTGTGGCTGTGACATCCGATGAAACCGCTTATTTGCAAGAAGATCTTGGCGATGTACAGTTGTTCAACGCTATTCAAAAAGGGCGGATTACAAGGTCATTCGGCCCAGACGAAAAAGAGGTTCTTGTAAAGACGATAAGGCTCCTGCCCGATTTGCAGTTCAACGGTGCTACAGGTCTTGACTTCAACGTTTGCTATCCGTCAGCTGAGTTTGACGTTAGGTCAATAATGTGGGATTTGAACTATTTCAAATACTGCTTTCTCAAGGCGACAGGACTGGAGTTTCTGGAAGATAAGTTAGAAGATGATTTCCAAACCATGGCCAAAGTGCTTATGCGTAACCAGTCGAGCACTTTCATGTATCGTGACTTTCAGTCGCGAAATGTTATGGTCAGAGATAATGGCGAGCCCTGGTTTATTGATTTCCAAGGTGGTCGTAAAGGGCCGTTCTACTACGATGTCGCGTCATTCCTTTGGCAAGCTAAGGCTAATTTCCCCGATAGTCTGCGTCATGATTTGATTAAAGAGTATATAGATTCGCTAAGACGTTATATTCCGGTTGATGAGGATTATTTCCATGAGCAGTTGCGACATTTTGTTTTGTTCCGCACGTTGCAGGTGCTTGGCGCGTATGGATTCCGGGGGTATTTTGAAAAGAAACCTCACTTCATGCAGAGCGTGCCGTTTGCCATTGCCAATCTGAGGACGCTACTTGAGCGGTCTTATCCCGAATATCCCTATCTGAGCAAGTTGCTCCACGAACTTGTGGAGATGAAGCAATTCAGCGATGAGCTTGAACAGCGTTCGCTGACGGTCAAGGTGATGAGCTTCGCGTATAAAAAGGGGATTCCTAATGACACTTCGGGTAATGGCGGCGGTTTCGTGTTTGATTGCCGCGCTGTCAACAATCCGGGTAAATATGAGCGATACAAACCGTTTACGGGTCTCGACCAACAGGTCATAACGTTTTTAGAGGAAGATGGAGAAGTGCTTGACTTCCTTAGTCATGCGCAGGCATTGGTTGATGCGTCGGTCAAACGGTACATGGAGCGAGGTTTTACCAACCTTATGGTTTCGTTTGGGTGCACCGGTGGGCAACATCGTTCGGTCTATTGTGCGCAGCATATTGCCGAGCATATCAACAAAGAGTTTAATGTAAAGGTGGAACTCATTCACAGAGAACAGAATATCGAGCAGACTTTTAAACCTCGCAGATGAAAGGAATGATTTTTGCGGCCGGCCTTGGTACTCGTTTGCGGCCGTTGACCAATGACAGGCCCAAGGCTTTGGTTGAGGTTGCCGGGCAACCGATGCTCCGCCATGTGATTGAGCGTTTCAAGCAAGCCGGTATTACGGAAATTGTTGTCAACGTGCATCATTTTGCCGATATGATAATTGATTATATTCGGGATAACAATTATTTCGGTGTAACGATTCACGTTAGTGATGAACGGGATTATCTGCTTGATACGGGGGGAGCGATTCTGAAAGCTCGTCGATGGCTCGATGGGAATGAACCTTTTTTGGTTCACAACGCCGATATAATGACCGATCTTGACTTGGTCGCTTTGGAACGGGAGCATATCGATTCAGGTGCGGCGGCTACGCTATTGGTGGCTCCCCGCAAAACATCCCGGTATCTGTTGTTTGACGTGAATTTTGACTTGCATGGATGGACAAATGTGAATACCGGCGAAATATTGCCACAAGGCATTGATATCGCCGATTTAGAGAAGATGGCTTTCGGCGGTATTCATATACTTTCGCCTGATGCGATATACAAGCTTTTATCTACTTTTTCAACCGACAAAAAGTTTTCCATAATACCATTTTATGTCAAGAATTGTAGAGAAATAAAGATTCGGGGCTATCTTTCTCCGGTCTCATACAGATGGGTAGATATCGGACGTCCCGAAACTCTCGCTAAAGCTGAAGCGATATTTTCAGGCGATACTCTTTAGGCGTTTAAGGGTGGCTTTCCTGTGCTCATTTGACCCGTGGACCGTCTGATTGCGATTAGCCATTCGCAGGTTAATGTTTTATGGATATGCAATAGTAGTCTCGTATGATTAAAATATAATGAGTAACTTTGCGGTCTGATAGGCAATTTATAGCAGTATATGCGTATGATAAATAATTTGTGTCGGCTACCTGTGTTGTTAGTCGTTTCCTTACCTTTTACCGCCTTGGCTTGTACAGTCGAGGCTGGGGTTTCCGATGTCAGTCAGCCAGGGGTGGAGCAGAATCATGTTGACTCAAAAGAAGTTTTCACTTATCTCCCGGACATTCACGCGACTTTAAGACCGCGGTATGAGGCGGAAATAGACGATGATTACGTTGGTCGGTTTGAGGTGCGCAACGCTCGTTTGTCGGCTGAGGGGTATGTATGCCCGGTGGTCGATTATAAGCTGCAGGCTGATTTATGCGATAGAGGGAAGTTTAAGATGCTTGACGTTTGGGTCGGATTGTCGGTAGCTAAGGGATTTAAGATTATAACAGGCCAAATGCTTATGCCGTTTTCGGTTGATGGCGTAAGGTCGCCCCACAACTATCTGTTTGCCAACAAGTCCTATGCCGGAGAGATTGTCGGCAATACCCGCGGGGTTGGAGCTAAACTGTGCTATTCGCCCTTATCCCCTTTGCAAATAGAAGCCGGTGTTTTTAACAACGCCACTATAAGCGACCATGATGTATGGGAAAAAGACCCTGTGTTTGCTGCGAATGCACGTTATATGATTGGGGAGGTGGCTGTTGAGTGCGGTTTCAAAACGGCCGCCCCCGATTCGATCCGCATCAATTTCCTTAATGGGGTTATTAGCTGGAAGTCTGACCGTTGGCAGATAGAGGGTGAGTATACCTACAAACATTACACCAATCATTCATTTAATTCCGCCAATGCCTACAGTTGTTTCGCATCCTACGGTATGCCTGTTAATGCCGGAATATTTAACCGGCTTTCATTTCAAGGTCGCTGGGACGGAATGACCGACCATAGTATCGGCCTCAGGAATAGTGATGGGCATTTGTACTTGACCGACAAAGCCCGTAATCGCTTGACTCTTGGCTCTACAATCAGTTATATTCAATCGCCTAAGGTGAAAGTTGATATGCGTCTTAATTACGAAAAATATTTTTATCCTGACGGCTATGAGCCTCCAAAAGGTAGCCGTGACAAAATCGTAGTGGAGTTGGCGTTACGATTCTGAAAAACTAAATAGAGAAGAAACTCCCAAACCCGGAGCTTCTTCTCTATTTTGATGCGATAGGTAGTGTTATCAGTACACTGCCTTGCGGTGCGTGCCGTCGCTGTAGACC
>CAZECG010000023.1:0-30308 GCA_964510535.1 uncultured Muribaculaceae bacterium
CTCTTCCGCCTCTGTAAAATATATGCCTAAACACAGGTTTATTACTATGCCCCATAGAGGCTCTGGAATTGCCCATTGGAGTTGAACGAGCAAACTTGCAGAGACCTCACGCGGAATATGACAACGCGCCATCAACCCGCGCTCACGCGCGTTGATGACAGCGCACTGTACATATATCCACACAAGACATCTACCGTTTGCCTCATTCTTGACTATACCAATGAAATTTTCCAGATTTCCATGCGTCAAGAAAGAGCGTAAAGTAAACGCTTTTCAATAAAATGTCGTCGCAGTCCCGCCCGTTTTGCCCCGTGACCGGGTCGCTGCTTGACGGTCTGCAACGGCAAAATTATAAGTTTTTATCGTATTTAGCAATTTTTGTTTTATTAATGACAATTTATATTTATGCAATCCAATAGCCTTTGCGGCGAAATATTTGACAGCGAAAAGGCGCGACCCGTTCTGATGGGTCGCGCCTTTTCAGCAAAATTAGCGATTGCAAGAAGTCGGTTATTTCAATTTCTTGAGGAGTTTGGTGTTGACTTTGACCGGATATTTGGCATGGAGCGATTCAACCCACTCTTTTTCAAGCTTGGCTTGATAGTCGGTGATGACTGCGCCTCGAACATCAGCAGCCTCCTCGGGGAACGCTACCACACGTCCCTCAAACGCGAAATAGTTGGTCCATTTGCCGGAAGAAGCCGGTTTTTCACCACCGAAAGCCACAGCATCGACAATAGCGTTGTCACCTTTAGCGGCAATCACTCGCTCAACCTTTACGTCGCGGCCAAACTCGCGGCGCATAACGGTGTTTATCGAGTCGGCGGTGACATTATTAGCCGCAATATAGCTCTTAACGGCGGTCTCTAAAGAGTCGTTGGGGGTAAACACGATGTAGCCCTTGAAGTGAGGGGCTTCCCAATTGTATTTATAACGGTTTGCCTTGAAGTAGGTTTCCAGGCCTTCCTTATCTTTTGAAGCCTTGTCCCAAACATTTCGGTTGCTAACCTCAAAAAGCAACATACCATCGCGATACTCGTTCACAAGATTGCGGTAATCGGGATATTTATCGACAAGAGCCTCACGCTCTGCCTCAATAGTGGCTTTGTCAAGGGCTTTATTGAAAACGTTGGTCACTATTGACACACCGCTCTCAGCCTTGGCAACAGAATAGAGCGGTACCTCGCCGATAACGTCGCACAGCGGAATCACTTTCTTTCCGACACTCAGTAGCGGAGCCTGACTGTTGCGGAATTTGTCGACCACAGCCGAATCGAGCTGACCATGGGCTTTGATTTCGTCAGTCACCATAGCAAGAGTCGATTCGTTCACTGAGGATTTGTAGGCATTTTTGAGCTCTTTCAATTTAGCCTCCTCAGGCATATTGCTGCGCACATCTTGGTTCATAGTGCTGATTATGGCGTCTTTAGCCTCGTTGAAAGTTTTGACCCCTTTCCAATCAAGGCGTTTCACGATGTGGTAGCCATAGCTTGTGGCAAACGGAGCGCAAATTTCTCCATTTTTGAGGGAGAACGAAGCATTTTCAAATTCGGGCACCATGCGGCCGGGGCCAAACCAGGGGAGTTTACCCCCATTGCGAGCCGAGCCGGGGTCTTCAGAAAGCGCAATCGCCAATGAATCGAAATCGGCTCCGTTTTTCAACAGCGTGTAAATCGAATCAATAGCCGCCTTTTGTTTTGCCGCTTCGGCCTCATTCTTACCCTGCGTCAATTTGAGTATATGCTGCACAAGCACTTCGCCGCGGGCGGGTCGACGGCCATGAACCTTTACAATATGATGGCCAAAATCGGTCTGAATTACAGGTGATATGTCACCAACAGGTGTGTTATAAGCTGTAAACTCAAATGAATAGGGGTATTGATTCGCCGACATCCATCCCATGTGACCTTTGTTGCGCTTCACACCCGGGTCAATCGAATGTTTCAAAGCCAACTCATTGAAATCAGCGCCATTGATAATGGCAGTACGCAAGCTGTCGAGCATGGCGGCATTCTTAGCGTCTAAATCAGGCGACTCGCCTCGGGGAACCATGATGTGGCTCACGTCGACATCTTCTTTCATGCGGTCATAAGCCTCGGCTATCAACTTATTGAAGACAACGGTGTCACGCAAGTACGGGCGCGCCAATTCATTGCGATACCCGATGAACTCTTTCTGAAACGCAGCCGTCGTGTCAATCCCGGCGGCCTCGGCATCAGCAACCTTCAGCTTGTAAGTGATAAACATATCGACATAATCATCAATCGACTGTTTTTCAGCCTGCTGAGTGTTGTTTTTGTTATAAAGATATTGAAATTCGCTCAAAGGAACTTTTTTGCCATTTACGGTCATGAGAATGGGGTCGGAAGGTTTCTTCGCCTCAACCGTTGCCATAGCCGCCATTGCAAGCGCAACTAACAGAATTTTTCTTTTCATACTGTCTTTATTTTCATGTCACCGCCAACACGCGGGATACAGGATAATAGATATTAGTTAAGTTAGAATTTTATACAATATTACAGATTAATAACGAAACCTGTGCTGGATTTATTATAACGCCGAATGCCTAAAATAATGCCGTCAGCGGACGATAATATGACACAGCCCCGCAAGCGACAACCCGACGGTTGCGACTTGCAGGACGTTGTGCCCGATTAATCCGACATTTTATTATTGATGCGATGAGCTATAGTTGGGAGCCTCACTCGTAATAGCCACATCGTGAGGATGGCTCTCTGCCACACCGGCATTGGTTATGCGAGTGAACTTAGCTTCGTGCAATTTATCAATGTCTGCCGCACCGCAGTATCCCATACCGGCTCGTAAGCCGCCCAGCATCTGGTAGACCACCTCATAAAGCGACCCCTTGTACGGCACACGCGCTGCGATACCCTCGGGGACGAGCTTACGCGTATCGGTCTCACCGGCTTGGAAATAGCGGTCTTTCGACCCTTTTTCCATCGCTTCGAGCGAACCCATGCCGCGGTAAGCTTTGTATTTACGTCCGTTGTAGATGATGGTGTCGCCGGGCGACTCTTCGACCCCGGCGAGCATTCCGCCGAGCATCACCGAGTAACCTCCGGCCGCGAGGGCCTTGACAATGTCGCCGGAGTAGCGGATTCCGCCATCGGCAATCAATGGAACGCCTGTGCCGGCGAGGGCTTTGGCGACATCATAAACCGCCGAGAGCTGAGGCACACCCACTCCGGCGATGACGCGAGTGGTGCAGATGGAGCCGGGACCGATACCGACCTTGACACCGTCGGCACCGTTCTCGACGAGGTAGCGCGCAGCATCGCCTGTCGCTATATTTCCCACCACCACGTCTATATCAGGATATTTTTCCTTAACCGCCCGAAGGACGCTAATAACACCGCGGCTATGCCCATGGGCTGTGTCAATGACAATAGCATCGACACCGGCAGCGACAAGAGCGTCCACACGCTCTATGCTGTCGTTGGTCACGCCCACGCCGGCCGCCACTCTAAGACGACCGAGAGCATCCTTGCAGGCATTGGGCTTATCCTTGGCTTTCGTGATATCTTTGTACGTCACAAGGCCGATAAGTTTACCATCGGAATCGACCACCGGCAATTTCTCAATCTTGTGTTCTTGCAGAATCTGAGCGGCTTCCTCAAGGTTGGTTGACTGGTTGGTGGTGACTAAACCCTCAGAAGTCATTACCTCGTCGATTTTACGATTAAGGTCTCGCTCGAAACGGAGGTCGCGATTGGTGACAATGCCCACTAAGTGGCGTTGGTCGTCAACTACGGGAATACCGCCGATGTGGTATTCTTCCATTATGGCGAGAGCGTCCTTGACGGTGCTTCCGCGCTTTATGGTCACGGGGTCGTAAATCATGCCGTTCTCAGCGCGCTTAACGGCGTGGACCTGGCGAGCCTGTTCGGCAATCGACATATTTTTGTGAATCACGCCGATACCACCCTCTCGCGCAATCGCGATAGCGAGCTGCGCCTCGGTTACAGTGTCCATCGCTGCTGACACCAATGGAACGTTGAGCGTGATGTTTCGTGAGAACTTTGTTTTGAGATTAACCTCGCGCGGGAGGACTTCGGAGTAAGCCGGAATAAGGAGGACATCATCAAACGTGAGTCCATCCATCTTAACTCTATCTGCAATAAACGACATAGAACTGGTAGCTTTGATATTTATTGCGCGCAAAGTTAATCATTTTTCGGCAAATATGCAGACTCGCTTGCCATTTAAGCGTACAATATTTTTCAATGGGCTGGTTCAACCGGCGAAATCACAGGAATCAGCATAAATAATCATTAGCGAGAATAATAGAGGTTATAATTAAACAGATTTTTGTAACTTTGTAGAATTATTGCCTGACACATATTTTATCAGTCAAGATAACAATAACACCAAAATATAATCACACATTAAACAATGGCAAAGGAACTAAAAGACCTCACCAAGCGCAAGGATAACTATTCGCAATGGTATAATGACTTAGTGGTAAAAGCCGACTTGGCAGAGCAGTCAGCCGTGAGAGGCTGCATGGTAATCAAGCCCTACGGCTATGCCATATGGGAAAAAATGCAGCAGACACTCGACAAGATGTTCAAGGAAACCGGAGTCCAAAACGCCTATTTCCCATTGCTCATCCCTAAATCATTTCTATGCCGAGAGGCCGAGCACGTTGAAGGTTTCGCCAAAGAATGTGCCGTTGTCACCCACTACCGTCTTAAAAACGACCCCAACGGAAACGGAGTCATCGTTGACCCCGACGCACGGTTGGAGGAAGAGCTTATTGTGCGCCCCACATCAGAGACAATCATTTGGGGTACATACAAAAACTGGATTCATTCATACCGCGACCTGCCCATCCTTTGCAATCAATGGGCAAACGTCATGCGTTGGGAAATGCGCACGCGTATGTTCCTCCGCACGGCTGAGTTCCTATGGCAAGAGGGGCACTGCGCTCACGCTACGGCCGAGGAGTCGGAGGCGCGCACGGTGCAGATGATTAACCTCTATGCCGATTTCGCGGAAAAATATATGGCAATGCCTGTAATCAAAGGTGTCAAGAGCGCAAATGAGAGATTTGCGGGCGCATTGAACACCTATACCATCGAGGCCATGATGCAGGATGGCAAGGCCCTGCAATCGGGAACGTCACACAATCTCGGGCAGAACTTCGCCAAAGCGTTTGACGTGACATTTGTCAATAAAGAAAACAAGCCCGAATATGTATGGGCTAACTCATGGGGCGTATCAACCCGCTTGATGGGCGCGCTGATAATGACCCATTCAGATGACAACGGCCTCGTGCTGCCACCGCACCTCGCTCCGATACAGGTAGTTATTATACCCATCTATAAGAATAACGAGCAGCTTGCCGAAATCAGCGAAAAAGTGACCCCGATTGTTGATGAACTGAAGAATGCAGGCATAAGCGTCAAATATGACGATGCCGAAAACAAGCGTCCTGGTTTCAAATTCGCGGACTACGAGCTTAAAGGGGTGCCTGTGCGCTTGGCTATCGGTATGCGCGACATTGAGAACGGAACAGTCGAAGTGATGCGCCGCGACACTCTTGAAAAGAGCGTCATGCCTCTCGACAACATCGCCAAGACCGTCGAAGCCCTCCTTGAGGAAATCCAACAGAACATCTTTGACAAGGCTTTGGCCCATCGCGAGTCAATGACCCGCACCGTGGAGACCTACGACGAGTTCAAAGAGGAGATAGAGAAAGGCGGATTCATACTCGCTCATTGGGACGGCACGGTCGAGACCGAGGAAAAAATCAAAGAGGAGACAAAGGCGACCATTCGTTGTATTCCTCTCGAAGGCGACAAGACCCCTGGCAAATGCATGGTGACAGGCAAGCCGTCGGCGCAGCGCGTTATTTTCGCCCGCAACTATTGATATAATAAACAAACACATATATTTATCATGGACGACATCGCCAAAACCAGAAAAGCGCCTAAATTAGCAATTGTAGTGCCATGTTATAACGAGGAGGAGGCGCTTCCAGTTACCGCCAAAGAGCTATTATCGTTGCTCAGCAAGATGGAGGCTGACGGATTAGTTGATTCAAGCAGTTACATCATGTGTGTCAACGACGGCAGCCGCGACAAGACATGGGCTACAATCCGCTCACTACACGATGCCGACCAACGCATCAAAGGCATAGACCTCGCCCATAACCGCGGCCAACAATACGCTCTACTCGCAGGATTGATGACCGTCATGGATAACTGCGACGCGGCAATCTCAATCGACGCTGACCTTCAGGACGACCCGTATGCCATGGCGCGCATGGTCGAGGACTATCGCAATGGCAGCGACATTGTCTATGGCGTGAGGAGTAGCCGTGCTACCGATACATGGTTTAAACGGACATCGGCCCACGGATTCTATAGTTTTCAAAAGGCTATGGGACTTGAAACCATCTATGACCACTCCGACTACCGGTTAATGAGCAATGAGGCGCTCCACCTGCTTAGCGAGTATGGCGAGTCGAATCTGTTTTTACGAGGTATCATTCCGCAGATAGGGCTTAAAACCTCAATAGTGAAATATGAACGTCATGAGCGCGTCGCCGGTGAATCGAAATATCCACTGAAAAAGATGCTCAGCTTCTCCATCGATGGCATCACTTCATTCTCGGCCAAGCCGATGAGACTTATATTCCTGACCGGACTGACATTCCTCATCATCGACATCATTGTGGCCATATATGTGTTGTTATCGTTTTTCGCTCATTCGACAATTCTCGGATGGTCATCACTGATGCTCTCAGTATGGTTCTTAGGAAGTCTGATACTCATGGGAATCGGCATCGTCGGGGAATATATCGGCAAAATTTTCATTGAGGTTAAGAATCGTCCGCGTTACGCAATCAGAGAAAAAATTTTATAGTTTTTTTTGGAAAGGGCGTGAAAACCGCAATAAAAATAGAGGTCTTCAGATTTGGCTCTGAAGACCTCTATTTTCACTATAATTAATTAAAACTGAACTTGCGTCTGTTAATTTAGCGATTGCTCGATGGTCGCGATAGCCTCTTGAAGCGGCTTCTCCACCGACAGCCGTTCCTCTATATTTTTGCATCCGTGAAGCACGGTGGCATGGCCGCGCGACAGGCGCGTTCCAATCGCAGTCAACGGCATCTTGACATGTTTCTTAGCCAAGTACATAACCATTTGCCGCGCATCTGAAATCTCTCGCTTACGGCTTTTCGTGTAAATTTGGTCTACGTCAATCTTGAAATAATTGCAAACTTCCTGAGTAACCATCTCAAAATTGACAACAGGCCGATTTATTCTAATAGCATTGGCAAGCACATTGCGGGCAAGATCGAGCGTCACATCAACTCCGAGAACCGTAGCGTGCGCCATGAGCGACACAACGATACCTTCAAGTTCACGCACGCTGTCGGTCACCTTCGAAGCGATAAATTCAAGCACATCATTAGGTATCGACAAGCCGTCCTGCTCAGCTTTCTGAGTCAGGACATCTTTCCGCAACTCTAAGTCGGGACGCTCAAGCTCAGCGGTCATACCCCACTTGAATCGAGACAAAAGCCGCTCCTCCATACCCTCCATCTGCGGCGGACAGACATCGCTTGAGAGGATAATCTGTTTTTGGTTCTGATGCAGATGGTTGAATATGTGGAAGAAAGTGTTTTGCGTGCCAGGCTTGCGCATCAAATCCTGAATATCATCAAGAATCAATACGTCAATACTCTGGTAGAAGTTGATAAATTCGTTAATTTTATTGTTGCGAACAGCCGCCGTGTACTGGCTTTCAAAAAGGCGCGCCGTCACATAAAGCACGCGTGACCGCGGATCACGCTCTTTGATGCGGATTCCAATAGCTTGAATAAGGTGGGTCTTCCCTACTCCGGTAGGACCAAACACAAAAAGCGGGTTAAACGTCTTGCAATGAGGGTCGTCGGCGATGGCTTCTCCAATCGAACGCGCTATCTTATTGCTGCCGCTACCGCAATAGTTTTCAAACGTATATCGGGGATTAAGCTGAGAGTCAATCTCCTCGCAGGGCTGCGGCTGAAACGGGCTCGCCGGAGCCGGAGCTTTTGTCGGAATCGCCGATGAAGGCATGGCACCACCGAGCGTGACCTTCGTCGATGGCTGGTTGCCAATTTGGTTGAAACTATAGAACAGCTTAACCTTCTCCCCTTTCCCGAAAACACGGCGGAACACAGGCTCCATTATCGACAAATAATGGACTTCAAGATGCTCCATAAAATAAGGAGAATCGACATGAAGCGTCAGCGCCCCGTCCTTGAATCCAAGGAAGGTCACGGGTCTGAACCAGGCGTCGAATTGCTCGGGAGAGATATTATCGCTAATGATAGCGAGACAATCCTCCCAAAGCTGTTTATGGCTTTTTTCCATTTCTCGTAGCGGGATGTTAGGCTAAACTTTTCATCACAAAATTCTCAAAAAAAATATTTAAAAACAACCACATTTTTTTTTGGAAATTATAAAATATCTTCAACTATACTGAGACACAATAAATTACAAATCCGTTAAACATTTGTTAAACTAATAGTTTACATAAAATTCGCTACCAATTGTCGCACAGACTTTTACGCCTAAAAATTAACGTGAAACATTAACATCGTTTCACGAATAAAAGTCCTTGAACAATGGCTAATTAACCCGATTTACGCCATATCGACACCAAGTCTAAAAAGATTGTTGTTATTTAGAATAATTCTAAACATACGGTTATTTTATCGACACATTTCAATCAAACAAATCGGAATATATCGAATCAATCTTTTGGTCAATCACATCATCGAGCAACAATGACGATGGAAGTGACGGGTCGGCAGCCTCATTCTTTTTCTCGGGCGATGGCTCAATAGCCGCCGTGCGCTTGACTAATTCTTCAAGCGAAATCTCACGTTTTCCATTTCTCGGTGATGTCGGTGACGACTGTCGGCCTCCATCAGATTGAATAGACACCGCTTTTGCCGCAGCGACACCCGCAGCTGCCAGCACACGCCCCGACGAGTGGTAGGCTCGCTGGAAATATCGTTCATCGAGTCGGCTCACGATCACTCCCCGGCTCGACGAGGCATGAATAATTTCACCGTTACCGATATAAAGGCCGACGTGAGAAACAGTTGATTTGCTTTTTCCGGTCGAGAAGAACACAAGATCGCCACTGCGCAATTCATCTCGCTTGATTTTTTCGCAGAAATCACATTGCTCACGAGAGCTGCGCGGCAGCTTCACACCGCATACCTTTCTATACACCTCCATCACCATCCCGGAGCAATCGGTGCCAGAACGCGAATGCCCTCCATAACGATATTTAGCCCCCAGCCACTCTTTAGCCTCCTTCACAAGCTCCCTCTCTTGAGCCGGCGTCAGCTTTTTGTCATAATGCGATGCCGCTTGACGATTGGTTGATTGGCGCGGAGTGCCGCATCCGGTCAGGAGCGCAAGCGACAGGACAAACATCGATGATATAAGAAGATAGAAATAGTTGCGAGTTCTCATTAATATCAAATAAAGTGCGAGTGAGGTATCCGCCCCATACATCAGGCGATATATTTCACAAATATAAGGAATTGATGCCAATACGGCTAATTGTAACCATAATTTTGTCGACCGATACAACGTTTTTTAATGATTTTAATACTAAATTGAATTAATGCGACTGCGGGGCTATTAAATTAGCTTAATTGCGTCGAAAAAGCTACTTTCTGACGAAATAAACAACTATTTTTGCCGTCATAAAGTTAATTTTTAACAGAGACGAATTTAACATTTAACATATAATGCTTTTATGAGAACAATTGGCAAATTAGCTTTACTCGTTTGTGGCGTGTCGGTAATCACTTCTGCCACAACCGTCATGGCCATCAACTCCTCCGACAAAGCGTTAAGCAATCAGAGCGACAACGCCATAATCGAAAACGGCAGCCAAGAAGGTGCGGTTTACACCGTTTCGCAACGGGCCACACCTCCTACTGATTTCACATCGGCGGCAGAGTCGACAGTCAATGGAGTTGTTTCAATAAAGAGCTTCGCTTCGACCAGAGCCCAGTATCAAAGCGGTAGCGATATATTCAGCGACCCGTTTTTTGACTTTTTTTTCGGGCCTCAGCCAAGGCAGCAACGTCCACAACGCCAACAGCGTCAACCCGAGCAACGCCAAATGGGGCTTGGCTCCGGCGTAATACTCAGCCCTGACGGCTACATAGTCACCAACAACCATGTAGTCGACGGTGCTGACAGGCTGGAAGTATCACTCAACGATAACCGCACGTTTAACGCTACAGTCATCGGCACAGACCCATCGACCGACATCGCGTTGATAAAGATTGATGCCGACAACCTCCATGTAATTCCCATCGGCGATTCCGAGTCATTAAAGATTGGCGAATGGGTGCTCGCCGTCGGTAATCCGTTTGGATTCACATCTACCGTTACCACAGGCATTGTAAGTGCCAAGGCGCGCAGCATATCAAGCATCACGGGGAATATCTCGGGAGGAATCGAATCATTTATTCAGACTGACGCAGCCGTGAATCCCGGCAATTCAGGCGGCGCGCTTGTCAATCTAAGCGGTGAACTTGTCGGAATCAACACCGCCATCTACTCACAGACCGGCAACTATGCCGGCTACTCGTTTGCCATACCCACGAGCATCGTCAAGAAAGTCGTGACCGACATAAAGCAGTATGGCACAGTTCAAAGAGCCGTGCTCGGCATAGCATTCAACGAGCTGACAAGCGACCTTGCGAAAGAAAAGAATATAACGGCCACCAACTACGGTCTATACATCGGCTCAGTCGAAGACCGCAGCGCAGCTTTTGAAGGCGGCCTTAAAGAGGGCGACGTAATCATAGCGATTAACGACACCCCGACCCGCAATACCGCCCAACTGCAAGAAACCATGGCCAAGTTCCGTCCCGGCGACAAAATCACAATCACTTATATTCGCAACAACTCGCGACACACCGCCAACGTCACGTTGCGCAACTCGTCGGGAAACACCAAACTCACCCGCGCCAACGACTTCACCGCTCTTGGATGCGCGTTCAAAAAGATACCCGCCGAGACGATGAAACAGCTTGAAATATCATCGGGTGTGCAAGTAACAGGCATCAAAGACGGCAAATTTAAGGATGCAGGCATAAAAGACGGGTTCATAATCCTACAAATCAACGACTCGCGCGTGACATCGCAGGAAGATGTCGAAAAAATCTATTCGGCGATAATGAAATCCCGCGACACCGACAAAGTGATGTTTATCGTTGGCGTATACCCCACGGGCCGCAAAGTCTACTACGCGGTAGATTTGGCCGACTGATGTTGTTTCATAACTAAAGCGAAATCAGGCTCTCGCGGCTTAACTGTCTTAAACGAGGGTCTGATTTTTTCACATATTACCCGTTGGTTGGATTAAATTTCTAAATATATAAACGGGAAAATAGATGTGCAGAAGTATCTCTTTGTGACAGCCAATTTGTTAAACTTCGTCGATTGGGCAAATAAAATATTCGCTAATTCAACCAACCGATTGCATATTGTAAAGAGATAAAAAACATATATCGTTGAAACTAATTTGATAATTTTGCGTCAAACAAAATGTGGCATTTGATAGCCATCGCTTATTTAGTAAAAATATGGAACTGCTTAAGGTTGAAAACGTCTCAAAACGTTATTCCGGGCATACGGCACTCGATGACGTATCGCTGACGGTGAAAGAAGGGTCGATTTACGGGTTGTTAGGACCAAATGGTGCCGGAAAAACGACCCTTATAAGAATCATAAACCACATCACAGCCCCCGATAACGGGCGGGTGATTTTCGACGGCCACCTGTTGACCGAAAAAGATGTCACCTCCATCGGTTACTTACCCGAGGAACGCGGGTTATACAAAAAAATGAAAGTCGGCGAACAAGCCGTTTTCTTCGCGCGGCTCAAAGGATTGTCGCGACACGACGCTGTCAACGGGTTAAAAGAATGGTTTGAAAAATTCGACATTCTCCCCTGGTGGGATAAAAAAGTCGAGGAGCTATCAAAAGGGATGGCTCAGAAAGTGCAATTCATCGTCACAATTCTCCATCACCCCAAGCTGCTCATATTTGATGAACCGTTCTCAGGGTTTGACCCCATCAACGCCGATTTACTTAAAAACGAGATTCTGAACCTGAGACAACAGGGTGCGACAATAGTATTCAGTACCCACAATATGGGGTCGGTCGAAGAGCTTTGCGATGACATCACTCTGATTAACCAGTCGCACAACATTTTATCGGGTTCGGTCGAAGATGTGCGCCGCACACACAGTTCAGGCCGCTTCCGCATAAGTTTCAACGGCGACGAGACCAGATTGCTCGAAGCCCTTGGCCAACGCATGGAGAGTTATAAATTCATCCCCTCCGACATCCACGGCAAATCGTTGTCGATGATACTACATGACGAGAACGATATGCGCGAAGTCATCTCAATCGCCAACGACACTGTGCAAATCACAGCTCTAAACCGCGAGATTCCGTCAATGGACGAAATTTTCATTCAAACAGTCAAAACCTATAACGCAGGAAAATCATGACAAACAACATCGGAATAATCATACGCCGCGAGTATCTTGAGCGTGTGTCAAAAAAAAGCTTCATAATCACCACTCTGCTAATACCGGTTTTCATGTTGCTGCTATCGGCGGCTCCGGCACTGATAATGTCGCTTAACACTTCCGGCACCAAAAATATCATGGTCATTGACGAGTCGAGCAAAATTCTTCCGAGCTTAGAAAGCGGCGAGACCGTCAAATTCACATCGACCGCCCTACCCCTCGACTCGCTCATGGGGAGAGAAGACATCGACGGCATACTTGTTATTGACAAGCAAATAGTGTCAAAGCCCGAAATGCTCAGGCTCTATACCCGCGATGCGGCATCGACCGAATTAGTAGGTAACATAGAAAGCCAAGTTGAACGCATTGTTGAGCGCGAACGCATAGAATCATTTAACATCGCCGACCTGTCAAAAATCCTTGAGGAGGTGAAAGTTAACGTGACGTTGCCCACTTCTCGCATCACCGACGAAAACGAGACGACCGAATCATCAACATTTCTAAGTGCCATCATGGGAATGGTCATGACTCTGATACTCTATATGTTTCTGTTGATGTACGGACAGATGGTCATGACAAGCATAATCGAAGAAAAAAACAACCGAGTACTCGAAATCATGGTATCATCAGTTAAACCGTCACACCTTATGATGGGTAAGATTATAGGCGTGGGGTTAGTTGCGGTAACACAAGTGATACTATGGGGTCTGTTACTGTCTATCATATCATCGTTTGTCATGCCGGCGATACTCCCTGACAACATGGCAACCGACATCGCAGCCTACAACGCAGGCAGCCTCGACACAGCAGCCGCAGCCAACGACATAGAAATAGTACAGATGTTCTCTGCCTTAGGCAGTGTCGGCTACATAATGGGGATATTCGGCTATATGCTTTTGTTCCTCATCGGAGGGTTCCTGTTTTATGCCGCTATCAACGCCGCATTCGGCTCAGCCGTCGACAACGTCCAAGATGCCGGACAATTGCAGATGTTTGTCGTGCTGCCAATCATAATCGGATTGGTCTTCGGCATCAGTGTGGTCAACGACCCCTCAAGTTCTATGGCCATATGGATGTCGTTCATACCATTCACGTCTCCCATGGTCATGATGGCACGCATTCCGTTCGGCATACCCGTATGGGAAATAATCGCGTCGCTCGTCATCCTATACGCATCATTTATCGTGACTGTCTGGATTGCCGCTAAGATTTACCGAGTCGGCATATTCATGTACGGCAAAAAACCAAATTTGAAAGAACTCATCAAATGGGCTCGTTATAAATAACGATTCCCCAACCATTTCCGGTCCTTTCAGCCCCACAACAAGCGAGGGACTTCATCATGTCGTCGTGCCTGATGGAATCCCCCGCTAATTTATTCTTTCAATGATTATTTCCACCTATTTCGACAGTCTGTCGCCAATACGACAAATCAACGATATCGGCTTCCTTCAATGGGACGCATATCATACGACGCCATAGCAATCGAAAATCCCCAGTAGATGAAAGCGAGAGCTGTCAGGAAACTGACCATGAACATATCCTGAATCCAACCGGCCTCGAAGAAGAAGAAACCGATGAGCACGAGCAGGATACCGTTCACGAGATAGAGCCACCAGTAACGGCGCGCGCGCTGACTCACCGCACCGACCATAGCCTCAAAGCCCCAAAACATGAAGATGAACGCTAAGAAATAAGGGAATACAATCTCTGAGAGGATAATCGATCTCACGAGCATGAAGCCGACGAACATATCGATTACCCCGCCTGCGAGCCACCAGCCCCATCCACGCGGATGATTCAGACCGGCCGATACACAAAGCTGCACGACACCGGCAAGTATCAGCAACCAGCCGAAGATTTGTGATGCGATAGCGTAACCCGCTTGCGGCCAAAACCAATAAGCAAACCCTCCGACAACCATCAAAAGGCCAACGATGAGAACCATCCACCAACATTTGGTCTGTCCCCAATAATTAACTTGTAAGGCTTTCATAATAATTTCATTTAAGTTAAGTAAGTGAAACAAATATTGCTTTTCACTTTACAACAACCGCTATCGCTATTTTGTTGACGGCAAGGCCGAGGTGTCGGTTTCACATTACTACAAAATCGAATATTCAATTTACAATTTTCCATAATTTTCAATAAATCTCTTTCATATTTAGAAAATTTGCTTACATTTGCTGCCCAAATAAATAAAACGGCGGACCTTGATTTGCCGCTCGTCTATAATTAACCCGTAAAACAATTATATCGTTTATGAAAAAATTCTACTCATTAGCGCTGTCACTGTCAGTTGCGGCAATCGCATCAGCCGAGACGTTCACAACGCCCAACACAGGCTCGACCTACACACTTAACTCTCTTTCGCAAATCGAAGGTTCAAATCTGACACAGAAGGAAGGTAAAACCTACCTGCTCTCTGACACCTTGACAATCTCTGCCAACGATAAGTTACAATTACTCGCAGGCGATGTGCTCGAAATCGCCAACAAAGTTGTCGTAACAGTTTACGGCGAAGCCATTTTCAATCCCGAAACCACCGCCTATATCAAACGCGCCTCCGACGATGCCGAGCCTACAGGCTTCGCATTCTACGGCAAAACAACGCTTAAGAACATCAACTACGAGGGTGGAAACATACAATATTTCGGTTCAGACCCATTAATCGTCGATAAATGCGACTTCCACGACGTCAACAACGCTAAAAGCAACTACGGCGTAATCGTCGTTGGCGGCGGACAAAGCAAAGGCAACAAAATCACCAACTGCTCTTTCACCGACTGCAAACCCGGTGCCGTTAACTCCCCCGCAAATCTTGGAGTCGGAATACTGTTTGAAAACAACGTGATTACCAACGTCTCGACGCTCAATCTCCTCTGTCCCTATGTCAATCTCGCCGCAAGCGCGACTGACAGCGTAATCATCCGCAACAACACCCTCAACGGTGCCAAGCTCGTCAAACCCGGTGGCATCGGCGTGTCAAATATGCTCAACACCGCCGGCAAAAACATCGTGGTAGTTTCAGGCAACCTCGTCCAAAACTGCTCATGGGGACTTAACTTCGTAGGCGGAATGGATGTGACAATCTCCGATAATGTCATCAAAGACAACTGCTGGGACACTGACGACAACGGAGGAATCGCCGTAACGATGTACTCTCTCCCCTCTTATCCCCTGACTGTCTACGCCCACGACAACACTTTTGAGGGCAACAAATGGGGCCCGTGCAACGTCGGTGGCAGTATTGCCAATTATGGAAAAACCGAAACCGACGACAACGGCAAGGCTAACCCCGGCAACAATATCTTCAAAAACAACCAACACGAGGTTTCAGCGACAGGCCAAACCGTCAAATGCGACTTCTGCAACAATTCGACAGTTACCGCTTACGCTCAAAACAACTACTGGGGAAGTGCCGCCAACGCCTCTGAAGCCGCTCAATACATCGGCGACAAGAACTCCGACCCGAGATACGGAACCGTCATTTACGAACCGGTCAAAGACGCTTCAGGCGTAAAAGCCGTTATGCCTGACTTCGACAACAAATTCGAGGGAAATGTTGAGCTATACCGTCTCGACGGTGTTAAAGTCTTCAGCGGTGAAGCATCTCGCATTTCCGAAGCCGGCGAAGGCATCTACATCATCTGCCAAGGCAATAAAACACGCAAGATAATCATCAAATAAAGGCAAGCCAACCGCTTGTTAACCACATTCATGACCGACAACCGACGCGCTACTCACCCGGTTGTCGGTCTACTTATTTGACAGACATCACATCATTTTTAATTCATGTAGTATTTAAAAATCATAAATTGGCTCGTCTTAGGCCTCAAAGTCCAAAATAAATCGCTATCTTTGCACGTTTGCAAATTGAATAGCCCAAAACTTCAACATAGAAGATGAGACAACTAAAAATAACAAAATCAATCACCAACCGCGAAAGCGCATCTCTCGACAAATACCTTCAGGAAATAGGCCGCGAGGACCTCATCACCGTTGAGGAAGAGGTGGAACTCGCCCAGCGCATCAAGCAAGGCGATCAAGCCGCTCTCGAAAAACTCACCCGCGCCAACCTTCGTTTTGTCGTGTCAGTAGCCAAGCAATACCAAAACCAAGGCCTTTCGCTCCCCGATTTGATTAACGAGGGCAACCTCGGCTTGATTAAAGCCGCACAAAAATTTGACGAAACCCGCGGCTTCAAATTCATCTCCTACGCCGTGTGGTGGATTCGCCAGTCGATTCTCCAAGCATTGGCCGAACAATCGCGAATCGTCAGACTCCCGCTCAACCAAGTGGGCTCGCTCAACAAAATCAGCAAAGCTCTTTCCAAGTTCGAGCAGGAAAACGAACGTCGCCCATCAGCCGAGGAACTTGCCGACGCTCTTGACGTGCCTGTCGAGAAAATCGCCGACACGATGAAAGTCTCAGGCCGTCACATTTCAGTAGACGCTCCGTTTGTCGAAGGCGAGGACAACAGTCTTCTCGACGTTTTGACCAACGACGATTCCCCGATGGCCGATGCCACGCTTACCCAAGAATCGCTCTCTAAAGAGGTAGACCGCGCCCTGCGTCAGCTTCACGAGCGCGAGCGCGAAATCCTCAAAATGTTCTTCGGCATCGGATGCCAAGAAATGACACTCGAAGAAATAGGGGCGAAATTTGACCTGACACGCGAGCGCGTACGTCAAATCAAAGAGAAAGCCATCCGCCGGCTCAAGGGCCAAAAGAGTCGCCTACTAAAAACTTACCTCGGTCAATAACGTCTCTCAAATATAGGCGCAAGCCATACACTGGACTACGGTCGGACAATTCTGCATCAGAGTTGCCCGACTGCTCTTTTGTTCACGTAATAAATCAATTCATCCGCATCACCATAGCAGCCACATCTGTATCACCCCAAAGGTCGACAAGCGTAAGCCAGACTATCAGCAACACTATTAGCACTATCGCGCCAATCGATATCCACAAGTTCATTTTATCGCGTCCTCCACGTTTATCCATGACAACTCTGTTAATTTGATTAGATATTTATTAAACAACGTTCACTAAAAATGGTTTATATTGAACGCCATCTTAACCGCATCTTACAAAAAAAATGTCTAATTTCGCGTTATTAAAATCAACATTTACCCATTAACCAATAATCTCGATTTTCTATGGAACTTTTTGAGAAGCTAACCCAGCACGCCAAGAACTATAAGCAGCGCATAGTCCTTCCTGAAGGCACAGAACCACGCACATTGACCGCTGCCGACAGAATTATCGCTGATGGGATAGCCGACATCATATTGATTGGCGACCCCAACGACATCAATCACATGGCCAAAGAGTTGAATCTTGAGAACATCGAAAAAGCCACGATAGTCAATCCCGCCGACGAAGCCGTTATAGACCGCTACGCACCGCTTTTCTTTGAGCTACGCAAGAGCAAAGGCATCACTATGGAGGAAGCCCGCCTCACCACGGCCAACCACCTCTATCTCGGTTGCCTTATGGTAAAAGCCGGCGATGCCGACGGCCAAGTAGCCGGAGCGATGAATACTACCGGCAACGTGCTCCGTGCAGCTTTCCAGGTAATCAAAACCCAACCAGGCATCGATGTCGTTTCAGGCGCATTCATTATGCTACTTCCCAAAGGCTCGCCATTCGGCACCGACGGCATACTCGTCTTTGCCGACTGCGCCGTAGTGCCCGACCCCTCCGCTAAAGAACTCGCGCAAATCGCCGTATCTTCAGCCCACACGGCCCGCGCCGTAGCCGGTGTAGAACCGCGCGTTGCGTTGCTGACGTTCTCAACCAAGGGAAGCGCGCGACACGAACGCGTCGACAAAGTAATCGAAGCCACTGAAATCGCACGCGGGATGGCACCCGAACTCATCATTGACGGCGAATTGCAAGCCGATGCGGCTATTGTTCCAGGCGTAGCCAACACAAAAGCTCCCAACTGCCCCCTCAGCGGCCGCGCCAACGTGCTCGTATTCCCCTCGCTCGAAGTCGGCAACATCGCCTACAAACTGGTACAGCGCCTCGGTGGAGTTGAAGCAGTCGGCCCGGTATTGCAGGGACTCGCAGCACCGGTCAACGACCTCTCGCGCGGATGCTTCCCCGAAGACATCTACAAAACCATCATCATCACTTGTAACCAAGCTATCGGTCTAAAAGTCAACGCTAAATAATCAACTCAAACCTAACAATATGAAAATATTAGTTTTAAACTGCGGCAGCAGTTCTGTTAAATATAAGCTCATCGACACCACAGCTAACCAAACACTCGCTGAAGGCGGTGTCGAACGCATCGGACTCAACGACGGTTTTCTGAAATACCGCACTCCCGACGGGTCAAAAGCCCTCACCCAACTTGGTCAGGTTGACCATCGCGGAGCCGTTGAAGCTATCCTCAAAAACATCACAGACCCACAAATCGGCTGCATAAAAGATTACAAAGAAATTGATGCCGTCGGCCACCGCGTGGTTCACGGAGGTGAGAAATTCAACAAATCGGTGCTCATCGACAATGCCGTCAAGGAACAAGTCAAAGAGTGCTACGGCCTCGCACCCCTTCACAACCCCGCCAATATGACCGGTATCGAAGCCGTCGAGGCGATATTGCCCGACGTTCCTCAGGTGGGAGTATTCGACACAGCTTTCCACCAGACAATGCCTGCGAAATCATTCATGTACGCCCTCCCCTACAAATATTATACCGAGGATGGCATTCGCCGATACGGCTTCCACGGCACAAGCCACCGCTACGTTTCACAGCGCGTTTGCGAATTTCTCGGCGTTGACATCACCAAGCAGCGCATCATCACTTGCCATGTCGGCAACGGCGGGTCAATCACTGCCGTTAACGCAGGCAAAAGCGTAGACACCTCGATGGGTCTCACGCCCACTGAAGGCCTGATGATGGGCACTCGCGTAGGCGATATCGATCCCGGAGCACTCACCTACCTTATGAACCGTCACGGACTCAACGCCGACCAACTCCAGACCATCATCAACAAAGAGAGCGGCGTGCTCGGCGTTTCAGAAATCTCGTCTGATATGCGCGAAATCGAGGCAGCGGTCAACAACGGCGACCCCAAAGCCACTCTCGCTCTTGATATGTACGAACAACGCATTCTGAAATACGTCGGTGCTTACGCTGCCGAGATGGGCGGTGTCGACATCATAGTATTCACCGGCGGTGTCGGTGAGAACCAGACCGGTGTGCGAGCCAACGTCTGCCGTCCTCTCGCCTTTATGGGCGTCGAAATCGACGAAGACCTCAACTCTCGCACTCGCGGCACCGA
Organism: uncultured Muribaculaceae bacterium; assembly: GCA_964510535.1. GTDB lineage: Bacteria > Bacteroidota > Bacteroidia > Bacteroidales > Muribaculaceae > JAJPXC01. Next base: position 19,891 of record CAZECG010000023.1, read on the forward strand.
AACCGTAATCTCGACTCCCGCCTCTAAAGTCAGAGTAGTGGTTATCCCCACCGACGAGGAGCTCATGATTGCACGCGACACCGAGGAAATCGTCAACAACCTCAAATAAGAATAACAAATCTCACTCAAAATCCGCTGCCATTATGAAAAAGATTAGAGCGGCAATCGTGGGCTATGGAAACATCGGTCACTTCGTGCTCGATGCTCTCCAAGAGGCTCCCGACTTTGAAATCGCCGGTGTCGTGCGCCGCAACGCCGACAACCGACCCGCTGAGTTAGCCCAATACCCTGTCGTTACCGACATCAAACAGCTCGGCAAAGTTGATGTAGCCATTCTCTGCACCCCAACCCGCGAGGTAGAGAAACACGCTTCAGTGATGCTTGCCGACGGCATTAATACCGTCGACAGCTTCGACATCCACTCAGGCATCTGCGACCTTCGCAACAGGCTCGACACCATAGCCAAAGCCAATGGCACAGTGGCTATCGTATCGGCCGGATGGGACCCGGGAAGCGACTCTGTAGTCAGAACGCTGATGCAGGCAGCCGCACCCAAAGGCGTTACTTACACTAACTTCGGTCCCGGCATGAGCATGGGGCACACCGTCTGCGTGAAGTCGAAACCCGGGGTCAAAAATGCCCTTTCGATGACCATCCCACTTGGCACCGGCATACACCGCCGCATGGTCTACGTCGAGCTTGAAAACGGCTACTCCCTCGAATCTGTATCCAAGGCAGTAAAGGAAGACCCTTACTTCGCAAGCGACGAAACCCACGTCATCGAGGTCCCATCGGTTGATGAAGTCAAGGATATGGGCCACGGAGTGCATATGACTCGCAAAGGTGTATCAGGCAAGACCCAAAATCAGCGTTTTGACTTCAACATGAGCATCAACAACCCGGCTCTCACTGCCCAAATTTTGGTAAGCGTGGCGCGCGCCTCGATGAGACAACAACCAGGAGCATACACCATGATTGAGATTCCCATGATTGACCTGCTCCCCGGTGACCGCGACACCCTAATACGACACCTCGTTTGACCCCAAACGATACTGAACCAAAGCTCCAACAACCCTTTTAATCTGTTACACGCATGCTTGACTACATCGTATGGAACTGGGACCCCACGATAATTGATTGGCCGCTCACCGTGCGCTGGTATGGCCTGATGTTTGCCATCGGATTCACAATCGGCTATTGGATTGTGGCCAAAATGTTCAAGCATGAGGGTGCCCCCGAAAGCTGGCTTGGTACCCTGCTGCTTTGGGTAGCGGCGGGGACCATAATCGGCGCTCGACTCGGTCATGTGTTTTTTTACGCCTGGAACCATTACTCCCAGCATCCAGCCGAAATTCTGTACATTTGGGAAGGGGGACTCGCCAGCCATGGCGGGACAATAGGCATCATCATAGCCGTGTTCCTTTTCTCAATCATAACCACCAAACGCAGCCCGCTATGGACTTTTGACCGGTTGGTGATACCTATTGCCCTTGTCGGAGCACTCATCCGACTCGGCAACCTGTTCAATTCCGAAATCTTCGGCCATGCCACAACTCTGCCGTGGGGATTCATGTTTGTTCGCTCAGCCGAGTGGCACGCCCTTTATCCAGGGCAAGCGTGCCATCCCACACAAATTTATGAGGCTCTTTGCTACCTCGCCCTTTTCGGGCTGCTGATGTGGATGTACTGGGTAAAAAACGCCGAACGGCGCCCGGGCTTGATTTTCGGTGTATTCTTCATCATCCTGTTCACCTCGCGCTTCCTCATCGAGTTCATCAAAAACGACCAAGAGCCATTCGAGGCTGACATGGCTCTCAACATGGGTCAATGGCTGAGCATACCGTTCATCATCACGGGCATATTGCTCGTCATACGCGCTTTACGCCGTCCGGCTGTAAAGCTCCACTTCCCTGACCGTTTCGCCCCCGAACCCGACAAATAATCTAACTGATAATAACTTCAAGCGCAAGTAATGCTCAAATTTCTGAAATATCTGCTGCAACTGCTCATTTCCCCCGCCAACGGGTGGGACGACATTTCCCATGCCGGAACCGAACCCGCACGCCTTACCGCCGAAGGTTTCTACCCACTGCTGGGGGCATCGGCAATCACGACATTCATTCCTATGATTTATAACCATGAAATCAGACTTGCCGCCGCTTTGCAGGATGCCATCATCATATTCGTGCAGTACTTTATTTCTCTATTCCTCGCGAACTACATCTTCACCACCATTCTGCCCCGATATATCGACGGCGAACCGAACGAAAAGCGCACATCAACGTTTATAATCTACAACCTCGCGCTCCTTGCGCTGATATCGATTTTTGAGAACATTTTGCCGTTTGACCTCGCCATTGTGCAGTTTCTTCCAATCATCGTAGCCGTTGTGATGTGGAGAGGATGCCGATATATGGCAGTGTTGCCCGACCGCACGGGACGCTTCATGATTGTGGCCATCGTCACAATCATAGCGATGCCGCTGCTTATCGGATATATGTTACATCTTCTCGCGCCCGCTGCTTAAAACGCAAAGTGACACCTATCATCATGCAATTCAAAGAAATCAACATAAAGAACAAACGCGCCACCTACGACTACGCCATCAGCGAGACTTTCACCGCTGGCATAGTCCTGACCGGTACTGAGATAAAATCAATCAGGATGGGCAAGGCAAGCCTTGTCGACACGTTCTGTTATGTCAACAACGGTGAGGTATGGATTAAGAATATGTATATTGCCGAGTATTTCTATGGCACTTACAACAACCACTCAGCCCGACGCGATCGCAAATTACTGTTAAACCGCAAGGAAATACGCAGCCTTGAAAAAAACGGCAAAGAAGCCGGATTCACCATCGTGCCGATGAGACTGTTCATCAACGACCGCGGACTGGCCAAACTCGTCATAGGCATCGGCCGAGGTAAAAAGGAATACGACAAACGGCAGTCAATCAAAGAGCGTGAAGACCGCCGCTCAATGGCCAGGATGTTTGAGAAATAATAAGCCTGCCGTTTCCCGCAATCACTTGACAACAAGCAAACGACGCATTCCGTCAACGAGCGTAACCCCTATCACGCGTTTATCTCCTCCATCCTTTACTTTCAACCTGCCGCGCAAAGCATCGGCTGTCATGCCGAAATTGCGGGTAGCGACATTAATGTGCGGATAGCGCGAAGCAAATCTTTTTATGACACTCGACGCAAATGGAAGCGTTTCGACTATTGTGAACGTCTCACCCGGAAAGCCATCACGCCTGCCATCAGCAATGTAAAGATGAGTATTGCCGCTAAGTTTGCGGGTGTTGAAACGCTCCGACAACAATTTGAACGGCGCAGCTTTGACGGTCGACGGATAAGGGACAAACAGCAAATCTCCCGCCTCCGGATTACCATACTCCACTGCGGCCTCCGACTCCTCGCGGCGAGTAAAAGAGAAACGGCAGTCCGATCCGTCGGCAAGCAATGTCACTGCCTCGATTATGGCTTCATCTGACGGATTAACGCTTCTGAAATCAACCACTGCAATCAATTCCTTGCACTCAGCGCGCGTACCCAACATTATCAATCTCACTATCTGAGGTAACTCACGCATAGTCGCCGAGATGTCAATCATTGGAGATGCCTTAATAATCAACCTCTTGAAATGAGCTTTGATTTTTGGCAAAAGCGTCACGACATCAGGACGGCAGTCTGTCAGAGCGAAAAGACGCTCTCCGGTTTCACCGCGGCGGGCCGGGTCGATGAAAGCCATATCAGCCTCACCGACCATCCCCTCAAGAAACTGAGCGCAGTCCTCGTTCCTGACATCAACATTGTCACACCCCATGACCTTTGCATTATGGACGAGTGCGGAAGCGACTGCCGGATTTATGTCAACAGCAGTGACACGGGAAGCAATCGCAGCTATCGTCATAGCGTCGATGCCAAGACCTGCTGTCAAATCCACCACACTCTCGCCATTTCTGATAAGGCCGGCGTGAAACCTCGCTAATCGCTCGCTCGTCGACTGCTCTGCCGACAAAGCCGTCGGGAACAGAAACCCCGGGTGAGCCACCGCATCGGGCAATTTACGCTCCGACTTGCGGCGGCACTCTATTTGCAATATCGCATCAGCAATCCATGGTTTTTTCCACTTTGAAGCCGATAATCTAAGCTTTGAGGTGTCATCACAGGCATGGGTTTCAATCCACTTCCAAAACTCCTCGGGATATTCCATAATCTGCTATTTAAATAAAGTGCTGATAGACATAAGCGTCACAAAATGATGTACGCATTTTGAGCCATGACTGAAGCCTCCCCGATACTTTATAGCCCGACGAGGCGAAAAGCGAACGGCTCGGCGTGTTATCACCGGGGACTATAGCCCATAGCTGATGTATGCCCAACCGTTCCGCACAATACCCCTCGACAAGCCTAATGGCTGCCGAGGCGAAACCCCTGCGCTGATAACTTCTGTCAACAAAAATCCCGATTGCCGCACGCTGGTTCGCAGGATCATAGTCGGTTATGTCAATTGCGCCGACTGCCTCACCCGAGGCATTGTCGACAATCATGAGCCTCAACTGTCGCGCCGAATATATGTCAGCGTCATAACCTGCTATATACTCCCAAATCTGTTTGCGGGAGAATGGGGCGACAGTTGACCCGTAACGCCACAGTTCCGCGTCATTTTCCCAACGATACATCACATCAATGTCGGTTGGCTCCAACGCTCGAAGCGAGATTTTGTCATCAGTAAGTTTCATTTTTCCAATTTTCAAGTTTAACCGTGACCGAACGAATCGGCAAACAGTGTGCGATTTATCAGTGAGCGACCGAGTGTAATCTCGTCGGTATATTCAATTTCATTACCTACCGACACGCCGCGGGCCAACTGACTTACTATCACGCCGGTATCGCCGAGACGACGGTAGATATAGAAACTCGTGGTCTCTCCGTCCATCGTGGCTCCAAGCGCAAGAATCACCTCGCGTATACCACCACCCTTTACTCTTTCAACAAGCGAATCGATTTCAAGTTTATCGGGGCCGACCCCGTCCATCGGCGAAATGACACCGCCGAGCACATGATATAGTCCCGTGTATTGTCGCGTTTTCTCAAAACTTATGACATCTTTGACCGTCTCAACCACACACACCACCGACGAATCACGACGCGGATCAGAACATATCGGACACACATCGGTCTCTGATATGTTGTGGCACACGGCGCAATATTTTATACCGCGACGCATGGCTATCAACGCCTCTCCAAGCGACACCGCCTGTTCCTCATCCTGCCTGAGCAGATGCAACGCAAGCCTTAACGCAGTCTTGCGTCCGAGACCCGGAAGGCGTGAAAGCTCAGTCACCGCCCCCTCGAGCAACAAAGATTCAAATTCCTGTTCCATACTCTATCTTTAGTGCAAATTTACCCATTCCTCGCTACCTGTGCAATAGTTCCCGAACCGCATCTTGCGGCTAACGCGCTCTATTAGTTCTGTGTATTGATTATGTTGACTATTTTTAGTAATTTTGTCGCGCAAATTTTTATTCTTTCCAATGGAAGTAATCAGAACTGTCAAAGAGCTCAAATCTCGCATAGCCGAGTTGAAAGCCCAAGGACAACAGGTGGGGCTGGTTCCCACGATGGGTGCGCTTCACGCCGGTCACAAGTCATTGATTGAGCGGTCATGCAACGAAAACGATGCGACTGTGGTAAGTGTGTTTGTCAACCCGACACAGTTTAACAATGCCAACGACCTCGCAACATATCCGCGCACCGAAGAAGCCGACCGAGCTCTTCTTGAGGACGCGGGAGTAACGATTGCGTTCATCCCCTCGGTCGAGGAGATATACCCCGAGCCCGACACCCGGCAGTTTGACCTCGGGCCAGTCGCCGAAGTGATGGAGGGTCCCATGCGTCCGGGCCATTTCAATGGCGTGGCTCAAATTGTCAGCAAACTGTTCTATATCGTCGAGCCTCACAAGGCCTACTTCGGCGAGAAAGATTTCCAGCAGATAGCCGTTATCCGACGAATGGTGGATATTCTCGGCCTTGACGTGGAAATTGTCGACTGCCCGATTGTCCGCGAAGCCGACGGCCTCGCATTGAGCAGCCGAAACGTAAGACTAACGCCTGAAGGGAGAGCCATCGCACCAACCATACACCGTGTGCTGAGCGAAAGCCGGGGATGGAAACCGGAAATGTCACCGGCAGAGGTGACCGACAAGGTTATCGCACTGATTAACTCTACCCCCGGATTGGAAGTGGAATACTACCAAATTGTCGACTCTCTCACCATGCAGCCACTTGACCGATGGCCGGCCGACGGAGAACCGAGTGCCGTGGGGTGCGTAACCGTCTACTGTGGCGACGTGCGTCTCATTGATAACATCAAATATTGACGGCCATGCTGATTGAAGTGCTTAAATCCAAAATCCACCGCGTGACAGTCACGGAGGCTTGCCTGAACTACATCGGGAGCATCACCATCGACGAAGACCTTATGGATGCCGCGGGAATAATCCGCGGAGAGCGCGTGTTTATCGTCAATAACAACAATGGAGAACGGCTCGACACTTATGTCATCCCCGGACCAAGAGGCTCAGGTGTGATATGCCTCAACGGTGCGGCAGCACGCAAAGTGCAACCCGGCGACATAGTCATCATAATGAGCTATGCCACAATGACACCCGACGAAGCGCGGCAATTCAAGCCCACGGTGATTTTTCCCGATACCGCGACCAACAGATTAAACAACCCTTAAAAAAACACCCTCAATAATAACGCCTGACAGCGTCTCAACACCATGTTTGAAAATCTTAGCGAAAGACTTGAACGAAGCCTGAAACTCCTCAAAGGACAAGGCAAAATCACCGAGATAAACGTAGCTGAAACCCTTAAAGATGTGCGTCGAGCACTTCTTGATGCCGACGTCAACTATAAGGTAGCCAAACAGTTCACCGACACCGTTAAAGCCAAAGCCCTCGGTCAGAACGTGATTAACGCCATCAAGCCGAGCGAGCTGATGGTCAAAATAGTGCACGATGAGCTTGCCACACTCATGGGTGGCGAGGCAGTGCCTTTGAATCTGTCAGGCAATCCAACAGTCATCCTCATGTCGGGTTTGCAAGGTTCGGGTAAAACTACATTCTCCGGCAAAATAGCGCGCAAGCTCAAAAGCGAGAAAGGGCGCCGCCCTCTCCTCGTGGCTTGCGACGTATACCGCCCCGCAGCAATCGAACAGCTGAAAGTCCTCGGTTCTCAAATTGAAGTCCCGGTTTACACCGAGGAGGATAACAAAAATCCCGTATCGATTGCCCAAAACGCCATACAATACGCCAAGACCAATCATCTCGACCTTGTCATCGTCGATACCGCAGGCCGCTTGGCTGTCGACGAGCAGATGATGGACGAAATCGAGTCAATCAAAAAAGCCATAAATCCCCAAGAAACTCTATTTGTGGTCGACTCGATGACTGGCCAAGACGCCGTCAACACCGCCAAAGAGTTTAACGACCGGCTTGACTTTGACGGAGTTGTGCTGACAAAACTCGACGGTGACACCCGCGGCGGCGCGGCACTTTCAATCCGAACGGTGGTTACAAAACCGATTAAATTTGTCGGTACAGGCGAAAAACTCGATGCCATAGACCTGTTCCACCCCTCGCGAATGGCAGACCGAATCCTGGGCATGGGCGACATCGTTTCGCTCGTCGAGAAAGCCCAACAGCAGTATGACGAAAAAGCCGCGCGGGAACTGCAACGCAAAATCGAAAAAAACCAATTTAACTTCAACGACTTTCTCAAACAGATTGAGCAAATCAAGAAGATGGGCAACATCAAAGAACTTGCTTCGATGATTCCCGGCGTTGGAAAAGCCATAAAAGATATTGACATCGACGACAACGCTTTCAAAGGAATCGAGGCTATTATCCACTCGATGACCGAAAAAGAACGAATAAACCCCGCTATCATCAACGGCAGCCGTCGACAGCGTATCGCCAAAGGTTCCGGAACCACACTTCAAGAAGTGAACAGACTGCTTAAACAGTTTGAGGAAACCCGCAAGATGATGAAAGCGGCGACTTCAATCAAAAACCCGATGAAAATGATGCGCAATATGCGCCGCCGATAAATAACTTTAAAACAACAACCCTTTTAGATTCCGAACCAATGCAACTGATTGACGGCAAAAAGACCGCTGACGATATAAAGAAAGAAATAGCCTTGGAAGTCGAGGCAATGGTGGCCGAAGGCCGTCGCCGTCCACATCTCGCCGCTATCCTCGTGGGGCACGACGGCGGATCTGAGACCTATGTGGCCAACAAAGTAAAGGCTTGCGAAGTGTGCGGGTTCACATCAACCCTCATCCGCAAGGAGGACGACATCACCGAGACTGAACTACTTGCCGAAATTGACCGACTTAACAATAATACCGAGATAGACGGCTTCATTGTGCAACTCCCGCTACCTAAACACATATCGGAGCAACGAGTCATTGAGGCTATCGACCCCCGCAAGGATGTCGATGGGTTTCATCCCGTCAACGTAGGGAGGATGTCAATCGGTCTACCCTGCTTTCTCCCAGCCACGCCGTCGGGAATCGTGGAACTGCTAAAGCGATACAATGTACCCACCCGCGGTAAGCGATGCGTGGTGCTTGGCCGCAGCAATATCGTTGGCAAACCGATGGCCACGCTCATGATGCAAAAGGGTTATCCCGGCGACGCTACTGTCACGGTATGCCACAGCGCAACCAAAGAGCTTGAAACGATATGCGCCGAAGCCGATATAGTGATAGCCGCTCTCGGTGTCCCCGGTTTTGTAAAAGCGTCAATGGTGAAAGAGGGCGCGACCGTGATAGATGTCGGCACCACCCGAGTGCCAGACAGCTCGCGCAAAAGCGGATTCCGGCTGAGCGGTGATGTTGATTTCGAGAACGTAGCACCAAAATGTGCGTTCATTTCGCCCGTACCAGGCGGAGTGGGGCCAATGACAATCGTATCTCTGATGCGCAACACCCTCCTCGCTGCCAAAGGGGAAATTTACAAGTAGCAACAGAACTCCAATGCTCTCCCTCCTCACTACCATAGGATTGTCGCTGGCCACCATGCTGTGCTGTGTCAGCGAAGCGACTCTATTGTTCGCAGGTGACGCAATGATGCATCAGGGGCAGATTGACGCCGCACGACAACCCGACGGGACATACGACTTCTCGGAATGCTTCATCGAGTTAGCTCCCATTATCCAAAAAGCCGACTACGCCATAGTCAACCTTGAAACACCGCTCGGTGGAGCACCATACTCAGGATATCCATGTTTTTGCGCTCCCGACAGTTACGCCGACGCTCTGGCGGCCGCTGGATTTGACCTCATGCTGAATGCCAACAACCACACTCTCGACCGCCGCGACAAAGGGCTGAAACGCACTATCGCACAACTCGACTTGCGGGGAATTACGCATATAGGCACATACATCAATGCTACCGCCCGCGACTCGCTATCCCCATTAGTGGTTGACGTGAAAGGGTTCAAAATCGGTATGCTTAATTACACCTACGGCACCAACGGAATCAAAGTAAAAAGTGATGCCGTGGTTGATTACATCGACCGCCCAAAAATGCAGCACGACATAGCCGAAGCGAGAAGAAAAGGAGCCGAGATTGTAATGGTGGCGGTGCATTGGGGCAACGAATACCAGCTACTCCCCCACTCGTCCCAAAAATCGCTTGCCGACTTCCTCTATCGGCAAGGGGTTGATTTGATTATAGGAGGACATCCCCATGTGATACAGCCGATGGAGATGAGACACGACTCCGTTTCTGGACGCTCAGCTTTGGTGGTATACTCACTTGGCAACTTCATTTCCAATATGAAAACCCGCGACACTCGTGGCGGAGCATTGGTCCAGACCACACTCCGGCGCGACTCCTCCGGCAGAGCTTACGTCGCCGACGGTTCTTATAGATTAGTGTTCACACGGCCAGGTCAGCCCCGCAAATGTAACTTCACCCTCCATCCAGTCGAACGGTTTGACGACCCACAATGGAAATCACATTGCCAAGCATTCGAACAGGCCGCCGAGGCAATATTTAAGCGTCATAACATCAATATATCGCGAGACACAACACATATTATCAATAAAATCGAAGTCATCCGATAGAAACAATAAAAAAAGTCATTAAAAGTATTGCGCAGATAAAAAAAAGTGCCTACCTTTGCACCGTTCAAAACAGATGGTGAGATTAGCTCAGTTGGTTAGAGCGTCGGATTGTGGTTCCGAAGGTCGTGGGTTCGACCCCCACACCTCACCCTCCTCTAAAAGCCCCTCAATGCAAGAGGGGCTTTACTTTTTCTCACGGACTTCGGGTCAAGTACAGGGGCATAGTAATAAACCTGTGTTTGTAAAATGAAAATCTTACCTTTGTAGAG
>CAZECG010000024.1:0-29058 GCA_964510535.1 uncultured Muribaculaceae bacterium
AACTTTCACGCGAAACAGCCAAATCTCCCGGCAAAAAAATCATAGTATTTAACTTTGGTTAACTAATGAGGGCCTTTTTAATGGAGTTTTCGGGCAAAAAACAGGCGACAATCAACACAAGGAGGTTGTTTAATAGATATTTTTGCTATTTTTGCTTATTATTCTAAACAGATGGTTACTCTCACAAAAATAATAAGGCCGTGGTTTCTGAAAAGAATCAGAGTGGTTGAATCGACCTACAACGACCCCCAAACGCTGCAACGCGACACGCTGGCCCGTCTTATAGACAAAGGGCGCAAAACGCTATGGGGCGACCTCCACCGATACCGTTTCATCAGAAACTATGATGAGTACGCGCGCGAGGTCGAAATCACCCCTTACGAGAAGTTGCGTCCATTTGTTATGAGGATGGTGAACGGCGATAAAGATATATTATGGCCGGGAATAACGAAAAACTTCGCCCAGTCGTCGGGCACTTCCGACGGCAAAAGCAAATACATCCCCGTTACAGCCGACTCGTTCAGGCTGTCGCACTACCGCGGCGGAGCCGACGTGGTGGCACACTACCTGAACTTATACCCCGACAGCCGCATTTTCGACGGGAAGAGTTTCATCCTCGGCGGCAGCTTTGCCAACGAGCTTAAGCTCAGACCCGGGGTAAAGGTCGGTGATTTGTCGGCCAACCTGATTGACCGAATCAACCCGGCGGCCAACCTTGTGAGAATACCCGACAAGGAAACCGCTCTGATGGCCGACTGGACGAAAAAGCTCCCCGCGCTGGCCGAGAAAGCCATGAGGGAGAACGTCACCAACATATCGGGGGTGCCATCATGGTTCCTGACGGTGCTGAAAGAGGTAATCAGGCGGGCGGGAGCCGACACCATCCACGACGTATGGCCGAATCTCGAGGTGTTTTTCCACGGCGGCATATCATTCACGCCCTACCGCGAGCAATACCGCCGCATAACCGACCCTGCCAAAATGAGGTATCTGGAGACGTACAACGCAAGCGAGGGCTTTTTCGCCGTACAATCGGCGCGCGACGACAACTCCATGCTATTGCTGCTTGACGCGGGCACATTCTATGAGTTCCAACCCCTCGATGACCCCGACGCCGCTCCCCTGCCCTGCTGGGGAGTGAAAGAGGGGGAGATATACTCGCTAATCATCAGCTCTTGCAACGGTCTTTGGCGCTACCCCATCGGCGACACAGTCAAAATCGAGAGCGTCAACCCGCTGAAAATCACAATCGCCGGTCGCACGAAACACTACATCAACGCATTTGGCGAGGAAGTGATGGTTCACAACACGGATGCCGCCCTCGCCAATGCGTGTGAAGCGACCGGGGCTGAGGCAGTAAACTACACCGCCGCGCCGGTCTACGCCGGCGACCATTCGCGCGGACGCCACCAATGGCTAATCGAATGGGCAAGAAAGCCCGAATCAGTCGAAATGTTCGCCGACATCCTCGACAAAGCCCTGCAACAGGAGAACTCTGACTATCAAGCCAAACGCAGCGGCGGCATTTTCCTTGACCGACTTGAGATAGTGACCGCCGACAACGGGCTGTTTGACCGCTGGCTCGCATCGACCGGCAAACTCGGCGGCCAACGCAAAGTCCCGCGCCTGTGCAACGACAGGCGGTTTATCGACCCCATGCTAAGCCTGCTCGGCAATCAAACACAAGCATAAAACAACATAAAAACACAATAACTGTCATGAGAATAAAATCGCTCGTCACTCTAATCATCCTGGCAGCCTCAATGGGTTTGCAGGGTAAAGAACTCAAATACATATTCTATTTCATCGGCGACGGCATGGGCATGGGCCACGTCATGGGGGCGCAGACCTACAAGCGCATCGTGGCCGGAGACCCCGACGGATTACTGATGACACAGTTCCCGGTAGCGGGAATGGCTATGACCTACAGCGCATCTACACCGGTGACCGACTCGGCGGCGGCAGGCACGGCTCTCGCCACAGGGCACAAGACTAAAAACGGTATGCTCGGAATGGCTCCCGACACCACAGCCGTCACATCAATAGCCAAAACGCTGCACGACGACGGTTACGGCGTTGGCATCTGCACATCGGTCGCATCCGACGACGCCACACCCGGAGCGTTCTACGCTCACGTCGCTAATCGCTCCATGTACTACGAAGTGGGCAAAGACGCCGCCGCATCGGGATTTGACTTCATAGCCGGCGCGGGGCTGCGCGGTCTCGTCGACAAAAACGGCAAGCCGACCGACCTGCTCAACTGCCTCGCCAAGAGCGGTTACTCGGTGGTCAGAGGCGAAGACGGACTCAAAACCGCCAAAACCGACCGTGTGATGCTGCTCAACACCGACACCGTCAGGACATGGAACATAGGCTTCACCATCGACTCGCTCCCGGAAACGCTGACACTGCCTGTCATCACCCGCGCCTGCCTTGACCATCTCGTAAAGAACAGCCCCGACCGATTTTTCATGATGGTCGAGGGTGGGAACATCGACCACGCCGCACACGCCAACGACGGCGGAGCTGTCATAAAGGAGATTATCAACTTCGACCAGTCGCTGCGCATCGCCTACGACTTCTATCTCAAGCACCCCGACGAAACTCTGATTGTGGTGACCGCCGACCACGACACCGGCGGCATGGCACTCGGCAACCCACACCTGAAATACAACGTAGAACTCGGCTATATCGACTACCAACGAATGTCGAAAGATAACTTCTCCGACGTATGCAAGGCGTTGTATCAGTCAAGCAAGTCACCCACATGGGATGAAATGAAACAAATGCTTGAAGAGAAATTCGGGTTCTGGAAACAGGTCCCCGTCAGCGAAGCCCAGGAGAAACTGCTGATGAAGAAATTCGACGCCACCTACCGTCTGCGCGACAGCGAGGACCAAAAGACACTCTACAACAACTTCAACGCCTTTGCCGTAACCGTGTTCGACACCCTCGACCAAGTGACCGGCATCGGATGGACGACCACAAGCCACACCGGCAACCCGGTCCCGGTGTTCGCAATCGGCACGGGAGCCGAGAAATTCGCCAAAATCAACAACAACATCGAGATACCCGCAAAGATTCTCGAACTCACCGAAAACGACATCAGATAATAATAGATGAAACGACTATTCACCTCTATCATCACGGCGGCCATAGTGCTCACCGCCGCCGCCCGCGAACTTGTCAACATTGACTACGACAAAATAAGACAAGAAGTCACAGCCAACCCCGAGCAATTCCGCGCGCTGACCAACCGCTTCCTCATCGGCGACACGACACTGACAGCCGACCAGAAAGCCACAGTCTACTACGGACACGCCTTCACCCCGCAGTACGACCCCGACAGGGAATACAAAGAGCTCGACAACGCCTATAACAACGGCTCATACGGCACCGCCCTCGTCCTGGCCGAGCAGGGATTGGCCGACAACCCGGTGTCGCTCGAACTCACCATCCGCGCCTTAGTGTCGGCCACGCAGATACCCGGCATAGCACCTGCCAAAATAGCCGCACTCCGCTCCCGCTACGACATAATCGGCGACGCCATACTCTGCTCGGGCAGCGGCATAACCCCCGAATCGCCCTTCAAAGTGATAACGGCCGACGATGAGGCCCGCGTGCTGCGCAACCTCTTTCGGGTAAAAGAAATCATCGACCGAACAACCATCCAGGGGCTGGATGCCGTAAAAGTCAGGCTCGACGAGGCAGAAGACCCGATTATCCTTTATTTCGATATCACACCCGCCCGGACCGCGGCAAAGTGACGGCAAAAAGGCACAAACGCAAGCCAAACGCCACATAATGTCAGACAAAACCCCTATATTTGCAACAACTTACCATCAATCAACCCACAATGAGCGACAACATCGACAACGCCCGACACGCCGATGAAAAATGGACGGAAATCGAGCACCTCCCGCAATGGGACGAAGAGTTCTATAACGTCTACACGGCTAAAAAATTCGGCAAATGGCTCATGCTCAAAGCCCTGAAGTCAGAGCTACGCGACGACCCCAAATATCAATCCATGATTGAAAAGGAGTTTGACGTGAGATACAATCTCGCGCACCCCAACATCGTGATGATAAACGACTTTGAGGAAGTGCCGGGAATAGGCCGATGCATAATCACCGACGATGTCTACGGCGACTCATTGGCCAAATTGCTCAAAGAGGGGAAAGTCACCGAGGCCAACCTCGACAAAATCACCCACGGTCTGGTCGACGCGCTCGACTACATACAGACCAACCACATCGTCCACCACCCCCTGCGCCCCGAAACCATCATTTTCACCGAAAACGTCGGGAACCTGAAGATGATTGACGTCGGGTTTGACCAGCGCGAGCATCTCACACCGGCCGATGCATCGGAAGACATCTACAACTACGGCAAAGTGCTTGCGACCGTGCTCGACGCGCTACCCGACAAGCACCCCCACCTGCGCCGCGTGGCCGAACGATGCACCGACCCCAACCCCAAGCACCGCTACCGCGACATACAGAACCTGAAACTGGCACTCGCCAACAGCTCGGCCAACCGCCTCTACATAATGATAATCGCGTTTCTGGTCGTCATGCTCGGCATATTGGCGTGGCTCAACGTCAACCCACCGGCAGCCTATTAAATATTTTAAACGAGAAAGATAGACGATGACTATAACAATAAAAGCATTACGCCCCGAAAAAAGCGACCTGAAAAAACTGGTCAAATTCGGAATAAAACTCTACGAAGGGAACCCCTGCTATGTGCCCCCCTTGATAATGGACGACATCAACACGTTGCGCCCCGACCGCAACCCCGCATTTGACTTTTGCGAGGCACAATCGTTCATGGCCTACCGCGACGGCAAGGCAGTCGGCTCAATCACGGCAATCATTAACCGCGTGGTCAACGAGCGCACAGGCAACAGCGACCTGCGTTTCGGATTTCTCAACTTCATCGACGACACCGAGGTAGTCGACGCACTATTCAAAGCCGCCGAAGACTGGGGCCGACAACGGGGCATGACATCTATGGTGGGGCCGATGGGATTCACCGACATGGACCATGAGGGAATGCTCACCGAAGGCTTTGACGAACTGGGCACCATGGCCACAATCTACAACTATCCCTACTATTCAGCCCACATGGAGCGCATGGGATTCGTGAAAGATGCCGACTGGGTGGAATACCGCATAAAAATTCCGGATGCCGTGCCCGAGAAATATATGCGCATCGCCGAGATTGTCAAGAAAAAGCACAACCTCCGCATACTGAAATACACCTCAAAGAAACAAATTAAAGCCGAATACGGCCAAGCCATATTCAACCTCATCAACGAGGCCTACGACGGCCTCTACGGCTACTCGCCGCTGACACAACGCCAAATCGACCATTACATAAGCCAATACCTCGGCATCCTGCGCCTCGACGACGTGTGCCTCATTGTCGACGACACTGACCGCCTCGTCGGTGTGGGAATATCCATCCCTTCATTCTCCCGCGCGCTCCAGAAGAGCCGCGGCCGCTTGTTCCCCACCGGCTGGTGGCACCTGCTCAAGCCGCTGAGGGGAAAGAGCGACACAGTAGACTTGCTGCTCGTCGCAGTGAAACCCGAATATCAAAGCAAGGGTGTCAACGCGCTGCTGTTTGCCGACCTGCTGCCCCGCTACATCGCCAACGGCTACCAATGGGCCGAGAGCAACCCGGAGCTTGAGACCAACGCCAGCGTACAGTTGCAGTGGCAATATTTCGACTACACCCAGCACCGCCGCCGCCGCTCTTGGCGCAAACCAATAGACTGACAACGATAACATACAATAAAAATAGGCTGCTTAAAGCAGCCTATTTTTATTGTAGATTGTGAAAGAAGTCATCAGAAAGCTACGGGAACAACAATCTTGCGGGCCGAACCATCGGAGTAGCGAACGATGTTGACACCGGGTTGAGCCGTTTCGTAACGGATTCCTTGTAGGTCATAGTAGCCTACGACTGTCGCGCCATTGTTGTCGAGAATATCTTCAACACCTGCCGCCGCGCTGTAGACAAACGTCATGACCTCGGTATAGGGGGTATTATAGCTCTTACCCGCCTTCTTGTAGGTGCCGCGAGCGCGCAGATAGTAGGTTTTCCCGTCGACGAGCGGGTTTGAATTGATATTAATCTCGCCAAGAGGCTTGGTATCGGTGACGAAATTGGTGAGCGTGCTGACGAATGTAGCTCCGCCGCGCACAGGGAATGTCTTCTGTTCGCTAATCTCTACTCTTATACTATAAATCCCGGCATATGGAGCGAGGCTGATAGTCTGGTTAGAGTGCACCGTCTGGCCGTTGGCTGTCGGGTTAGTGAACACCGGAGCATCGGTATAGTCAGCCGGAGCCACGTCAAACTTAGTAACGTCGCTTTGAACCGACTTGCCGTTAAGCGTCGCTGTCACGCGGGCATAGTAGGTCTCGCCGGTCGAGAGTGTGCAATCGGGGACAGTGACAGAAGTCTGGGCAGTCTCCACGCTGTATCTAACCGTTGAGAATTTTTCATTAGCCGAGAGTTCGAGATTGTAAGTCACGCCATCCACAGCCTTCTGCCATGTCACGACGGGAGTGCGGCTGACATTAGCATCAGAGGCTGTCGGCGACAAAATTTTGATTCTGTCGGCAACGAAACGCTGGGGAGCCGATGTAGCGTTGAGACGGTTGGGAGCCATGGCGGTGACGCGCCACAAATAGCTTTTCCCTATGGTCAAATCAGGCAAAAGCGCGCTTGAGAACGTCTTGCTGTCAATCTCAAACGTAGCGACAATGTCGGTCATCTCCATCTCATCGTTGTCATTTGCGATTTCAATGACGAATGAAGTGCCATCGGCCGATTCCCAACTGAAGTTAGACAGCGGCACAAGCCCTTCGCCCGCTGCGGGCGATACTAAGCGCGGAGCCGCGCAGACGCCGGCGGATGCCCCGACAAACAGCGGAGCGTACTCATTGCCGTAACGGTCATATACAGCCACAGCCCAGCGATAGCCGGTAGCCTTGTCTTCGGGGATTGTGAATTCGGGTGTGTAAGTAACCGCCTCGAGATATTGGGGTTGACAGCCGAACTCAGCGTCGGTCAATGTTTCGGGCACGGCATAAACCGTGTAACGGCCGTTTTCAACGCCGGTCCAAGTGAGTTTAGAATCGCTGAGGGCTACGTTCGACACCATTTTGGGGTCGTAGTTGTTGCGCCAGTGGCGGAGCGGAGCGAGAGCCCGATAGTGGTAAACGTTTTTAGCCATCAACTCGGCGATAGTGGCGTTTTTGCCGGTATCGGGGTCTTTTTCGCGGTAGGAGTTGTAACGACCGAAGGTGAAGAACACCAAGCCCGACTGGTCGGTCAACGAGCAGTCGCGAACGTGGAGTTGCTGCTGAACATATTGATCGACTTTGTAGCCACCGCCATCGGCCGTGGTAAGGTCGGTTGATGTGCTGACAAAGATGTGGCGGCCGGCCTTAGTGGCAGCGTCAATCCACCATGTGCTACCGCGTTCGAAACCGGAGTCCATCGACCAGTAAAGCTGAGGCGAAACGAAGTCGATGAGGTGGTTAAATAGCCAGTAGATGGGGTCGGAATAGATGCCGTTGTACTGCCAGTCGGCCATACCTGAGTCAGACAAGCCATAGTCAGAAGCGTTCGGCGGGTTGCAACGTCCGGCGGGCGAGATACCGAAAGCGAGGTAGGGCTTAGTCTTGGCAACCATATCGGCAACGTCGCCAACCATTTTGTTGACATTGTCGCGACGCCAATCGGCTTGGGTCATAGTGCCGCCGGTAGCTTTGTAAGCGTTGTAGAGGCAGGAGTCGCGGCTCATGTCCGTGCCGGTAGAGTAGAAGTAGTCGTCGAAGATGAGGCCGTCAACGTCGTATTTTGTGATAATATCCTTGCAGACATCGACGATGCGCTGACGCACCTCGGGTAAGCCGGGATTGAGGATAGTTTCGCCGGTTCGCGAGAGCAACCAATCGGGATGGGAAGTCTCATAGTTTTTCTCGTTAGCCTCGTAAGGCGAACCTTTAGAATAGCGGTAGGGGTTTACCCAAGCATAAAGCTCGATACCGCGGGCGTGGCACTCATCGACGATGAGTTTCAGCGGGTCAAGCAGTGGTGTGCCGCCGCGGGTACCGGCGATTTTCTCTGACCAAGGCTCGTAGGCCGACTCATAGCAAGCGTCGCAATAAGAGCGCACGTGGAAGTAGAGCGTGTTGACGTTGTTTTGCTGCATGCGGTCAAGCAAAGTCTTGAGGTTTGACGTCTGACGCTTGGTGTTTGTCTCGCTGTTGAGCGGCGCTGAAGGCCATTCGCCAAGATAGGTCGACATCCACACCGAGCGATGTTCGCGCTTAATCTCCGCGTCCATCGCCTGCGGCGACAACCACGTCAAAGCCAACGCGGCGCACAATATTTTGAAAATACTCGTTTTCATAAATTAAAACTCATTTATTGTTACTCTTTTAGAAAAAGCAGAGACCCGGTTAAACGCGCCCCTGCTTTAATCATTTGTAGGCTTAGCGCCATAGCCTCCGCCAAACGCGCGGAGGCCATGATGCATCTAATATTTTAGAACAGTTTCGTCTTGTTGGGATTGATGGTAACACCGAGGATGAGGTCTGATGTCTCGCCATACTTATCCACTTTCTTAGTTGTGGGGTTGTAGTAATAGATACCTGCCTCAGTGATCCCGGTAGCGTTCTTAGCAGGACGGAAACCGAAGTAAACATAGTGAGACTCTTTGTCAACAACCAACTGAGTAGTCGATACCGGCTCGCTTGCGGTGGTGTTGATTGGGTCGGCCTCCATAGCGATTGAAACGGTAGGCTTGTTGGGGTCGCCAGACTCTTTGTCGCCGGGTATATCGTAAACGGTGAAGCCCTGATTAGAGCCAAGTCGCCATACATATACACTATTCAAATCTTCGTCGATAGTGAACGAACGGAAGTTCAAGCCGTTGAATGCCACATCGTAGGGAAGAGAGGCAGCTTCGGCAGCTTTTTGAGTAGTGTAGATGTCAGACTCTTTGAAGCGGAAGAGACCGTTACCGTTGTAGAATTTACCCCACCACCAAACACCTTTAGAGTCGCGTAAGTGGCCGTTGTGGATAGCACCGTAAGAGATACCTCTACTATAGTAAGGAATCAACTCGTTTTTAACGAAGAACTCAGAGCGGAGGAACGTGGTACCCGACTGGGTGATGCCCTGAACGGCACCGCGGACGGTCAAGTCAACCGTTGAGATACCTGTATTACGGTCGCTGTAGTAGAGCTTACCGTTGTAGACGTAACCTTGGTAGGGGTCGGCAAATGCCGCCTGGCCAACGTTGGAGATTACGGTGTTGACACCGGTTCCGTCCGTGCGCATAGCAGTGATTTTGCCATCACCCATTGTGCCCGACTCATCGTTGCAATAATAGTACTGCGAACCCGCGTCAAGGATGTAAATCCAGCCTTCGTTGACAGTTTCACCGTCTTCGCCGGTTACAGGCACTTCGCCAAAGACAATCTGCTGAGGCATCGCGCCCGACTTAACGCCGAGGTCATAGGGTAACACCTTAGTGCCTTTGGGAAGAGTACTAGTGTCAACGAGCTTGATAGCCTTCATATTGCCGCCATAGACTGCATAGTAGAGAGTGGGAGCGGGGACATCAAGACCTACCTGAACATTGAGGTAAGACTGTTCGAGCGGACGACCGCCGTTACCGTTTTCATCAACATCGAAAGTAGCGTCGATAGTGATTTTTTGCGAACCGATGTTAGCAAATTTGACATTTTTGGGGTAAGAGATTACACCGGTAGTGTCAGAAACGCATTGGAACTTATCACCCTCAATGCCTTCACCTGTAACACCCTCGGGGAATGTCCACACATATTTCACGCGCTTGTTCTCAGGGTTGGGAAGGAAGATGTTGAAGTTAACGGGAGTAGTACCGTACTCGATAATCTCTGCAGCATCGTTAGTAACTGAAAGTTGAGGAACGATGTCGTAGATGGTTAAGGGGTATGTGCGGCTTCCGACACCTTCGATAGTAAGAGTGACTTTATAGTTGTCGGCTTTAGCGTACTTATGCTTGGGGTTGGGTTCATTCGACACCGGGCTACCGTCGCCGAAATCCCATGTAATGGCACCGGTTTTAGCTGAAGTGTTGGTGAACTGGATAGTTGACACTACATAGTAGTCCAACGTGTACTCATCACCCTCGACGCAGAAAGTGAAATCTACGTCGGGGTTAGGGAAGTTTTGATAATCGGGGTCCTTGTCGACGCAAGAGCTGAGGGCTAACGCCGAAATGAAGAACAGACCAATATTCTTAAAAAGCTTCATAGTTAAGTTAGTCAATTTAAGCGTTAGTTAATAGTGATTGTACGCGTATCAGAAGCTGTACCGATATTGCCCTTAGTGTCAAATACTTTAAACTGAGCGTCGAGAGAGTATTCGCGAGTGAACGAAACTTTATACTCGCTGTCGGTTTTGCTGTAAATCCACTCGGGGAACTCGATGTAGCCCAAAAGCTGAACGAAAGCGCCCATCATGCCGTTTTTAACCGCAGTGACAACCGCGCCTGCATCGTCGTCGTAGCGACAATAGAGCCAAGGCGATGACTCGTAAACCGCATAACACTTCACGTCAGCGTCAGCTTTGAGGACTGCAGAGAATCCGTCGCCGTTGGGTTCAACTTCTTCACTTGACACGAATGTATCAACTATGCTGCCACCGACAACTTTGTTGTAGTGCCAACCTGTAATAACCTCGCTGTTGGTATACCAGTTGTTGTTTTTATAGTTGACAGCCACCTGGGGATCTTCAGCATTGATTGAGTCGGGAATCGCAGGGAGGTTCAAACCGGGGTAAGCGGCATTGACCGTGTTGAGTTCCTCGACGGTGAAGGGGTGGTTAACAAACACTACTTTGAGAGCAGCCATATTAGTGCTGTCTTTTGTCAAGATTCTGGTAACAGTGTCGCAGAACTCTTTCTGGAAACCATTGGCGAAGAGTTCGTTAGCCGACTTAAAGTATTTTTCGAACAAGGTGTCAGTCTCGGCAGTCCACTCACCGAGATTTTTCCACTCAACGGGCGCCCAGTTGATAGAAGTGCCGACTGAGCCGCTCAACTCATACTCATAACCGTTCCAAAGCGAATCAACGTGAGCGAAACTTGCCACGGAATGGTTAGGAATATCGGTATTGACTGTGTTAACAGTGAGGGTGAAGGCGAGAGTAGAGCCGGTGAGACCGACAGTCGCGCCTGAGCTTTCGCTACGTTTCACCTCATACCACACTTCGGCATGGTCGGGAGTGTGGTCGTTGTCGGTGTAATACTTCCCGTTGAATGTGAAGTTTTCACCGGCTTTGCAGGCCGTTGAGCCGACCGACCAGTAACAGGTCGGCACTGGCTGGCCAATTTCCATCATATCGGCCAAGGGATCATGTTTCGCGCACGATGTCACCGTAGCGAGTCCCAAAGCTAATAGTGCTAATTTATATTGCGTTTTCATTGTTATTCTTCTTTTTCAGTTTTAAGGGAATGGTATTACTCAGCGGTGAGCGAAGTGCGCACTCCGGCGGCCTGTGACCAAATCATAGGCTCGCGCAGCCATTTGTGGTTTTTGTATGCGCCGAGGCGTTCGAGTTCGCTGCGGTTATACTTCTCTTCACACTCAGGGTCATAGTTCAAGCGGGTTACCCAAGCGTTCTCCTTTTCGGCGTCGGTCAAACCGTCAACCCAGTGTGCGGCATAGAGGTTGTAAGGACGACGGAGAGTGGGATAAACGATTTCGCCGTTAGCACCGATACCATACTGGTTGCGGTTGTTGCTGTAGTGGTAGCGGCGCATATCGGTCCACTGCTCAGGCTGCATATACATCGCGATGTATTTCTGCTGCATCAAGTCGCTCAGAGTATATTCCGACGGGTTAAAGAACCAATGCTTGTTACCAATCTCGGTACAAGGCTTACATTTTTTAACTCCTTCGTTGTCGAGGAACGCGGTTACTATACGCTCAAATCGTTCTTTGTCAGCTTGCTGCACAGTCTCAGTGGCACCGGCTTTGCAACCCGCACCGGGATATGCGCCGTTGTCGCTGACAAAACGGTCAAGATGACGCTGGATGTTGTAGGTGGTCGCCTCCTTGGCAAGACGGCAAGCCTCAACCTTGTTGTTCATCCAATAGTAAGCCTCGGCCTGGATGAAGTAGAGTTCCTCCATGGTGAAGAGCACGTTGTAAGCGTCGACACCGGCAGCGTAGGCGCCAGCATAAAGAGTGGGATAATGAACCTGCTTGTAATCGGTGCTCGGCAAGCCGATATTGTTCTCAAGATAGCGCATCATCACTTGCTCTTTTTTGATATTTGAGGGTGATGTCGGGCCGTTCTGAGGCACGAAGAGCAACATCAGTCGCGGGTCGCAGCCATAACCGTTCTCGCGGTTCCAAACGCCCTGCGATTCTTCCTTGCCGGGGTTGATGACGCCCATCAAATCCTGAATCATGAACTTTGAGGGGACAGCCGACGCAAGCTCATTCTTGCGCGACTCCCAAGAGTTGATGACAGGCTGAGCGTCGCTCCAGGGTGCGTTAGATTCGCCGGTGCCGCCGTCGAATTTGTAACGGGGCTCGTTACCGAACCATGCGCCATAGCGTAAGTCGCCGCTACGCCATGTGTCGATAGCCTTTTGGGCGGTGTTGATAATCTCCTGGCACTTTGCCGACGACACATCCACATTGGGGATGTTGCGGAGCAACAAGCGCGCTTTGACGGCATAGACGAGGCCTTTCCACATACTGAGGTCACCGCCGTAAATGCGATCCTCGGCTACGGTTATATTCTGATTACCGGGAGCCTCGGTCCATTCTTTATTTTCATAAAGCTTGATAAGCTCATCAGCCTCTTGGAACATCCAAGCGTAGATTGAAGCCTGTGTGTCATATTTGGGCGAACCGCTCATGTAAGCCTCGGTGCGGGGCATATCGCCGAACGCGTCGGTGGTGAGTTGGGTTGACATCAATTTGACAGTGCGGCCTATAAGCTCATAGTTGAGCGAGCCGATTGCCCGCGCGGTCTCAATCATGACATTGGCGTTTTTGCCGATGTCGTAATAGTGACGGCGCCATTGCGGATGGCGGTTGATTGTGAGGAAGTTCCACCCCTGCTTGTAGGGATAGGAGCCTGTCTGACTCTTTCCTGTAGTTGTAAGACACTGCGAAAGATAGATGTAATATTCCGCATGGTCATAGACTACCTGGTTGGCATAGAACATCAACACCGGCAGAGCTTTCTGAGGCTCATTGACGTGCGCGCGGTCGGGGTTGACATTTTCATAGAGGGTATCCTCGCAACCCGCAGCGGCCATGCCGAGCAGCAGTGACAGTGATATTAATTTTATCTTGTTCATTGTTAGTAGTTTCGTAGGGTTAGAAAGTTACGTTTACGTTGAAGTTGAAGCTGCGCAGCGACGGAACGCTGTACTGGTCGATACCCATGGCACCGGTTCCGGCGGCGGCACTTGGCATAACCTGCGGGTCAGCACCGGTGTACTTGGTCCAAAGGAACAAGTTGCGGCCGGTCAAAGAGCATTTCAAACCCTTGATGGGGTTGGACGAGCCGAGTTTCTTCATCAGCTTGGAGAGGTCGTAAGAAACGGTGACGTAGCTCAAGCGGATGTAAGAACCATCCTCGATGAAGTTAGAGGCAACGTTGTAGAAGTAGTTGTTGACAAACTGCTGGTCGATGATAACCGGCGTTGTGTTGGGGCGATAGGTACCGTCACCGTTGGCGACCACACCTTTAAACACAGCCTCGCGGTTGCGGTATTTAGCGAGATACCAGCTCTGACCGCTTGAGAACAATGAGCGTCCGGTGTAGTTGAACACGTCACCACCGCAACGGCCGTCAACCAAGAACGACAGTGAAAGGTCTTTCCAAGTGAACGTCGAGCCGACACCGAGCAACCAGTCGGGAGCGCGGTTACCAAGATAATTGGCTTTATTCGGGCTGATGACAGGATAACCGTTTTCATCAACAAGGATTTGTCCGTCGGGGGCGCGTTGGTAATCGGTACCCGACAAACCGGTAGTTGATTGGCCGAGAGCCGCAGTCGCGAACACGTCGCCATACTGACCGCCCTGGATTTCGGCAACGCCCTCGGGAAGTGATTTAACCTTGCTTCGGTTGAATGAGAAGTTCAGGTTGGCAGTCCATTGGAAATCTTTGGTTTGGAGAATGTCTTGTGATGCAGTCAACTCAAGACCGTAGTTCTCGATAGAACCCTCGTTGCGGGTCTGGAGAATGGTACCGGAAGCGGGCGACACGCGCACTGTCACAATCTGGTTGTCGACGGTAGTAGAGTAGTAAGCGACATCTAAGCGGGTGCGCTGGTTGAAGAAGCGCAGGTCGGCACCGATTTCCCAGGTCGACAACATTTCAGGCTCAAGATATTTTGCTGTTGACAATGTGGGGTCAACACCGAAACCTCCGTCGGGGAATGTAGGCCACTGTTTGAAGTTGTCGGTGAAGAGGTAGGGGTTGGTCGATTTTCCGACTTTTGCCCAGTTACCGCGGAGTTTACCGAATGAGAACCACTCGTTGCTCAGCTTGAACATCTCCGAGAAGATAAGACCGGCGGTTACTGAGGGATAGAAGTAAACGGGGTCGCACTGCACGAGTGACGAAGAACCGTCGACACGACCGGTGAACGACAATTGCGCCACGCCTTTATAGTCGAAGCGGATTTCACCGAAGTAACCGAACTTGTTTTCCTTTCTGTGGCTCATGCTCAAGTCGTAGGTGCCTGTTCCGAGTGAAAGTTTGTCGGGATTCACGTTGTTGAACGAGAAGTAATCACCTCCGAGTTGGAAGTCATAGCCGCCCATGTTGGCTGAGTAGCTGCTTGTCTCCCAGTATTCACCACCGAGGAAGAAGTTCACATTGAAATTATCGCTGGGTTTCCAGAAGTAGTTAGCGAGGAGTTGCGCGGTCAGACGCTCGGCGCGTGAGGGCTGCAACAGATATCCACCGTGACGGCCTGCGAGCGTGACTTTCTGTCCGTCGGTCAATTCTCCGACAAAGTCTTTCGACTCGTCAAAACGGGGGCGTATCATCGATTCGTAGGTTGAGTTACCCTTATCATAGTTCACTTTCGCCGTGAAGCTCAAGTCCTTGATAGGCTCCCACTTGATAGAACCGTTGACAATCACGCGTTGGCTCTGTGTCTCGGCTTCATCCATATAGCGGTCGTAATAAGGCGACTCGGTCGCGCCAAGACGTTGGTCGTTGCTGAGGACATCCCAGTCGTCGTAACGGTTGCTCCAGTTGGGAAGACCGGTGAGGGGGTCTTTATAGTCGGCCATATCTTTATTGATAGCCCAACCATAGACTGTGCCCATGCTGTTGCCGAAACCGCGCGATTTGGTGTCGATGAAGTTGGTCGACATCATGATTTTAACGGTGTTAGAGGGGTTGAACTCACCCTTCACGAATACACCGAGTCGTTTCTTATAGTCATTGATAACAACACCCTCGTTGTCCATATAGTTGGCCGATGCGTAAGCCGAGAATTTCTCGTTGCCGCCCGATACCGAGAGGTCATACTTCTGCATGAAGCCTGTGCCGAGGAAGTTGTCGGCGTTGTCGTAGTAAGTGTCGACACCGGGACGGAATTTCGGACCCCAACCGCCGGTAGCGTTGGTGGTATAGAAACCGTTAGAACCGGCGAGATACTGATCTTGAAGTTTGGGCATACGAGCCACTTCTGAGATTTCCCAGCCGCCTGACGCTGTCACGGTAACCGTTCCGGTTTTTCCACCTTTAGTGGTAATCATGATGACACCGTTGGCACCCTCGGGACCGTAAAGGGCCGAAGCCGCAGCACCTTTCAGCACTGACATTGACTCGATATCATTCGAGTTGATGTCACCTATCGCCGACGCACCGCCGCGCACCGGCATACCGTCAACGACAAACAACGGTTCGTTGCTCTGGGCGGGGTTGATTGACGAAATGGCGCGCACCACCATCTGCGAAGCGGAGTTAGGCGAGCCACCTGCCATCGACACCTGCACACCGGCAACCTTACCCTGGAGCGAGTTGACGAAGTTGGCCGAGCTTCCGGCGTTGACCTCATCTGAGTTAAGGGCCTGCACGGCGAAGTTAAGTTTCTTCTTTTCCTGGGTCTGTCCCATCGCGGTCACGACAACCTCGTTGAGCACCGTGGCGTTGTCGGTCATCTTGACATCGACTACGCTGCGGTTCCCCACAGGCACGCTGGCGGGAGTCATACCGACATAATTGAACGTCAGCACCGAGTTGTCGCCCGGCACCTCGATTGAGTATTTTCCGTCAATATCGGTCGCTGTGACCACCGAGGTTCCCTTGACAGCCACGGTTACACCTATCAGAGGCTCCCCGTCGCTCTCCTGCGTCACCGTTCCGGTCACGGGACGGGCAAACGCCGCCACCGCGAAGATGGAAAATAACAGAAGCAATAGCTGTTTTTTCATAATTACTATTATTTGTTTATATTCATGGTTTATTCTCTCTATCCGGTCGAGACTAATTAACCTTAAAACACTTCTATCCACACAACCTATCCCCATCTCAATCGCGGCTGAAAGCGTCGCTTGCGCGGCTGCTTGAGGGCGGCCACCGGGGACTAATGACCGCAAAATTAAGGTTTAAGATACTTCTTCTTTTTAGACTGCTCGGGTTAGTGATTAGCTATGTTTTATGTCAACTTCTTCCGGCGGGCATGGAGGTGCTCGACCCCCTCGCCATCTAACCCACAAATCTAATACATTATTTTAAAACTCTGATTCTTTTGCAACATTAATTGTTGATTATTTAAAATTATAAACCTTATTTCATATCATCGGGCAGGTTTTTTGCCTAATATTTCACAATGTTTGGCAAAAAGCCTTGCGGCGACGAAAACCCGATTTTGTTTTTCGGGGGTTATATGGTAAATTCGCGTCATGGCAATGCGAATAGATATACTGACAGTGCTACCCGAGATGTTCGACTCCCCGCTCGGCTGCTCGATACTCAAGCGCGCGCAAGATAAGGGGCTGGTCGAAATAAACGTGCACAACCTGCGCGACTACACGACAAACCGTCACCGCAAAGTCGACGACTACCCGTTTGGCGGCGAAGCCGGGATGGTGATGCAAATCGAGCCGGTCGACCGCGCGATAGCCGCGCTGAAAGCCGAGCGCGACTACGACGAAGTGATTTTCACGTCGCCCGACGGGGAGCTGCTGAGCCAACCGATGGCGAACTCGATGTCGCTGTTGGGCAACATTATTATATTGTGCGGACATTATAAAGGTGTCGACTACCGCATTCGCGAACACCTTATAACGCGCGAAATCTCGATAGGCGACTATGTGCTGACCGGCGGAGAGATTCCCGCCATAATAATAACCGACGCCATCGTCAGGCTCATCCCCGGAGCGATAGGCGACGAACAAAGCGCGCTCACCGACTCATTCCAGGACAATCTGCTCGCCCCGCCTATCTACACGCGCCCCGCCGTCTACAACGGCTGGGAGGTGCCGCCGATACTCCTGTCGGGCCACCAAGCCAAAATCGACGAATGGCGCCACGAGCAATCAATCAGCCGCACGCGACTTCTGCGTCCCGGACTGCTCGACTGACCCGACATCGAAGCGACGAAAAGCGGGCAACGGCACACAGAAAAAAAAGCGCGAAAACGGGTAAAAACAGCTTTTTTAAACCTGCGAAATCGCAATTTATGAGAAAAAAATTAAAAAAATCATCGAAAAATTTGCGAGAATAAAAAAACCGCTTTATCTTTGCACTCGCAAAACGGAAATAACCGTTAACACTCCAAAGAGATGGTGTGGTAGTTCAGCTGGTTAGAATACCTGCCTGTCACGCAGGGGGTCGCGGGTTCGAGTCCCGTCCATACCGCAGGAGAGAGAGGAGAATGAGTAATTGTTAAACCTTGTGTTTACGTTACTCATTCTTTTTTTATGTGATTTTCGCCAAAAATGTTAACTTTGCAAATTAAACATAAACAAACACCAAATTAAGCCCGTTTTAAACCTCAAAGCCCGCTTATGACTGTAAAAATCCACCATGAAGGAACAAACATACTGATAATCCTTCTGATAATACTCTTAGTCATCTTAGTCCCGGCGTGGATTTTCATCGAAACGATGTGGATTCCCGCCACTTTGACCGCCATCTTCGCGGTTTTCTACTTGCTCGTTGTCAACTTTTTCCGCTCCCCGCGCCGCCATTTCCGCGGCAACCCCGAGAATGTCGTGGTATCGTCGGCCGACGGCAAGGTGGTGACCTGCGAGAAAACCTACGAACCGGAATACCTCAAGCGCGAAGTGATGCAGGTATCGGTATTCATGAGCGTGCTTAACGTCCACGCCAACTGGTACCCCGTCGACGGTGAAGTCGTGATGGCGAAGCACCATTCAGGGCGTTTCATGGCAGCGTACCTGCCGAAATCGAGCGTCGAGAACGAACGCTCGACCGTCGTGATACGCACACCCTCCGGGCAAGAAATCCTCGTCAGACAAGTGGCGGGCGCGATGGCGCGCCGCATCGTCACCTACGCGCGCCCCGGGACGCAAGCGTCAATCGAGAGCCACATGGGATTCATAAAATTCGGCTCACGCGTCGACATCTACCTCCCTCTCGACACTGATATATATGTCAAACTCGGCGACAAAACAATCGGCGGCATAACCGAAATAGGTCGTCTAAAACCCGCATCTGAAAAATGAAAAGAATAATCGGGATGATTCCCAACACCATAACCACACTCAACCTCCTGTCGGGATGCCTTGCCTGCATATTCGCACTGAAGTTCGGATTTGAGCACTCACTCCATTATTTCCAGCTCGCGGTCATCATGATTGGATGCGCGACAGTGTTTGACTTCTGCGACGGGTTTGCCGCGCGGCTGCTCCACGCCTATTCCGCATTAGGCAAAGAACTCGACTCGCTCGCCGACATGGTGAGCTTCGGAGTGGCCCCGGGACTTATGGTCTACAGCTTCCTCAGCAACTACACCGACGCCGGGTGCATGGCATACCTCGCGCTGTTCATCCCCGCGATGGGAGCGTTGCGACTCGCCAAGTTCAACATCGACGACCGCCAGACCACCTCATTCATCGGGCTTCCGATACCCGCCAACGCAATCTTCTGGATTGGAGCCGTGAGCTGGGCCTTGGGGTGCCTCATCACCGGCAACTCGCCACAGACAGCCGTATTCGTAATCTACCTCTGCATCATAATCGTGCCACTGCTGATGGTATCAGGATTGAGAATGTTCTCGCTGAAATTCAAAAACCTCGACTGGCGCGAAAACTTCCGACGCTACGCCATCATCGCCGCGACGATTCTTTTCGTCATATTCTGCGGGCTGGCAGGCTTGGCGTGGACGATAATCCTCTACATAATCCTCTCCGCCTTGCTCCCGCAACGATAACCCCGCGCGACACAGCCCCACCCCACAATCAGCAGGGTCAGCAATAAAAATCCGTCGAAAAGCGTTGTTATAATTGATATGTCACTATTCGGATTAATACTACTGATACTTTTCCTCTGGTTCGTGCTTAGACCCGTCCTCAAGTTCTTCTTGACCGTCAAACGCCTGCAGAACGAGGCGCGCCGGGCGACCGGGCAAGGCCGGCACAGCGAGCACAGTCAGCGCGAACGCAAAGCCGGCTGGACAACCCCCGCCGCCCGCCGCAAGAAATTTGGCAGCGACATCGGAGAATACGTTGAATACGAAGAAATTACCGCCACGTCCACCCCTCCCGCGACGAAACAAGCCGAAAGCGGCGGACACACCCGCACTGAAAGCCAAATCGTTGACGTAGAGTGGGAAGACATCAAATAACACCCCCACCACGATGAGCGAATACTACATACCGCGCCTTTACCGATTTCTCCGCGAACTCGACGCGAACAACAACCGCGAATGGTTCTACGCGAACAAGGCCCGATATGAAGACCTGCGCGGCCATTGGCTCGAAGACCTCGAAAGGCTCATAGCCGCCACCGGCTCCTGGTACCCCGAGATGGCATCTCAGACCGCAAAGACAGCCGCCTACCGCATTTACCGCGACACGCGCTTCACGCTTGACAAGACCCCTTACAAAACATACTTCTCAGCCGCGCTGACACCCCGCGGTCGCGCCGCCGTCATGGCCGGATACTACATCCACATCGGGCCGCAAGTCGACAGCAACTGCTTTGACAGCGGAGTCTACGGCGGGCTTTGGAACCCCGACGCGGCAATGCTCAAAAAGATGCGACACGCGATTGTCGACAACATCGAGGAATGGGAAGAGATAGTCCATGACAAACACGTCGAGCGGCTCTACCCCGGATGGTGCGGCGACACCCTCAAGACAATACCTAAAGGGTGGGACCGGAACCACCCCCTCGCCCCATACCTGCGATTGAAGTCATACGGCAAGTTTCGCCCCCTCGACCAACGGTTTTTCAGCGATCCTGACTGGCCGATACACACGTCGGAACTCATGCGTCCCCTCAAGCCCCTACTAAAATTCATCAATTTTAGCATTTCCGAACAACTATGAGACACAACTAATTTGTATATTTGCAGTTTAAATAGATTCGCAATATGGCAGAAATCAAGTGTATAGGCATCCTCACCTCAGGAGGTGACGCCCCAGGAATGAACGCTGCGATACGTGCGGTAACCCGCTCGGCGATTTACAGCGGCTTCAAAGTTAAGGGCATCTACCGCGGCTACCGCGGCTTGATTACCGACGAAATCGTTGATTTTAAGACACAAAACGTGTCAAACATCATACAGATGGGAGGCACAATCCTCAAGACCGCACGGTGCAAAGAGTTCCAGACTCCCGAGGGGCGGCAGCTTGCCTACGACATTTTAAAACGCCATGAGATAGACGCCTTAGTGGTCATCGGCGGCGACGGCTCCCTCTCAGGAGCGCGCGTCTTCGCCAACGAGTTTAACTTCCCCATCATCGGCCTCCCCGGCACCATCGACAACGACCTATACGGCACCGACACCACCATCGGCTATGACACCGCGCTCAACACCATCATGGAATGTGTCGACAAAATACGCGACACAGCCACGAGCCACGAGCGGCTGTTCTTCATCGAGGTGATGGGACGCGACGCCGGCTTCCTGGCCCTGAACGGAGCAATCGCTTCGGGTGCCGAGGCTGCCATCATCCCCGAAATCTCAACCGAAGTCGACCAGCTCGGCGAACTTATCAAGAACGGTTTCCGCAAGAGCAAGAACTCATCAATCGTCCTCGTGGCCGAAAGCCCCGTCACCGGCGGAGCGATGGCCTTAGCCGAACGCGTCAAAAACGAGTATCCCGCCTACGACGTGCGCGTGACCATCCTCGGCCACCTGCAACGCGGCGGTTCGCCGACAGCCCACGACCGCATACTCGCGTCGCGCATGGGCGCCGCTGCCATCGACGCCCTGCTCGACGACCAACGCAACGTCATGATAGGAATCAAGAACGATGAGATTGTCTATGTGCCTTTTACAAAGGCCATCAAGAACGACAAGCCCATCAACCGCGATCTCCTCAACACCCTGCGCCGCCTGTCAATCTGACAACTTACAAATAATCATATAATCCATTTTCAAAACAAAACCGAACGACTATGAAATACTATATTATTTACAACGGACAACAAGTAGGCCCCATGACATGCGAGCAACTGCTGTCATACGGCCTCAACCCCAACTCCCAGGTATGGGCCGAGGGAATGCCCCAGTGGGTGCCCGCCTATACCGTGCCTGAACTTATGGAGATAATGCCCCCCGCAGCGGGCCAGACGCAGTGCTCTCCGACCTACGGGCAGCCTCAAGACTGCTACCCCGCCACGTCGGGCAAGCGCGTCGCAGCCGGCGTCCTCGCCATACTGCTTGGCAGCCTCGGCATACAATACTTCTATATCAACAAGATAGGCGGCGGCTTCCTGACGATACTTCTGTCGCTCGTGACCTGCGGCCTGTGGTCGGTGCTCACGTTGGTGCAGGGAATCCTCATGCTCACGATGACCGACCAGGAATTTGACCGCAAATTCATCCACACCAAAAACGTCCTTCCACTATTCTGACACCGATTAATGGCGTAAGTTTTTGACAGCCACACATTTCTTTGCACTGAATGAAAAGGTATAACATCATTAACAACTCGCTGGGATGGCTATGTTTCGTCATCTCAGCGATTACTTATCTGCTCACGTTAGAGCCGACAGCAAGTTTCTGGGACTGCCCCGAGTTTATCTCACAAGGATTCAAACTTGAAGTTGGTCACCCGCCGGGCAACCCGATATTCATGCTTGCCGCCCGCTTTTTCATCACCATCTTCGGCGGTGACGGGGCCGATGCGGCTCTCGCCGTCAACACCATGTCGGCACTGCTCAGCGCGGGAACCATCCTGCTGCTGTTCTGGACAATCACCCACTTGGTTAAGCGTCTGATTGTCAGCGATTCAGCCGACAGTGTGAGCTTATCGAAAATGCTCGTCATATTCGGATCGGGGCTTTGCGGCGCATTGGCCTACACCTGGAGCGACACTTTCTGGTTTTCGGCTGTCGAAGGAGAGGTTTACGCCTTCTCATCGTTTTGCACGGCCTTGGTGTTCTGGCTCATTCTCAAGTGGGAAAACCGCGCCGATATGCCCCACAGCGACCGCTACCTCATACTGATAGCCTACGTCATCGGCATCTCCATCGCCGTCCACCTGCTCAACCTGCTGTGCATTCCCGCCATAGTGCTGGTAATCTACTACCGCAAGTTTAAAAACACCACCGCGACAGGTTCGCTTGCCGCTTTGGCCTTATCAGCCGTCATCGTGGGGTTGATTCTCTATGGTCTCGTACCCGGATTTGTCGAGGTTGCACAGTATTTTGAACTGTTGACGGTCAACACTTTCGGTTGGAGCTACAACTCGGGAGTGATACTCTATGCCGTACTGCTAATCGCAGCGTTTGCATGGTGCATCTCCGAACTATATCGCCAAAAAAATCCGACATCTATCAAATGCTCGTTCATCATCAGTGTGCTGCTTTCGGGCATACCGTTTATAGGCAACTCCATGTGGATTCCGGTTCTATTCGTAGCCGGCATGATAGCCTACTTCTTCAAATTCTGCAAAAAGCTGCCAATCAGGATTTTGAATGTGTCGGCTATAAGCATATTGGTGATGTTCATCGGCTACTCGTCGTACGCGTTGCTTCTGATACGCTCCGACGCCAATCCCCCGATTAACCAAAACTCGCCCGACAACGTCTTTGCCCTCGGCTCATATCTCAACCGCGAGCAATACGGCGACCGCCCGCTGTTCTACGGACAGACCTTCGGCTCGGGTATCCTCTACAAAGTGACCCCCGACGGAAAGCTTGACCCTATCAACCACGCCTCCAAACATTCATGGGCCAAGGCGGTCAAGACCTCGCCCGACCAGCCCGACCGCTATGTCGCGACGACCCCCGCTCCCGACTACGAGATGACACCGGGCCTGGATATGCTTTTCACCCGAATGTATAGCGGCAAACACCGCGCCGACTACCTGTCATGGGCCAACATCACCGAGAGCGACCTCCAGCAGGTTGAAGTGCCGATGTATGTCAACGATAACGGTGAAGCTGTACAGACTGAATACCGCGCCAAGCCGACGTTTGCCCAAAACATGAAGTTTTTCTTCTCCTACCAGCTCAATCATATGTATTGGCGTTACTTCCTGTGGAACTTCGCCGGCCGTCAGAACGACCTGCAAAGTCAGGGAGAGCCCAACCGCGGCAACTGGATTTCAGGCATCCCCGCTATCGACAACTGGCGTCTCGGCGACCAGTCGCTGCTGCCCGATGAGTTTGGCAAGGGGAACAAAGGACACAATGTGTTCTATATGCTGCCGTTGCTGTTTGGCATCATCGGCCTGCTGTGGCAAGCGTTCCTGTCGAAGCGCGGCATAGAGCAATTTTGGGTTGTGTTCTTCCTGTTTTTCATGACCGGCATAGCCATCGTGCTCTACCTCAACCAGACCCCCCTCCAGCCCCGCGAGCGCGACTACGCATTCGCCGGGTCGTTCTACGCTTTTGCGATATGGATAGGCATGGGAGTGGCTGCGCTTTGGAGCATAATGCGCCATTTCCTTGACAAACAGTGCGAACAGTGCGAATCGAAGCAGTCGACGATATATGCCGTCATAGCCGCCACGCTCGGCCTTGCGATTCCCTTGCAGATGGTATCGCAGACCTGGGACGACCATGACCGTTCCGGGCGATACGCCGCCCGCGATTTCGGCATGAACTACCTGTCGAGCGTCGGTCCCAACGGCATCATCTTCACCAACGGCGACAACGACACATTCCCGCTGTGGTACGCACAGGAAGTCGAAGGCTACCGCACCGACGTGCGTGTTGTCAACTTGTCATACCTGACCACCGACTGGTATGCCGACCAACAGCGCATCCCCGCCTATCAGGCGCCGGCAATCGACATAATCGCAAAGCCGGCGCAATATGCCTACGATTCCCGCCAGTTCTGCTACTTCCTCAACCCATCGGCCGAAGAGGTCGATGCCCGCGTGGCATTGGCCGAGGCCTACAGCCCCGAAGCCGACAACAACCGCTACGGACTGCCCGAGTTCAAGTACAGCAACGTCTATATCCCCACCAATGCCGACGCAGCAGTCAAGTCGGGGCTTATCACAGCCGACGAACGCGCGGCGGCTGAAGAAGCTCTGCACCTTAACCTGCGGTCGCCTAACGCCACGATACAGGACGGCGGGCTCAACCTCAGCCAGATACTCTCGCTCGACATCATCAGCTCAAGCATAGCCGACGGCTGGAAACGCCCTGTCTACTTCGCCATGACAGTCCCCGACAACTATTACATGGACTTCAACAAGTATATGCTCAACACCGGGTTGGCCTATCAGGTCACACCGTTCCTCAACAGCACGGATAACTCTTACAACATCCCCACCGACACCGAACGTATGTATCGCAACGTCACGGAAAAGTTCCGCTGGGGCGGTATCGACAAAGTCAACGAGGGTAAAGACCTGTATCTCGACGAGACGGTGCGCCGCATGGTCGTGAGCCACCGCTCGGCGATGCTCTCATTGGCCACCGACCTCTACAACGAGGGTGTAATCCTCGAAGACGACGCCGTGCGGCCCGACTCGGCAGCAGCCAAATCGAAATACGCCAAATCGCTTGAGATTCTGACGCTGATGGAAGATAAACTGCCCGTCAAAGCGGTGCCATTCTCGCTCCAAGTCGGGCAGGAGATAGGCAAACTCTATTCGATGCTCGGCGACGCCATCGGCGACAAAGCCGTCAGCGATAAAGGGCTTGCGATTATCGAGGCCGAAATCATGAGATACGCACCCTACCACGCTTATTATCAGAGTTTGGTACATTCCGGCCGTTTCCAACTTCTGAGCCGCGTTGACCGCTATGTCCCGACCTATCTGTTGCAGCTCATACAGACCTATGCGCAGATTGGCGGAGATATTGACAAACTGTCGGAGAAACTCGATGAGATAAACTTCGATGTCGACGGGTTTAACCGCATGGTCAACAAATAAGCTAATTATCAACCAGTTAGTTACGATGTGTTCAGACTAAAACGCCTCATCGAACGTCCGCCGCTGCTATACCGCCTTCTGTTCCCGGAGGCGGTGTGGCGCGTCAAGCGCAAAGAACGCCGCGTCGTCTATCTGACGTTTGACGACGGCCCTATACCCGAAGTCACCCCCTGGGTGCTCGACCTGCTTGACCATTACGGAGTGAAAGCCACCTTCTTCATGGTCGGCGACAACGTGCGCCGCCACCCCGGGCTACTTGAAGAGGTAAAACGCCGGGGTCACAGCTACGGCAACCACACAATGCATCACCTGCAGGGATTCAAAGTGACAACGTGGAACTATCTGCGCGACATAACCGAAGCCAACAGCCTGATTGACAGCCCTCTGTTCAGACCGCCTCATGGGTTGATGCGCTGGGGGCAGGCCAAAATCATAAAAGAGCGCTACAACTTAGTGATGTATGACCTCGTAACCCGCGACTACTCCACGAAAGTCAACAGTCAAAGAGTGCTGGCCAACGTGAAGCGCCTGGCCCGCAACGGCTCAATCATCGTGTTTCACGACTCGCTGAAAGCCGAGCGCAATCTGCGCGAAGCCCTGCCCAAAGCTATCGAATGGCTCAAAGAGGAAGGCTATGAATTTGAAGCTCTCACAATGTAGCGACCGGCTACGCGAAATCGCCGCGCGCCACGGCGTGGAGCATCTCGGCATAGCCCGCTCCGGTGCGGTCGACCGCCAAGCCGCGGAACAATACCGCCGCTGGCTCGCTGAGGGGGGACACGCCGCGATGGACTACTTGAACCGCTACGACGACCTGCGCGCCGACCCGGGGCTTTTGCTGCCCGGAGCCGCGTCAATCATCTGCTGCGCGGTCAATTACTACCACGACACTCCAGACTCGCCTGACAGCCCCGAAATAGCCCTCTACGCCCACGGCGACGACTACCATGAGGTGGTGCGCTCCATACTTGACGCAATAGCGGCAGAAATCAGGGAAATGTGGGGAGGCGAGACACGAGTGTGTGTCGACACCGCCCCCGTCCGCGAACGTTACTGGGCGATGAAGTCGGGTCTCGGATTCATAGGGCGCAACAACCACCTCATCATCCCCGGCCACGGCTCATATTACTTCCTCGGTGAAATCATCACCACCATCCGGTTTGAGCCTGACGCGCCCATCAATGTCAATTGCGGCAGCTGCCGCCTGTGCGTTGACGCCTGCCCCGGCCATGCGCTGACCGACAACGGCGCAGTCGACGCTCGACGCTGCCTGTCGTATCTCACCATCGAGCACCGCGGCCCACTGCCCGAAGGCACCGACCTCGGCAACCATCTCTACGGCTGCGACGAGTGTCAACGGGTGTGCCCCCACAACCGCCATGCGACACCAACCGCGATAAAGCGTCTGCAACCTCGCCGGCAAGTCGTGACCCTGACCGCCGCCGATGTGGCAGGAATGACGCAACCGCAATTCTCGGCGATATTCAGCCACTCGGCCATAAAGCGCGCCAAGCTCGCCGGCCTGCAGCGCAACCTCGCCGCCATGTCGGGCGACACCGCCGGCAAATAAGAGGCAATCCGCGAGGATTGATTTGCCACAAACCCGGAGGACCGATGGTGTGAAAGCAATCTTTGCAGATTGCGGCGGGAATCGATGGCGTTACCTTATAAGTCCGACGAGCTGACCGGTCAGACAATTCCGACACCGCAAACGTCATTTTACATTGACCCCTGAAATTTATTCACGCTCGGGTAGCGTTTTAACATTTCAACCGGGTTTGCGGCTGACCCTAATTAAGCATAGAAATGGCCGCACTCTTGACGAGCGCAGCCATTTCGTTTTTTATTAATACTGCTCTTTCTCGTTGGGGAAATCGCGGGTTTTGACATCGTCGATGTAGTGGGCCACAGCATCGTTTATGACAGTGGCGAGGTCGGCGTAGCGGCGCAGGAAACGCGGCGAGAAACCCTTGTTAATGCCGAGCATATCGTGCATCACGAGCACCTGGCCGTCAGTACCGCCACCGGCACCGATACCGATGGTGGGGATGGTGAGTTGCTCTGACACGCGACGCGCCAAATCGGCGGGAATCTTCTCAAGCACCACGGCGAAACAGCCAATCTCCTCAAGCAGTCGCGCGTCTTCGATGAGTTTCGCCGCCTCGGCCTCCTCTCTTGCACGCACTGAATATGTGCCGAACTTATTGATTGACTGCGGTGTGAGACCGAGATGACCCATCACCGGGATGCCCGCGCTGAGAATGCGCTCGATTGACTCGCGAATCTCAGAGCCGCCCTCCATCTTGACCGCCTCGGCATGGCTCTCTTTCATGATGCGCACCGCCGAAGCGAGAGCCTCTTTGGAGTTGCCTTGATAGCTGCCAAACGGCAAATCGACCACTACCAACGCCCGCTTAACTCCCTTAATCACGCTCTTTGCATGGTAAATCATCTGGTCGAGGGTGATTGGGAGTGTGGTTATGTTGCCCGCCATCACATTTGACGCCGAGTCGCCCACAAGAATCACATCCATACCCGCCTCATCAATGAGCCGAGCCATAGAATAGTCATAGGCTGTGAGCATTGCTATTTTTTCACCTCTTCCCTTCATCTCGGTGAGGCGGTGAGTTGTCACTTTTCGCTGATCTTCAGTATAGGTTGACATGATAAAGTTTTGATTTTAAGTTTAACAACGCAAAGTTACGATAAATTTTAATACCCGCGCCTACCGCATGGGTATCGTTAGTCACAGGGGTGGATTTAACACTATTTAACCAGCATTGGCGACTATCGGCTGCGATTCTCGTTAAATTTGCATAATCAATATTAACTAACTCTTTAAAGCATTCGCAAAAATGAAAAAAATTCAAATCATTGATGCTCGCGGCGATGGCTGCGCTCGCCTGCATCGCGCTACCCTCATGCTCTGATGACGATGACGAGAGCCAAATCGGTTCAAAAAGCGACCTGATCGGGCTTTGGGAATCAACCCACGTTACCGGATGGGAAAAAGAAAATGGAACGATTGTTGACCGATGGGATGAATACGGAGTAGATATGCGCATTGAACTTCGCGCCGACGGCTCATGCACTTTATGGGAATGGGACGATAGCCAATGGGGAGAAGCCCAAAACGGATACTACAGCTACAGCAATGGTGTCCTCTCCATGAATGGCTATGATTGGGATTCGCCCGACGTATATAATGTCAAGAAACTGACCGCTACCGAACTTGAGTTAGAGGCATCTGACTCATATTGGAGTGGCGAAACTCGATACGAGCTTTACAACGACATAACTTTCCGCAAAGTCACCAATTAACAGGACTAATAAAGCGTAGAAATGGCTGCTCCCCTTGACGAGAGCGGCCATTTCGTTTTTTTATGTCGC
The DNA here is from genome assembly GCA_964510535.1 of uncultured Muribaculaceae bacterium. Lineage (GTDB taxonomy): Bacteria > Bacteroidota > Bacteroidia > Bacteroidales > Muribaculaceae > JAJPXC01. Next base: position 28,992 of record CAZECG010000024.1, read on the forward strand.
TCTTATTCAATTAAATGGGTCAGCTGCAAAACCAGGTTGAAATGTTAAAATACTACCCGAGTGTAAT
>CAZECG010000025.1:0-26820 GCA_964510535.1 uncultured Muribaculaceae bacterium
CATAATCCCCTTAAGGGGTACGAAATCATACCCGAAGACATCTACCGTTGCTTCATTCTCGACTATTTCTAAAGAGGTTGCGAAGTTCTTAGCAGCCAAGAATCAAGCGCAGTAAACGCTTTCATTATGTAATGACCTCCCTCGCTCCTGCTCCATTGTGGAGTCTCACGGCGTAAGGTCACTGCAAAATTAGCGAAATTTTGGCACAAGCCAAAATCACGGTGCATAAATTTTGGGAAAAGTGTTAAATTTGTGGTATGAAAACCAGTGAAGCATTTTGGAAGTTTTTACCCGAAGGCCTGGATGAGCTATTCGAGATGGTAAGGTTTGAAAAAAAACGGATCAGTCGTAAGCATATGGCTTGACGAGAAGAAAAAACTGTCTGACGAGGATTTCCGCAATCCGAACATAGTGGCAAGGGGCTATACGGATTACATTACAATTCAGGACTATCCGATGCGTGAACGACCTGTATATCTTCATATGCGCAAGAACAAATGGTGGGACAAGGGAACCAACGAAATATTCAGTTATAACCTTGAGCTTCCAAACGAGGAAGGCACACGACTCAGCACCGAGTTCGCGGCTTTTTTAAAAGACGAAGGTGGAGACGACCGCGCTGTCGATTAAGCATGTAGCGCAGATGTACTGCGTGAACGGCAAGTATTTTGCTGATTTATACCGCAATAAGTTTTGACCAATAAGCCGGCGGTTTCAGACAAAAAAGCGTCCCGCTACCGATGTGATAGCGGGACGCTTTGACGAGCGCTTCAGGATGGGCTTGAACCAACGACCCCCTGATTAACAGTCAGGTGCTCTAACCAACTGAGCTACTGAAGCTTTGACAAGCGCTTCAAGATGGACTTGAACCAACGACCCTCTGATTAACAGTCAGATGCTCTAACCGACTGAGCTATTGAAGCGTGTTACACATACCCCCTCCGGGGAATTGCGAGGCAAAATTACATCCATTTTCTGAGATACGCAACATTTTTCTCAAAAATCTTTATTTCCAAACAGTTTTTTGAGCCAAAGAAACTCATCGGTGTTATAAATAATGTAACATTCTCGAAAAATTATCAGATTATCTCTAACTTAGCGCAATATTTCAACCACGGACATGAAAAAATTAGGTCTTTTCGCCCTCGCCTGCCTCGCGGGAGCTTTCATAATCGGCGGCGCGACTCGCAGCAACAAGGCTGAGGTTTCGCGCAACCTCGACATATTCAACTCTTTATACAAAGTTCTGCAGACCACCTACGTTGACACTATCGACGCAGAAAAAAGCATCGCGACAGCAATCGGCGCGATGCTGAGCGAGCTGGACCCCTACACCGAGTATATACCCGAAAAAGACCAAGAGACTTTCATGACAATATCGACCGGCGAATACGGGGGCATAGGCAGCTTCATCATGGAGCGTAACGGAAACGTATATGTTTCTGAGCCTCAAGAAGGTTCCCCGGCTATGAAAGCCGGGCTGCGGCCGGGCGACCTGTTTGTCAAAATCGACGGTGACACCGTGCTTGGATGGAAAAGCGACAAAGTAAGCACCAAACTCAAAGGGCAGGCCGGCACGAAAGTAAAAGTGACCGTCAAACGGCCATACGTCGCCGACTCTATTATCGACATCGAAATCACTCGCGCCAAAATAAAGGTACACCCAGTCCCATATTACGGCGTGACGCGCGACAACATCGGCTACATTTTTCTATCCACATTCAACGAGAAGTCGGCCGACGAGGTGCGCAACGCACTCGTTGAATTGAAAAAAGACCCGCGGGTGAAATCAATAATCCTTGACCTGCGCAACAATGGTGGCGGCATACTCGAAGGCGCCGTTAAAGTAGCGGGGCTGTTTGTCCCGAAAGGCACCGAAATTGTGCGCACACGCGGCAAAGGGCTTTTAAACGAGAAAATCTACAAAACCACATCCAATCCCGTCGACACTGAGATGCCTTTGGCCATTCTCATCAACGCAGGCTCGGCTTCGTCAGCCGAGATTGTCGCGGGAGCGTTGCAAGACATCGACCGCGCCGTGATTGTGGGGAACACTTCATTTGGAAAAGGCCTCGTGCAGTCGTCACGCCCACTCCCCTACAACGGATTGCTGAAAGTAACTGTGGCGAAATACTACATCCCCAGCGGACGACTCATACAAGCCATCGACTACTCCAACCGCAAGCCCGACGGTTCGGTGGCGCGAATACCCGACTCGCTCACGCGCGAGTTCAAGACCCTGCACGGTCGCACGGTGCGCGATGGTGGAGGAATCACCCCCGACATAAAGGTGGAATACCCCGACGCGACACGCATCACATACAATATCGTCCGCGACAACTGGGCGTTCGACTACGCTACACGCTATGCGGCCACTCACGACTCCATCCCCACCCCCGACAAATTTGTAGTGACCGACGAAATCTACGACGATTTCAAACGGTTCATCGACCCTGAAAAATTCAGCTACGACAAAGTCTGCGAGACAATGCTCGCCGACCTTGAGAAGACAGCGACGACCGAAGGCTACATGAACGACACCGCCCGCGCGCAATTTGAGATATTGCGGGGGCTGCTCAAACACGACCTCGACAAAGACCTCAACACAAACCGCAAGGAAATCAGCGATTTCATCGCAAGCGAGATTGTCGGACGCTACTACAACCAGCGCGGACAAATAATCGAGAGCCTCCGAGGCGACATAGCCGTCGACAGCGCGGCAATAGCACTGAACGACCGCACGCGCTACCGCAAGATTCTCAACACCAAGAAATAACCGCACGACTCCAATGGATTTACAAGGTCTCCGAAAACTTTTTCTCTCTAAGGCGCGGGAAGAAGCTGTTGCCGCTGCGTTCAAAAGCCGCAGCTCAAAGCCCGCCGAATTTTACGGTCTGGCGGGGTCGTCAGCCGCGATGATGCTCTCATCGCTCGCAGCGGGAAAAAACCGACCGCTGCTCGTTATCGGCGACTCGCTCGACGACGCCGGCTACCTATACCACGACCTGTCGAGAATACTCGGCGAGGAGAGCGTGGCGATATTCCCCTCCGGATACAAACGCGACATAAAATACGGTCAAGTCGACCCGCCGAACCAGATTCTCAGAGTCGAGGCGCTAAACCGCTGGAGCGACAGCGGCTCTCTCAGCGTACTCATCACATATCCCGAAGCGTTGGCCGAGAGAGTCGCATCACGCGAGACCCTCGACCACCACACTCTGCGTCTGCAAGTCGGAGAGGCCGCAGGGCTTACCAACGCCGAGAAATGGCTGAAAGACAACGGATTCGCCGAGGTTGATTACGTCTACGAGCCGGGCACTTTCGCAATCCGAGGCTCAATCCTCGACATATTCGGCTACTCTCACGAGCTACCGTTCCGAATCGACTTTTTCGGCGACGACATCGACTCTATACGCACATTCAACATCGAGACCCAACTCTCTCAGGAGCGTCTCGACAAAGTCGCCATAACATCCAACGTCGCGTCACAAAGCCGCGGAGAGTCGCTGCTCAGTTTCATCGACCCTAAAACGCGCATCGCGCTCCGCGACGAGCGTTACACCATCGACCGCATAAAAGCAATCGCCTCCGAATCCATGTCGACAAGCGCGGTCATAGCCGCCGAGGGCGACGCGTCGGCGATGTCCCAAGTGATTGACCCCGATGAGTTCGCGGCTGCGTTGCCTCGTTTCAAACGGTTCATATTCAGATCCGGGACATCACCCGACGGCGACGCCGCTTCAACTTGCGCCATCGACTTTCAATGCTCTCCGCAAGGCATTTTCCACAAAAATTTCGACCTCATCAGCGACTCTCTGAAACGCCTCCTCGCCGATGGATATAAACTGTTCATACTAAGCGACAGCGACCATCAGATTGAGCGGCTGCGCACTATCTTCGCCGACCGCGACGACAACATCCCGTTTACTCCCGTCATTGGCACTCTCCATGAAGGTTTCGTCGACCACCTAACCCACACCGCCGTCTTCACCGACCACCAAATCTTTGACCGCTTCCACAAATACAACCTCAAGAGCGACCGGGCGCGCTCAGGCAAACTCGCCCTATCGCTAAAAGAATTGGCATCGATAGAGCCTGGCGACTACATCGTTCACGTCGACCACGGCGTCGGCAAATTCGCCGGACTGCTGCGCACCAACGTCAACGGGCGCACACAGGAGATGATAAAGCTCACATACCAGAACGACGACATTATATTCGTCTCCATCCACGCCCTCCACAAACTCGCGAAATACCGGGGAAAAGAAGGTGTGCCCCCAAAAATCAACAAACTCGGTTCAGGCGCATGGAACAAAGTCAAGGAGCGCACAAAGAGCAAACTGAAAGATATCGCCCGCGACCTAATCAAACTCTATGCCGCGCGCAAAGATGAAAAAGGCCACAGCTTCGCCCCCGACTCATACCTCCAGCACGAGCTTGAAGCATCGTTCATCTACGAGGACACCCCCGACCAGCTAACCGCCACACAAGCCGTGAAAGCCGACATGGAAAGCCCGCGCCCGATGGACAGGCTCATTTGCGGAGATGTCGGATTCGGCAAGACAGAGATTGCCATCCGAGCCGCGTTCAAGGCAGCGGCCGACGGCAAGCAGACCGCGGTGCTCGTCCCCACCACAGTGTTGGCCTACCAGCACTTCAACACGTTCAAGGAACGGCTCAAAGACTTCCCCGTGAGAGTCGATTATCTGTCAAGAGCGCGCACGCCAAAGCAAGTAAAGCAGATAATCGCCGACCTTGCCGACGGAAAAATCGACATACTCATCGGCACACACAAAATCATTGGCAAAGAGGTGAAATTCAAAGACCTCGGCCTGTTGATTGTCGACGAGGAGCAAAAGTTTGGCGTGGCAGTCAAAGAGAAGCTGAAACAGATGAAAGTCAACGTCGACACCCTCACCATGAGCGCCACACCGATACCGCGCACACTGCAATTCTCTCTGATGGGAGCGCGTGACCTCTCAGCGATAACCACACCGCCAGCCAACCGCTATCCAATCATCACCTCGGTCAACTCTCTTAGCGACGACATTGTCACTGAAGCCATAAACTTCGAGATGTCGCGCAACGGACAGGTATTCATGATAAACCACCGCATCGAAGGGCTCTATGAGATGGAGGCGATGGTGAAACGTCTCGTCCCCGACGCGCGCACCATAGTCGCTCACGGACAGATGCCGCCCGAAAAGCTCGAAAAAGCCATCATCGACTTCGCCAACCACGACTACGACATCCTACTCGCGACAACCATCATTGAGAGCGGTATCGATATGCCAAACGTCAACACCATCATGGTCAACAATGCCCAGAACTTCGGACTGAGCGAATTGCACCAGCTCCGCGGCCGTGTGGGACGCAGCTCGCGCAAAGCGTTCTGCTATCTGCTCGTGCCGCCACACATCCCCCTCTCACCGGTCTCGCGTCGCAGGCTGCAAGCGATTGAGAGCTTCTCAGACCTCGGAAGCGGCATACACATCGCCATGCAGGATCTCGACATACGAGGCGCCGGGAACCTCCTCGGTGCCGAACAGAGCGGATTCATAGCCGACCTCGGCTACGAGACATATCAGAAAATCCTCAAAGAAGCCGTCACCGAACTGCGCAACGAGGAGTTCAGCGACACTCTCACAGCCGACGACACGCCCAATGGTGAAAAAGAATATGTGGCTGATTGCGTCATAGAGAGCGACATGGAGCTGCTCCTACCCGCTCTCTACGTCCCGCAGGAGAGCGAGCGCATTTCCCTCTATCAGGAACTCGACAGCATCGAGCGAGAGACCGACTTGCAGGCATTCCGCTCCCATCTCGAAGACCGATTTGGGAAAATACCACCCGAGACAGCCGAACTGTTACGCATCCCGCGGCTGCGCAGACTTGCACGACAGCTCGGAATCGAAAAAGTGGTGCTGAAACAAGAGATAATGTACATCTACTTCGTCGACGACACAAACCGCGCATACTACCAGTCACCGATGTTCGGAAAAATCCTCAACTACCTGCAGATGAACCCTCGCCGATGCAAAATCAGAGAGAAAAACTCGCGCCGCAGCATAGCCATCTCAGCCGTCCCCAACGTAGAAACAGCCGTCGACATACTCGCCACAATCCACTCCCTCCCCACCGTCTGACCCTTCGCCCCCCCCCTTGCGAAGCGATAACTCTGTGATTAACTTACATCACGAAGCGGGGGAGGGGATAGGAGCGTGCGATTAGACGCTCTGAAAGTCTGCCACCTGGCTTTCCCCAGAAAGATGGCGGTGTTTGGAGATTTGGTTTGTTATAAGAAAAGAATTACCTTTGAAATCGATGTGTTTTTTGAACCCGACAAACTAAATATATGTGTATCATGAAAAAGAAACTTGTCATATCGACCGGAGCCGGGATGAGCGCGGAGAGCGGCATCTCCACCTTCCGCGACGCCGGAGGACTTTGGGAGAAATATCCGGTGATGGAGGTGTGCAGCGCGGACGGCTTCAGCCGCAACCCCGCTTTAGTGCATGAGTTTTACAACGCCCGCCGCCGCGATATGTTGACGGTGCGACCCAACGCCGGACATCTCGGGCTGGTCGACCTTGAAAAAGATTATGATGTGCGTATCATCACTCAAAACGTCGACAACCTGCATGAGCAGGCCGGCTCGTCAAACGTGCTGCACCTCCACGGCGAACTGATGAAAATCAGGTCGGTCACACACCCCGAACGCGTCTACACGCTGTCGCCCGATAACATCGAAACCACTCCCGACAGCCGTGACATCCACGGCGACCCGGTGAGACCACACATCGTGTTTTTCCAAGAGGCGGTGCCCAACATGGAACCGGCGGCGCAATTGGCATCAGAGGCCGACATCTTCGTTGTAATCGGGACATCGCTCAACGTCTACCCGGCAGCGTCGCTGCTCCACTACGTCAAGCGCAGCGTGCCCATCTACTACATCGACCCCAATCCCGCTCCCGTGCCACCCGAAGTGACGGTGCTCAAGATGAACGCGTCGGAAGGTGTGGCGCGGCTGGCCGAGATACTGCGAAAACATTAGACCTAACGCTATAGCATATTTTATTTGCTTTTACTCTCTACATCCTCTATCTTTGTCTCAGAATGAGGATAATTCATAAACGTTAGCCCTATAAACGCATAACAGCATAACTCCCGAATATAATGAAACCACTTCCCATAATCAAAAACGATCCCTGGCTTGAACCCTACTCTGACGCCATAACCGGCCGCCACAACGACGCAGTCAACAAAGAGCGCGAGCTGACCGACGGCGGCAAAACCACTCTCGACAATTTCGCCAATGCCCACAACTATTTCGGGCTGCACCGCACCGAGAGTGGCGGGTGGGTATTCCGCGAATGGGCACCCAACGCCATCGGCATCACACTGATAGGAGACTTCTCACACTGGCGCGAATTGGTGAAATATCGCCTGAAACGCAAAGACAACGGCGTGTGGGAGATAAAGTTGAAAGAGGGCGATTTGCACGACGGCGACCTGTACAAAATGAAAGTTTACTGGGAAGGGGGCGAGGGCGAACGCATCCCGGCCTACGCAACCCGCGTGATTCAGGACGACACTACACATATCTTCTCGGCCCAGGTGTGGGCACCCGCCAAGCCTTACAAATGGAAGGTGAAGAAGTTCAAACCCGACACACGCCCGCTGCTCATCTATGAGTGCCACATCGGCATGGCCCAGGAGCGCGAGGGGGTCGGCACCTACACAGAGTTCCGCGACAACATACTGCCCCGCATAGCCAAAGACGGCTACAACGCCATACAAATCATGGCCATCCAAGAACACCCCTACTATGGGTCATTCGGCTATCACGTGTCGAGCTTCTTCGCACCGTCGAGCCGCTTCGGCACCCCCGAGGAGCTGAAATCGCTCATCGACGAGGCCCACAAGCTCGGCATCGCCGTAATCATGGACATCGTACACTCCCACGCCGTCAAAAACGAGGTTGAGGGACTTGGACGGCTCGACGGGAGCTACAACCAATACTTCTATGGCGACCACCGCCGCGAGCACCCGGCATGGGACTCGCTCTGTTTTGACTATGGCAAAAACGAGGTGTTGCACTTCCTGCTGTCAAACTGCAAATACTGGTTAGAGGAGTTCAAGTTTGACGGATTCCGTTTCGACGGCGTCACCTCGATGCTCTACTACAACCACGGCCTCGGACAGGCATTCGGGTCATACGCGGATTATTACAACGGCGGACAAGACACCAACGCCATAACCTACCTCACTTTAGCCAACAAACTGATTCACAAGATAAATCCCAAAGCCATCACAATAGCCGAAGAGATGAGCGGTATGCCCGGCTTGGCCATCAAGGCATCCGACGGCGGCATAGGCTTTGACTACCGCATGGCGATGGGCATTCCCGACTATTGGATTAAGATGCTCAAAGAGAAAAAAGATGAAGACTGGCATCCGACTTCGATATTCTGGGAACTCACCAACCGCCGCGCCGATGAAAAGACCATCAGCTACGCCGAAAGCCACGACCAGGCGTTAGTGGGCGACAAGACCATCATTTTCCGCTTGATTGACAAGGAGATGTACTGGCACATGATGGTTGGCGACTCCGACATGACCGTGTCGCGCGGCATGGCCATCCACAAGATGATAAGGCTCGTGACGCTCGCCACCATCAACGGCGGCTATCTAAACTTCATGGGCAACGAGTGGGGACACCCCGAATGGATTGATTTCCCCCGCGAAGGCAACGGTTGGAGCTACAAGTATGCCCGCCGGCAGTGGAGCCTGGTAGACCGCGAAGACCTGCAATACAAATTCCTCAACGCTTTTGACAACGCGATGATAAAACTCGTGTCAGACGTAAATGACTTCCAAGCCCTGCCCGTGGAAAAACTATGGGATAAAGATGATGACCAGGTGCTGGGGTTCAAGCGCGGCGATTTGGTGTTTGTGTTCAATTTCAACCCATTCAAGTCGTTTGAAGACTACGGCATTCTGGCGCCCATCGGAGAGTATGAGGTGGTGCTGTCGAGCGACAACCCGGCTTACGGCGGTTTCGGCAACATCGACGAGAAAGTAAAACACCTCACACAGCCCGACGACCTATATTCACCCAACGGCATCGAGTGGCTGAAACTTTATCTGCCTACGCGCTCTGCCCAGGTGCTACGGTTCAAAAGATAAGTCAACTACCGTTTCACGGCTTCTCATATGCGGGACCCTACTACACAAGGATTCCGCATATTGAGTTTCTATACGTCGGCGGGAAAAAGCACTATAAGCTGTATACATTTCACTGCTTTAACACACTTTAATCAAATTAATTGTTGCGCATTCAAATAATTGTGCTACGTTTGTATTGTCACAGTTTTGTAACATCTTTGTTTTAGTTTTGTGACAATGGCAGAGCATCGTATAACAACCAAAATAACAAGCTATATGGGATCTAACAACTTTCAAACCAACTTGATGAAGCTACAGAGCAACCTACTCAACTTCGCCTATATGCTCACATCAAACCGCGACGATGCCTATGACCTGCTCCAGGACACCACACTCAAAGCCCTCGACAACAAAGAGAAGTACGTCGACAACACCAACTTCAAGGGATGGGTATTCACCATCATGCGCAACATCTTCATCAACAACTACCGCCGCGTGGCACGCGCCGCGACCGTGGTCGACAACACCGAGAACCTCTACCATCTAAACCTGTCGCAGGACTCCGGCATAGAAACCCCCGAGGGGGCGCTCGGAGTCAAGGAGGTCACCGACTACATCAACGAATTTCCCGACGAGTACCGCGTGCCGTTTTCGATGCACGTCGCGGGATACAAGTACAGCGAAATCGCCGAGAAGATGGAGCTTCCACTGGGCACGGTCAAGAGCCGCATCTTCTTCGCCCGCAAGAAACTCCAAAAGCATTTCGCCGACTACCGCTAAAAACGAGGTCTAAAGATTTGACCGCGGCGGGACGGATAGCCCGCCACTCCCTCATAACCACAAGATTTTATTTTTAGATTCCAATCATGACAGACCCGGCAGCCCCGATGGCGAGCCGGGTCTAATCATGCGCCGGGGATGGCAGACAGGGATTCACAGCGGCCGAGGATGGATAGCGGCACCGCACAGGCAATAATCGGGGCTGGTCATCGTTAAGATAATGATGAAGTGTCTACGATTAATATTAATTATATTTGTGGCCGCCGTCGGCTCGATACCGTCAGCCGCCCGTCTGAACGACAAGGTGCTCAACCGCCCGTATGCCGACATGAGACGGTGGCATCTGGGGTTTTCGGTGGGCACACACACCGAGGATTTGAAATTCACCCATAACGGATATGTCACTGACGACGGGCAGACCTGGTTCATGGAACAGCCGGCGTTCTCACCGGGATTTTGCGTTAACGGGCTTATCGACTTCAGACTCAACAACTATTTCAACGTCAGATTCTCGCCGGGCATGTACTTCGGCAACCGCGAGGTGACGATGGTCAACACATCGGGGACCGAGAAGGAGAAGGTAAACCTGAAATCTACATTTGTGGTGCTGCCGCTCGACTTGAAATTCTCGGCAGTGAGGCTCCACAACGTGCGCCCCTACGTCACAGCCGGGGTCATGCCGACATTTGACGTCGCCAAGAAACGCCGCGACCCGCTGCAGCTCACCAATAGCGACCTGTATCTGACCGTGGGTTTCGGGCTTGACATATACCTCCCCTATTTCAAGTTCATCCCTGAGCTAAAATTCTGCTTCGGGCTGTCAGACGTACTGAATCATGACCGCCCCGACTTAGCCGACGACCCGGGGATGATGAAATACACCCAATCATTGAAAAAGGCCACATCGCAGATGGTCGTACTCACATTTTATTTTGAATGACGATGATAAGAAGAGCTATAACCCACATCATGACACGCGCCTTGGCGGCGGCTCTGGCAATCGTCGTCCCATCATTGACGGGATGGAAAGCGGCGGCGCAAGTCGACGCGCAGTTCTCGCAATACTACGAAATGCCATTCTACTACAACCCGGGAGCCACCGGCACCAATGACTTGCTCAACATCCGCGGTGGCACGAGAATGCAGTGGGTCGGGATAGACGGCGCACCGCGCACGTTCGTAATCGGAGCCGAAATGCCCCTGAAGCTGTTCAACAAACGTTGGGGCGTCGGGTTAGTGATGCAGCAAGAAAGCCTGGGTCTATACCGCAACATGAATATCGGCGCACAAATATCATATAAAATCAAACTGTTCAAGGGGATACTGTCGGCCGGACTCCAATTAGGGCTTATCGACGAGAGGTTCAAAGGCTCGGGCGTCTACATCCCTGACGACGACGAATACCATGAGGGCGACGATGAAGCCATACCACGCTCCGACATCGGGGGGTCGACCTTTGACATGGGCTTAGGGGCGTTCTATAGCCACCGCCTGTTTTGGGCGGGGTTGTCGCTGACCCACGCCATGTCGCCAACCATCACTATGAGTGCCGAAAGCGGCGAGGGTGGCAACGAAAAGAATTATGAGTTTCAAGCGGGCCGCATCCTTTATTTCATGGCTGGCAGCAATATTCCGATAAAAAACACGTTATTTGAAGTGATGCCGTCGATGCTGTACAAGACCGACTTTCAATTCTGGACTGTCGAAGCGACCGCACGGGTGCGCTACAACAAATTTCTGACCGCCGGCGTGGGGTATCGCTACAACGATGCGTTAATAGCCACAGTGGCAGCGGAATACAAAGGATTCCATCTCGGTTACAGCTATGATTATCCGATAAGCGACATCGCCAAGGCGAGCAATGGTAGCCATGAGATTTTCGCAGGCTACAGCCTGAAACTCGACCTGTCAGAGAAAAACAAGAATAAACACAAGAGCATACGCATAATGTAGAGCAAACGATATGAAGAAAGCATCTATTTATATGATACCATTGGCCATGGGCTCGCTTCTGGCCTCGTGCGCGGCGGGCAACCGCGGCTCCTCAGGCGGCGAAGTGACCGGCGTGAGCGGAACCTCATGGGCGGAACCGACACCCTACGGGATGGTCTTAGTAGACCGCGGCTCAATGGAAGTAGGCCCCCAAAAAGCCGACTCAGCGTGGAACCTGCCGGCCGACGCGCGCGGCATCTCGGTCGACGCGTTCTGGATGGACGAAACCGAAATCACCAATGCCAAATACAAACAATTTGTATTCTGGGTGCGCGACTCAATCATCCGCGAACGTTTAGCCGATCCCGCTTATGGAGGCAACGAAGAATTTAAAATCGAAGAAGACAAAGAGGGTAACCCCATCACGCCCCACCTCAACTGGGACAAGGCGATACCCTGGCGCAATCCCAACGAGGATGAGGCGCGCGCGATAGAGAGCATCTACCGCAACAACCCCATCACAGGCGCGAGAGAGCTTGACCCCGAACAGCTCAACTACCGATACGAGGTGTATAACCACACCGAGGCGGCAAAGCGGAAACACCGCCTCGACCCGCGCCAACGCGAGTACAACACCGACCGCCCAACACCGACCGACATCCCGGTGATTTCAAAAGACACCGCCTGGATTAACGACGAGGGGGAGATAATCCGCGAGACAGTAACCCGCGGGCTCACCGGCGACTATGACTTCCTGAACACCTACATAGTCAACGTCTATCCCGACACCACGGCGTGGATTAACGACTTTGACAACGCCTACAATGAACCCTACACGCGCCTATACTTCGCTCACGGCGGCTACAGCGACTACCCCGTCGTGGGTGTCAGCTGGGAACAGGCCAACGCGTTCGCCAACTGGCGCACCGACTACCTGCGCCGCTCGCTCGGCAAAGAGGGAATCTATGTAGAGCCTTACCGCCTGCCGACCGAGGCCGAGTGGGAATATGCCGCTCGCGCCGGGGTCAACGAAAATATGTACCCCTGGGAAGGCGACCTGCCGCTGACCGAAGACAAAGGCTGTTTCTACGCCAACTTCAAGCCGCAAGAGGGGAACTACGTCAGGGACGGGCATATAATCACATCGAGGGTGGGGACATACTCGCCTAACGACTTCGGACTGTACGACATGGCGGGCAACGTCAGCGAATGGACCTCGACGGCCTACACCGAGAGCGTCGGCAAGCTGACCAACGACCTCAATCCCGAATACCGCTACGACGCCGCGAAGGAAGACCCCTACAAAATGAAACGCAAGATAGTGCGCGGCGGTTCGTGGAAAGATGTGGCCCACAACATACGTTCCGACATCAGAATGTGGGAATATCAGAACGAGCAGCGCAGCTACATAGGCTTCAGATGCGTGCGTTCGCAGATAGGATTCGCCCGCGGCAACAAGCAGAACGCCAAACAATAACAATATCCAATCACACACAACCACAATAGACTCATCGACACCCAATGGGAAAAATCAAAAGATATAAAAACAGCATAGAGCGGTTCCTCTCCGGCGAGAGCGGACAACGCTTCTTCAACTTTGCCTACAGTATCGGCGCAGCAGTCGTGATTTGGGGCGCGCTTTTCAAGATACTCCACCTCCCCGGCGGCAACACCCTGTTGTCAGTCGGTATGGGTACCGAGGTATTAATGTTCTTGCTGACGGCTTTTGACCGCCCACCGAAAGAATACCATTGGGAAGAGGTGTTTCCTGTTCTGCAAAGCAAGGACCCCGAAGACCGCCCCGACTTCAACGGCGGCACCGGCATAGTAATCGGAGGAGGTGGCGGCGGGACTGCGCTACCGTCGGTAAGCCCCGCCGAGGCCAAGCGGGCCGCGGGTATTCCCGCCGGGATTGACCTTAGCGAGGATGACACACGCTCGCTAAGCGAGAGCATCGCAAAAATGGCTGCCGCAAGCGACCAGCTCGCACGCATGGCCGAACTGACATCGGCCACCCAGCAATATCTCGACCAGATAGGAGCCATAGCCGGCGAAATGCAGCGTCTGCGCGAGACCACCGAATCGCTCAACAATGTCAGCGACGTGCTGCTGCAAAGCTACCGCGCCATCACCGAAAACTCGGAGAATATCACACGCAGCTCCACAGGCTATGTCGACCAGATGCAGGCTCTCAGCCGCAATATCGGCGGACTGAACACGATTTACGAGATTCAGCTGAAAAGCGTGTCATCGCAGCTCGACTCGATTGACCGCGTGAACCGCGGCATCAAGGACATTCGCGATATGTATGAAAAGAGCGCGTCGCAAAGCGCCCGCTACTGCGAGGAAACGGAACGCATGACCCGCTATATGCAGCAACTCAACTCAGTCTATGAGAAGATGATTACCGCGATGACCATCAATATGTACCGTCCGATGATGGGCGGAGATATGCCGCAAGCATCCGACACCAACCCCGCCGACAAACCGGCCGAGTCGTGACACGCGCGGCCACGTCAAGCGACAATCAATAACAACAGAAACAACCCTCAAGAATCAACACTGTCAACAAATAAATGGGATCAAGCAACACAAGGCTATCGCCCCGCCAAAAGATGATAAACTTGATGTATATCGTCTTGACGGCAATGCTCGCGCTAAACGTGTCGAGCGACGTGCTTGACGGCTTCACGCAGGTCGAAGACGGCCTGTCGCGCTCAAACGCCAACGTCACCCAGCGCAACGACGCCATATTACGCAGCTTAGAGTCTTTCAGCCAGCAGAACCCCGACAAAGGAAAGCCGTGGTATGACAAAGCATCGGAGGTGCGCCGCATCACCGACTCGCTCTATGCCGATGTGGAGCAACTCAAGCTCGCCATAGTCCACAAAGCCGACGGCCCTGACGGCAAAGTCGACGACATATTAAACCGCGACGACCTTGAAGCGGCCGCCGTGGTGATGCTAAACCCCGGGAATCCGCGCGGGTCAAAACTACGCCGGTCGATAGACAGCTACCGGACATATATAGCGTCGATTATGACCGACTCGCTCAAACGCTCCAACATCGAAACCGCACTATCGACCGCTCCGGTGCGACGCAAGGGGGTAATCGGAGCGCAGTCGTGGGAGGAATCCAAGTTTGACAGCCAGCCGGTAGTGGCGGCTGTGACACTGCTCTCGAAGCTGCAAAACGACATACGTTACGCCGAGGGCGAGGCTTTGACGACACTGCTATCCAACGTCGACGCAGGCGATGTGCGCGTCAACGAGCTTAACGCATTCGTCATCCCGCAGTCTCGGTTCGTGATGAGAGGCGGAAAATACTCCGCCAACATAGTTTTGGCAGCCGTCGACACCACACAGCGACCGATTGTCTACGTCAACGGCACAAAACTCGCTAACGACCGCGGCATCTATGAGCTTGTAACCGGCAAAACCGGAACATTCGACTACCAAGGCTACCTTGAGGTGTCTCACGGCGACGGCTCGCTCACACGCCACGATTTCAACTCGTCATACACCGTCATCGAACCTACGGCAACGGTTTCAGCCACAATGATGAACGTGCTGTACGCAGGTATCGACAACCCGATTAGCATCTCAGTCCCCGGTGTGGCCATGTCGGGCGTATCGGCGACGATGACCAACGGCACCCTGACCCGCAACGGCGACGCGTGGGTGGCTCGACCGACCAAAGTGGGAGCCGAAGCAGTGGTCACGGTCACTGCCTCAATCGACGGGCGACCGCAGACGGTAGCGACCACAACATTCCGCGTGCGAAAACTGCCCGACCCCACCCCCTACATCCCATTCAAAGACGGCAACGGCAACACCGACCGCTACAAGGGTGGCAAACCTATCTCCAAGACGTTGCTGCTCGCGTCGCCCGGCATCGAAGCCGCCATCGACGACGATTTGCTCAACATACGATTCAAAGTGTTAAGTTTCGAGACCGTATTTTTCGACTCAATGGGCAACGCCATTCCCGAAGTGTCGAACGGCGACCAATTCTCGCAACGCCAGAAAGATTCGTTCCGCCGACTGTCACGCGGCAAACGCTTCTACATCTCCCGCGTGAAAGCCATAGGCCCCGACGGCATCACCCGCGACCTCGCTCCGCTTGAAGTCATAGTAAACTAACAGTTTCCCCAACTCAGATTAACCAAGACACTCCCACTGACACGCTTATGAAAGCTCTTAAAAAATATATCATCGCTTCCTTAGCCGCAGCCACCACACTCGGGGCTATGGCTCAGGACTCGTCGAGCAGCAGCGCAGTAATGCGCCGCGGGGCAAAAGACCGCAACGCCCGCAACTCCCAAAATTCACCCGAAATCACACAGCGCATGGAGAGTTTCTATGAGGAGACACCGACCAGCGATGCCGACCTCCAATGGATGCGCGTGATTTACCGCCAACTCGACCTAAACGACCCCAAAAACGCTCCGCTATATTACCCCGAGGAAAGCATCGAAGGGCAGGAGAATCTTTTCCGCATACTGATGAGACTGCTCGCCAACAATCAGATACACGCCTATGAGTATCTCGACGGCCGCGAGATATTCACTGACCAGTACCGGGTAAAGGTGAAAGATATGCTCGACAGGTTCCACATTCTCCACGCCGACGCTAAAGGCTCAACAGAGAAGAACCCGAAATTCACCATCGAGGAAAGCGACATCCCCGCCAACGAGGTGCTGAGCTACTACATCTTGGAGCGTTGGGAATTCGACTCTCGCACCAACCGGCTCTCTACAAAAGTTGAGGCCATCTGCCCCGTGCTGCACCGCTCGGGCGACTTCGGCGGCGAGGCTGTGAAGTACCCCATGTTTTGGGTTAAAATGAACGACATTCGCCCATATCTCGCACAGCAATACATATTCACCGACGACGACAACAACCTCGCGCAGCACACCTACGACGACTTCTTCAAGATGAATATGTATCAGGGAGACATCTACAAGACACGCAATCTGCGCAACAAGTCGATGATGCAGCTTTATCCCGACCCCGATGACTTGAAACGCGCGCAAGACAGCATAGACAACCGACTGACCAACTTTGAGAAAAAGCTATGGGTTCCGTCACGCGAGGAACTCGCCGCAGCCCGCGAAGCGAAAGAGAAAGCCGAGGCTGC
This sequence comes from uncultured Muribaculaceae bacterium, assembly GCA_964510535.1. GTDB lineage: Bacteria > Bacteroidota > Bacteroidia > Bacteroidales > Muribaculaceae > JAJPXC01. The sequence continues at coordinate 17,020 of CAZECG010000025.1, forward strand.
CGGCGACTCGATTGTGATAGCATCGCGCGACGATGAGAAACAAGCCCCGAAAAACTCGTCGCGCACTTCGAGAGGGAAAAAGAAACAAGCCCCGAAAACAAAAGTCAAAGAGTCGAGCGTAAAGAAAAGCAGCTCGTCTAACAGCGCGGTGCGTTCGGTGCGTCGACGCAAATAAATGAGGCTTAACGATATAATAGGCCGAGTCAAGGAAAAGACCGGCATCAAGTCGCTCAACGAGATGCAGTGCGAGATGGCTGCTGACAAGTCTCGCTCCACGGTGCTGCTCGCACCGACAGGGTCGGGCAAAACCCTCGCCTTCGCCATATCGGCCTTATCCGAAGCCACCCCGCCAACCGGGAAAACGCAGATAGTCATCTTGGCGCCCTCGCGCGAGTTAGTCACTCAAATCGCTGAAGTGATACGCCCGATAGCCCTCCCGCTAAAAACAGTGGCATTCTACGGCGGCCACTCGATGCTCGACGAGACCAAATCGCTGTCGACCATTCCCGACGTCATAGTGGCGACCCCAGGCCGTCTGCTCGACCACCTCAACCGTTCAAATCTCAACATAGACAGTGTCGCGGCACTTGTCCTTGACGAGTATGACAAATCACTTGAGCTGGGATTTCACGACGAGATGAAGCGCATCTGCAAGCGCATGGGCAGCATAGGCCGCATCATACTGACATCGGCCACCCCTTTGACCGCTTTGCCCGATTTTCTACATTTCGACAAGCACCCGACGATAATCGACTACACCGAACGGATTGACAAGCCATCGGGAAGGATGGATATAGTCGAGGTGCCATCACCCGCGAAAGACAAGCTCGACACTCTTCTCGACCTCACCGCAGCATTCCCCGCGGGTAGCCGCACCATAATCTTCGCCAACCACCGGGAAAGCGCGGAGAGAATCCACGACGCGTTGAAAAAGGCGGGATTCCCCGCAGGGCTTTACCACGGAGGCCTCGACCAACAGCAACGGGAGTTGGCGGTTGAGCTACTCAACAACGGCACCACGCCTCTGCTCGCGGCCACCGACTTAGCGTCACGCGGTCTTGACATAGCGGGAGTCGAACAAGTGGTTCACTACCACCTGCCTCCCACTCCCGAGAATTGGACACACCGCAACGGCCGCACAGCCCGACAAAACGCCACAGGCACCGTCTACGCGATAATCTCCGAGGGTGAAAACATCCCTGATTATGTCAAATGCCAGAGGATATACCGGCCTAAAGAGAGAATCTGTCCACCACAACAATCACCGGTGGCGACGCTATATTTCAACGGCGGCAAAAAGGAGAAAATATCTCGAGGTGACATCGCCGGGTTTCTTATGCATAAAGGCGGACTCGCATCGGAGGAAATCACCCACATAACAGTCAAAGACCATCATTCACTGGCAGCAATCCCATCGTCCAAAGTCAAGGAGACACTCGACGCGATAGCCACCCACCGCATAAAGGGGCAACGCTTACGCATCAGCCAAATCACATAACCGGTAGCGACAGTTTGTGATAACCGCATGAATGTCAAAGTGTATATATCATTGCATATCAGACGATTCACCGCTCTATACAGATAAAAGAAACTGAAATTTCGCAAAAATTAGAAAAAGTTTTACTAAATTTGCGAGATAAAACGCATTATCGGTAGTCTTAATGAGGTTCTTACTACTCGTTAATGATTAAGATGAATTTATAGAACTTCCCTAAAATCTATTATCTAACATGAAGAGAATTGTTATGCCTTTGCTGGCCGTGTGTGTCTCGCTCACTTGTTCAGCTCAGAAATTTCAAGTCACCCGGGTTGATGAAGTGAAAAACACTTCCCAACCTCAATTGTATCACCCAGTGTTCTCGCCTGACGGCAAGCTATTAATGGTGTCATCGGAGGACTACAACGGTCTGGGGGTAATTGACCTCGCGACCAACAGCTACAAACACCTTACATCGCAACACGGAGCCGCCTACAAAGCCGTGATGAGCGAAGACTGCTCGACGGTCATTTTCCGCTCTGAGAATTTGGAGACGCAGCGTATGTCGCTTTACACTGTGGACTTGGCAACGGCTGCGCCCAAGTTAGTGGCATCAAACATCGAACACATCAACAATGTGTCGTTCCTCGGCTCGTCGGTAGCTTACGCTCTCGACGGCAAGGTTGTGGCAAAAGGCGTGTCGACCAAAAAACCGCTCGGTTTTGCCGCAGTGAAGGCTCCTCTGACCTATGTCACCGAAGAAGATTTGAAAATGGTGGTTTACTCCAACGGCGTGCGCCGCGTGGTCGACCCCATCATGGACACCCAAGGAAAAGATGTAAACTATTGCTGGACAAGCCTTTCGCCCAACGGCAAGAAACTGCTTTTTGTGGCTCACGACAACGCTTATGTGTCAAACCTCGACGGCTCGGCACTTGTGAATCTCGGCAAAGTGCACGCCCCCTGCTGGCGCGGCAACGATTGGGTTGTGGGCATGAACGACCTTGACGACGGCCATGTATTCACCAAATCCAACATCGTCATCATCGGTGCCAGCGGAAACGACCGTCAGCAGCTCACCGCCGACTCAAGTGAAATCAAGATGTTCCCCTCGGTATCGCCTGACGGCTCTAAGATAGCCTATCACACCACAGAGGGTAAAGTTTACATAATGACTATTACTGAAAAATAATCGATATCATGAAAAAAATACTAACTCTCGCTTGTGCGGCTTTGTTTGCCTGTACAGCCGCAACCACGGCAACCGCAGCCGACGTCAGTTTTAGTGGCAAGAAATTCTATGTAAACCCCGGTCACGGCGGTCATGACTCCGACGACCGCCCAACGGCTTTGCCCCTCGGTGTGGCAATGTTCTACGAGTCTGACGGAACGCTCGACCGCGGTAAACACCTGCGCGATTTCTTGCAGGCCTATAAAGCCAGCGTCAAGATGTCGCGTACCACCAACACCACAGCCGACGACTTGGCTCTTTCGACCATTGCGTCCCAGTCTAACTCATACGGCGGTTACTTCATGTCGCTCCACTCCAACGGTGCCAACGCATCGGCCAACTATGTCGTCGCTTTCTATCGCGGCACAACTTCGGGTGCCCAAGCTATCAGCGGCGCTAAAGATATGGCGACAACAGTGTCAAAGTGGCACGATAATAACCACTTGACCAACTTGACCTACAGCACGCCCCGCGGATTGGCCGACTACTCGTTCTACGGATACAACCTCGGTGTGCTCCGCACCAACAACCGCCCCGGTTACTTGGTTGAAACATGGTTCCACGACTATCGTCCCGATGGCCTCCGTATGAAGAGCACCATCTACAACAAGTATCACGCTTGGCAGATTCTCCGCGCAACAGTCGAAAAACCCGGCCCCACTTCATCGGGTACAATCACAAGCTGTATCGTCGGTGATATCCGCGACCTCACCAAGAGCTGCGGCTACACCAATTACACCACACGCGGGCGCGACTCATATCTCGCCATCAACAGCGCGACTGTCAACCTCTACAACTCATCCGGCACTAAAATCGGCACAATGACCACCGACAAATGCTGTAACGGTATTTACGGCTTCTTCGGGCTGTCGGCAGGCACTTATCAAGTGGAAGTTGTCAAATCAGGCTACGCTACTCAGAAAAAGAGCGTGACCGTGGCTGCAAGCGCATCGGCTAAGTTGCTCTTCAACCTGGTTGAGGGTGTTTCGGCCGGTATCACCACCAGCAAGGAATCGCTCGACTTTGGCTCAGTGACTGTCGGCAATAGCAAGTCGTTGACTTTCACCGTTACAGCTTCGGGCCTCAGCGCTAACATCACCGCAACGAGCGGCAACAGTGCGGTCACTGTGAGCCCCACCTCAATCTCTAAGACAGCATCGGGTGTAACTGTGACAGTTAAATACACTCCGACTGCCGCCGGCAACCTCTCGACTACTATCAAGTTGACCAGTGGTTCGGTTTCGGCAGTGGTCGCTGTTTCGGGTAAAGCTGTCAACCCCCCGTTGACTTTCACCGAAGGCTGGAACTACTCTGAGACAAGCGGCAAAACCCCGGCATGGTTGCCCGAAGGGGGTTGGGTGAAACTCCGCAACATGTGTGTCGGTGATGGCAAACTCTATATTGTTAACCCCTCTGACGGTATCATATATGTTGTTAAGGCCCAGACTTGCGAACTCCTCACCAAGCTCGATATGACCGGCGTGACCGGCGGTACGTTCAAAGTGATGGACGTTAAGTATGTCGACGGCAAAGTTGTGGCTTGTAACTTGGTAGGAGATGCTACGCAATCTATCAAGGTTTATGTTTGGGATACCGACTACTCAGCTCCCCGTTGTATCCTCGAGACTACCGAGCGCAGCAGCGTCACACGCATGGGTGACACATTTGACTTCGACGGCACACTCACTTCGGGCCGCTTGTTGTTCTGCGGCGGCGGTATATCTGATCAAAATAAAGTGATTGGTTACAAAGTGACCAACGGCGTTGCCGAGACTACTCCCTCTGTAGCTATCGCAACCGCAATCTCCGATGAGAAAACTCTTGTGATGGGACTCTCACCGCGTGTAGTCGCAGAAACTAACAACCGTTATTGGGTAATGGGACAAAGCTATCAGCCCACACTGATACAGGCTGACGGTTTGGCAAGCGCGTCAATTAACCTCGACGCACTCGACAAAGCTATCCAGGGCAATGCATTCACACCGTTTGTTTACAAAGGCGAGTCGTTTGCATTGGCTACGACCTATACTTATTCCACAACCCAAACCGAAATGCTTAAAGATGGTAAAGTCGTGCTTCTCGACGGTACCGACGGCTGGGCATCAGCAACACAAATCGCCAAATATCCTTCGGCAGGTCTTGGCAGCACCCGTAACACCAACTTCTCTACATCATGTCCCGTTGCAGTCAACGGCGACAAGGGTGTCGAGTTCTGGGTTCTGATCAGCAACCAGGGTATCGCATACTACAAATCGGGTACCGTACCGACCTACACCTACACCACTCCTTACCCGACTGTGACAGCAACACCGTCGAGCGTGGCGTTCAGCGAAATTTTTGCCGGCGAAACTTCGAAACGCTCTATAACCGTCACCACTTCGTCGCTCGAAGCCGATGTCGACGTGTCGTTGACGGGAACTGACAGCGATATGTTCACGATCTCAACCGACAAGATTGCCAAGACCGCAGGTTCGGTTAACATCGACGTGACTTACGCACCGAGCGCAGAGGGCAACCACAGCGCAGCGATTACGTTCACCAGCACCAACATGGAGACTGTCACCGTAGCCCTCACCGGTACCGCCAAGAAAGCTATTACCGACTACTCGCTCACCCAAGACTGGGCTAAGACTACCGGACACATCACTCCCAGCAGCGCCGGTTATGGATGGAGCACTGGCTTCGACGGCAAAATCTACTTCAACGACAACGCTAACCAGATGCTCAAATATTGGGACAGCACCGGTCTGCACGACGCTATCGCATCGGTAAACGGAACCGCTATCACCTCTGACGCAGCAGGCAACATCATCCTCAGCGCAAGCTTATGGGCATCGTCGGCAACCACGTTTAAAGTGTTGCCTAAGGGTGGCTCGGCATGGCAGGATCTCGCTGTTACCTTGCCCGATGGCGTAAGCGCAGCCGCTACAAAATATATCGGCAAGGCAATTGGCAACATCGTCTCAGGTGGTGCTGTGATGATGATTATCCCGAGCGGTAACACCAAGGTGGCCAAGGTTTACTTCAGCAAGGGCGCGCAAGCATCGTGCAAGGCTATCGACCTCGGTGGCATTTTCACCGCCGATGCCGAGACGTTCGCCATGCCGCTCGAGGCATCAGTCTCCAGCGACAAGATCGCCGTCAGAAATCGTAACAATTCCCACTTCTACCTTAACAATAACACCAGCGGAACATTTGAGGCCCTTGCCAACAACGGCATCTCCAAGACCCAGGGTGGAACCTTGTTCACGCTCAACGAGAAGCTCTATGCTGTTGAGCCGATAGGAACAACCTACGGTGACGGATTCCAGATTGTGAACGTGACCGAAAACAAGGTGGTAGCCACACATGATTTCACCGTCAAAGGCACATTGTCTCCGACCCCCAACTGCATCACGGCCGAAGTGATTGACAAGAACACCGTGCGCTTGTACCAGTATGTTCCCGGCGTGCTTGCAGCTCAGTACACCTTTGTTGCTCCGTCGTCAAGCACCGGCATCGAGGATGTCAATGCCGATGTAGCACCCGAGGTTTCAGCCGAGGTTGAATACTACAACCTGCAGGGTATACGCGTCAACCCCGATAACCTCAAAACCGGCATCTACATCCGCCGTCAGGGCAAAGAGGTTAAGAAGATTCTCGTGAAGTAACAGCACCGCTGTTTAAGAGATAACCCAATTAAGCGAGTCGCCGTTTCCGCAAGCCGGAAGCGGCGACTTTTTTAGTGCTGTACTGATTTTTGCCAGACACCCTCTCTCGTCCAATAGTTCAGTAATAACTGTGGAATCTTAATGGATTTTTAGTAATTTCGCGGAATATCAACCCAACAATTCAGAAAAGAGATGGATAAGAAATTCAAACGTACCCTTATAACCACGGCCCTGCCATATGCTAACGGGGCTGTCCACATAGGCCACTTGGCCGGTGTCTATGTCCCGGCCGACATCTATGCCCGCTATCTACGTTCGCGCGGCGAGGATGTGGTGATGATTGGCGGCAGCGATGAGCATGGTGTGCCTATCACCATCAAGGCAAAGGCCGAAGGCATAACACCGCAGGACGTAGTGGACCGCTATCACAAGATTATCAAGGATTCGTTTGAGGAACTCGGCATCTCGTTTGACATCTATTCCCGCACGACATCCGACATCCATAGTGCCACAGCTTCGGAATTTTTCCGCCGGCTCTATGACAAAGGCGAGTTTGTCGAAAAGACTTCGATGCAACTCTACGACGAGAAAGCGGGGCAGTTTCTCGCTGACCGCTACGTCACGGGGGAGTGCCCACACTGCCACAATGAGCGCGCCTACGGCGACCAGTGTGAGGCTTGCGGTACGTCGCTCAACGCCACCGACCTCATCAACCCCAAAAGCGCCATCACCGGCAACACCCCCGTGCTCCGCGAGACGCGCCACTGGTACCTCCCCCTCGACAAGTGGGAGCCGGCCTTGCGCAAGTGGATTCTCGACGGCCACAAAGAGTGGAAAACCAACGTTTACGGCCAGTGCAAATCGTGGCTCGACCTGGGGCTGCAACCCCGCGCCGTCAGCCGCGACCTCGATTGGGGCGTGCCCGTGCCTGTCGAAGGTGCCGACGGCAAGGTGCTCTATGTCTGGTTTGACGCGCCTATCGGCTACATCTCCAACACCAAGGAGTTGCTTCCCGACAGCTGGGAACGGTACTGGAAAGACCCCGAAACCCGCATTATCAACTTTATAGGTAAGGATAACATCGTGTTCCACTGCATCGTGTTCCCCGCGATGTTGATGGCGTATGGCGACGGCTACCAGCTGCCCGACAATGTGCCTGCCAACGAGTTCCTTAACCTCGAGGGCGACAAGATTTCCACCTCAAGAAACTGGGCGGTGTGGCTCCACGAGTATCTCCGCGACTTCGAGGGCAAACAAGATGTGCTCCGCTACGTGCTCACGGCGGCTGCCCCCGAAACGAAAGACAACGACTTCACTTGGCGCGATTTCCAAGCCCGCAACAACAACGAACTTGTCGCCGTGCTCGGAAACTTCGTAAACCGAGCCGTAGTGCTGACCCATAAATATTTCGACGGCAAAGTGCCAGCTGCCGGCTCGCTGTTCGACATCGACAAGCAGGCGTTGGCAGAGTTGTCGACAATCAAAACGTCGCTCGAGGAGGCCCTCGACACATTCCACTTCCGCGAGGCTCTGAAAGAGACGATGAACATAGCCCGCCTCGGCAACCGCTACTTGCAAGAAACCGAGCCGTGGAAAGTGGCAAAGACCGATATGAACCGCGTGGCAACCATACTTAACACAGCCATGCAGATAACAGCTAATATCGCTATCGCCATGGAGCCATTCATGCCATTCTCGGCAGCAAAGCTCCGCACCATGCTCAACGCCGGCGAACTGAAATGGAACCGCCTCGGCAGCGACGCTATCATCGCCGACGGCACTCAGCTCAATCCCGCTCAACTGCTCTTCGAGAAAATCGAAGATGACGCCATACAAGCACAAATGGACCGCCTCGCCCGCATCAAGGAGGAAAACAAAGTCAAAGCGTTCAAGGCCGCCCCGCAGGCCGAGGATGTCGATTTTGACACCTTCATGAAAGCCGACTTGCGCATAGGCACCGTACTCGAGTGCCAAAAAGTCCCCAAAGCCGACAAATTGTTGCAATTCCTCATCGACGACGGTCTGGAAAAGCGCACCATCGTGTCGGGTATCGCCAAATATTACGCTCCCGAGGATTTGGTGGGCAAGCAAGTGTGCTTCATCGCCAACCTCCCGCCGCGCAAGCTCAAGGGCATCGTGTCGCAAGGCATGATTCTCTCGGCAGAAAACGCCGACGGATCACTGGTGGTCATCGGGCCGACTGCACCCGTGGCACCCGGCGCGCAAGTGAGATAAGAAAACCGATCACTTTTTCTTAAACACAGCCACTGAAATGAACAAGGATAAGCGACCGCGCATTCTGATTATCTATACCGGCGGGACTATCGGTATGATCGAGAACCCGATGACACGCACGCTTGAGCCGTTTGATTTCACCCATCTGATTGACAACGTGCCTAAAATCAAGATGCTCGACTACGACATCGACAATATCCAGTTTGAGCCTCCAATCGATTCAAGCGACATGAACCCGCGCCACTGGCAAGAGATAGCCCGCAACATCGAGGAGAATTTTGACGCTTTCGACGGTTTTGTCGTGCTTCACGGCACCGACACGATGGCCTACACCGCCTCAGCACTGTCGTTTATGCTCGAAAATCTGCATAAACCGGTCATCATCACAGGCTCACAGCTGCCTATCGGCGAAGTGCGCACCGACGGCGAGGAAAACTTGATAACAGCCCTGCAGATAGCCGCCGCCACCGACAACAGCGGAAACCCGATGGTGCAAGAGGTCGCGATTTTGTTTGAAAACTACCTGTGGCGCGGCAACCGCTCGACAAAGATGTCAGCCGACAATTTCAACGCGTTCAAGAGCAACAACTACCCATCATTAGCGAAAATCGGGTTAGGCATACACTTCAACGAGGAGGCCCTCTGCCGGCTAAAAACAAAACGCCCGCTGAAAGTGCAATACGGAATGGACACCGGAGTGATGTTTCTCGATTTGCATCCCGGCATGACCGAAGAGATATTGCGACATCAACTCAACACCCCCGGGCTGAAAGGAATAGTGCTTAAAACGTTCGGAGCGGGAAACGCCCCAACGGCCTCATGGTTTACCGACGCCATCAAAGACGCGGTAAGACGCGGACTCGTATTGCTCAACGTGACACAGTGCGTGAACGGCGGAGTCCACGCCAAGCGTTACCAAGCCGGCAACCACCTGCTCAACGCAGGAGTCATCTCCGGGCATGATATCACCAGCGAAGCCGCATTGACAAAGCTGATGTATCTTTTCGGACTCGGACTTGGCCCGAAAGAAGTTAAGAGCTATCTCGATAGCGCACTTTGTGGCGAAGTGACGATTCATTGATAATCAGCCTGTTGAAAAATTTCTTTCAAAAAAGTTGACGAAAAATTTGGCGGGTTGCGAAAAACGTAGTACCTTTGCAACGCTTTCGACAAGAAAGGGCGCTTAGCTCAGCTGGTTCAGAGCGTCT
>CAZECG010000026.1:0-24141 GCA_964510535.1 uncultured Muribaculaceae bacterium
GCTCTGAGCAGGTGGTCGGGTTTCATTTTGCAAAGATAACACTATACTCTGACACTGCCTCCCGCCAACCGGAAAAATCCGCTGACCCCTTAAAATCTTTGAGTGTCATTAAGTGGCTGTTGTTAAGTCTATTACAGTGCTTTCCATTCTGCTTTTTGCCCATTAGTCCGCACGGGGAACGGTGATCAGGAGATATTTAGTGAGAAAATTTATGAGGGGTAAATTTCCTATATTTGTGAAGTAAAAAACATGTTAAGTAGGTCGAAATAAACGTGTATTTCGGGATCGGTTGCAAAAACAGATGGGAACACGCTGATTGTGCTTTTATTGTATATATGAGGCTGCCGGGGGTGAATGCAAGTTATTGAATGGAATTTGAATGACACAAAATGACACTGATATCCGTAGATTTGCCCAATATTGTCTAAAATAATGTTAAATTGCGGCAAATTTCTTGGATATTTGTTTGTGGCGTGGCAAAAGGATATTATCTTTGCGATGTGTTTTTCATGGTATTAGATTTAAGGTTAACTAAGATTGGTTGTCGTGAGACAATCAATTTTTTTTGTTTAAGGTGTAAAATATTAGCCGGGAGTCTTGTTTATTAATTATCTCGTTTGATAAGTTTTAGTAGGGAATCGTGTATCCCTGGCGTTGATGCGAGCATCGACACGTTGCGGTCGGGGCGGAATCGTGTGACAGACGCTCCCCCTTCGCTTGCTATGAGAGCACCGGCGGCTACGTCCCACTCGTGGAGGTTTATTTCCCAATATCCGTCAAGGAATCCAGCTCCGACATAGCTGAGGTCGAGTGCCGCAGACCCTAATCGGCGCAACCCTCTCACTGTGGGTAGCACGCGGCCGGCTGATTGAAGATTGTTGTCGGGGTTGGTGTCCTTGTCAACAGGGAAACCGGTTGCGACGACAGATTGATTCAGTGCGGTCTTGGGCGAAACGGTTATCCTGTGTCCGTTAAGCCATGCTCCTGAGCCTTTTATGGCGTGGAACATCTCATTGAGGCGGGGAGCGTAGACGACGCCTATGGCGACGGTGCCGTCGATTTCCACCGCTATTGAAACTGAGAACAATGGCAGGCCCTCGCTGAAATTTGTCGTGCCGTCAAGCGGATCTATAACCCATCGTACGCGGCTGTCTCGGGATGTCGATCCGGATTCCTCCGACAGAATCGAATGGTCGGGATATAACTCGTTGATGTGCCCTATGATAATCTTCTCAGCGGCTTTATCGGCAGCGGTGACTATGTCGCTCTGATTGAATTTTGTGGCAATCTGGAGATTGTCGCTACGAAAATAGCGCAGCAACTCGTCTCCGGCCTCTCTGGCCCACTGGGTGGCTTGATTGAGAAAAACGTGCTTTCCCGATTGTCCCGACGCCGCTTTTTCGCTCATCCGTGTGATGATTAGAAGTCTTCGCGGCCGTTGATTGGAACCTGACGTTTGAAAACTTCCTTGAACGAAATCAACGATTCGGTGCGAGCAAGTCCCAATTTCTGCAATCGGGTGTGTATCAGATGGAGCAGATGGTCGTTGTTTTGGGCATAGAGCTTGATGAACATATCATACTGGCCGGTAGTGAAATGGCATTCGACTACTTCGGGTATTTTCTTCAGTTCCTCGACCACATAATGGAATTGGCTTGGATCCTTGAGAAAGAAACCGATATATGCACAAGTGTCATAACCCACCGCTGATGGTTCTATGAGGCACTCCGAGCCTTTGATGACACCTAATGAGGTGAGCTTAGCGATGCGTTGATGGATTGCCGCTCCTGAGACATTACATTCGCGTGCTATTTCAAGAAACGGTTTCCGGGCATTATTAGCCAACATTTGGAGAATCTTGATATCTAATGAGTCAAGCTGAAGACGTTTCATCTGGTCTAATGAGTTAAGGTTAATTTCTACTGCAAAGATATAAATAATTCTTAGTTTTTAATGAAATTTGATTACAATTTCGCTTATAATTGTTACTTTTGCGGCTAAATAAGGCAAATTGAATCTATGTTTTCTCTATCATTCAACCATTTAAGGCTGTTTATAGTTTCACTTGCGGCTATGGCTGCGATGTCGCTTTTGTCGGGCTGCAAGGGTGATAATGACACCAAGCCGTTACTGATTGTTACAATACCACCGCAGAAATATTTTCTCGAGCAGATTGTAGGGGATAAAATGGAGGTAAAGTCTCTGTTATCACAAAGTGCCAACCCTGAGAACTATGAACCGGGCATTTCGCACATGGTCGACTTAGACCGCGCAATGGCCTATTTCACAATTGGCAATATCGGTTTTGAATCAGCAATGCTGCCAAAGCTGAAAGAGAATAACCCCGATTTGCCTGTCATAGGCACTATCGAGGGTGTGGCGTTGCTCACGGGTACCCATGACCATTGTGGCCACAAAGCTCATGAGCATGGTTTACCCGATCCGCACACTTGGAGTTCTGTTAAAAACGCAAGGGTAATAGCTGCCAACATGGCAGCGGCTGTAGAAAAACTCGATTCGGTAAACAAAGATTACTATCACAGTCGTTTCATCGCTTTTGATTCACGTCTTGATTCCATTGACCGCTCCATAGAGAACCGGTTATCCTCATTGCGGCAACGCTCGTTCCTGATATGGCATCCTTCACTGGCTTATTTCGCCCGCGACTATGATTTAGAGCAGATAGCCGTCGGACAAGAGGGGAAGGAGGCGTCGGCGATAGAACTCGGCGGAAAAATTGAAAAAGCCATCTCTCAGGGAGTTTCCATGTTTTTCTATCAACGTGATTTCGATTCTCGACAAGCCGAAGCGTTTAACAAGCATGTTAACGCCAAGATAGTTGAGATTAACCCGATGAATGGGAATTGGGAGGATGAGATTAACCTAATAGTCAATTCGCTCGATGGTAACAACTGACACTATGATACGGCTCGAAGGGGTAGGGATGCGTTGGGATGGCCGTGCCGCTCTTGAAAACATCAGTTTTGAAATAAATAAGGGCGATTTTGTCGCCATAACAGGCCCTAATGGTGGTGGCAAAACGACTTTGCTGCGAATAATATTGAAATTGCTGCACCCCACAGCCGGTTCTGTTTATTATTATGATAACAGAGTTGTGACCGATAGGCTCGACATCGGTTATTTACCGCAGAAAAACATGATAGACAGCCGTTTCCCTATCGATGTGCGCCAAGTTATATCGTCGGGTCTCCTTGCGGTCAGGTCAATCGATGAAACTGAGCGTCAGGCGCGTGTCGATGATATGCTCGGAGTGGTGGGGTTAAGTGAATTGCAGCATAACTCCATCGGAGAGCTGTCAGGCGGGCAACTGCAGCGTGCATTGCTTGGGCGCGCGTTGATTTCGCGGCCGAGTGTCATAGTGCTTGACGAACCTTTGAGTTATATTGACAAACGGTTTGAAAGCCACATCTATGAAATATTGTCATCGCTTGAAAAATCGACGACAATACTGCTGGTGTCTCATGAAATAACCGCCATAGCGTCAATGGCCAACCGGCATCTGATTGTCGACCGAAATGTCCATGAATGCTCTGCGGCTCATCATTATGCCGCCCGCACCCCATGTGACGACTGATTGTCTACCAGCCTCCCGATGCGCCGCCTCCGCCGGTGAATCCTCCGCCAAAACTGCCACCCGAGAACCCGCTCCCGCCACCGTGGCCACCTCCGCCGATGATTATCGGGGCAGCAGAGGCCAATTTTGCGATTTTGTAGTATTTTTCTTTGCGGCTATGGCAGTTGAGACACCGATAGGTCTTCACACCGCTCCCTTCCCTATTGCTTGTCGGAGATAATAAGGTTCGGTCGCTTTCAAGTGCGCAGGTTCGAGCTCCGCATTTCTCACAAATCGTGTAGTTTTTGCTCTTGTTGACATATGGATAAATGTCTGTGGCATTGCATTGCGGGCAAACCCACACATCATAATCCACTGAATTGAGGTTCTCCTCCATATCCTGCGCCGGTGTCAGGTAGGCGTTGTCGGTCGCCTCATCGAGTTTGTGCATTTTCTCGCCACAATTCCCGCAGATGTGGGGTTTGGAGCGCAACCGCTTCATGGTCAGCGTTATAAGTAGGTATGCTACTAACGGTATGCCAAGTCCGAAGAATGTGGCGATGAGAGCTGGCAATTTTAATGAGTCAAGGCGGTTATACCGCTCGAAATCAGTCAGTTTCTTTGATGCGGCGATGCCTGTGTAGGCTATCAGGAAGCCGATGGCCAATATTCCGGCCAGCGCGAGATAGGCTTTAAACAATTCGTTCCCGGAGTTATCTGTCGCTGCGGCGTCATTCTCTTGCTTGGAGATTATCTCATCCACCGCATCCGGGTTATTGAGAATCTGCGAAATTGATGTGAGTGCGGCTAAGACTCCGCCGTCAAAGTCTCCGTGCTGAAACCGCGGGAACAGCTGCCCGCGGAGTATGCGGCCGGCCACCACGTCGGGCAGAACCCCCTCGACTCCATAGCCTGTGCGAATCACAGCCTTGCGGCGGTCTTTGGCGACGAAGAGCAGCACTCCGTTTGACTTGTCATTCTTGCCTATTCCCCACGTTGAGAACAATTCGGTAGCGAACGTGTCAATGTCGCTTCCGTCAAAATCAGTGACCACTACAGCCACTACTTCAGCGCTACTTGTCTTCCAAATATCAGAAATTATAGAGTCGGCCTGTGCCTGCGCTCCGGCCGATAATATGCCGTCGGGGTTTGTCACGAACCGACTGCGGTTCTGAAGATGCACGTTTGGAATCTCATCGACTTTGTATGCGGCCATACACGTTGCTATGACCGTGAGTGTCAACAAGATGAATGATATGAATCGTTTTGATGGTCTCATATGCTAAATTATTGGATAATAAGTATTATACAGCTGGAAGACTCATGCCGTTGAGCTTGCGGTAAAGGTCAAGGGCATAAACGTCGGTCATCCCTGAAATATGGTCGATGGCTGCCTGGATTTTACCGAAAAGGGTAGGGGCGTTGACATCATATTGCTGCGGCACTTTTGACAACAGCAATCTGGAATAGTTCAGCTCCGGGTAACGCACGGCGTGGATGAGTTTGCCGAGCAGAAAAGTGATGATGCGATTACCGGCAAGTTCGATATCGACAACCTCGCTCGCGCGGTAAATCTTGTCCCACGACACAGTGTTGCAGCGGGCATATCCCTCTCGTTCAAGAGTGGGTATGTGGTCAAGCAACACTCCGTTGAACTGTCCTCGTAATATATCGTCCTCGTTGTCGACAAATGCTTTTGCGCATCGGTTGACGAGTATTCCAATGACCGATGACCTCAGGTAAGATATTTTTTCATTCGGGTCATCAAGTCGGCTCATTATCTCCTTGATATGATTTTGGCGGTGTGGGTCGAAATAGGCGAGAAACAGGTCAATGACGCAGTCGGTAGATAATATCTTGAGTTTGTGGGCGTCCTCAATATCCATCACTTCATAGCAGATGTCGTCGGCGGCCTCGACTATGTAGACAAGGGGATGGCGTGCGTAGCACACCGAACCGTCATCGTCTGTTCGCGACAGCATTCCGAGTTCGTCGGCTACCTTAACGAATGTGTCTTTTTCTGAGGAGAAAAAACCAAACTTGTTTGATTTGACAGCGAGCGATGATTCAAAAGGATATTTCACTATTGACGCGAGAGTGGAATAAGTCATGGCGAAACCTCCCGGTCGTCGCCCCTTGAACTGGTGGGTGAGCAGCCGGAACGCATTGGCGTTTCCCTCGAAGTTGGTCAGGTCAGTCCATTGTATCGGTGTAAGCTGGTTTTTAAGTTCCGCACCTTCCCCCTCGGAAAAAAACGTTGATATCGCTTTCTCCCCCGAATGCCCGAATGGCGGGTTGCCAAGGTCGTGAGCAAGACAGGCCGCGGCTACTATTTCGCACATGGCGTCAAGTGAATCCGCCCACGGTTCACCGACATATTTACGGCGTAGCTCTCGGCTTACCTCTCCGGCTATGGATTTGCCGACGCACGACACCTCAAGGCTGTGAGTCAGTCGGTTATGGACGAATATGCTGCCAGGGAGCGGAAATACCTGAGTCTTGTTCTGAAGGCGGCGGAAAGGTGACGAGAAAACCAGACGGTCATAATCGCGCTGGAAGTCACTGCGCGACCCTGACGAAGGGTTGTGGTACTGTTCCAGCCCAAAACGTTTGTCGCATATCAACTGTTGCCACTCCATAGCTCTTGATGCAGTCGCTAGCCTTGTTCCTGCGGTGCTATTGGTCAGAGAGTTCTTGCTCGTCATATTTCTGAAATAAGAAATCGTTGTAGGGGAAGCGCGTCAGATGTATCTCCCGCGCTTTCTCATAGAGTTTGTTTTTAAGTTCTTCGATGTTGACTTGTTCCCTGGCTGATATAAACACACAGTTGTCGGCCATCCGCGCCATCCACGATTCTTTCAACTCGTCGAGTGAAAGGTTGGCGCGTGTGCGCGGTGTCAAGTCGTCGTCATCTTTAGGGGTATATGTGAATGCGTCGATTTTGTTAAACACCATTATCATCGGCTTGTCATGGCCTCCGCAAATCTCATTAAGGGTTCGGTTGACGACCTCTATCTGTTCTTCAAACTGCGGGTGGCTGATGTCCACGACGTGTACGAGAATATCGGCTTCTCGCACCTCGTCGAGAGTTGATTTGAAAGAGTCGACCAGATTGGTCGGGAGTTTGCGTATGAACCCCACGGTGTCGGTGAGCAGAAATGGCAGGTTGTCGATAATCACTTTGCGGACTGTCGTGTCGAGAGTCGCGAAAAGTTTGTTCTCGGCAAATACATCACTTTTGCTCAATAAGTTCATCAAGGTTGATTTGCCGACATTCGTATACCCGACGAGTGCCACGCGGGTGAGTTTGCCGCGATTTTTGCGCTGGATTGATTTCTGCTTGTCGATGCTTTTAAGTTCCTCTTTCAGACGGGATATTTTATCAAGAATTATGCGTCGGTCAGTCTCTATCTGGGTTTCGCCGGGGCCGCGCATACCGATACCGCCTCGTTGACGCTCGAGGTGAGTCCACATCCGGGTGAGCCGTGGAAGCAGATATTGATATTGTGCCAGTTCCACTTGGGTTTTGGCGGTAGCTGTTTGCGCTCGTTTCGCGAATATGTCGAGGATGAGGCTTGTGCGGTCGAGAATTTTGACCTGTAGTTCCCGCTCGATATTCGACACCTGTTTTGTCGATAGGTCATCGTCAAAAATCACCATCCCGATTTCGTTATCCTCGACAAATTGCTTGATTTCCTCAAGTTTCCCTTTGCCTACGAATGTGCGAGGATTCGGGTTGTCGAGTTTCTGTACGAATTTTTTTACGGTGGCGGCTCCAGCCGTGTCGGCAAGAAACGCCAGCTCGTCAAGATATTCGTTGGCTTTGGTTTCGTTTTGTTGGGGAGTGATAAGCCCGACAAGCACAGCCCGTTCGGTAGTCTCCTTGCTTATGATTTGGTCTTTCATAACTAACTTTAATTCATTTACAAAGGTAACACTTTTTCGCTGTCTTTGCTTAATTTCATTCAATTATACCCACTCGTCACCATCCGCAACATTACATTTTCATTAAATTCAGGCATCTGCGTGACACGTCTTTGAAAAATGCTTATCTTTGCAATAGAAAGACATCTGCTATGAGTAGAGCTAAACTCTTGGTGGTGGACGATGAGCCAACACTATGCGACACATTGAAATTCAATCTCGAGTTGGAGGGATTCGACGTCGACACCGCTTATAGTGCCGAAGACGCCTTGACCTTGCCATTGGCCGACTATGCTCTGATATTGCTTGACGTGATGATGGGCGAAATCAGCGGTTTCAAACTGGCTAAAATAATAAAGGAATCTTCCAAACTCGCTCATATCCCTATAATATTTTGCACCGCCAAAGACTCGGAGGATGATATGGTGTCCGGACTGCAACTCGGTGGAGATGACTACATTACCAAGCCCTACTCCATACGCAATGTTGTGGCGCGGGTCAACGCCGTGCTGCGCCGCTCAGCCACTGTCCGTTCCACCATCGGTGATAATAACCTGCTATGCTTCGGAGGCCTGGCTGTCAATCCGCAACTGAAAAAATGCAGTGTCGACGGCAATGATGTCAGGCTGCCGCGCAAAGAGTTTGAGATATTGAGTCTTCTGCTTGCCAACCCGGGGAAGATATTCTCCCGCACGGAGATTCTGCGCAGTATATGGCCTGAAGATGTCGTTGTGCTCGAGCGCGTGGTTGATGTCAACGTCACGAGGCTCCGCTCCAAGATTGGGCCATATGGTAAACTGATTGTGTCGCGTTCAGGTTATGGCTATGTTTTCGACCCAAAAGATTAAGATTTCCTATCACACGCGCCTTTTTCTGCTTCTCTTGGCTGTGTCGTGGATTCTTGTCGCCTGTTTCGTGGTATTTCAGTACAGACGTGAACGGCAATATAAAATCGAGAAACTTGATAGCCAGCTTCAACTCTATAATACCCATCTGATTGACGCTCTGTCTAATGACTCTATTGATTTTGAGGCCGTTGTTCATAAACGTCCCATTGCCGCCCTGCGCATTTCGGTGATTAACTCCGACGGCACATTGGCCTTTGACAATACATTGGATTCTTTGCCCCACGACAGTCACCTCAACCGCCCCGAGATTCGTGAGGCAATGGCTACCGGAAGCGGATACACCCTTAGACGGCATTCATCAAGCACTAACAACACCTATTTCTATTCCGCTACCGCAGGCGATGGGCTAATTGTGCGTTCTGCCGTTCCCTACTCCATGTCCCTACAAGAGATTCTCGATGCCGACCGTTCATTCCTGTGGTTCATGTTGTTGGTGACGTTGGGAATAAGCCTCTTGGGCTATTTTGCTACCCGCCGCATCGGACGCACCATAACCCGACTCAACTGTTTCGCAGAAAAAGCCGAGAAAGGGGAGTCGGTCTATGACACCGAGCCGTTTCCCTCCGACGAGCTCGGAAGCATCTCAACCCATATAATCCGTCTGTACGCTCGTTTGCAACAGACCATGGAAGAGCGCGACCGCGAGCACCGCAAAGCGATTGCGGGCCAACAAGAGAAGACCCGTATCAAGAAGCAGCTTACCAACAATATAAACCATGAGCTCAAAACTCCTGTCGCGGCAATCAAAATTTGCCTTGAGACTGTCTTGACCCATCGTGACCTCCCATCCGCAAAGCATTGGGAGTTTTTGGAAAATAGTTATGGCCACACCCTGCGGCTGGTCAATTTGCTTAACGACGTGGCCGCAATCACGAGGATGGACGATGGAGCAGCCAATATCGAAAAGTCGCCATTGTCGTTGCGGGAAATTGTCGAAGAAGTCGCGCATGGCTTCATTCCCTCTCTACAACGTGTCGGCATCAGGTTTGAGTGTTCATTGCCCCATGATATGCCCATAGTCGGCAACCGAGCTTTCTTGTCGTCGATTTTCCGCAATCTCATCGACAATGCCATAGCCTACAGCGGTGGTTCACTCATCACCCTTAAACTTGAGACGGAAACCGACACCATGTATAGATTCGCTTTTTCCGACAATGGGTGCGGAATCCCTGAGGAACATCTCGAACGCATATTCGAGCGTTTCTATCGAATCGACAAAGGCCGCTCGAGATTGCTTGGAGGCACCGGATTAGGTCTGTCCATCGTGAGAAATTCAGTCAAGCTCCACGGCGGTACAATCAGTGCAACCAATGGAGTGGCCGGTGGAATACGGTTCACGTTTACTCTCCGTAAAAAATAGTTGGCTCTATTTCGCTCTCACTGCCCCATGAATCAGCGGCAAGTGCAGCGGTGTAATAATGCCCGTCGCCGTGCGTTTGCTTCGCGCGGCGACGGACGGTAGTGTGGCTATTGCGGTACGTTCCGCGGTAGGCCGTTGATTTCGCTGTTAATGCTCCTAACTGTTTGCTGTTGACGGCGATGGTGTCACGTTGAAGTGGCGCACATTGACCGGCCCGTTGTTGAACTTGACTGATGCACGGAGCAGTTTGCGTAGTGACGATACCATTTCTTGTGATTCCTGAAGAAGGTTCAGGTAGACGTATGTAACGGTCAGCACGTCGGTGGAACATTCGCTAATGTGAGAGTAGATGGAGTGGGTCTGTTCGGAGATTTTGTCTTTGACCTCATCGCATCGGTTGCGGAGCAGAGCGACTGAGCGAACGTCGTCGCTACCGATAAGTTCGGTCGCTTTTGTAATCAGTTCTGAGATTTCCTCGCGGAGGGGTGAGAGGAGGTCGCAGAGTTGTTTAGGCAGCGGGTGGAAATTGTTTTCGACGTGCTCTTTGCAGGTTTCGGTGATGCGACGGAGGCTGTAGTTCATCGAGATGCAGTTGTTGTTGATGGTGTGGAACCAGGTGCTGTTTTCGATAGCGGTGTCGATGGGCACTCGTCGCAGTCCGACGGTTTCTTTTCGCCGAGTGTTTTTGAGAATTGCTTTTTCTTTGTAAAGCGCTCTGTCGGCTTTGCTGAGAGAGCGGACATCGTCGTCGATGAAGCCTTTGGTGATGGCTAAGAAGTTTTCGCCGGCGAATTTGAGGAATTTCTTTTGATGCTCGATGACATAGATTTTGAGGAGCCCCCAAGTTTGTTCGCGGTCTTCGGTGGTAAGTATAGTCTGGAATAGCGAGTCGCCGCGTTCGTTTTCGTTTTGTTCTTTGAACTTGAGGTTGCTACGGATGATAATCGCTAAGGCGGCAATGGCGATGATAATCATGGCGATAGTGCCACCCCAGTACATAATAGAAGCGATGAGCGCGGCACCGATGAAAGCGACGCCTGCAGTGATGAACCAGCCACCGATTACCGAGATGACCCCGGTGATGCGGAACACGGCGCTTTCGCGACCCCAAGCGCGGTCGGCGAGCGAAGTACCCATTGCGACCATAAATGTGACGAAAGTGGTTGAAAGGGGGAGTTTCATAGAAGTGCCGACGGCAATCAGCATACCGGCGAGCATGAGGTTGACGGAGCCGCGGATGAGGTCGAACGATGCGCCCTCTTCGGCTGTGATTTTAGAGGTATCGAATCGGTCGTTAATCCAGGTTCTCACTTTGGCGGGAGTGTGACGGCTGACCCAAGAAACGATAGAGATTGTGGTGCGCACGAGACGACGGCCGATGCGAGACGAGCCAAACATTTCGTCGCCGCCGTTTTGGCTTCCAAGCCCGATTTCGGTTTTAGTGACGTTGCGAGCTTTCTTGGAAGTGGCGAGAGAAACGACCATAACGATACCTGCACCGATAAGGAAGTAGAGGGGCGTGTTTGCTGGCCCGTTAAGGGAGTCCATAAAGAAACTGTTGGGGTCGCCTGCGCCGTTGGCCATATAGTCTTGGTAGGATGCCAGTCCGCTCAGAGGCACGCCAATGAAGTTGACGAGGTCGTTTCCGGCAAAAGCCATAGCGAGGGCGAAAGTGCCGATTAGGACAACGATTTTAAGAACGTTAATGCGTAGGATGTGTAAGAGTTGCATCAACAAAGATGAGCCGACGAAGCAAGAAGAGAGAATAAGAGCGGTGTTTTGATGAATCCACTCTTTTGCTTGGGGAGTCATCCAAACGAGGTCTTTAGCACCTTTGAGGAGAAGAAAGTAAATTATCGCTGTGGTGGCGAGACCCCCGTAAATGCCGATTTTCCATTTCAGCCCTTTTTTGAAGTCGAAAGAGAAGATTGTGCGTGCGATGAATTGCACTAACAAGCCGAAGAAGAAAGCGATGGCTACCGACAGGAATATACCGAGAATGACAGAGAAGACTTTCTCAGTGTTAATCATATCGATGAAAGACATGGTAGAGTCTTCACCTGCCATTTTAATCATAGAGACGATGAACGCCGCGCCGAGGAGTTCAAAAACGAGAGAGACGGTTGTCGAAGTGGGCATGCCGAGAGAGTTGAACACGTCGAGCAAGATTATGTCGGCAACCATTACGGTCATGAATATGCAGATGATGTCATAGAATGTGAAGTGCTCGGGGTGGAAGATTCCGTGACGAGCGATGTCCATCATACCGTTGCTTGATGCGGCACCGATGAAAACGCCTACCGATGCAACCATAATGATTGTTTTGAATGAAGCCGCTTTAGAGCCGATAGCCGAAGTCAAGAAATTGACGGCATCGTTGCTGACCCCGACAAATAGGTCGAATACGGCCAAAACAAAGAGGAAAATGATTATTCCCAAAAATAAAATATCCATACTTTAAAACATAAAATTTTTCAAGGAACAAAAGTCCTACAAAAATATTTCCAAATCATTTCATAACCGTTAATCTATTGTTGCAGTGCCTTTGACCCCATTGTCGGATAATCAGCTACCGTTCCGCTATAACAATTAATTTTGTGCGTTTAGATTATTTCCGTAATTTCGCGGGTGAAATGGTTGCTTTGTTTCGCAGAGGCGAGATGTTAATGAAGCATTAAAAGGGAACGGGGTGAGAATCCCCGACAGTACCCGCTGCTGTAATTCATAGCTTTGTATAAAGCTGTGTCATTCGCAAAATAAGTCACTGGCCTGCATAATGGCTGGGAAGGCGCGAATGACGGTGATAAGTCAGAAGACCTGCCGTTTCAAACAAAAGTGAACGCCCACGGGATTATGGGTAGGTCTTCTTGACAGCTTCATGCGAGAGCTGTGCGATGTCATTAAGGTACGCGCAGGTCATACTGATTGGTAAGAAATATACCCACATCCCGTTGAGATGCCATTATAGGCATTCCGCGGGATTCTTATTTATGAACCTGAAAAATGACTTATCGTATATTTCTGACAATCATTATCGCAAGCTTCTTTCCGGGTATGATTGAGGCTGATGAAAGAATAGACACCGCAACCCATCGATTGAAAGAGGTGGTGGTTACCGCCCGCAATCCCTCCCGCGACATTATACCGGTGCAAACACTTTCGGGTGAAGAGCTGCGGCAGCTCAACAGCAACAGTGTTGCCGACGCTTTGCGCTATTTCTCCGGCGTGCAAGTCAAGGACTATGGAGGAGTAGGAGGTATCAAAACGGTCAACATCCGCTCCATGGGAACAAACCACACCGGTGTTGTCTACGACGGAGTCGAACTTGGTAACGCCCAAAACGGTCAAATCGACCTCGGTCAGTTCTCACTCGACAATATTGAGTCACTCTCTCTTTATAATGGGCAAAAAAGCGAAATTCTGCAGCCTGCGAAGGACTTCGGATCTGCCGGGACTATTTATATGCGAACACGCACACCTGTCTTTAAAGAGGGAGAGACTTATCATGCAAAGACCACCGTAAGGACAGGTTCTTTTGACTTGCTGAACCCCTCGGCGTTGGTAGAGTTGAAACTGAGTCAAAGGGTAATGGCGTCTTTAAGTGCCGAGTGGGTAAACTCAAGTGGAAAATATAAATTTCGTTACCGCCGTGTGAATCCTGCCGGAGAGTTGGCCTACGACACAACCGCCGTGCGTCAGAATGGCGATATTAACGCCACGAGAATGGAATTGAACGCCTACGGCACTCTTAACTCCGGCTCTTGGACGTTTAAAGCTTACAATTATAACTCCGAGAGAGGTATTCCCGGTGCGATTGTCAACAATGTATGGCGGCGGGGCGAGCGCGTATGGGACACAAACTCATTTGTACAAGGTCGTTATACCGGCTATTTCGGACGGTTCACCACTCTGAACAATTTCAAATACGCGTTTTATCGCACTCACTATGTCAACAACGACGATAAGCAAGTCAAGATTGACAACCTCTATCGCCAGAAAGAGATTTATCTGTCATCGGCCAACGAGTATGAAATCTTTGATTGCTGGAGCCTGTCGGCGAGCTATGACTTTATGTGGAACACTCTTGACGCCGATATGTACGGATTTGTGAAGCCTGACCGTTTTTCCCACTATCTATCAGCTGCCACCGCATTAAATCTCGAGCGGCTCAAAGTTCAGGCAAGTGCGTTAGGAACTTTTATTCACGACAGGATAAAGGGGCAGAAGTCGCCCGCTGACAAGCGCGTGTTTTCCCCGGCTGTCTTTCTTAATTGCTACCCCTTGCGCAACAAAGATTTTTCAGTGAGAGCATTTTACAAAAAATCGTTCAGGATGCCGACATTCAACGACCTGTACTATGCTGATATGGGCAATTCGCAGTTGTCGCCCGAACGGGTTACGCAGTATAATGTCGGTTTGGTTTATGACCACTCGTCCCCGTCATCATTTATCACTGCGGGCCGCTTGAGTGTCGACGCCTATTACAACAAAGTGAAAGATAAAATTGTGGCTTATCCCAAGGGGCAACAGTTTCGCTGGACTATGCTTAATCTCGGGCGCGTGGAGATTCGCGGTGTCGACGTTACCGGCTTGGTAACAGCCAATCCCTATAAAGATTTATATCTAACTTTCCGTGCGCAGTACACTTTTCAGCGCGCAATTGATGTGACCAACCCCGCCGATAACTACTATCGGGACCAGATTCCATATATTCCCCGTCACTCCGGTGCGGCTGTCGCTAATGCTCAGTGGCGCGGATGGGGGCTGAACTATTCGTGGATTTATGTTGGCGAACGATATAACCAACAGGAAAACATCAGATACAACTACACTCAGCCATGGTACACATCTGATTTGTCGTTGAGCAAAGACTTTCAGTTGGGCAAGGTGTCTATGCGTGGTCTTGTTGAGGTAAATAACCTTTTTAGTCAAGACTATGATGTGATACTCAACTACCCTATGCCTAAACGTAACTACAGGTTTACTTTAACCGTGGAGATATGATAATTCGACAATCTTTCTTATATTTTCTGCCGCTCCTGATGGTCGCCACAAGTTGTCGTGATGACGAACTTGTGGTGCCGACGGAGTATGATATAATTGGCGATGAGAATCGTGACAGTGCGATTCGAGGCTTTTATCTCGTCAACGAAGGAAATATGGGCTCAAATAAATGCACTCTCGATTTCTATGACTACATGACCGGGTTATATTCCAGAAATTTCTATGCCGAAAAGAATCCCAATGTCATAAAAGAACTCGGCGATGTCGGCAATGACATTGGTATTTATGGTTCCAAACTCTATGTAGTGGTCAATTGCTCTCATAAAGTCGAGATTCTCGACGCTTTATCAGGCGTGAGATTGGGTCAGGTCGACATCCCTAATTGCCGATACGTCCGTTTCCATCGAGGCAATGCCTACGTTAGCTCCTATGTCGGTCCCGTACTCATTGACCCAAATGCCCCCAAAGGAGCGGTTTATGAGGTCGACACGGCGTCATTCGCAATCAAGCGAAAAGTGTCTGTCGGATACCAGCCCGAAGAGATGGAGATTGTCGATGACTATATGTACGTCGCCAATTCAGGCGGCTACCGTGCGCCAAACTACGATAACACGGTCTCCGTCATACAGATGATTGATTTCAAACAGGTGCAGCAGATTCCCGTGGGGATTAATCTGCATCGGTTGAAAAAAGACAGATATAACAAATTGTGGGTGACATCGCGCGGTGACTATCAGAACAGACCGTCACGGCTTTATGTCATGCAGAAAAAGCCGGGGTACAATCAGATGATTGTTACCGATACCATCCCAGTCGCTTGTTCCAATATGGCATTCTTTGGTGACTACATGTACTATTACGCTACCGAGTGGAACAATTACACCGCTTCAAATGCCATTAGCTACGGCGTGATTGACATCCGCTCTATGAAGATAATTTCCGATAACTTCATTACTGACGGAACCGAGAAAGAGATTACCATTCCCTATGGTATTGCGGTGCATCCCGAAACCGGCGACATTTTCGTGACTGATGCGAAAAACTATGTCTCATCAGGCACTCTCTATTGTTTCACTTCCGATGGGCGTAAAAAATGGAGCGTCCGCACAGGCGATATCCCGGCCCACATAACATTCTTGTTAAAATGAGAAAAACACTTTTGATTGCAATGTTCCCGCTTCTGTTAATGGGGTGTGCCGATGATGTGCCGATGGTTAATCTCGGTATTGATGATGTCTACTATATTCCGAGAATGAAAAAGCTCGTTTTGCAACCGGCGTTGACAGGCGAGAGCTATCAGTGGACTGTCAACGGTGAGATTGTCAGCACTGCGAAAGACTACATATTTATCGCTGCCGCTGAAGGCCGTTACGAGGTTGAATTGAAAATCATTGACCCCGATACTCCCTACGATTTTACATTCGATGTCAACGTCATTCACGAGGAAGTGGAATACAGTCCATATATATCGAAAGTCTACGAATACTGTCCTGCTCCGGGCCAGTTCGTTAACGAGATGCCGCGCTTTGAGGCGGGTGATTCTTATGCGTCGATTCTTCAGAAAACCGAAGAGTCGATAATGGGTACAAATGACGTGATGATTACTCTTGGCGGTTTTGGCGGCTATGTCACATTCGGGTTCGATCACACGGTCATGAATATCCCCGGGGAGAAGGACTTTCGTATATGGGGAAACTGTTTCTATGAGCTGTTGCAGCCTGAAAAGAAAGGAGGGTCAGCCGAGCCTGGCATTGTCATGGTAAGTCTTGATAGTAATTGCAACGGACTCCCTGACGATGAATGGTATGAACTCGCAGGCAGTGAATACTTCGCTCCCTCCACCAAGCGTGGATATGCGATAACTTACCATCGTCCCGACCCCGACCGCCCGATTGTCGCCGACGATGATAACAGCCTTGACGACATATTTTACATAAGGTGGGACGATAACGCCGGTAACGTGGGGTATATGCCTAAAAACATATTCCATAACCAGGAATATTTCCCGAAATGGGTCACTCAGGATGCAATCTCTTTCAGCGGCACTCTTTTGCCCCCTAATGCCGAGGATCTCAGTGGATACGGCACTTACTATGTGCTCTATAGTTATCCATGGGGTTATGTCGACAATCATCCTAACGAATATGCCGGGCTCAATTCTTTCGATATCTCGTGGGCGGTTGACTCCGCTGGAAACTGCGTCGATTTGCCCGGCGCGGATTTTATAAGGGTATATACGGGTGTGAACCAGTATTGCGGATGGCTTGGCGAAACATCAACCGAATTGAGCCGAGCGCAAGACCTGCATATCGACTTGCCCGGCATCCCTGAACCGTGATTATCTGCTTATGCAAGATTACTATAAGAACTCATTTATAAAATAACTATTCAATAAACTAAACCAATTATGAGAACAAAACTACTTACGGTATCTCTCGGATTGTCAGTCTTTTCAGCATTGGCACATCCCATTGATTTCGACCGTATTCAGAATTGGACGGGCACCGGCCCAAACAAAGCCGCTTTGGTCATTCAGTATAACGGCGACACCTATGGCTCAGACGCTTATGTCTGGGGCTATCGTTGGGAGAATGGTGAGTCTCCTACGGGTGAGACTATGATGAAAGCCATCTGCGCCAATTCTTCGCGCCTGTCAATGCTGACACAATACACCGGCAGTATGGGAAGCACCCTTTGCGGAGTCGGGTATAGCCTTAATCAAGAAGTCTTGAAACATCTTTTTTTCAATTTTGAGAAAGCAAAGAGTTTTGAGTTCATCAATTTTGACTACTATAATGTAAACTCATTTATGGGGCAGACCGAAGCTCCTGGCGACAATGCGCCGACTTTGGCTCAGGTCGCTATCGACTCTGCTATTGCCGGACCCCACTACATACAGCATCCCTTTGACTACGGCACATACGGTTATCCAGCTTACGACTATGATTGCTGGGATGTTGATTCGGTGATAGAGTCACGCGGCGGGGTGTCGCCATACGAGCCCAAATGGTCTGCGGCGTGGTATGAGGGCTATTGGAGCTATTGGTGCGCTAACAGTCAGTCACAGGATTGGACGTACTCAGGCTCCGGTTTCTCCGGGCGCACGTTGGTCGACGGCTCTGTCGACGGCTGGAGTTTTACTCAGTTTGAAAGCCCTCAGGTCGGAGGAACCGGCGAGGGGGTAGCTCCCTGCGAAGATGGTAGCATCGTTTATGTGCCGGCTCGGTTGTGCGATAAAGAGATTGCGGTTGCTAAGTGTGTGCGCAATGTTGGCGAGGGTGAAAGTTCTATCCCTATGATTGTGAAATTCGGCAACTCATCAAAAATAGACAATGTCGTGGTCAAGCTATCTTTCAACTCTGTCCTTCCATCGGCACAAGAGGCATTGGCAGCGTTGGCAGCCGACCCCGCTTTTTCTCTTGAAGGTGAAAAACTCAGTATTGATGCCGACGGTGATGGCGTTTTCAATAATTCAGGCGCCGACACCTGCCTTGAAGGGAAATGGACTCTAACCGAATATGAAGATTGCGTCATGTTGTCGTGCGGCAATGACCAAAAACCGCAATATCTCCTCTATCTTCCAGCCACCGAGACCGTCGGTGCCGTCATTCCCGATGAAATGACATTCGCTTTGTCCGATAAAACCGACTATATACCTGTTTTCGTGCAAAGAGAGGCGGTTTTTGACAATATAAATTATGTCTGGTATCGTCGAAACGATGAAAGTTTAACGCATAGTAATAACTCAAGCGACATCGTAAACTCAATTTCATCGTCTGCTGCGACACTCGGTTCTCTCTCATACTTAGGCGATAAGGTCGGCGATGTGTATATCCATGTGAGAGTGCGCACAGGCAAAGGCAGCTCCTATTCCTATAGTAACGTCTGCCATTTCAAGCTGCTACCTCCTGAAATTCCCCTCCAAAGCATCTCTTTAGCCCGTGATTCGGTTAATGCTCCGCTTAATTCAACTATCCATAATGAAATCAGTCTGTTGCCTGAAAATGCCACCTTTACAAGGCTGGCATATAAGTCGAGCAATACTGGAGTAGTAACAGCTTCTACCACAGCCATTAAGACTACTAAGACCCCTGGCAGTGCCACTGTAACTGTCTCGTATAAATGGAATCCTCAGGTCACCGCCTCGTTTGATGTAGTGAGTGCGTTGCGTCATCCTGTCACCGACATCGCTATTCAAGGCGTTAGCGGAAATGTTATAACGTTGAATCCCAAACAGATGCTCGGAATTATCGCCGATGTGTCTCCGGCCGATGCCGACATCCCCGATTTTAATGTGGCGCTTACAGGCAACGGTGATGACAAGAGCAGTTTAATCGCCTCGATATATAAAGTAAACTATTGGGACGAGAACAATACAAGAATCCAATTTTATGAGTTGAGCGGGCATCGCGCAGGCCAATGTACCTTGACTTTGTCATCAACCGACGGCAGTAATGTGACAAAGGTTTACACTGTCAACGTTGAGGAGCAGGATCGGACCCCCATCGAGGGCGGATATGTTGACGGAACACTTCTGTTGAACGAGGAATGGTTTGGTCACACTAACGGCGGCATGAACTACCTCACGCCGCAGGGTGAAGTGATGTATCAGGTTTATGAACGCGAGAATCCCGGAATGTCGTTTGGCTGTACCTCTCAATATGCTGCGATTTGGGGCGGAAAGTTCATTGCCATCTCCAAACAAGCTGCTGATGCCGGAGATCCGTTGCCCGGTGGCGGACGTGTGGTTGTTGCCGATGCTAAAACGCTCAAGCGTCTTGGTTCGATTGACGACCTCATATTTGGTGATGAGACAAAAAGTGCTGATGGACGTGCGGTTGCCGGTGCTACACCCGGCAAAGTGTATGTCGGAACATCTAACGGAATTTATGTCGTTGATATTGAGAATATAAAAGTTGTTGGCAAAATTTCCGATTTTGATGAATCGGGCACCGCTGGAACTGACTTGTATTCAGGTCAGATTGGTGATATGGTTCATGCTGGTCAATACGTTTTCGGTATCAAACAGAACACCGGTGCGTTTGCTATTGACATAAACACCGATAAAGTTGTGAAAAAATATGATATGACAACCGTGCAGGGCATCACTCAGACTGCCGATGGGCATGTGTGGATAGCGTCTACCGTTGACGGATGCGCGCGTTTTACCTGTGTGAATCCCGAGACTCTTGATGAGGTTGAGGATATGAGCGTCACTCTTCCCTCGGCTGTCGGCTGTCCAACGTGTTCTTGGGGCGCATGGCGCAGCACTCCGTTTGTCGGCAGCTACGGTCGCAATGTGATTTGGTTCTCTGTCGGAGGTGGCATAGCCGGTGGTTCGTCAAAAGATAAATATTATCTTTGGGAGGTCGGCTCGTCACCCGATGCGGTTAAAGTCGTGTTTGATATGGGTGAGGCCAATCTTGTCGGCTCAAACAAGAGGGTGACACAAAAGACTTATGGCACGCTGCGTTACGATGATCGCTCAGGTCAACTTATCGTGATGACCACGGAAAATTCGGCGTCAGGACATTATAGATATAACTGGATTCATTTTATTAATCCCGAAACAGGAGAAATCGCCCGAACGATTGCCCTTAGACCCTATTATTGGTTCCAGGCTTTCGCTATTTTCCCTGATAAATTTGAGGCTGTGATTAATCTTGAGGATATAGAGATGGATTTGGCTGATGAGGATAAGATTATCAATCTTTCTGAATTGGTGTCGGATGCCGATAATATTGATTCCAATATAAAACTTGTCCTTTACGACACCCCGGCGGCTGCGGCTCAGTATGCTGATTCTGACGTCCATGCGACAGTGAGCCTTGATGGAAAGACCCTGTCGATTTCTCCGAAGTCAGCCGGGCGGTGCTATTTCACATTAGCCGCCGAATCAAATGGACGCACTGTCAGCAAAACTATCGCAGTGAACGTCAGTGATGTCGCATCGGGTGTCAATCATGTTGCTGATGTCTCTCGTTCTGTCATTTGCGACGGTCAACGAATGTTCATAAGCGGGTTCAATGGGCATGAATTCAATGTCTATGACATGACCGGCCGTCATGTCACGTCATTCCGGGCTGACAGCGACCGATATGTTTTTGACTTTGGTCACCACAGTGGGGCTTACATTGTAAACTCTGATGATAATATCTCCACTAAAGTCATTATCAGAAAATGAAATGCGCGTTGGTATTGATTTCCGCACTCTTGACGGCGATGGCATCGGCTGTCGCCGCACAAGAGGCGGATTATACTAAGGGAATCATTTGGGTGAATGAGGATTGGTATGGACATCAGAATTCCACGGTGAACTATCTTTTGCCCGATGACCCTGACGGCGAGTATTGGAAATATCGAATAATCCAGGCTGAAAATCCGGGAAAGGAATTAGGCTGTACAAATCAATACGGTGCCATTTGGCATGGTAAACTTTATCTCATCGCTAAGCAGGAAAAGGATCCCGGTGCAACCATAACCGGTGGGCGCATTACGGTCGCTGATGCCAAAACGATGAAAATCCTTAATCAGCAAAGTTTGATTGACCCGTCGGGAGCGCAGTGCGACGGACGCGGCTTCCTTGGCGTTGATGAGCATAAAGGTTACATATCGTCAAGTAATGGCGTGTGGGTGTTTGACCTCGATACCTTTACTGTCATGGGGCAGGTCGAGGGGTCGGCAAATCCAAATGCCGGAGACGATAATGACAAACCGGCTACCGATCCGACAGGCTCCCTTTATCATGGCCAGTCAGGGATGATGGTTTCGGCGGCTGGTAAAGTCTTTGTGGCTCATCAGCAATATGGTGTGCTTGTGGTTGACCCTGCCGAGGATAAGGTAAGCGATGTAATATCCATGGATATTGTCAGCGAAGGTGCGGGCATCGGCTCAATTGTTAAGTCAAAAGATGGTTATCTGTGGCTGTCGGTCGCTAAAAACTGTCAAGGTACCGGCTCATTTCTTAATTGTATCGTGAGGTTAGACCCTCGGACTCTCGGCTATGAAGTGATTGATATTCCCGATGGGATGTATCCGCCGTCCAACACATGGTATGCTTGGACTCCTGATGCTTTTGTCTCGTCGACTGTCGAAAATTGCCTGTATTGGAAAGGCGGAGCCAACCGATGGTTTACCGGAACTAAGATTTACAAGTTTGATTGCGACACTCGTCAACAGTCGCTTTTTGTCGACCTTGAAGATGAGGGCGCCAATTGGAAACTGTATGGTTGTGCTATTGGAGTGCATCCGTTGACCGATGAACTTTATATGGCACTATACCATGAATTTGGTACGCCTACCTACATCACCCGCCGTTATTCGCCTAAGGGTGTGAAAATATGCGATTACGAGATGATAACTAATTATTGGTTTCCTTCACTGCCTATTTTTCCGCAGGCGGTAGATGGCTCAGGCGTAGCTGAAACGGTAGCAGTCCCCGTTGAGTCGCTTGGCATGGTGTTTAACCTGCAAGGCTCGTTGTTAAAAGCAAATGTCAGGTATGGCGATTGGGACGGCCTCGAGCCGGGGCTGTACATTTGGCGCGGTTCTTCGGTGTCGCATAAGTTTCGGAAACTTTAGCAATTTGACTTTGGTTATAGAAATCCCGTTAGATTTGACGGGATTTTTTTTATGTTGCGCCGTAGGTTACAGGCTGCCAGAAAATCCTTGATGAGATGCCGGTTCTTAATTGTCGATAAGAACGATGTTAGTGTTTTTTTTGGGGGGCTGGGCCGTGGCATTGCCCATGCTTTTGCTAATTTTGCCGATGAAATTTTTTAATGACTTCAGTATAACTTAAAACTAATATAAAAATGTCGTTTTGGAATTTTATTGGCGGATTAGCTCTTATCGGCGTGATACGAAAAAAGCTGTCAGGCAAACACAAGGAACTGCCGTATGCGAATCCATCGAGCTGTGATTACGTTAGCAGCCCGGAGGCCGACTCCCTTCAAGATCGTATAGACGAACTTGAAGACCAACTTGACTGTTGTGACGAGACATCCGGCCGTTACGACCGTATCCAGAATGAGATAGACCGTCTACAGACCCGTCTTGACGATATAGAGGACAGGTATGACTTGTATGACTTTCATGACGAGTTGGATGAGCTTGATTATTATGATGAGTTGGACGGGAATTAAGCCGACAGCGAAGATGCCTCATTTTTACAGAATGGTTATTTCTGACCATTGCCTATCACTTTTAGCTTGTTAACTTTGCAAAGCTAATCAAACAAGAATGAAAGAAAAGGATAAAATGCTCGCCGGCATGATTTACGATGCCAATAATGACCGTGAACTGATTGCCGAGCGATTAAAATGCAAGGAGCTATGTCGCGATTACAACGATTTGCGCCCAGGAGAGACTGAGGCTCGCGACGCTTTGCTGCGCAAAATACTCGGTAAGGCAGAGGGCGGCTTGCTTATCGAGCAGCCGTTCTATTGCGATTATGGCTATAACATCAGTGTCGGACGCAATTTTTATGCAAACTTCAATCTTGTCATTCTCGACGCTGCATCGGTAAAATTCGGTGACAATGTGTTTATAGCTCCCAATTGCGGATTCTATACCGCCGGGCATCCCATAGACTTCGTCGATCGGAACAAAGGACTTGAATATGCCTGGCCGATTACGGTTGGCAACAACGTTTGGTTCGGTGCCGGAGTTTCGGTATTGCCCGGTGTCACAATCGGAGATAACTGCGTTATTGGCGCGGGGAGTGTGGTCATCCGCGATATTCCTGCCAATACCGTTGCCGCGGGGAATCCTTGCAAAGTGATAAAAACGATATTTCAATCTCAGTCATAGGGCGGCTCAGACTGAATCGACCATGGCTATCAGGCCAATATTTTTAGCCCGAGAATCGATAGAATAAGGGTGGTGATGAAAAAATATGCGCCAGAAAGTCGCAGGCTCGTGGAAGAACACAATTCCGACAATCACAGCACCGACCGCTCCGATTCCCGTCCACACGGGGTAGACGGTGCCTATCGGCAGTCGCCCAGCGGCTTTTGCCATAAGATACATACTCAATGACAGCGTGGCAAGAAATCCGACCCACCACCCGACGATTTCATGACCGGTTGCGGTCTTGGCCTTGCCAAGACAAAATGTAAAGCCGACTTCCATCAGCCCGGCTAAGATAAGGATAATCCAGTTCATGACTTGACTGTGTTTTAGTTATCCTGCTCGAGGGCTGCAAGTAATCGGCTCGTCAATTAGGCGGCGAGATTCTCGGCGTCTCCTTCCTGAGGTTATGCAAATGTAAGCAAAAATCTGGAGATTTCAGACTATCAATCAACGCATAAAAAATGAAGAAGCACCCAAGCCGGATGCTTCTTCTCTGTGATTATCGCGAAAGTCGTCGG
>CAZECG010000027.1:0-23012 GCA_964510535.1 uncultured Muribaculaceae bacterium
CTCTTCCGCCTCTGTAAAATATATGCCTAAACACAGGTTTATTACTATGCCCCGATTTTTCGGGTCAATGTAAAAAGGAAGTGCGCCATCACTTCACATTTTGGCACACTTCCTTAATAGAGTTTATGTATGAATGGCCTACTTTACAGGCACTTCAGGCAAGGCAAACGAGATGGATTTTTTGTGGGTTTTGTCATAATATTGAGTTTTCACCGGGCCAAAAACAGCATAACAACTTACAAGGCGAGTGGTTACGACAGACTGCAGCGTCCATTCGTTTGGAGTGCCCTGTGGCACGGATAGGATGTAGTCAGTTCCGCAGACAAACGTACTTCTTGCCGATGCGCTACAAGGGTTGATGTCAACGGAGGCGTGCGACTTCCAGTTGAAGTGACCCGATGCGTCACGCATATCAAACCTCCACGATGCCTTAGACTGCGAGGAGGAAGCCACGCTGTAGTTAGTGACGGACACATCCTCCACGGTATAAGCCTCACTGTGCGAGATGTTCAGACCGGCAGTCACGCCCGCATCTTCCAGAGCGATGTTGCCGCCAAGATTCAGTTCGACCGATGACGTATAGGTCGTCGACATCTGGGTAGTGCTGGGCGACAACCGATGGTAGATGACGGCTCCAGGTTTGCTGGCGTTGCTGAATGTCGTCTCATAATATTTCCCGTAGCAACCGTAGTCCTTCCATGACCCATTGTGAAAAGACCCTACGCAGTATTCAGCGAATGAGTAAGTCATCTCCTGATGGACGAGGTAATACTGTTCTTTCTCCCCCTCGCTATAAGCATTCCATATATCCAACTCAATGCAATAGCTCGCGGTCCTTTTTTCGACTAAGCCGTCTATCCGCCATGACATCGATCCTGTAAGATATAGCTTTGTGGCGCTCATCAGGTCCGTCAGTTCCTTCTTATCCGCATTAGCCTCGGATTTGGGCGTAATGCCCTCGTTGATGCCGTTTATCACCTGCTCGCAGAGCTGTCCTCTTCGGTAGTCTGACATGAAGCCGGGTTCAGACGTCTCCACATCCGCGGTCTCCGAGTCGTCTTCCACAACTACGCCGTCTTCCAACGTGGTGATTTTCACCTCTTCGTCGGCGGGTATGTATGGTGAGAGCATGGCATAAATGCCATTTGCGCTCGGCAGCTTACCCGACAGCACCCACAATGGCTTCTCGCCATCGACCGGAGCATCGTTAGCCGCTCCCACATAGGGGTTGTAGCAGCCCAGAACTTCACACAACTGAGCGAAGTCGGAGGATTGTCCGCCGTTCATGAGCAGCACGGCACCTTGGTTGTACGCGTTTTTGATGACGCTCACCTTTGCTTCGTCGCTCAACAGCCCGTTGAGGGTAGTCGCCTCGAAAGCGATTGCGTCGCCGGCGACAACAGTCTTAAGATCGCCGAACGGGACTGCGCGGTTATAACGGGCTAAAAAGTTGCCCATCATCGCGCGCTCGCTATTTGACGCAAACAGGCCGTCTACGAGATATGCCGTGCGGTCGATATGAGTAGCCACTACATCCGCTATCGGTTCATCTTCAACCTCTATGTAGGGGTCGCCTTCCTGCGGCACTTCCGGGTCATCGTCACTGCACGCCACGAACGAAACAGCGACCATCGCAACTAACACGGTGCGGAATAAGATTCCGAATACTGATTTCTTTTTCATGTCTATATGATTTTAGAGGGTTATGGGTCATGCCGGTTAATGCCGCGCGAGCATCAGACGTAGCATCATTTCACCTTAAAGTTGTATTCCTTGCCATACTCGCGCAAGATGGCGAGGCGCATGGACTTCTTGGTGAGATTGTACAGTGCCGACCACTGTGTCTGCGAGGTGAATTCATCCGTAGGCGGCTGTGCCACGTCCTGGAGGAGTTTCCACGCCTGACTGTCGGTCAATTTATATTTGTTGGAGGCAAGGGTGCCCCTCAGCGTCCAGTAACGGTCTTTCCCGTGCAAAGAGCCCCACCCGTCGTTTGTGCCTTCCATTATCGGGTCCACATAGAAGTTCGTGACACAGCGCAGGGTATCATTGTTATTGAGTATCGCAGTGACGTGTGGCGTAGTCTCACCCTTGTTCTTGTCGAAGGTGTACTCCACGATGGCATAATTATCCTTGGCATCAGCCATGAAGAAGTGATAGTTGCTATTGCCCTGTCCCTCCATGACCATGTCGTAATCATTCAGCAGGTCCAGAGCGCTTTTCACATCTGAAGCATTGTCAAGGAGCATTCTGATAGCCACCGTGCTGCCTATCTTAGTCTTACCTGTCGACTGCCGAGTCTGTTTCTCTTTGAGGGCGAGAATGCCTATCGCGAATCCATCCTCATTGATGCCGTCGAGCGCGGCATACGGCAGGCCCATGAGCAGCGAGAGGTCGGTAGAGTCATTGTTGTAGAATCCCCTACCATAGTTAAGGTTCAAGCCGTCAACCATAGAGATGGACTTCTTGCGGCCGGCGGGAGCCGTGTGCACGATGATGGCGGATGTCTCTTTGTAGGATGTGTCGGTGCCGTGGACCATAAAGTGCCGGAAATCATAGTTGCGCCCCATGAGGCAGTTGCCGTTGTCGGGGTCGGGCGCGGCAAAGGCACTGCAACCTGAGCCGAACGACACATCCGCGGCGGAAGATGGGATGCTGTCGAAGAGGATGCTTGATACGTACGCGAACAATTGCCGCTGGTCAATCGCCTGTGCAGCAATCACTTGGTCGAGCTTGTAGTCTGCGGTATAGTTTATCTCATACAGTCTTCCTGTGCCGTCGAGGTCGCGCATGGAGTGGAGCATCGCATACTTCGCCTTGTCTTTGATGAATATTGAAGGATTGGTGGAAGTCGGTTTCGGATCCGGGGTAACGACTTCGTCGCTGTCGCAACTCGAAGCGACAAACATCACGGTAAAAGCGACGCAAGCCAAAGGCGACAAAAGCTTGATAATGGTCTTGTAATTTGACTGGTTCATAGTCTTTGGTATTTTGTGAAAGATTCGATAACATCAAGGAGGTTCATCAAATTCAACTTGTCATAAGCGAACAGCAAGAGCCTCATTAAGGCCACCAATAATGTGATTTCTATATTTGGCAAATATATAAAAACATTTTCTTAATTTCAAGTAAATTTAAGCGTTTTTTACATTGCGCGAAAGATACCAAGAGAGAAACTTGGATACCATCTGCGTCTCGCCGAACTCTTCAAGTTTATCGCATAATTTCGCACTCACAGGTAGAATCTGCGGTTTATAAGCCTAAAGTTCCAAAGAATTCTCTTTCAACAGGAAATCAAAAACGCTCATCATTGCAATGCCCCGCTCATCCCATGTCGCCGGACATTCTTCACCCCATATCCGCCACCGGAATACTGAACGCCAATCCTTTTCCTCACGGCATAGCGTTTACTTGACCGGTAGCGGGACGCTCCATGACGGCAGTACAGCGTACGATAGTCCAATCAAGCCCGCTTTTCTTTATCATGGGTTCGCATCGGTTCAGGAGCGGCTTAACGCCCAAGTTAGCATAAATAAAAAAGAGGTTAACCTCGCGGATAACCTCTTTTAGTGATTTATTTAAGTGTTGCGTCCAACACCCCTTCAAGGGGATTGGCATCAAGCCCAATATACCATGGGATTACAAGATGATGTGAACGGCCCTGCCGGAGCGACAGTCGGTCAGCGAGGCTGTTACTTGTCGCCTACCTTGGTGTAACGAGCATTCAAGCCGTCAATCACCTCGTTGGTGATATCAAGAGCCGGATTGAAATAAACGCCTGCCGTGCGGAACAATATGGCATCGTAGCCATGCTTTTTGTTGTAATCCTTGATAAACGACTGTATCGAGTCGTTGAGCTGTTGCTGTTGTTGCATCATCTCAGCCTCGGCTTTGCGCTGCAGCGAGGCGAGATAGTTTTGGGCGTCTGACTGCATCTTGTTGAGTTTCTGCACATCGCCGTTATAGCTGGCCTCGGAGAGATAGCCGTTGCTGCGCATCTTTTCCTCGATGGCCGAGCCGAATTTTTGAATCTCGGCGGCGCGCGAACGCTGCGCGTTCTCAAGGTTGCTGTAAGTCCTCAGAGAGAACTCTTTGAAATCTTTCGCAAGGTTATAGTGTTCGGCAATCGAGTCGCCATCGATATAACGGATGTTGATTGATGCGGCGTCGGCTTTTGCCTCGGCCGGTGCAGCCTGGGTTTTAGCGTCTTTGGGGGTTGTGCCTGTGTCGCCTGAGCATGAGGCGGCCGTTACTGCCAACCCGAGCAAAACAGCCTTGACTGAGCAAGCTAAGTAATTCATTTTTAGCAATAGTTTTTTAATTACTATATTATATTTTCTATGTTAACTTTTTACCTATGTTTTTGCCGTGTCGGCGTTTTAAAGCCTCGATATCATGGACATGTCCCGAAGGGAACCGCCCCCCTTTCACAAAAAAAACTTTGACCCCGAGCGCAAGCACGGCCAAGCCTAAAATCAGGATAGATATCAGTGTGGTTAGAACCAACGTTTTCACGTCAAAACCTGTTTTTACAATGCAAATATATGAAACGAATCTAAATTTTTGGTCATAACTAAATTTAATTTTGTATCTTAGTGCAGCAAATAACTGTTATTTAACATTATTTCCATTTATGAAATAATTTATAACCCGCTTATAACACTCTAAATCAATCTGATTATGACTCTCAAAGACCTAAAACCGGCACTCGTATGGTCAATTTTCGACCAAATCACCAAGGTGCCACGCCCTTCTAAAAAGGAAGAGAAAATACGTAAGTTCCTGCTCGACTTCGCCGCCGCCCACAACATAGCAGTCAAGACCGACGCCATCGGCAACGTGGTCATGACAAAACCCGCCACAAAAGGCCACGAACAGGCTCCGACAGTCATCATGCAAGCCCACATGGACATGGTATGCGAGTCAAACGACAAGAGTTTTGACTTCGACAACAACCCCATCACAACCATTATTGACGGCGAATGGGTACACGCCGACGGCACAACGCTCGGCGCGGACAACGGCATCGGAATGGCAGCCGCCCTCGCGGCGATGGTCGACGACTCATTAGTTCACGGCCCGTTAGAGGCTCTGTTCACCGTTGATGAAGAAACCGGCCTCACAGGCGCCAACAACCTCGGCGAAGGTATGATTTCAGGCAAAATGCTCATCAACCTCGACTCGGAAGATGACGCCGAGATTTTCGTGGGATGCGCGGGCGGCGTCGACACCACTTGCACATTCAGCTACCACCGCTCAGTCGCCCCCACCGATTTCCACTACTTCCGTATCGACATCGCCGGTGGCCTTGGCGGTCATTCCGGAGGCGACATCCATCTTGGCCGCGCCAACGCCAACAAGCTGCTCGCCCGGTTCCTATGGAATCTGAGCAAGTCTCACGAAATATCTCTGTCGGAAATCGACGGTGGCAATTTACGCAACGCCATCCCGCGCGCAGCTCACGCCATCATCGGCGTGCACACCTCGCACAAAGAGGAAGTGCGCGTGGCGCTCAACAACTATGCGGCAGTCATCGAAGCCGAATACGCCGGTCTCGAACCCACACTAAAAATCGAGATGGAGAGCGTGGACCGTCCGGAATATTGCGTCGACTCAACCACCACCGACAACCTTGTGGCAGCCCTCTACAGCGCACCCCACGGCGTCATCTCCATGAGCCGGTCACTGCCCGGACTCGTCGAGACCTCAACCAACCTCGCATCGGTCAAAATGCTCCCTGACAACAAGATTCTCGTCACCACAAGCCAACGCAGCGATGTCGATTCACGCAAATGGGACATCGCCAACCAGATAGAGGCTCTTTTCACCATGGCAGGAGCGAAAGTCACCCACGGCGACGGCTATCCCGGCTGGACACCCAACATGGACTCCCGCATCATGGAGATAGCCCGCGACGCCTACAAGGAACTCTACGGTGTCACCCCCGCAATCAAGGCCATTCACGCCGGGCTGGAATGCGGATTATTCCTTGAGAAATACCCGCACCTCGACATGGTATCGTTCGGCCCGACACTCCAAGGGGTACACTCGCCATCGGAGCGTATGCACATCCCCGCCGTCGAGCGTTTCTGGGGACAGCTGACCCAGATATTGAAAAAGGTCGCCGACCTCAAAGATTAATTCAATAGAACAACATCAAAATCCGGGGCGTGGTCGCAGTCCACGCCCCTTTATAAATACCGCGCCATGAGACGACATCTACTATCAATCGGCATCATCGCCGCTTCAGTTGCGACACCGGCCGCCGCCATGCCTCAGGACAATGTGGTCAAAGCCGGCGTAGATGCGGTGGAGGCCGTGGCCGATAGCATCACGCACTACTCGCGATTGACTGAAGATGATTACCGCACAGTCGCCGAACGGCTCGGCGTAGAGGTCGCCGCCATAAAAGCGATTGTCGACATCGAGGCCGGACACGCCCACCAGGGGTTCGCTTCGCCAGGGCAACCTCTGATAAACTTTGACCTCACGATGTTCAGGCGTTTCGCACAGAAGCGAGGCATAAACCTATCAAAGTTCAGAAACAGCCACGCGGTGGTGTTCTCAGCACCCAACGCTCGACGCTACGGCTCCCGCCAAAACGCACAACACGCACGGCTCGAGGCCGCCCGACACATCAGCAACGAGGCCGCCATCGAGGGGACATTCTGGGGAATGTTCCAAATCGGAGGATTCAATTGGGAAAAATGCGGGGCAACGAGCCTCGACGATTTTGTCGACAGGATGAGCCGTTCCGAGCTCGATCAGCTTGAGCTTTTCGCCGAGTTCGTCGAAAACTGCGGCATGACACGCTATCTCAAAAACAAAGACTGGGCCGGCTTCGCACTGCGCTACAACGGGCCGAACTACCGCAAGCGCGGCTATCACACCCGGCTTGCGAAATCATACGCCAAACACAAAAAAGATTCTCAAAAATGACATCTCTGCTACAAGATTACCACCTGCTCGGACTTTTCATCGGGATATGCACGTTCCTGATAATCGGGGTGTTTCACCCGGTCGTGATAAAATGTGAATATTACTTCGGCACACGCTGCTGGTGGTGGTTCCTGGTTCTCGGCATTGCAGGCATAGCGTTGTCGGTATGGATTAACGATGTCGTTTGGTCGTCACTGCTCGGAGTGTTCGCATTCTCATCGTTCTGGACCATAGGTGAGATTTTCGAACAGCGCAAACGTGTGGAACGCGGATGGTTCCCCCGCAATCCTAAACGCAAAAAAGACTAATCAGCCGACACCCTGCGCACGAGATGCTGTCAGCCGGCGTGTACTTCCATGTGCAGCCCATCAGCGTGTGTGGGGGAATGGAACGCCCCGACATCGTCAATTCTCGGGATATTTGCGATAATATTCCTCCAACAGATTTTTAATATTAAAGTAGTACCCTTCGGGCGACTTATCACTCATTGGCTTTATTTTCACATAATCATAGTAGGGTTGCACAAACTCTTGCGAGTCGGCTATCCCCGACATGAAATTGATGATATTGTATTCATGCTCGGGATTTATCACATACCATGCGTTGGCAGTGTCAAGCCCTGTCCCCGTGGAGAGTATCGCCCCCAATATATGGTTCATGCGATATTGCCAAATGTTCGCGGTGTTGACCTTACCGCGGCTTCGCAGGGCGTAAATCAAGAAATTAAGCTGTCGCAGGT
The DNA here is from genome assembly GCA_964510535.1 of uncultured Muribaculaceae bacterium. Lineage (GTDB taxonomy): Bacteria > Bacteroidota > Bacteroidia > Bacteroidales > Muribaculaceae > JAJPXC01. Next base: position 7,679 of record CAZECG010000027.1, read on the forward strand.
CAAACGGGTTGTCATCGAGGCATAACTCGGCGTATTTCATTATGGTGTCAAGCTCGGCGCGCGTGTGTTTGTCCTTGTAATACAGCGGCTCAATCTTGTTCCCGAACTCTGAATGGCGATAGGGGTTGTAATCTTCCTGGAACATATAGCCCAAATATAGATGGCGGTAATCTCGCAAGCCCATGATTGTCTCATTAGCTAAGTATTTATCCATCAGCTTGGGGTAATAGTATTTTGAATGCGGGTCGGTCACAGCCATCTTTATAGCCTCCATATCGGGCTTTTCAGGGGTGATTTTCATGTCGTTTTTAGCCGAAGCCGCATCGACCTGAACCACTGCCGCCATACCGGCGACGACAAAGAATATGAGGAAAAGAATATTTTTCATTTCAGAGCAATTTTAACATTATAGGCATCAACGCCCTACAGGACCATAGATAGCCAACAAATCGCAAAGCACAAGCCCGACCATGCTTACGGCAACTACTGCGGGAAGACCGCGAGCGCAGAGGAATCGCAGAAAACCGGCCGACGGAAACGGTAAGGCTTTCCCGACAGGCGTGCGACTATAGGCCATCGCACCGAGGAATGCGCCGATTGCCGCGCCGAGGATAATCCCGGTCGAAGATATGAGCATACCAACCACCATTCCGGCCAACGCACCGCCACAGATGTAGCCGCAACCGTCGACACCGCGGGTTATCGCCGCAGGCAGCAGCCGGTCAAGGCCAAGCACTATCAGTGTCGCCAAGCCCCAAAAGAGCATCGTCGACGAAGGGAACGCCAGAATCCCGCTCCATTGAAACATCCACAGCGAGGCGTACGCCGCAAGCGAAGCAGGCACAAGCGGCTTGAACGACAACACGATGGCTGCGCTAAGCAACAATGCTCCAACGATTATGAATGTTGTGGTCATGACGATAGGTTTTTAATGAGAGTCGGTCTAAATTCTCACAAATTTAATGAATTATGTGAGGAGATTAGCTCGTCGGTAGCCATTTTTTAGATGTTTTCACACCCTATAACCCAACATGAGTAGTAACTTTGCACCTGACAAAGGTATAAATACGCATAATTACTCACAGAAATGAAAATAGGCATAATAGTCGCGATGCGCAAAGAACTCGATTTGTTGCTGCACTTAGTAGAAAACTCTGCCGAGATTGAAATCAACGGTGTCACATTCCACCGCGGTGGCATGGGACGACATGAAATAATAGCCATGCAATGCGGCATCGGCAAGGTCAACGCTGCCGTCGGCACGCTAACCTTAATCGACAACTTCCACCCCGCGCTCATAATCAACACCGGCGTGGCGGGCGGCACTGGCGCAGGCGCAGGCATACTTGACGTGGTGGTAGGTGAGCGTGTGGCATACCACGACACCTACTGCGGCCCCGGCACCCTATGGGGTGAGGCGGCAGGCTGCCCGCGCTATTTTTGCCCGCCCGAGGCCCTGCTATCGCTGCCTCAATTATCGGGACAAGGCATAAAAAAAGGGCTAATCTGTTCGGGAGACATATTTGTGAGCCGTCCCGAGGAGGTGACCCGCATCAAAGAGATTCACCCCGACGCGATGGCTGTCGATATGGAATCAGCGGCGATAGCGCACGTTTGCCACCTGAAGAGCGTCCCATTCTTGTGTGTGCGCGTCATTAGCGATACTCCGGGCGAGGCCGACAACATAGCTCAGTATGAATCGTTCTGGGAAGACGCGCCGCGACACACGTTTGAAGTGCTATCATCCATTCTCAAAGACATCTAACATGAAAAAGATTGCCAGTTTCACCGTCAACCACCTCGCTCTGCGACGCGGCGTCTACCTGTCGCGACGTGACGTTACCCCGTCGGGCGACGTGATAACGACTTTCGATGTGCGCATGAAGGAGCCTAACCGCGAGCCCGCACTGAAAGGGGCGACGATACACACCATCGAACACCTCGCAGCGACATATCTGCGCAACCATCCTGAGTGGGCAACCCGCATCATCTATTGGGGACCGATGGGCTGCCTCACCGGCAACTATCTGATTGTCAGCGGCGATTACACCTCAACCGAACTGCTCCCACTGCTTCGCGAGACATTTGATTTCATCGCGGGATTTGAGGGGGAGATACCGGGGGCCACCGCCCGCGACTGCGGCAACTACACCTTCAACGACCTCACCGACGCCAAGGCCGAAGCCCGACGTTTCCTTGACGAGGTTCTATCCAACCCCTCCGACGAAAACCTCAACTATCCGCGTTAAAATACCTATTTTTAGGTATTTCCATCCACCGACAGCGGCATTATCTTTGCATCGGAAATTATACGAAACTTCTTATCCGGAACCACAAGGGGGGACAACAATCCTGAGTGAATCACTGCGGGTAATCTGTTTTACACTAAAGCTATTGTTATACGAATTGACCCGGGCCTGTTTGAGAAAATAGGCCCGATGTTTTTTTGACCCGGTCTCGCGATATTTCCGTATCTTAGCGGAATGAAAAAATTATTGACACTGCTGATAATCTTTATCGCGGCGGCTGCGACCGCTGCTGCCGGCGAAAAGTCGATTGAAGGCAAAGCCGAGCTTAAAGCCGACGAACTGACCGCCTACATAAAGAAACACAATCCCGATTTCGACCCGGACATAGCCAAAGCCTACATCAAAATCGGCAAAAAATATGGCATCAGGGGCGACTTCGCTCTCTGTCAAGCCATATTGGAAACGGGATGGTTTAAATACGCAGGGTCGGCGGTGAAACCGGAACACTACAATTATTGCGGCCTCGGGGTAATCACCAACGGAAAAACCGGGAGCTGTTTCAAATCAATGGAAGATGGTGTGAGAGCGCATATACAGCACCTCTACGCCTATTGTTGCAAAAAAGAGCTGCCGCGGCGCGAGAAACTGGTTGACCCGAGGTTTGACCTTGTAAAGCGGGGCTGTGCGCCGACATGGAAAAAACTATCAGGCCGATGGGCGAAAAACCCCAAGTACGGACAGCAGATACTCGACCTGCATAAGCGCATAAAAAAAGCGCGTTAATCCGACATAAACGAACGACGAAGCGCACCGCCGTCTCAGGCAATGCGCTTCGCTTGTATTGTTTATGTCAGTTATGAGGGAAGTGGCTTATTTCTTATCTTCCTCGGGATTGACATCAAGCACCTCAACGTCAAAGACGAGAGTCGAGCAGGGGCCGATGCCCGCTTGGGGAATACCCTCTACGCCGTAGGCCAAGTCTGACGGAATGTAAAGGGTGGCTTTACCACCTTTGGCAAGCAAGAGCAGACCTTCGGTGAATCCGGGGACAAAGTTGCCGGCGGGGAGAGTGACTCCATCAGCCGAGCTTTCGTCAAACACGGTGCCATCGACGAGTTTACCGGTATAGCGGATTTTCACGCGGTCTGATGATTTCACTTTGTCGCCCTGACCGGCGTTTTCAATCTTATATGACAGACCGCTGTCTGACGTCTTGATGTCGGCATCGGCTTCTTTCATCTTCTTGACATAAGCATCGCCGGCGTTCTTGTTCGCAATAGCCTCGGGAGATTTAGCCTTGGCTTCCTGCGCGATTTTCATCTGAGCCTCTTGAACGCGAGACATAATTGACTGGAATTTGTTTTGAGCAAGACCTATCTCATTGGGATTGACAGAGTCGAGCAGGAAACTCTTTTCAAATTCTTTGAAGAATGTGTTCAAGTTAACGCGGACAGGAGTAGCGTTCTGACGCAGAGCGAAGTTCCACCCGTTAAGACCGACGTTGAAGCCCATTACATAGCTTTGATTGGCGGTATCGGTCTTGAGTGCCTCCTGGAAGCCGCGCAAGAAATCTTTCTTGTTATACTTTGACCTCAATGAATCGGGCTGCTGGTTGATAAACATCTGCCACTGCTGGTTGATTTCCAAACCCATTGACTGGCCACCCACGAGTGAGAGTGAGTCAGACAACAATTTTGTCTCTTCGGTAGCCCCCTTCTCAGCCGAGCCGCCGCAACTTGCCACTGACAGCATCATAGCTGCAGCACCGCAAGCCAATAAAATTTTCTTCATAATTACGATATTGTTATATTGATATGTTTTCTTTATGGTTAGTCAATCGCTCAGTCTGATTATTTACCGATGACCTTCAGAAGTTCCACGTCAAAAATCAGCGTCGCGTTGGGGCCGATTACGCCACCCGCGCCATTCGGGCCATAAGCGAGCGACGACGGGATAAACAGACGCCACTTCGAGCCGGCCTTCATCAGTTGCAGAGCCTCCACCCATCCGGGGATGACTTGCGTGACACCGAAAGTGGCAGGGACGCCGCGGTCAACCGAGCTGTCAAACACCGTGCCGTCGATGAGCTTACCGGTGTAATGCACCTCTACCTGGTCATCGGCTTTCGGCATAGGGCCGTCACCCTCGGCAAGCACCTCATATTGCAGCCCGCTCGGGGTGGTTTTAACTTCGACGCGTTTACCGTTTTCGGTCAAAAACGCCTCGCCGGCGGCCTTGTTGACCTCTGCCATTTTGGCGGCTTGCTCTTTCTGACGGTTTTCGAGCGCGGTGAAGAATTTGCGGATTTCCTCCTTAGCCTCGTCATATGTCATCTTGGGCTGAGTGCCATCGAAAACGGCGGCGACTCCGTCGGCGAAATCCTGTATGTTGATTGATTCTATGCCTGATGATTTAAAATTGTTACCCATGCTAAGCCCGAGAGCATAGCTGATGCGGTCCAAATTTTTGGTTTCCATAATTGATGTTTCTGTTTTGGAATTTAGTGGCTTCTTTAGGCCGATGCAAAGGTAGAGTAATTCTAATCATTGCATCTAAATATTTAACAAAAAAAACTTAAAATGAACGTTCCGCGCTGTCCCAATGCCGCATGACCGGCGACTGGCATCACCCCAATCTCCGGCCACGGGACAATTTAGCTAATCATCCAAGTGCTGTTTTGTCCGATTTTCCGCCGCGGTTGCGTCGCTTCCAACGTCAATGTCATGCCCGCTTGCCGACCGGCTTAGCGCAGGGTGACGGAATTTCTATTCCACCGGGCGGGAGGTCAGCTCTCAGCTCCATTTATTTCTGATGTTGTAACGCTTACACGACTGTTAATGTTCACGCTTTGACAGTTTTTTCGCCAAAATGTGACGTTGGCGACTATCGAGCAGCACCACACATGCCGCAATGCCGTAAATCAGCGCATACGACGCGGTGACAGCCGCAAGTCGCGATAATCCAGGCGTGACGGCGTCGCGAAGCGGCCACACAAGCGCGCCACAACCGACGGCGACCACCCACAGCGACACCACTCGCACCGACAGCCTCCCCCACCCCGCCGACGGGATGAGACGGGCCGCGATAGCAACGGTAGTCACCGCCGCCAACAGAGTGAGCGCGGCCGAGCAACCATAAGCCCAATAGACAGGTGCGCCCAGACGGAACAATACCCAAGCCACCCCCACTGCCGACAAATAGACCGTGCCATTAACGACCGACAAAGCCTTCACCCTACCCGTGGCATGAATAGCCATCGACACAACAGTTATGGCTATCGCCACAATGCTCTGCGCCAACAGCAGTCTGACAAACCCGGCAGCCGCCGGCGGAACATCGCCAAGCCACAACGCAAGCAAGTAATCAGCCTCTATGAAGCAGGGGACTCCGACGATGGCCAACGCACTGCCCGACGCAAGTGCCGCCGTCGCCAACTGCGCCGACATCCCCGCGCAATCGCCGGCGGCGTAAAGCTTTATGACACGCGGGCGGAAAGCCGTCGTCACCGCCGACCCGATACCGACAACAGCGTTATTGACTATGTTGGCGACAGCCGCCCCGGCGTTATAAGCCACTCCGAAAAATATGTTTATAAGCCACTCAAGCCCCTGTGCCCTTCCTGCCACACACAGGTTTCCATATAGGTCGAAAGCCGAGAACGACAGCATCGGCTTCAGAACATCCCTGCCGGGACGCTCCCACCCGCAGTCGGCAGGGAAACACCGGCGACAACAAGCCAAGTAGACTATCGCTATTATCACCGACACCGAAGCCATCATGCCGGCATAAGCCGTGAGCCGACAACCGCCAAACGCGACAATCGACAACGCTGCCACGAACTTTAACACACTTTGCGCCACCTCTACTCGTGCATACAACCTCATGCGTTCATGAGCCATGACCAACGCCATAAAAGGGGTTTGCATTATGACAGCCGCCGCCGAGATTACGGCGAACTGATAAACCCATCTCGCCGCCGCGGCACTTTCGGCAGGCAACTCAAGACGCGTCTCAACAAACCATAATCCCGCGGTCTCGGCAACCGCCACAACGACCGCGGCAATGATTGAATGAGCCGCCACAGCCCCTGCGAAAAGCCGCTTCACGCTGCCGCCGCGCCCCATCTCAAATGCCAGGAAACGAGAAGTCGCACCGGCCATCGTGGTGTTGAGAAAACCCAAAGCGGCGACAACGCTGCCAACCGCGGCATAGACCCCATAGCCCGTCACGCCGAGCGACGACAAGACCACCCTCGACGAATAAATACCTATGAGCGTGACCGCAAAAAAGCGCAGACCAAGCCACGCCGCGTTGCGCGTCGCCGAAACATGATGTTGACCGGGTGTTTTCTCCATGACCCCACAAAGATAATGCAATATTCCGGGTCAAGGCGAAAATGCGGTTGTTAAAATAGGCAATCTGACATTGCCGAGGAAAACGGCGGGGGAAAGCCGCCGGACGATGAGATTATGACACCTTTTCGGAGTAAAGGTATGAAAACATTCTGTTTTTGGATGGGTGATTGGCCGAAAATAGCTAACTTCGCGGCACAAAAACAACCGTTTATAATATAATGTCATTACAATGTGGTATAGTGGGGCTGCCAAATGTAGGCAAATCCACCCTTTTCAACTGTCTGTCAAACGCGAAAGCCCAGTCGGCCAACTTCCCGTTCTGCACAATCGAGCCTAATGTGGGGGTCATTACCGTCCCCGACGACCGTCTCAACCGCCTTGTCGAGATGTGCCAGCCGCGCAGCGTGGTTCCCGCCACCGTCGAGATTGTCGATATAGCCGGCTTGGTAAAGGGAGCGAGCAAGGGGGAAGGGCTTGGCAACAAATTCCTCGCCAACATCCGCGAGACCGATGCCATACTCCATGTGCTGCGTTGTTTCGACGACGACAATATAACCCACGTCGACGGAACGGTCGACCCTGTCCGCGACAAAGAGATTATCGACTTCGAGTTACAGCTCAAAGACCTTGAGACTATCGACAGCCGCATAGCCAAAACCCAGAAACAGGCGCAGACCGGGGGCGACAAAGTCGCCAAGATGCAATATGAAGTGCTTGTGCGCTTTAAAGAGGCTCTTGAGGCGGGGCGGCCCGCGCGCTCGGTCACTTTCGACACCGTTGACGAACAGCGTTTTGCCCGCGACCTTTTCCTGCTCACCTCAAAGCCCGTGATGTATGTCTGCAACGTCGACGACGCTTCAGCCGTCGACGGCAACAAATATGTCGAGGCGGTGCGCGAGGCGGTCAAAGATGAGGATGCCGAGATACTTATCGTGGCGGCTCAGACCGAGAGCGACATTGCCGAGCTTGACACCTGGGAGGAACGCCGGGAGTTCCTCGCCGAGATAGGCCTGGAAGAGTCGGGCGTGTCGCGCCTGATTCGCGCCGCCTACTCCCTGCTCAACCTGCAAACCTACTTCACCGCCGGACCCGACGAAGTGCGCGCGTGGACATTCCTCCGCGGCAGCAAAGCCCCGCAGTGCGCCGGCATCATCCACACCGACTTTGAAAAAGGATTCATCCGAGCCGAAGTCATCAAGTATGACGACTATGTGACGCTTGGCGGCGAAAAAGCGGTTAAAGAAGCCGGCAAAATGAACGTCGAGGGTAAGGAATATGTGGTGCAGGACGGTGACATCATGCACTTCCTGTTCAACGTGTGAGCCGTCGCGATTTTGCAGATTACACATAATTGAGCTATTTTTGTGACAACTTTTTAATGACCATCTTTTAACGACAATTCACGATGGACAATCAAGTCAGAGTAAGATTTGCCCCGTCACCCACGGGCCCATTGCATATAGGCGGTGTGCGCACCGCCCTTTATAACTATCTTTTCGCCCGCCAGAACGGAGGCAAGATGATACTCCGCATCGAAGACACCGATTCACAGCGATTCGTGCCGGGAGCCGAGGAATACATCAACGAAGCCCTGCGATGGCTCGGCATAACCATCGACGAGGGTGTGCGCGAGGGGGGAGAATACGGCCCCTACAAGCAGAGCGAGCGACGCGACATCTACCGCGAGCACGTCGCCAAGCTGCTTGACAACGGACGCGCCTACATCGCTTTCGACACCCCTCAGGAACTTGAGGCCGCGCGCGCTGCCACGCCCAACTTCCAATACGACGCCTCAACCCGCGGCTCGATGCGCAACTCACTGACAATGGATGCCGACGAAGTGAAACGGCTCATTGACGCTGGCGAAAAATATGTGGTGCGTTTCAAAGTCGAGCCGGGTATTGATGTCACCGTCAGCGATATGCTTCGCGGAGATGTGACCATCAACTCCAATGTGCTTGACGACAAGGTGCTTTACAAGAGCGCCGACGACCTCCCCACCTACCACCTGGCCAACATCGTCGACGACCACCTGATGAAGGTGACCCATGTGATACGAGGCGAGGAGTGGCTCCCGTCAGCCCCTCTCCATGTGCTGCTCTACGAGGCTTTCGGATGGGCCGACACGGCCCCGCGGTTCGTGCATCTGCCGCTGCTGCTCAAACCCGACGGAAAGGGGAAACTGAGCAAGCGCGACGGCGACCGTCTCGGATTCCCCGTGTTCCCATTAGAGTGGCACGACCCCAAGAGCGGGGAAATCTCATCGGGCTACCGCGAAAAAGGCTATCTCCCAGAGGCCGTTGTCAACTTCCTCGCCCTGCTCGGCTGGAATCCCGGTGACGACACCGAGATTATGTCGATGCAGGAACTTATCGACAAATTCTCGTTTGACCACTGCTCGAAATCGGGTGCGAAATTTGACTTCGAGAAAGGAAAGTGGTTTAACCATAAATACCTGCAAGAGATGCCCGACGAGCGTCTCGCCGAGTTTTTCATCCCCGAGCTTGCGGCTCACGGTGTCGACCCCGACGACTTCGGCATGGACTACATCACCCGCGCCGTGGCGATGGTCAAAGGACGCGCCAATTTCGTAGGCGACCTTTGGGACCAGGCGCGATTCTTTTTCGTCGCACCCACCGACTACGACCCCAAAGCCGTCAAAAAGCGTTGGAACCAAGATATGCCCGCCATTCTGACCGCGCTTGTCGACCGGCTCAAATCGCTGCCCACGCTTGAATCGGCACCCGCCGAGGAGAACATATTAGCCTGGATAGCTGACGGCGGCTACCATCTCGGTAACGTGATGAACGCCCTGCGGCTCACCGTCGTCGGTGAATGCAAAGGCCCGCATATGTTTGACATTATCGAGCTGATGGGCATCGACGAGATTGTCGCAAGAGTAAACCGCGGGATAGCCGACATCAAGTTGCCCGAATAATTCCCGACATTTTCCCACGCGACACCCGGATGATGAACCCGCTTTACAACACAGGATTGCAACTCTATCGTCTTGGGGCTCGGATTGCAGCCTCCCGCTCGGCCAAAATCAAAAAAATGGTCGACGGACAAAACCATGTTTTCAGATACCTGTCAGAGCACATTCGCCCCGGCGAGCGTTGGATATGGATTCACGCGGCATCGCTTGGCGAATTTGAGCAAGGACGCCCTCTGATTGAGATGATAAAAGAGCGGGAGCCATCGGCAAAAATCCTGCTGACATTCTTCTCCCCCTCAGGCTATGAAGTGCGCAAGGACTACGACAAGGTCGACGCCGTCTGCTACCTGCCGTTTGACACCGCGTCGCTCTCGCGTCGTTTCCTTGATGCCGTCAACCCCTCGATGGCCATATTCATCAAATATGAGTTCTGGGGGAACTACCTAACCGAATTGCGCCGCCGCGGGACACCCACCTACCTTGTCTCTGCCATTTTCCGTCGCGACCAATCATTCTTCAAATGGTGGGGAGGCTGGTTCAGGGATATGTTGCGCTGCTTCACACGGATTTATGTACAAGACCAACATTCAGTGACGCTACTCGCCTCTATCGGCATAAAAGATGTGTGCATCACCGGCGACACGCGTCTCGACCGGGTTTCTGACATCAAAAACAAACCGCTGAAAACCCCGTCGCTCACCGCTCTCACCGCCGGATCCCCCTTGACGCTCATCGCCGGCAGCAGTTGGGAGCCTGACGAGGATATATATATCCCTTGGCTCAACAGCAACCCCGGCGTGAAAGCTATCATAGCCCCGCATGAGTTTGACCCCGTCCGGCTCGCCCGGCTGAAAGAACGCGTCGACGGCCGCACACTGTTCCTATCGGAATGGTCGGCGCATATCGACGGAGGGGGCGATGTGGCAGACTTCGCCGATGTCAGAGCGGTCATTGTCGATTGTTTCGGACAGTTGTCGTCGCTCTACCGCCTGGGCGACATAGCCTACATAGGCGGAGGCTTCGGCAAGAGTATCCACAATATCAACGAGGCAGCCGTCTATGGCATACCTGTCGTTTTCGGCCCCCATCACACCAAATTCAAGGAAGCAGCCGACCTGCTTCGCGTCGGAGGCGCGTTCAGCGCGGCCGACGCCTCTGGAATCACGGCGGCACTCGACCGACTGCTCGCTGACCGAGATGCCCGCGACGCCGCCGGGAGAGCCGCATCAGGCTACATCGCATCCCACATCGGCGCGACAGTCCACATCTTCAACGACATTTTCACGGCGCGCTGTTGACCCGCTTCGAGCCGCACAATGGCTCACAAATGTTCAAATTGCTTTCAAATTACGTAAAAAACATTCATTTATCTGTCAAATCCGATTATTATTTGTAATTTTGCAAGTCCATACCGCCCCAAGCGGTCATGGATGCCGCTAAACATCATTTTCCCGATTAATTTGACAAAACAAAAAGATAGTACGTTAGGTTAAAAAGAAATGGAAGATTCACCATCGATTGAAGTTCTTGTAGCGTCAGAGCGACACATCCCTTACGTCGAGGAGATTCTCGACACAATCACCCGTGCGGCTAAAGTCCGCGGCACTGGTATCGCAAAACGCTCACCCGAATATGTCAAGCAGAAGATGCTCGAACGCAAGGCGGTCATAGCCTTGTGCGGCGACGAGTTCGCCGGATTCAGCTACATCGAGTGCTGGAGCAACAAGGAGTTTGTTGCCAATTCCGGTCTTATAGTGGCCGACAAATACCGCGGGCGCGGACTTGCGACACAAATCAAACGACGAATTTTCCAACTGTCGCGCGAGATGTTCCCCAACGCCAAGATATTCTCCCTCACCACCGGCGCGGCGGTCATGAAGATGAACTTCGAACTGGGTTATCGCCCCGTGACCTTCGACGAGCTGACGACCGACGACGCCTTCTGGCGCGGCTGCGAAAGTTGCGTGAACTACGACATACTGCAACGAAACGGAGGGCACAAATGCCTCTGCACTGGCCTCCTCTACGATCCCGCGGAGGTCAAATATCACCCAAACAACAACGAATCAAAAGAATAACACCGAATCAATATGGATAAGAAAAAAGTAGTCTTAGCGTTCTCAGGAGGCCTCGACACCTCTTTTGCGGTCAAATATCTCTCTGAAGACTGCGGTTATGAAGTATACACGGCAATCGCCAACACAGGCGGTTTCTCGGCTGATGAACTGAAAGAGATAGAGCGTCGCGCGCTGGCTCTCGGTGCGAAAGAGCACGCCACGCTCGACATCACACATGAATACTATGAGAAGTCAATCAAATACATGATATTCGGCAACATACTCCGCAACGGCACTTACCCCATATCGGTATCGTCTGAGCGTATTTTCCAAGCGATAGCCATCATCGAATACGCCAAACGCGTCGGAGCCGACTGCGTTGCCCACGGCTCGACAAGCGCCGGCAACGACCAGATACGTTTTGACCTCACTTTCCAAATTCTCGCCCCCGAAATAGAAATCATAACGCCGACGCGCGACATGAACCTCACACGCGACTACGAAATCGACTACCTCAAGAAACATGGCTACGAGGCTGATTTCAAAAAACTTGAATACTCCATCAACAAGGGGCTGTGGGGAACGAGCGTAGGCGGGAAAGAAACCCTCCACAGCGACCAGACGCTACCCGAAGAGGCTTATCCAACCCAGATGACCGCAACCGCCGACAGCCGACTGACCATAGACTTCGAGCGCGGGGAAATCGCAGCCGTTAACGGCGAGCGAATCGACGACAAGGTAGCCGCCATACAGCGAATCGAGGAGCTTGTGGCCCCCTACGCCATAGGCCGCGATATGCACATCGGAGACACAATCATCGGCATAAAAGGCCGCGTAGGATTCGAGGCCGGGGCACCGCTGCTCATCATCGCCGCTCACAAGATGCTCGAGAAACACACCCTGACCAAATGGCAGCAATACTGGAAAGACCAACTCGGAAACTGGTATGGGATGTTCCTCCACGAGGCTCAATATCTTGAGCCGGTAATGCGCGACATCGAGGCTTATCTCGACGAGTCGCAACGCAATGTCACCGGCCGCGTCATCATCGACCTCAAACCCTACCGATACATACTCGTGGGAGTGCAGAGCGACTATGACCTGATGAAGACCAACTTCGGCGAATACGGCGAAGTTAGCAAAGCATGGACCGCCGACGATGTCAAGGGTTTCACCAAGATTCTCGGCAACCAGATGAAAATCTACCACAACATTCAGCAACGTAACAAATCAGACAAATGATAAGAGCAGGCATCATCGGAGGCGCGGGCTATACCGCAGGCGAGCTTATCAGACTTCTCGTCAACCATCCCGATGTGGAGATTGCGTGGATAAACTCGACAAGTAATGCGGGCAACCCTGTTGCCGACGTCCATCAGGGCCTGATTGGGGAGACTGCGCTTCGTTTCACAGCAGAGACACCGTGGAATGAAATCGACGTGCTGTTTTGCTGCACACCCCACGGCAAGACCCGCGAGTTCATGTCGGCGACGACGGTGCCCGAACGCATCAAAATCATAGACCTCTCCGCCGACTACCGCATCGAGGACGGGACACACGATTTTGTCTACGGTCTCCCGGAACTTAACCGCAAGCGGTTAGTGCGCGGCGCAACCCGCGTGGCCAACCCCGGATGTTTCGCCACCGCCATCCAGCTCGCCCTACTGCCGTTGGCCAAAAATCTGCTCCTTAACTCCGATGTCCATGTGACAGCCATCACGGGTAGCACCGGGGCGGGTGTGAAGCCATCGGCCACAAGCCACTTCTCATGGCGCAACGACAACGTGTCGGTCTACAAACCTTTCCGCCATCAACACTTGGCTGAAATCAAGCAATCGCTCACGACGTTACAGAGCAGCTTTAATGCCGATATAAATTTCATACCGGTGCGCGGGTGCTTCTCGCGCGGCATTATGGCGATAGTTTATACGGATTGTCCGCTCGAACTTTCCGAGGTGCGCCGACTCTATGACGAGTATTATGACGATCACTCCTTCACATTCGTCACCGATAAAGCTCCCGACCTAAAAGATGTGGTGAACACCAACAAGTGCATACTACACCTCGACAAAGTCGACGGCAAGCTGCTCGTCACCTCGGTCATCGACAACCTCGTTAAAGGCGCGTCGGGGCAGGCAGTGCATAATATGAACTTGATTTTCGGCTTGCAAGAACGTGTGGGACTGGCGTTGAAGCCGTCAGCGTTCTGACTCAAGCCGCGCCCGGCGCAAATCAACATAACGCCACAAGACGCGGATAGCCGTGTAACCGCCAAAGCCACCCCCTACTGAATATCAAATAATTACTCATCACAAAAAATATCGAAATTTATGTGGAAATCAGAAAAATTTTCTTATAATTGCAGTCAATGAAGCGTCGGCGATATCTCTTTAGTTGCTGACGCGTTTGGGCGTTTTATCGCTCGCTAACGACACGTTGAATTTATAGGGCTTCACATAAACGATATAAACGATATAAACGAAACAATAACTATATAACACCATCTCTCAATGAAACCTAATTATTCCACACTTTTGCTGCTTGCGGCCGCCTCGCTTTTCGGGACGATGTCATCGCACGCAGGGCCTTATAAAGCGACTATCGAGTCGACGCCGGTATGGTCAGAAACGACAGGCACCCCCATGTGGATTGACGCACGCACAATGACCGCATCGGGGGGGTATATGTATCTGGTTGAAAAGTTTAACAAGAAAGTTTACTACACAAACGGCAACGGTTGGAAAACGTTTTCTATGCCTACGTCCTCTCAACCATCTTTCCTTTTTACAACCGACGATACAGGCACCATCGTTTTAGCATTCGAGCCATCGTTCGCTTGGGCTACGAGCAGTTACGATATGAAGTTTGTCCTGCTCAATCCGGGTTCCACAAACCTTGATTCAGCAAAGGATTCCAAAGGTGATTATGTATATATCACGATACCTGACAATTCATTCGGGAGTAGCCGTGTTGATTTAATGTCGGCCTCAGGAGATTTGAGATCAGCAGCCGGCGGTTATCTATACTTCTATCCAATGGATGGGTCCGACGCCGGCAAGCTTATCAGAGCGAAAGTCGCCAACTCCGCTTACACAGGTGAATTAGAGCGGTATACCGGCGGTATAGCCCCGAAGTCGTATCAGGCATTGGCAAAAGCGGTTAAGGACACCGAAGGGAACGACCAAGTGCTGATTCAGACCGGAAGCCAAAACAACGTCGCCAAACTATATTCACTCAATACCACCAACAAAACGCTCACGCTTGTGGATGACAATCCTTACTCCTCAAGGTTTATATCCGGCACAAAGGTAACCAGCCCCGTGTACGGCGAATATTACGTTTATCCCGGGTTTGAAGGGTCGGGAAAAAACGTGACAAAAACCACACTCAATATAAAGAGCGTCAAGACAGGCAAAGTTAGCACGGTAACGGTTGACAACACCTCATGGGACGCCGAAGCCGGTATCGGTATGATTGTTGAAGCCAAGTTTGACGACGCAAGCAACCCAAACGTAATCCACGCCTATTGCTACATTCTTGGAAAGGGAGTCTGGAAATACAAAATCAATGTTACAAAGTCAGACATCCCGGCCCCGAACGCCTCAGCCCAAGTTGTCGTTCTCGGAGGTGACTCCGATGCCCCCGGCCGCCAAGACGCCGTCATCACATGGGACGCGGTTGAGGGAGCCGAATCATACCGCGTCGAGCGTAAGCTTTCGACAGCCGCCGATAACGCTT
>CAZECG010000028.1:0-19834 GCA_964510535.1 uncultured Muribaculaceae bacterium
TCCCCGAAAGCGAGTGCAAAGGTAGGGCGACTTTTTGGATTACGCAAATTTTTAGCATTCATAGTGTTTCCAATAAAACGTAAAAAAGCATAGCAATTCACTGTATTTCAAAATCATAAATTACCAACAAGAATCAGCATAATTAACTTTTGTTAACTCATAGATTCTTATCTTGCCCCTCTTTCCGAGCCTAATTGCGAATAATAGGGAAATTGCGTAAATTCGCGGTATGGGAAGATTGCTATCCATCGACTATGGGAAAAAACGGTGTGGAATCGCCGTGACCGACCCGCTACGCATAGTGGCTACTGGCCTGACTACCATCTCATCAGCGTCGCTCATCCAATTCCTGAAAGAGTACACGGCCAAGGAAACAGTCGACAAAATAATAGTCGGACTGCCAACGACAATGCGGGGCGAGCCATCGGAATCTATGCGCTATATCACCCCTGCCATAAACCGCTTGAGAAAAGAGTTTCCGGGCATCGAGGTTGATTTTTGGGACGAGCGATTCACATCAGTGCTCGCCCATCGAGCCATGATTGACGGCGGCATGAAAAAGATGGCGCGACGCGACAAAGCCGCCGTAGATGAGATATCAGCCACCATAATTTTAAACGACTACCTGCAAAGCAAAAACTACAACAATAATATATAGGAAAAAAGGAATGAGACTACCAGTCTATCTCTACGGACATCCAGTGCTCCGCGAAAAATCAAAGGAAATAACATCGGAATATCCCGACTTGAAAAAATTAGTCGAGGATATGTTCGTCACAATGTACGCATCGGAGGGTGTCGGCCTTGCCGCCCCGCAAATAGGGCGCAACGACCGGATAGTGGTCATTGACGCCGACCCCATGAAAGACAAATTTCCGGAATGCGCCGAGCGCAAAATGGCACTTATCAACCCTGAAATAACCGTGTTGGAAGGCGAGAAAGTCACTCGCGCCGAAGGGTGCCTGAGTCTTCCCGGACTGTCGGAAAACGTTGCCCGCGTGGAACATATCCACCTTAAATGGCTCGATGAAGACCTGAAACCGCATGAAGAAGATATGAGCGGATTTCTCGCCCGCATCGTCCAGCACGAATGCGACCACCTTGAGGGGATGCTCTACATCGACCACATCTCACCAATCCGCAAGCAGCTCATACGCGGGAAGCTACACAATATCATAGATGGGAGAACGGGATGCGACTATCCTGCGAAATACGCGCCCAAGCGCAAACGCCGTTAACCTGATATATCAAAAAACGACACGAATATGGCTGACGACAAAAAAGTAATATTTTCAATGGTTGGGGTATCGAAGACCTACCCCCCACAGAAGCAGGTGTTGAAAAACATCTACCTATCATTTTTCTACGGAGCTAAAATCGGCATCATCGGTCTGAACGGCTCGGGGAAATCATCACTACTCAAAATCATCGCCGGCATCGACAAGGAATACCAAGGCGAGGTAGTGTTCTCACCGGGCTACACTGTGGGCTACTTAGAGCAAGACCCGAAGCTCGACCCTGAGAAGACGGTGCTTGACGTTGTTCGCGAAGG
The DNA here is from genome assembly GCA_964510535.1 of uncultured Muribaculaceae bacterium. Lineage (GTDB taxonomy): Bacteria > Bacteroidota > Bacteroidia > Bacteroidales > Muribaculaceae > JAJPXC01. The sequence continues at coordinate 1,553 of CAZECG010000028.1, forward strand.
AGTGCAACCGATTATGGACTTGCTCGCCGAGTTTGACAAGGTCAACGAAGCGTTCGCCGATCCCGACGTGCTTGACGACCCCGACAAGATGGATGCGCTGATAGCCCGCCAAGCCGAGCTGCAAGACAAGCTCGACGCCGCCGAAGCGTGGGAGATAGACAACAAATTGGAGCGTGCGATGGATGCGCTGCAATGCCCGCCCGATGACCAACTGATTAAAACACTTTCGGGAGGCGAGCGCCGCCGCGTTGCCCTGTGCCGTCTGCTGTTGCAGCAGCCCGATGTGCTGCTGCTCGACGAGCCCACCAACCACCTTGACGCAGAGTCGATAGACTGGCTCGAACAGCACTTGCAGCAATACCCCGGCACCGTGATAGCCATCACCCACGACCGCTACTTCCTTGACCACGTCGCAGGCTGGATACTCGAGCTTGACCGCGGCGAAGGGATACCCTGGAAAGGGAACTACTCATCGTGGCTCGACCAAAAGACCAAACGGATGGCCCAGGAGGAGAAACAGGCCAGCAAACGCCGCAAGACCCTCGAGCGCGAGTTGGAGTGGGTGCGCATGGCACCAAAAGCCCGCCAGGCCAAAGGAAAAGCGCGTTTGTCGTCGTACGACCGACTGCTCAACGAGGACCAGAAAGAGCGAGAGGAACGTCTTGAAATATTCATTCCCAACGGTCCACGCCTCGGGAACAAGGTGATTGAAGCCTCATCGCTTGCCAAATCATTTGGCAAGAAGGTGTTGTTCAAAGACCTCAACTTCGCGTTGCCCCCCAACGGCATCGTTGGAGTCATAGGGCCCAATGGAGCAGGCAAGACCACGCTGTTCCGACTGATAATGGGGCAGGAAACCCCTGACGGCGGGACATTTGACGTCGGTGAGACCGTCAAGATAGCATACGTCGACCAAACCCACCACGACCTGCTGCCCGAGAAGAGCGTCTACGAGGTCATCTCGCAAGGAGTCGAGACGTTCCGCATGGGAGGCCGCGACGTCAACGCGCGCGCCTACCTGTCGAAATTCAACTTCTCGGGAGCCGACCAAGAGAAGAAAATCGGTGTGCTGTCAGGCGGTGAGCGCAACCGTCTTCACTTAGCGATGGCGTTGAAAGAGGAAGGGAACGTGTTGCTGCTCGACGAGCCGACCAACGACATCGACGTGAACACGCTCCGCGCCCTCGAAGAGGGTCTGGATGATTTCGCGGGGTGCGCGGTGGTTGTCAGCCACGACCGCTGGTTCCTCGACCGCATATGCACTCACATCCTCTCATTTGAGGGTGACGGCGAAGTCGTCTACTACGAAGGCACTTACTCTGACTACGAAGAGTATAAGAAAGCCAAAAACGGCGGCAAAGAGCTACCCCGCCGCCGCTACCGCAAGCTGATGGAATAGAATTGTCACAAACGTAACTCCTATAACTCTACCGACACCCGTTAATTACACGGATTGTGTCGGTAGTTTTTTTTGCAACTGATTACCGCGCTCTGATTCTCACGCCAAACAACCATGACTCCATATACCTGTTTCGTCTCAGAATCGAGGACACTAACAATGACAACGCAACAATCATTACAGTCACGGCGATTCCAATTAACAACTGAAACACAATCATATTTCCGGAACTAATCCACGGTTTAAAAAATGACAAATCGGGAATTAAAAAGTAATGAATCATATAAATATCAAGCGTGCGACGACCTATAAATCGAAGCAATCTGCTCATGCGGGATTCATCTGAAAATTTAGATGCGCTACCAAAAAACATAATCACCACTGTCATCAGCCCACAATAACGTACGACAACGTCATGTATGACGGAATATAATAGCGGACACGATTGCATAAATGAAGGAGAATACCACAACATCATGCAAACAATCCATCCACAGATGGAAGTGATTACAACTATATTATTCTGAAGCAACGACCACAAGTAATCACGATACTTAGACAGAACCAATCCGAAAGTAAAAAATTGGAAGTATTTAGTCAGATTCTCCCAACACAAGAACTCCCATAGCCACGACTCCCCTTTATTGAACGCGATTACATAAAGACAAACAACCGAGGCAACAACCATTAAGGGCAATGCCACGTCTTTTTTAATCAATCGGCTTGTCAATGAAAACAACAAATAGACAAGCCACATCTGAAAAAGTACAATAGTAAACCAATAACCACCGAATCCATGGCTAAGGTCTACCCCCCCCCACATAACATATTGATACACAACACAAAACAAAACAGTGCTGATAATCTGCGCCTGAAATTTGCGTTTAAATATGTCAAGAAGCCGATTCTTGTTCCACCACTTTATCACCCGATAAGAGAAAAAACCACTGACAAAGAAAAACAATGGCATCCTAAAAGTCAATAGCAACGAACTGATGAATGAGGAATAGCCGCCTATTCCCATTGACAAAAACACATGGCCCAAAACAACAATCAACATTGAAAAGCCACGCATCGCATCTACCCATTGAATACGCTCATTTGAATGAAGTATTTTAGTCATATTATGTAATTTAGCCGATTTATTGCTGTGGAGTTAGTCAGTAATTATCTGATTTTATTGAGGTTTGAGGTCAGAGAGGATGGCGGCGGCAGTGGTCGCCGCGGCGGGACTGGAGCCGAGGCGACGGCGCATGAGTTCGTAACCGTTGCGCTGCACGTCGCGCTTATCGCCACCAGGGAGCACCGCCCTCAATTCGCGCTCGATGATGTCGGGCGTGCAAAGATGCACAAGGGCTTCGTGAACGATTTCTTCGTCTGCGATGAGATTTGGGAGCGAGACATAGGGAATCTTTAGCACACGTTTGAAAATTTCGTAGGATAGGCGGGAACCGTTGGCCCTGTAGCACACCACCTGTGGCGTGCCGAGCAGAGCTGCCTCAAGCGTAGCAGTGCCGCTCGTCACCATAGCCCCCTCGGCATATCCCATCAGTTCAAACGTAGCGCTCTCAACCACCGGAAAAGCGGAGAACGAGGAGTAAAATTCCGGCTCTATGCCAGGCGCGCCAGCCACTACGGGCGTATAACCATCCATGCGTTTTGCGACCTCTACCATCACAGGAAGGTTGTTGCGAATCTCTCCACGCCGGCTTCCCGGGACGAGCGCGAGCAACTTCATATCCGCCGACAGCCCGTGTGCTTCGCAAAAGCATCCGCGACCGGGAAGATTCTCAATTTTCAGCGCAATCTCTTCGACAGACGGATTCCCAACATATTCAACGACGTAGTCATGCCTCCGACGGTAAAAATCGACTTCAAACGGCAATATCGAAAACACCTTTCTGACATATCGCTTTATATCTTTCACGCGGTGTTCCTTCCATGCCCATACTTTAGGTGAAATATAGTAATAGACCCGGATACCCAGAGAGCTTGCGTATTTTGCCAACTTGAGGTTGAAACTGGGGTAATCCACAAGGATTAGCGCATCGGGGCGAAAGCCGGCAATGGCCTCCTTTGCCCGACGCAGGTTGCCGAGCACCTCGGGCAGATGACGCGCCACCTCACAAAAGCCCATATAGGCCATGTGTTTATAGTGTATCACCGGGTCACAACCCGCCTCGGCGGCCATCATGTCGCCACCGAGAAAAGCGAAAACCGCTGACGGGTCAGCTTTACGCAAAGCGGCTATAAGCTGCGCCGCATGAAGATCGCCGGAAGCCTCTCCGGCAGAAAAAAAGTATCTCATCGCAACGCGAAGATAATAACTTATCGAATAATAATGTCTATATTTGCTCAACCGATTGATGACAACCAACACTCTATATTTCATTTACGGACTGTGCGTCATGTTCTATACCATAATGGCTTGGACTTTTTGGCGCAAAAACAGCGAGCGGCTATCACGTCTCGTCGCGGTGCTCATGGCAATGCTGACGGTGCAAAGTGTGAAGGATTTGTTTTTTATCGATGATTTCAATCCGCACAATTCGGGCATCTGGATGACCATCACTTCTCTCGACATGGTCGCTGTGCCCGTGTACGCTTTCACACTCATAGAGCTTTGCCGGCCAAACAGGTTGACGCTAAAAAAGGTGGTAATCCACGAGTTGCCCTTTGTCGCTATGCCGTTATTGTTTCTGATTACGGGGGAGACTGTGTTTTATGACATCGAGACTGGCTGGGCCGCAATATATGGATGCTACTACGCTATCTGGACATTGATAGCCATCCCGAGTTACCACCGGCATTTAAAGCAATGCTACTCATACATCGAAAACGTCAATTTAAATTGGCTCCGGGTCATTCTGTCCTCATATTTCATAATATTGGGGCTTTGGGTCGCTGACTGTCTTGTAATAGACCTGAATATTGAATGCGCCTACATGGCATCGTCGCTCATAATATGGATGTTTATATGCTACTTCATCTATCGCCATGAATCAGTAATAGACGAGCTTGACAACCAGCAAGCTGCGCAAAACTGCTTGCCGACCGACGCGACCGGCGACCTGACACTTGACCAACGCATCGCCAAGCTATTCAGAGACGACCGCATATACCTAAACCCGCAACTAAAACTCTCAGACGTGGCAAGGCTCGCCGGCACCAACCGAACATACCTGAGCAAATATTTTAACCGCGACAATGGGATGACATTTTATGATTACATCAATAACATGAGAATCGACCATGCCTGCAAACTGTTGACCGAGACCGACAGCAAAGTCGAAGATATTGCGTATAGCTCAGGATTTAACTCTCTGTCGACTTTCCGGCGGTCGTTTACTCACCGGCTCGGCTGCACACCGACCCAGTATCGGGGCATTTACCCCCCCCCAATCGTCGACGGCTGTAAATCAGACGATTACATCTTCTGACCCTTTATTTTATCCGCATCAGCCCTGATTTTTTACGCTTTGAAGTGCTGTTTTTTACATAATGAACAGTGATGACGGTGTGGCTCATCTAAATTTGTGAACATAGCTTAGGACTCAGTCCACAGCCATTATTAACCCTAACCAAAACAACAAATCATTATGAAAAGAACCTTAATCCATGCAGCACTCGGCACCATCATTGCCGCAACCATGACCTCATGCGGCGGAGGCAGCGCACAGAAAGCAATCATTTATGGTGAGATACCCGGAATATTCGCCGAGTATAATTCGGAACTCAACGCACTCGAAGAAAAAGCCAAAGGGGTTGACAACGCCGAAGAGTTCGCCAAACTTGCGACGAAATCCGACGAGCTAAAAGATGAATTGAAAGCGAATTTACAGAAAGCCGGCGAAAGCTATTCAGGCAGCACAATCGACGCTGAGGGTGTGGACGGTCTCAGCATCGAGCAACCGCTGACACTGATTTATGACGGATTTTTCAGCTCGACAAGCGTACGATTTAAAGTCGAGGGCAAAGTCGTAGCGACTAAAGATATAGTGATAGATTCATCTGAGTCAGAAATCACATACTACACCAAATACCCCGAAAGGCTCATAGACCGCAACGCTCAGCTGAAATTTTACGACGCTGAGGGGAATGAATTGATGTCGTGCTCAATCGGCTCGTTCAAAACCGAGCTGTCAAACGGCAGCGTGATAATCCCGTCGGGAAGCGTAATGGAGCTTAACCAGTCGCTCACCATAAGCGAAAAGCGTGCCGATGATGTGTTAAAGACAACAAGCCTGAAAGTATCACCCTTCTAAAGCACTTTGAACCATGAGAAAAGCTATCAAAGCGGCAATTGCGATAGCTCTCGCCGCAATCATCGGTGCGCCCACTTCAGAGGCGCAGTTCAGCAAACTTCTAAAAAAAGCGCAGAAGACCGTCGAACAGGTAACAACGCCGCAACAGCAAGCGACTGAAGAGGAAGCGACAAAAGCCGCGGCAGTCGCCATGCCCAACGGTGGAACTATCGAAAACCCCTTTGCATCCGCAGCCGACATCGAGCTGGTAGGGGCTTACGGAAAATCCACATCCACAAATTACGGGACGGTTTACTTGGTGTTCAAGGTCAACATGAAGCTCAACAAGTCTAAAATCGGTCTCTGTGGCACCGAAGGCGGGGGGAAGACAATCGCCGTGGACTATGACGGCAACAGTTATTTCACTAACAGCATGGCATCACAGAATTGCGATGTCACCGAAGGGATTCCCGTTAAAGTGAAAGTCGATGACGCGACCCATCAATTCCAAGATGTCAAGAAAAGCGTTCAGGCATTTCAGGTCATGAAAGTGAGTGTCTACATCGACGCTTCCAACCGCGGTCAAATCACGCTCCGCGACATTCCGGTGCAATGGGATGTCGAACCGGACTGAGAAACACACTTGAATAACAACGATGGAGGCCGCTTGCCCTGAGGGGAAGCGGCCTCACTTATCATTGGAGAGGTGTTGAAGCGTTTATATTGTTTTACCTGATTTTCAGTTTTTGGCCGGGTTTCAATTTCGATGAGGTTTTCAAGCCATTAAGGCTGCAAAGCTGCTTGACGGTCACGCCGTTTCGGGCGGCTATGCGGCTGAGGTTATCCCCCTTGCGCACCTTGTAGACGCGTGTTGATTTTGATTTAGAAGCGTCAGCTTTGACCGATGACTTGTGAGCTTTCTGATATTTAGCCGCGTAGTCGCGGTTAGCTGCCGGGTCAAAGTTACGAGCTTGCTTGTAAGTGTCTTTGTCAAACGTGTATGTGTCGGTGTGGACGGTCTGGTTGGCGAAGTCGAAAATCGCGGCGGGATTAATGGGATAGCCCATAAAGCGGGTTTCAAAATGGAGGTGGGCACCAAAACTGCGGCCGGTGTTACCAGCCAAAGCGATAGGCTCGCCGGCCTTAACGATTTGGTCGGGCTTGACGAGGAACTTAGAGAGGTGTCCGTAGACGGTTTCGAGTTCGTTGGGGTGTCGCATCACGATATAGTAACCATATCCGCGACGTTCAAACTTTGTGAGACGCACCTTGCCGTCAAACGCCGCGCGTATCGTGTCGCCAACCTGAGCTTTCAGGTCGATGCCTTTGTGCATACGACCGAAGCGACGGCGGTAGCCGTAGGGAGAAGTAACGTATCCGGGCGAAGGCATCGAGAAGTTGCTTACATCGATAACCTTAGAGTGTGGAACGTCGACGTTGCGGTAACAATTAACGAGCTGGCTATCCCACCCCTCGGTGTAGATGTCCATCTCGGGTTCCTCCTCTTCGGCGAAAAGCTGGTCCATAAATTTCTGGACGCCATCGTCTTTGATTTGATTACCGATGTTTTGCTGTCCCGCGATGAGGTCGCTATGCTCGGCAGCGTGAGCCTCGGGGAGCCGATAGTTCTGCGCCGACATCCCGAGAGCAGCCATCACGGCAAGAGAAATCGCGGCAACCAATTTGGTCGATTTACTATAAAGCATTAGTTCAGGTAAATTTCAAAATCGTTAATTCAGGTTATCAGCTTGCGGGAGTGAGACTTATTCATTAAGACTGTGATAATGACCGACGCTCGCTGAAAGAGTTTTTATGTTTCTTTCACTCTTTTCCTCAGAGTTGCCCAAATTTACTACTTTTTTGTGTTTTAATGAAACTATGGGGCGATAAATAATGCTAAAATGTGATTTTCGGCACAAAAAACGAGCATTTAAACCACTGAATCAAAGGCGTTTGATGAAAAATATGTTTTACAACATATTTTCGACATTTCCGTCGTTAAGTCCCGCCGCCGCGTTAACGGATTGTTAAAGGATGATTTTATGCGATTAGCTGATTCGGCTCCAGTCGACAGTGCGCGCGGTTGATTGCGCGATAGCCTGCGACAAGCGTCTGTTGGAAGTGGTGGCCAGCTCCGGGTCAGCATCGAGGATGTCGGAAGCCGCGTCGCGCGCCAACTGCACAATCTGCCCGTCGGTGGCGAGATTTGCGAGCCGTAGGTCAAACGGGATTCCACTTTGCATGGTGCCTTCAAGGTCTCCCGGGCCACGCATCTTCAAGTCGGCCTCGGCGACGACAAAACCGTCGGTAGTGGAAGTCATGATTTCAAGCCGGCGGCGCGTCTCGGCGGCGATGTTGTGTTTGGTCATTAGGATGCAGTAGCTTTGAGAGCCGCCACGCCCCACCCTGCCACGGAGCTGATGAAGTTGCGAAAGCCCGAAGCGTTCGGCGTTTTCAATCACCATCGTTGTGGCGTTGGGGACGTTAACCCCCACCTCGATAACAGTCGTTGCCACGAGAATATCGGCCTGATGGGTAGCGAAAAGCGTCATCTGGTGGTCCTTTTCGGCAGGTTTCATTTTGCCGTGGACATACGCCACGCGATGATTCGGGAAAGTCTCTTTAATCAACTCATACCCCTCTTCAAGCGAGCGGAGAGCGAGTTTTTCGTTTTCTTCAATCAATGGATAGACTATGTAGACCTGCCGGCCTTGCGCCAGTTGCCTGCCAATGCCGCGGTAGACGTCATATCGGCGGTTATCGTATCGGAGCAGTGTCTCAACCGGCTTGCGCCCCGGTGGCAGCTCATCAATCACCGACACATCGAGGTCGCCGTAGACCGTCATGGCGAGAGTGCGCGGTATCGGTGTCGCTGTCATGACAAGGACGTGGGGAGGAGTAGTGTTTTTATTCCACAGTCTTGCCCGTTGCGCCACGCCGAAGCGGTGTTGCTCATCGATAACTACAAAACCGAGGTTTTTGAATCTCACATTATCCTCAAGCAAAGCATGGGTGCCGACAAGTATGTGCAGTGACCCGTCGGCAAGCTGCCCATGAATTAAATCGCGGTCTTTTTTACGGGTCGAGCCGGTGAGCAGTTTCACGTTGACACCGATTGGGGAAACCGCCTTAGAAATTGTCTCAAAATGCTGCGTGGCAAGTATTTCGGTGGGAGCCATCAGACACGCCTGTGTCTTGTTGTCGAGAGCTATGAGCATACAAAGCAACGCCACCATCGTCTTTCCGCTGCCTACATCGCCTTGCAGCAATCTGTTCATCTGCCTTCCCGACCCCATGTCGGCCCTAATCTCCTTGATGACGCGTTTTTGCGCCCCTGTCAGCTCAAAAGGGAGGCATTGTGAATAGAAATTATTGAAAAACCGGCCTATGCGGGGGAAATAGAATCCGCCCGACATTGACTTCCGGCGGCGGGTGTAGCGTTGGATGTTAAGCTGCAACAAAAGCAACTCCTCAAATTTCAATCGGAATTTCGCCCGCTGCAAACAATCGTTATCGGCGGGATTGTGGATAGCGACCAGTGCCTCGCGGAGAGGCATAAGCTTGTAACGTGCCACCACATCGGCCGGGAGAGGGTCGTCGATGAGCGTCGAGGCCGCGAGCGCGGTCTGCACCCAGTTGAAGATGGTGCGCGATGTGATGCCGCGGTTACGCAGCTTGTCGGTAAGCGGATAAGTCCCGCGCAGCCCCTGCATAGCCCCTTTCGACCCAGGCAAGTCAATCTCGGGGTGAGCCATGCTCCAGCGGCCGTTGAACTCAGTCGGTTTTCCGAAAAGGATATACTCGTTGTCGGTGAGATAGGTCTGGCGTATGGACTTGATGCGGTTAAACCAGACCACTTCCATCAGCCCCGAGCCATCGCTGAACAGGCCAATGAGCCGCGACTTAGCCCCCTCCCCTTTCAACGTGAACGACAGGAACCGTCCTCTGAGCTGGCAGGCCGGCATATCGCCCTTTAGCTGATTAACGGTGTAGATTGTCGAACGGTCAACATAGTTGAATGGGAAATGATAAAGCAGGTCGTAAAATGACTTTATGCCGAGGTCCGCGGCGAGCAGTTCGGCTCGTTTCGGGCCAACTCCCTTGAGGTAAGTTATGTCGCGCAGACGCAAGTTGTTCATTCCGGGTGCAGCTTATCTTAAAAACGGTGTGTTTTCTCTGTTTAATCTCGCAGGTGGCCGAGGTAAACACCGGCGACCGCAAGGTCGAGCGGATGGGTGATTTTGATGTTATAAACCGACCCGTCGACAATCCGTAAATCAGTGAACCCGGCAGCGGCCATCACTGAAGCGTCGTCGGTGAATAACGGCGAATAGGGCAAGGAGTAGGCGCGGCGCAATTTTCCGGCGGGGAACCCCTGTGGAGTCTGAACCGCACGATAGGCCGCGCGGTTGACCGGCTCAGACACTCCGTCGGCCAGCATCCGCCTTAGCGAGTCGGTGACAGCGACAGCGGGGATAGCCCCGTCGCCTTCGTCAGCGGCATCTACCACCCGCCTGACGGTAGCGGCATCCACCAGCGGGCGCGCACCGTCGTGAATCAGCACTATATCGGCATCGCCCTCAACAAGCGAGAGCCCGTTTCGGACCGATTCCCAACGGTTTTCTCCACCAACTGCCACCGCGACACCGTCAAGGCCGTGAGACATGGCAATGCGTCGCCACCGATCCATTTCAGCCGCCGACACAACGACAATGACCTTCAGCCCGTCGACAGCCGACCGCAATGCGTCAATCGCACGCACGACAACCGGGATCCCGTCAAGGTCACAGAACTGTTTGGGCACATCTGAGCCGAACCGGCTTCCCGACCCGGCAGCCACAACTATCGCCGAAATATTAAGACTACGATTCATGACACATGACAGTTTCACGGTTAATAAGCGCAAAGATAACTTAATTTGGCCACTTCGCCGACAAAACAATCCAAAAACAGAGCGGCACGGGAGAACGGCGGCCACGATTCCCGCAAGGGAATCGATGGCGTTACCACATATGTCAGACAATTCCGACACCGCAAACGTTTTTTACTTTGACCCCTAAAATTAAGGCGTGCACTTGGGCGGTTTTTAACAATTCAACCGACTTTTGCAGCTGACCACAATAATGCGGCTGACCCGGATTTCTCGGTAAAAAACCATAAAAAGGAGCTTAGTCACTAAGCTCCTTTTTATGGTTTCCAATAGGTACAATTTCTAAGGTAAAAAAGATTGTTTTAGGTTTGCGTTACAAAGGTGTGGCTTTTTCAACGCCCCGCCAAATTATTTTTTATGTTTTCTAACATACTTTTTCAACCACTTTGCCGCAAACTCAGAATAACTCGCTGATATATTTACGTTTACAAATCAGACAGAGAAGATGGTTGAACCTGTTTTTTAACAATTCAGTCTTCAAATTTCTTTAAAAAAAGTTCGTTTCCGTCCCAAACGGCATAAGAAAAATGGTAAATCCAGTCGCCAAGAACCACCAATTTCGATTTCGGGGCGACTTCCATATCCATGAGTATGTGGCGATGCCCGAAAATGAAGTAATCGACGCGGGGATGCGTCTTGAGGTATTCGCGCGCGAAGTCCACATAAGGCTCCGCTTCCCCCCGGGAGCGGGCAGGTCCGGCGCAAGCGCCGCGACTCGACGCCGACCAGCGATGGGCAAGCGGGATTGTCAGCCCGGGGTGGATTGATGAGAACAGGAATTGGCAGAAGCGGTTTCGGAACAGGCTTCGGATAAACCTGAACCCAAGCGACATCTTCCCAACCCCGTCGCCATGGCTCAGAAAGAACCTACGGCCATCAATCTCGGTGATTTCCACACCGTCGACTACCCTCATCCCGATTTCTGCCGGGAGGTAGTCGAAAATCCATATGTCGTGATTTCCGATGAACCATGTCACCTCGACTCCCGAATCGGCTAAGTCGGCCAAAGCCCCGAAAAAGCGCGTGAATCCCCGGGGAACGACTGTTCGGTACTCATACCAGTAGTCGAGCACGTCGCCAAGCAGATAAAGCCGCCTGGCGGTTGGCTTTATGGCGTGCAGGAACCTGACAACGCGCCGCTCGTAGTCGAGCGGATTGTCCATCGTCGACGCTCCGAGATGGAGGTCGGAGATAAAGTAGGTCAACGTGCGCGAGTCAGTGTCCATCAGAGAAATCCGAGTTCAAGTTTAGCTTCCTCCGACATCATATCCTTGTCCCATTCAGGCTCGAACACGAGATTTATCACCACGCTTTTAACCCCCTCGATGCTTTCGAGCTTTATGCGCGCGTCGTCAATGATAAAATCGGCAGCCGGGCAGTTTGGCGCCGTCAGAGTCATGTCAATCGAGAGATTACCATCGTCGTCAAGGTCAATTTTATAGATGAGACCGAGGGAGTATATGTCTACCGGAATTTCGGGGTCGTAGACGGTGCGGAGCATCTCCACCACTTTTTCCTCAATCTCAAGGTGTCGCTGTTGATCCATCGTTCTGTGAGTTTTTGGCAAAGGTAGGAAATATCGTCAAAACGCGCAAAAGGTTAACATCAGTAAATAATCGTTTTCAAACCATAAAATCATTAACGATTCTAAAATTAATCCTTAAATTTAAAGGCCGAAATAGCAATGAGAGACAAATCATAATTAATAATCAACAATTTACTAACCATTTAACAACAGTACACATGAAAAATCTTTTCATTACGGCACTGATGCTGGGTTGGGCAGTCGCAGGAAGCGCACAGCTTTTGAGCGTGGGCAGCGTGGAGAAAATCAATCTCCCTGCCGGAATGGAAGCTGACCAAGCAGTTATCAGTCCCGACGGCACGTTTGTGGTGATGTCGATTAACAGCGACCGTTCGCTGCAACGGCTTGACCTGACCACAGGCAAAGCAGTGAAAGTGGCTGAAAACGGCTCGATGCTGGGGCTTGAGTTCACCGACGATTCCCGCAGCATCGTTTACCGCCAGTCTACCACCAACGACAAGCATCTCCGCTACACAGCGGTAAAAGCTGTCGACCTCGCCACCGGAGCGGAAACGACAGTGGTCAAACCGACCCGCAAGCTCAACGGCTTCGCTGTTGAAGGGCGCGACATCGCCAGCGTGGAGAACAAAAAATTCCACGCAACCAACATCGACGGGGTCAAGGCAGCGAAAGTGCCTGTCGCCTCAATCTACTACGGACAGCTCCTCGTGACTGTCGACGGCAAGACCAAAGCCATCAATCCCAACGGGAAAGAGGGTTGCAGCTATCTTTGGCCGTCAGTATCGCCCGACGGCACCAAAGTGCTTTACTATTTAGGTTCAGACGGTTGCTATGTATGTGACATCGACGGCGGAAACCCCGTGAGAATCGGCGTTATCCGCGCGCCCCGCTGGATTGACAACCAGACCATCGTGGGTATGCGAGGCAGCAACGACGGTATCTCTTACACCGAATCGGCTATCATCGCAGCCAACCTCAACGGTGTCGAGCAGACCCTCACAGGCAGCGACGTTATCGCCCTGAACCCTTCGGTATCGGGCGACGGAACCAAAATCGCGTTCTCGACTCCCGAAGGGAATCTTTATGTAATCAACATCAACCGTTAATAAAAGCACCGATTGGCAATGAAAAAGATAATAGCACTGTCAGCCGCGGCGCTTCTTTGCGGCGCGGCACTCTCGGCCAAGACAGCCGACGAGCTTCGCATCTACATCAACCCGGGTCACGGTTCATGGGGACCCAACGACCGTCCGATGAGCATTCTTCGCCAGGTCGACACCGTGATGACGGTCATCAACCCCAACACCATGTCAATTACTGAGGCCAATGAGGGTCACACACCCGACACCACAGCGTTCTACGAGTCCAACACCAACCTGCGCAAAGCTTTGGCTCTTTTGGACCGTCTCGAATCGTATGGTCTGAAATTTGACCGCACTAAAAACCAAAGCGGAACCGACGCCGCTAAAATAGGCGCCGCCAAGGATTTGACCAACAACATCGTGATGAGCCACGTTAAAGCCGGGCCCTATCCCTATGCTGTGGCGCAGAAGACAAGCTACAACCGCGACCTGACAGAAATCGCGGTGGAAGCAGAGACAAACAACTTCGATATGTTCATCTCTATCCACTCGAATGCGGCAAGCGAAGGCAGCACAGTCAACTATCTGCCGTTCATATACCGCGGCACAGACGGTGTGGGCGGCGACCGCAGTCCCGGTTCACGCGACATGGCGGCAGCCTGCTGGCCCTACGCTTTCGGTGTGAAATACCAACTCTGGACCGCCCGTAAGACAGTTGACCAAGCTGTTATCGGCGACGTCACATTTTACGGAAGCGAGTCGGAGAGCTCTGCCATTCCCGGCTGTTCAGGCTACTTAGGCGTACTCAAGCACAATGTGCCTGGCTTCTTGGTTGAGGGTTACTTCCACACTTACCAGCCGTCGCGCCATCGCGCAATGAACTTCGACGCCGACCGCATCGAGGGTTACCAGTATGCCCGCGGTATAGCCGACTACTTCGGTCTCCAGAAAGAGTCGACAGGCGAAATCTACGGTCTTGTCCGCGACCTTCATGAGAAATTCTCCCACGACCTCTACACCCCCCAGTACGGCACCAACGACTGCTACCTGCCGCTCAACGGCGTAACCGTCACACTGAAGAAAGACGGGGCTGTCGTAGCGACAAAGGTCACCGACAACCACTACAACGGTGTGTTCGTATTTGACAACCTCCAGCCCGGGACCTACACTCTCGAACTGAGCCACCCCAAATACAAACCGGCCAACAAAAATCAGAAAACCACTGTCGAGGTTAAAGCCGCCGAGACATCATACCCGGAAATTTTCCTTGAAAACATCGACTATGTTGACCTTGGCGACCAATACAAAAACTATCCCGACGAACTGGCTGAAGAGCCTGCCGTTGGCCCCGCCGACGAGTATGTGTTCAACCAGGAATATGTCGACCAACCCATCGCGGAACTCGCAGGGAAGAACATACGCCGCACCATCGTCCGCGGCGACAAGGCCATCATCCTTGCCCACGACGATGCCAATGAGCCAATTATCGTGCTGCAAGATTTGGCCACAAAAACCGCCGTGCGCACCCTCGGCACCGCCGGCACCGTCGGTTCAATCGCCAAAATCGGTGACATCACGATGACAGCCGAAGGCGTTCTGATTGGTGTCAACGCCGACGTGCAGGCATTCGGTGGCGACAACATGGTGAAAATCTACAAGTGGGACAACAACGAAGAAGACGGTCTGCCCGAAGGGAATCCGACGCTTCTCAAAGAGATGAACCACGCCGGCAACTGGAACAATGCGGAGTTTGGCAAAACTATCACATACTCCGGAACCCTCCAGCAAGGCTATCTGCTTATCTCCAACATTTCGAAAGGGAAGGTTACCATCCGCATCGAACTCGTCGCATTTGAAAATGGAAAATATGGAGCGTACAGCTACATGAATTTCAACTCAAACAACATCGGTGACGATAAACTCGGAGACTATGAATTTGTGATGTCGCCCATCCATGACGACCATTTCATCATCACCTCTGAGCTTTTGCCCCCGATGGAAGTTAAGGTCAACAAAAGCGCGGCAGGCAAACCCGCAATCGTCGCCAACCTCCCAGCTAATCTGATTGATGGCACAGGTTTCCGCAGCGGTTTCTTCAAATACGCCGGCAAAGCCTATATGGTTGCGCCCAACCACGTTGACGGCAAGAACACCGGTGTCACTCTCCTTGACGTGACCAACGGTCTTGACAAAGCTACCGTCGTGACCACGACCAACACCGCACTCCCCGTCCCCGCCGACAACACCCCCGAGGGCATGGCCAAAGCATGGGCCAAATCAGGTAAAGGCATGACAGCGGCTAACGCTTTTGTGACAGTCAACCGCGACACGAAAGGCGCATATTCATCATCAGCGATAAACCTCTACGTTGTCCGCGCCGACGCCAAACTGTCGAAAATCACCACAGCCAACGCCGAGCAGCCCAAGTTCCGCGGCCATTTCGCTTATGACCTTAACATGACGAAAGATGCCGACAACTACGCTATCACCTTCAAATCGACAGGAGAGGCCAATAACGCCAAACTTATCCTGACCAACGTCAACAACGCTGAAGATGTGATAACCGTCGACCTCGGCGCTGTCGTTCCCGGCACCAACACCACCACATTTGACGCTTCGGACCTCACAGCCGGAAGCCAATACAACTGGGCGATTGAAATCGACAGCAAGGCGATACCAGCGGCAAGCAGGATATTCACGGCTCACTCCGACGGAATAACCGTTGGCTCACGCGGCGGTATCGTGGTCATGACCGACCCCGAACAGCAGTCGTACGGCAAAGTTGTCGTGGCCCAAGGTTTCGCTCAGGGTATCGAAATCTACAACCCCGACCTCACCCTCCAAGGCACATACCACGCTAACGCCTCTACCATGAACTCATCCAACAACTCGTCACTGTTCCGCGGCGACCAGCGCGACGGTAAAGCCTACTTCACCGACTGGAGCGACAAAGGCGCAGGCTACTGGATTATCGACCCGCAAGCCCCCGAGACGCTCACCAACTTCCTGGAAGGCACCAAAAACAGTGCCGGAGCGTATGTCGTCAACGGCACCGTGATTGGCGGAGGCTCGAGCTCTGTAGCGTTCCAGGGCAAGGGCGAAAACTGCAAGATGTACTCGTTTGTTGAAGACTATCCCTCAGGCAACGCAGGCTCGGTTAACGGTGGTAACACCCTCCAGCGTTACGACATCGGCACCGCCGCGACTTGGGGACAAGCGCCCAACCAGACATTCTCTGAAATATCAGGCGCTCGCAAGTTCGCTAACACCAACGTCGAACTGTTCGCAACCGACAATGGATTGTTTGTCAGCCAGGTTAGAAATGCTACCATGAACGTCCCAGGCGCTCCCGCATTCGTCTACATGGACAATAGCGGAAACATCCTGTTCAACTCAGGCAGCGACCTCGAAGGCGTTCTTAACAGCGGCGGCTCAGGCATCGCACTGACTCAAGACCTGAAGACCCTCGCCATCGCCGACCCGGCATCAGGCGGTATCACCATTATGAGCGTTGAATGGGACAACAACACGCCGAGCATGACCAAGCTCTACTCCATCCCCTCCACCGCCGACAACAACAACGAACATCCCCAGATGCGTTTCGACCCGGCAGGCAACCTCCACGTGTTCGCACGCGGCGAGGGCTATCGGATGTTCTCATTGGTTAATCCGGAACCTAAAGCGTCAACCCCGGCCCGCAAAGCGCTTATCATCGAGTCGTCAAAAAGCGGCGTAGAGGATGTTGTGACCGACCGCGAAGTCAGCCTCAAGGTTTATCCCAACCCCGCTACCGATGTCGTTACCGTCAACGCAGGCGAGGATATCACTTCATTGGCTATCTACTCGCTCACGGGCGCACAGATGGGTGTAGACACCGAGGTTAACGGCGGCGAAGCTGTCATGAACGTCAGCGCGCTCCAGAACGGTGCATACATCATCAATGTCAACGGCAAGAGCGTCAAGCTAATCAAGCGTTAAACGAATCACCTAACCTTTATTTCCCTGAGGGGCCGCCCATAGTTTATGAGCGGCCCCTCTTGCATCATATAAGCGGGTGTGTTGATGGATGAATTACCAATTATTCATATTAACACTCTTCAAGCTCGTATGCATAGCGACCACTCTTTCATAATCTAAAAATTGCACACGAGACTTAATCGAGCGAAACATTGAAACACTAATTTTGTCGTTAAACTCTTCTTTACGGCATACGTCAGCAACGATATAAAACTTAGCGAAAAAGTCTTGTAGCTCATAAAACTTGGATAGCGAGTTCTTAATGTCGGTCGTATGTTCTACTTCATAAAAATCAGAAGGCATTTGACGCTCATTGAACCATATTACATCCACAGTTCGTGCCTTTCTCAACAAATTGTCATAAGTGAATAGGGGTAGCGTATAGGTATCAGCGACTTCAGATAAATACTTGTCAAGAAACATTCTATTTTTATCTTGCGGCGGAATATAAGTCAATTTATTCCGATATTTCCCAATTTCAATAAGCAAACCTTGATAGTATCCATGACTAAACCGTGTTTCGCTATCTCTATTTCCTTCCTTTATTTTAAATTTTTTGAGAACTTTCTCTCGACAATCTTCCAAAGCCCAAAGCCCGGGTTGTATTTTAAAAAATGATTGACTGTCTTGGACTATTCTCCTTACGGAAGCCGCCGGCGTTTTTGTCTTCCATGTCGAAAAATCAACAATCTCGTTAAGTCTGCGAAGAGTAGCGAACCCACCTTCTTTTCTTAAAGCTTCTATTACTTGATGTTCTTGGGTTTCTTTTTTCATACAAATTATGCAACAGTTTCTACCAGGTCAAGATTTTTCTCACAATACCGTTGACAAACAGCCATAAACATTTCACGTTTGTGATAGCCCCGTCGCCTACATTGGCCTGATATGTATCTAATTTTTTCATTTAATTCCAATCATCACGGTTCGCAAATCTCGCGACGTTACGCAAAAATAGCGATAACGATTCACATCCCCAACTAAAAGGGGGAATAAAACCCCGAAAAAACGTCGAATCGCGGGTTCGACGGCGCATAGTAATAAACCTGTGTTTAGGCATATATTTT
>CAZECG010000029.1:0-17969 GCA_964510535.1 uncultured Muribaculaceae bacterium
ACGCATTCTCCTATTGCAGCGGCCTGACCTCGGTGACAATCCCCAACTCGGTGACGGAAATCAAAGACCACGCATTCTCCTATTGCTACGGCCTGACTTCGGTGACAATCGGCAACTCGGTGACTTCAATCGGCGAAAGTGCATTCTACAATTGCAGCGGCCTGAGGTCGGTACATATCACCGACATAGCCGCGTGGTGCAAGATTAATTTCGGCAGCGTCGACTCCAATCCGTTATATTACGCCCACAAGCTATATCTTAACGGCACGGAAGTAAAGGATCTTGTAATCCCCAACTCGGTGACAGAAATCAAAGACTACGCATTCTCCTTGTGCAGCGGCTTGAGTTCGGTGACTATCGGTAACTCGGTGACCTCAATCGGTGAATGCGCATTCTATGGTTGTACCGGTCTGGACTCTGTGGCCATAGGGAATATAGAAGTGGATTGCTCTCCTTCTCTGACAATTAAGGAGAACGCTTTTAATGGTTGTAAAAATATGCGTGTGCTTACTCTCGGAAATTGCGTGGCATCGGCTGAAGCGTATTCTTTCACAGGAGTAGATAACCTCTCGAAACTTGTGATAGGTAAAAATTATGGAATTCCGTATGTTGGTCTTGCCAAAGTTGACACGCTGTGCGTATTATCGCCTATTTCGAAAGAAAGGCTGAGCGGGGCAACCAAACTGAAATCGTTGACATTGGCGTTTCCGGGGGTGGGGACGGTGGATAGTTTCGGTAACTTCGGGGAGCTGTTCGGGACATCGAGCATAACCGGTACGAGAGCCGTGACGCAGTATTTCGAGGATGGAAAGACCAAGACCTACTACATCCCCACATCGCTTGAGGAGCTGACCATCACAGAGGGGTGCGGCATGATTCCCTACGGCGGTCTGTCAAACTGCAATATGCTCAAGAAACTGACGCTGCCGACCACACTGTATATGGTAGGAGAAAAAGCCCTTTACGGCTGTGCTCAACTTGCCGACATCTATTGCCACGGAGCCGACCCGGCAGTAGCCTATGCTAATTCGTTTGACGGTATGCGCTTGATTTCATGCAAGTTGCACGTCCCCTACAACAGTGGCGACATTTACAAAACCGCCGAAGGATGGAAACGATTCTATTACATCCAGGAGGAGGCTCCGATTGCGGTCAACGTCGCCCCTAACATCCTCAACGCCGGAGTTATATACGGTCTTCAGGAGTATCGTCCCGGCCAAACTGCCGAATTGAGGGCGGTGGCTCATTCGGGCTACACGTTTGACGGATGGTATGAAGGTGGAGCATTATTGACCACAGCCGACACCTATACATTTACCGTCATCGGCAACCGTGACCTCGTGGCCGCATTCTCACCCGTGCTTGGTGGCGGGCCGGTGACGGTCACAACCACCGGCAGCAGCGCGACACTCTCATGGCCCGGCGAAGATGGCGCATCATCGTACACCGTCAATGCTTACAGTGACGCATCTATGACCAACCCGGTGGCATCGCTGACAGTCAACGCCACCGGCGAGGCAACAGGCCGTCGCAACGCCCCGGCAAACCTGACTGCCACGTTCGAGGGCCTTAACCCCGAAACGGAGTACTACTACAGCGTCACGGCAGTGGATGCCGCCGGTGCCACATTGTCGCAATATAACGGCACGTTCGCGACAGGCTCGGCGGGTGTGGAAGAAGTCTTAGCCACGCTCCCCGAAGTGGTTGGTTACTACAATCCGCAAGGAGTTCGTTCCGATGAACCATGGCCCGGGCTGAACATCGCTGTCTATAGCGACGGCACTACCCGCAAGATTCTTAATCGATAAGGTAAACTTACGTTATTTTCAGACAGGAGGCGCGCCGGTCACGATGCGTCTCCTCGTTTGTTTATCCCCGCCCCTTTACGCTGCCATAAGGAGCGTCAATTGACAATTGGGTGGGGAGTGGGGAAGTTGATGGTAGATTTCTCGGGCTTATGTCTGTGATTGTGACGATAATTTGTTAACTTTGCCGCAAAAAATTAAGAGCCTGAAAAGGCATGGAAAAAGATATAATAATAAACGATATATCACTACATTACACGGTGACGGGCGAAGGCCCCGACATGATTTTGATGCATGGCTGGGGGTGCCAAGGCTCGACAGTCGCCTCGATTGAGAGGGTAGCGGCTGAGAGTTGCCGCGTTTTCAATATTGATTTCCCCGGATTCGGACAGTCGTCAGAGCCGTCAAATGTTTGGGGCGTTGAGGAATACACGTCGATGCTTGAACGATTCGTTCAAGAAGCCGGAATCACCAATCCGATTTTGTTGGGACATTCGTTTGGCGGACGGGTAGGCATCCTCTATGCCTCGCGCAATGAAGTCTCGAAACTTATTCTTGTTGACGCGGCAGGTGTGAAACCGCGCCGTTCAATTAAGTATTACTATAAAGTTTATTCCTATAAACTCGGATGCCGACTATTGAAAGCGATTTTAGGAAAAGAAAAAGCACAAAAACGCATCGATAGCCTGAGAGCGAAGCGAGGCTCAAGCGATTACAACAACGCCTCGACAATGATGAAACGCATACTCAGCAAGGTGGTCAACGAGGATTTGAAAAATGTGATGCCACTAATCAAAGCCCCCACGCTCTTGATTTGGGGCGAAAATGACACGGCGACACCCATCAGAGATGCAAAAATTATGGAAAAACTAATTCCCGGAGCCGGTTTGGTATCATTTCCCGGATGCGGGCATTACAGTTTCCTCGACAACCCAATTCAATTTGCAGCCGTGCTGCGGAGCTTTCTAAAAAGTTAATTTAAAATGAATCCTGAATTTCTGACTTATTTTTCGATACTCCTGATTCTTGTGGCCGCCATTGATTTGGGCTTGGTGTGCCGCCGCGAGCTGATGATGTTTCAGCAAAACTCTTATCGTGCCGACCGATACATCCGATGGTTTAAAATGGCTGGTGAGAGCACCTCGTTTGGCCGTCTCTGCTCATTAATAGCATTACTGCTCCTCTTGGTTCGTAATGTTCCATACCCTGCGGGCGCAGGCGTAGCAGTCATAATCCTCGGTTTTCAAGCCGTCAATCTTTATAGAGCTAAATATAAGAAGCCATTAGTGTTTACCCGCCGTGCAACCCGCATCTATGTGACCATGGCCATTTTAGCCGTTTGCGCCGTATTTCTTGTCGGGGAATTTTCATCGCTTGCCGGGGCATCGGTTGCAGCGGTCGTCTGCGTGGTGTTGTCACCGGCATTGCTTCTCCTCGCCAACCTCATATTGGCGCCAATTGAAAAAAGCATCAATCGCAGGTATTACAACGAAGCATACAAGATGTTGCGTTCAATGCCCGATTTAAAAATCATCGGCGTGACCGGTAGTTATGGCAAAACAAGCACTAAACACTATCTCAACCGCATACTTAGCGAAAAATTCGATGTGCTGATGACGCCTGGAAGTTTTAACACCACGCTCGGCGTGATAAGGACTGTCAGAGAAAGCCTGAAGCCTTATAACGAAGTGTTTATTGTGGAAATGGGAGCCAAGCAAAAGGGTGACATCAAGGAAATCTGCGATTTGGTCCATCCCGAAATAGGGATCGTAACTGCAGTCGGTGAACAGCATTTGGAGTCGTTCAAAACCATACAGAATGTACAAAACACTAAATTTGAACTTGTCGACTCTCTGCCATCAGACGGCCTTGCTGTCGTAAATGATGACTTTGAATATGGAGCCAACCGCAAAGTAGACAACGTCCAATGCCGTCGATATGCGGTCAGGACCACCGAAAACGCCGACTTCATAGCAACCGACATCAGATACACTCCATCCGGCACCACTTTTACAATCAAGGGCGAGGGTCGCGAGTTGACGCTGTCGACCCGTCTGGTTGGCGAATGTAACATTTCCAATCTTATTGCGGCAGTCATTGTGGCGCTCTATCTCGGTGTCCCTGAGGAAAAGATAAAATATGCAGTGCAAAAAATCGAGCAGGTTGAGCATCGGCTCAATCTAAAACGCACTCCCGGCGGCATCACAATAATTGACGACGCGTTCAATTCCAATCCATCGGGTTCGCGAATGGCAATGGAAGTCCTCGGCTCGATGGTTGGCGGAAAACGTATAGTCATCACCCCCGGGATGATTGAATTGGGAGAAAAACAGTATGAATATAACCGCATACTTGGCGAAAACATCGCGGCCAATGCTGATGTGGCTATAGTCGTTGGCGAGTATAACCGCGAGGCGTTGTTGGCAGGAATAGAAAAGGGCGGCATGGAAAAATCGGTCGTTCACGCTGTTGCGTCTTTCAAAGAAGCTCAAAAGTTGTTGGCAACTATCGTAAAAGCCGGAGATTTCGTACTGTATGAGAATGACCTGCCCGATACATTCAAATAAATCAGAAACTCATTTCAGGTAAAGTAAACATATTCATTTTATAAATTAGAAATGAAAACCAACATAGGCGTATTTTTCGGTGGCCGCTCCACCGAGCATGAAATTTCAGTTATATCAGCTTCACAAGCAATGAGCGCGATAAACCGTGACCGTTATGACGTGACTCCGATATATATTTCAAAGAAAGGGAAATGGTACACCGGAAACGCCCTTCTTGAAATAGCAAACTACAAAGACATTCCGGCTTTATTGGAAAAATGTGAGGAAGTCTACATGGAGCCGGTATATGATGATTATAATCTCTATCGCCGCAAGAAATCAATGTTTGGGAGCAATATCGTCACCAAACTCGATGTAGTGATACCCGTTCTTCATGGCAGCAACGGTGAGGATGGCATTTTTGAAGGCGTACTGGAGTCAATAGGCATACCATTCGCCGGATGCAATACATTGTCATCAGCTAACGGAATGGATAAAATCACGATGAAGATGATTCTTCAAGCCTGCGACATCCCGGTAGTAGACTATGTCTGGTTTACCGACAAGGAATGGTTTAGCCGTCGCGAACAGCTTGTAGAGAAAATCGAGAGCAAAATAGGGTACCCGGTAATTGTGAAACCGGCAAATCTTGGCTCAAGCGTAGGCATAGGTCGTGCGACTAACCGCGCCGAACTGATTGATAAAGTCGACGATGCCGAAAAATATTCCACGCGAATAATCGTGGAAGATATGGTTGAAGAACTTCAGGAAATAAACTGCTCTGTTTTGGGCGATTGCGATGATTATCAGACTTCTGTGCTTGAGGAACCAATCAAAAGCGGCGAAATTCTTTCATATGAAGACAAATATATGGGCGGAACCAAGGGCGCAAAGGGGATGCAAGCATCGCAGAAACGCATACCGGCAGAGCTTCCCGAATCAGAGACCAAACGCATACAGTACCTTGCCGGCGAGACATTCAGAGTGCTGTCGTGCCATGGTGTTAGCCGCGTCGATGTTATCGTCGACCGTAAGACCCGCGATATATATGTAAACGAGATAAACACCATCCCCGGTTCATTGTCGTTTTATCTCTGGGAGGCAACCGGCGTTCCATTCCAAAAACTTATGGACAGATTAGTGGCTCTCGCCATAAAACGCAAACGCGAAAGCACGATGAAAACCGTCAGCTATGACCAAAACATATTCTCCATGGGACGAGGCGTGAAAGGCGGCCTGAAAAAATAGGTTTCGGCTTGTTAATGGTTGGCAAATTCCTCAATAACTATTTTATTTGTATCTTTGCAAAAATTTTTAAGAAACTATAATCTCCAAACGTTTTGTAACGATGAAGAAGTTTAACGAATATAATCGCTTTAATCTGTCAGAGATAAACAAAGAGATGCTTTCTAAATGGAATGAGAGCAATCTTTTTGAAGAATCGCTCAAACTGCGCGAGGGGCATCCTGAGTTTGTGTTTTACGAGGGTCCGCCTTCGGCAAACGGTATGCCCGGGATTCATCATGTCATGGCGCGCACGATTAAAGATATATTCTGCCGTTACAAGACCATGAAGGGTTACCACGTCAGCCGAAAAGCCGGATGGGACACTCACGGCCTGCCGGTTGAACTTGGCGTTGAGAAGGCTTTGGGTATCACAAAAGAGGATATCGGGCATAAAATATCGGTTGACGATTATAACGCATCGTGCCGCCGCGAAGTGATGAAATACACTCGCGAATGGGAAACCCTGACCAAGCAGATGGGATATTGGGTCGACACCCAGAACCCCTATATCACATACGACAACCGATATATCGAAAGCGTCTGGTGGTTGTTATCACAACTCTACAAAAAAGGTTTCCTTTACAAAGGCTATACCATACAACCCTATTCACCCGCCGCCGGTACCGGCCTCAGTACGCACGAATTGAACCAGCCCGGTTGCTATCGAGATGTCAAAGATACAACCTGCATAGCCGAGTTTCTCGCTACCGACCCGATTGACTCAATGAAAGGGTGGGGCGACGCGTTTTTCCTCGCATGGACAACAACACCGTGGACACTCCCATCGAACACGGCTCTCGCTGTCGGTCCAAGCATAACGTACAACATCGTGCGCACTTACAATCCTTATAGCGGTTCTCCTGTCACGGTAGTAGTGGCCAATGAACTGATGGGTGCTATCTTCAATCCCAAAGCAGCCGAGTTGTCGCTTGACGATTACAATAAAGGCGATAAACTCATTCCATATAAGGTGATGGAACAAGTGCAAGGGGAGCAACTCGTGGGGTTACACTACGAGCAACTGATGCCGTGGATTAATCCCGGTGAGGGGGCGTTCCGCGTAATCCCCGGCGATTATGTCAGCACTGAAGATGGTACGGGTATCGTACATATAGCAGGCACTTTTGGTGCCGATGACCTCCGTGTGTCGCGTCAGAGCGGCATACCCCCGCTTCATCTCACCGACAAGGATGGAAATATAAGACCAATGGTCGACATGACAGGCCGATTCTACCTAATTGAAGACCTCGATTCCAAGTTTGTCGATGAGATGGTGGATGTGGAAGCATATAAGCCCTGGGCAGGTAAATATGTTAAAAACGCATTCAATCCGTCGGCTAATGAAAGCACCGAAACGCTTGATGTTGAAATCTGTATGTATCTAAAGCAACGCGACAGGGTGTTCAAGATTGAAAAGCATGTCCACAGTTACCCCCATTGCTGGCGTACGGATAAACCCGTTCTCTATTACCCGCTTGACAGTTGGTTCGTAAAGACCACAGCCGTGCGCGAGAGATTAATGGAACTGAACGAGACCATCAAATGGAAACCTCAGTCAACCGGTTCGGGACGCTTTGGCAAATGGCTTGAAAATCTTCAGGACTGGAATCTGTCACGAAGCAGGTATTGGGGAACCCCCCTGCCCATTTGGCGTACAGAAGACGGAACAGAGGAAATATGCATAGACAGCGTAGAGACGCTATATAATGAAATCGAAAAAGCTGTTGAAGGCGGGCTGATGGATAAGAACCCATATAAAGAACTTGGGTTTGTACCTGGTAATTTCGATAAAGAGAATTACGAAAAGATTGACCTTCACCGCCCTTACGTCGACGACATCATACTTATGTCGCCCAATGGCAAACCTATGCGCCGTGAACTTGACCTTATTGATGTGTGGTTCGATTCAGGCTCAATGCCCTATGCCCAGTTGCACTACCCATTTGAGAACAAGGACGCTGTCGATTCTCGCAAACTTTATCCTGCCGACTTCATCGCCGAGGGTGTCGACCAGACCCGCGGATGGTTTTTCACCTTGCACGCTATCGCCGGTATGGTGTTTGACTCAGTCGCCTACAAGGCTGTGGTTTCAAACGGTCTCGTGCTTGACAAAGATGGCAACAAGATGTCGAAACGGCTTGGTAACGCAGTCAACCCGTTTGAGACTATCGAGGAGTTTGGTTCAGACCCATTGCGCTGGTATATGATTGCTAACAGTTCGCCTTGGGATAACCTTAAATTCGATAAAGCAGGCGTTACTGAAACCGCTCGCAAATTATTTGCCACTCTCTATAACACATATTCGTTCTTCGCCCTGTATGCCAACGTCGATAGCTTCTCGCCTGAGACTCCGGCTGTGCCGCTCGAGCGTCGTCCGGAAATCGACCGTTGGATTATCTCATTACTCAACACGTTGATTAAAGAGGTGGATGAGGATTTGGCTGACTATGAGCCTACGAAAGCTGCCAGAGCAATAAATGATTTTGTCAATGACAATCTCAGCAATTGGTATGTGCGCTTGAACCGCAAACGTTTCTGGGGTGGGGAAATGACAGAAGATAAGCTGTCGGCTTATCAGACGCTTTATTCCTGTCTGAAGACTATAGCGATGCTGATTGCTCCAATCTCGCCATTCTATGCCGATAAACTCTATCGAGACCTCAATCAGGACGCTGATAAATCCGTTCATATCGCTTCGTTCCCCGTTGCAGATGAAAGTGTGATTGACCATTCGCTTGAGGAGCGAATGCATCTCGCCCAGGAAATAACCTCGATGGTGTTGTCATTGCGTCGCAAAGTGAACATAAAAGTGCGTCAGCCGCTTTCCACATTGATGATTCCCGTTATCTCGCAACGTCAGAATGATGCAATTTCGTCAATGAGTAATCTTATACTCAGCGAAGTGAACGTTAAGGAGATTAAATTTGTTGACAATGATGGCGGGATGCTTGTCAAGCGAATCAAGCCTGATTTCAAGAAGCTCGGGCCTAAATTCGGAAAATCAATGAAAGCGGTAGCTAAAGCTCTTGAAAGCGCAAGTCAGCAAGATATCTTGGCATTGGAAAGAGACGGACACATCACTCTCAATCTCGACGGCACTCCCGCAATAGTTGAAGTTGCCGACGTAGAAATAATATCCGAGGATATCCCCGGATGGCTTGTCACCAATGACGGGAATGTCACAGTCGCACTTGATATCACCGTAACCGACGACCTCAAGCGTGAAGGCATTGCCCGTGAACTTGTCAACCGTATTCAAAACATAAGAAAAGGACGTGACTTTGATATCACCGACCGCATTGATATTACGATTGCGCCCAACGATGCCGTGGAGGCGGCGTTGGAGACATACCGCGATTATATTATGAAGCAGGTATTGGCAGCGACACTCAATGTAGCAAACCTAAACACAGTAGCCGATGATGAACATCTTGATATCGACGGCGTTGAAATATGTGTCAATGTCAAAGCTCACAAATAACTAATATATCAACTTAACCTCTATCACCTATGAGCGAAAAAACAAGATACTCTGATGAGGAATTGCAAGAGTTTAAGGAATTGATTCTTGCAAAACTGGAGAAAGCTCAACAGGATTATGAACTGTTGAAGTCGAATGTGATGAATACCGATGGCAACGACATTAGCGATACCTCCCCGACATTTAAAGTTTTGGAGGAAGGGGCGAGTACGTTAGGCAAAGAACAAGCCGGACAACTTGCACAAAGACAGATGAAATTCATACAGCATCTTCAGAATGCTCTTGTGCGCATCGAAAACAAAACCTATGGCATTTGCCGTCAGACCGGCAAACTGATACCTAAGGAACGACTTCGCGCCGTGCCACACGCTACGCTTGGAATTGACCAAAAAATCGACAAGAAATAAATTCTCACCGATTCTGTAAATGAAGTTATCCAAAGGTTATCTTGCGCTCATCGTAATCATAGCGGTCATCATCATCGACCAAGCGATGAAAATTTGGGTCAAAACGAGTTTTTATCTCGGAGAAGACCTTGAAATAGCATCTTGGTTCCATCTCTATTTCATTGAAAACAACGGGATGGCTTTTGGAATGGAAATAGGCAGCAAGCTGCTACTCACATTAGTCAGAATCATAGCTGTGGGGTTCTTGATATGGTATATTTGCCGCATCAAGAACCGCGGTTATATCAAAGCCGGTTATATTGCGTGTCTGGCGTTAATTACAGCAGGTGCCGCCGGCAACATCATCGATTGCGTGTTTTATGGAGAGATTTTCAATAACCCCGTTCCTCCCGAAGTCGCAACCATGTTTCCCGAAGGCGGTGGATATGGAACGTGGCTTCACGGACGTGTGGTCGATATGCTTTATTTCCCGTTGTTCAGTTTCTATTGGCCCGATTGGATGCCTTGGGTTGGTGGAGAGTACTTCACATTCTTCCAACCGGTATTCAACTTTGCAGACGCAGCGATTACCGTCGGAATGATTATACTGATATTGTTCTATTCGAAGAATGTCTCATCATCCCAGAGCCATGCTGAGGCCGAGCAAAAGAACTTGGACTAACTTATTAATGGCTCAATGACACAGATATGTCTTTCGGGAGATATAAAATAACAGTTACCGCCGCTTTATTACTGATAGCGACCTCAGGGTGTAACTCTGTCCCCGGATATGTTATCCCTCCTGATAGCATGGCCGAGCTTTTAGCCGATATATACACCGCAGAGTCAATCGTTGATATCAACCGCACGTCATACATGACCGATTCGATGAAAAAGGTTATGAAGCAATCTGTGTATCTTAAGCATGGGGTAACAGAACAACAAGTTGACACATCTTTTGTATGGTATGGACATCACATTGAGCAATATGTCGAAATCTACGACAAAGTAATTGAAATACTTGAGAAAGGTGTAGCGCAGGCATCGGCAACAGGCACCAAATTTGGTATCGCAGGCGACTCGGTCGATACTTGGCAGTGGAGCAGACACTATGCCTTAACGAAATTTTCTCCAAGCCGCATCATAACATTTGACCTGCCAAAGGACGAAAACTGGCAAAAGGGCGATGTCTATGCGTGGGCAATGAAAACAATCAACAACCGTATGCCGTTAAAATGGGGCATCTCTGCTGAATACCCTGACGGAACTGTTGAATATTGCCAATCGGACATTAACGGCGAAGGATGGAACAAACTACAATATATCTCCGACTCCACTCAAATACCGCTTCGCATTGCCGGATATGTAATAACCACAGGCAACGGTAGGGAAGACAATATCTATCTCGACAGCATCTCTCTTATCCGTGACAGGATAAAACCGGGCATATACCACCAACGCTATCGGCAGCGTTCGATTAGTGATAGGAACGCCTCACAGGAATCGACCGCCGTCAGACGACG
Source organism: uncultured Muribaculaceae bacterium (assembly GCA_964510535.1). GTDB lineage: Bacteria > Bacteroidota > Bacteroidia > Bacteroidales > Muribaculaceae > JAJPXC01. Next base: position 11,029 of record CAZECG010000029.1, read on the forward strand.
GAGTAATCAACCCGATTCAGCAGTAAACGTCAATCAACAATCAATCAACCCTAACTCTAAATTCAGGACTCTGCGTGAACGTATGCACTCCAAATAAACGTTACTTGACGAGGCAATTGCTAACCAATGGTAACGTGTTCGGGTTGAGTGTGGTTACCGTTGACGCTTCGGGACGCAATATTTATCGCGAACCGTTCAGCGAAGAGTGCCACTCAACCTTATGGGTCAATGGCCCAATCATTGTGGTGAAAACAGAAGAACTGAACGATTTCTTACTCAGTGATATCGAAATGATGTTGGAGCGTGGGCGCAGCTATGCCGACATAAACGATTATCTTGTCTCGTCATCGTTGTATGCGGTTGACGAGGAACCCTGCACCGCCATAATATTCTGAATTTGCATCGCAAGCAACCGCGGAGCATAACGTCATGTTGCAGAGGATAGGAAATTTAGTTACCTTTGTGGCTATAAACATAATGGATTAAACAAAAATGGACTTGGATTTTAATAAAATGCAAGGGCTAATCCCCGCAATCATACAAGACGCACGCACCAAAAACGTCCTTATGCTCGGCTTCATGAATCAGGATGCTTATAACAAGACAGTTGAACTCGGGAAAGTCACATTCTACAGTCGGACTAAAAATCGACTTTGGACGAAAGGTGAGGAGAGTGGTAATTTTCTCAACGTCGTGTCAATTGAGGAAGATTGTGACCATGATACATTGTTGATTAAAGTTAACCCTGTCGGTCCGGTATGTCACAAAGGGACTGATACCTGCTTTGGGTCAGATAACGCCTCAGGAATAGAGTTCATTGCCTACCTGCAAGAATTCATCTCTCGTCGTCACGAGGAAATGCCTGAAGGGTCATACACCACTTCGTTGTTTAAAAAAGGGATAAACCGCATGGCACAGAAAGTGGGGGAGGAGGCTGTCGAAACAGTCATCGAAGCCACAAACGGAACTGATGACGGTCTCATCTATGAGGCGTCTGACTTGATATATCACTTGATTGTATTGTTGACCGCTAAAGGTCATAGAATAGAAGAACTTGCCGCTGAACTTGCTTCGCGGCACAAAGAATAGCAGGGTAGATGAGCATTATCAACTTTCGCGATGTTGAAATTCTTCGCAAAGAATTAGTAATCTTAAAGCACGTTAGCTTTGAGTTAAACGAAGGTGAATTTACCTATCTTATAGGTAAAGTTGGCAGCGGCAAAAGCAGCTTGATGAAATCAATTTATGCGGAGATTCCGATTGTGTCAGGCCGGGCTAATGTATTTGATTTTGATTTGCTTAACATTCGCCGCAAAGATGTCCCTATGTTGCGGAGGCAAATCGGTATCGTATTTCAAGATTTTCAACTGTTGACCGATCGAAACGTATATCAGAATCTAAGGTTCGTACTCGATGCAACCGGATGGAATAATCAGCAGGAAATCGACGAACGTATAGAACAGGTGTTGAAAGAAGTCGGAATGCTCAATAAATCATATAAGATGCCCCACGAGTTGTCGGGCGGTGAGCAACAACGCATTGTCATAGCCAGGGCTTTGCTTAACCGGCCAAAACTTATTCTTGCCGATGAACCTACCGGCAATTTAGACCCGGCTACAGGTGAACAGATTGTGAGGCATCTGCACCATATCGCTGAATCCGGTACAGCCGTGATTATGGCGACACATAACCTTGCACTGGTTGACCAATTTCCTGGCCGTGTACTGAAATGCGAGGGAAAGGCGTTATCTGAGGTCAACGATGAGTTGTAACCTGCCAGATAGCGCATGACTGACAAATCCAGTCATATTGTTGCAAAAAAAGCTGCAAATCCTTAACTTTGCAGCCGAAACAAGACATTGAAAAGAGAATGTCAATTAATAATGCTCATTTAAGGGAAAAATGAAAGTTTTAAAATTTGGCGGAACTTCCGTTGGCTCGGCTGAACGCATCAAAAATGTCGCACAGCTCGTAACGTCTCGAGGCAAAAACATCATAGTGCTGTCAGCAATGGCTGGCACCACAAACACCTTGGTAGAAATTTCCGATTATCTGTATAAAAAGAATGTAGATGGCGCAAAAGAAATCGTAAATTCACTTGAATCCAAATATTTAAGCACCATAGACGAGCTTTTCGCCACGGATGAGTATAAAGAAAAGGCTCTGAAAGAAATCAAAGCCTGCTTTAACTATATACGTTCGTTTACAAAGGATATTTTCACAGTCTTTGAGGAAAAAGAGATATTGGCTCAAGGTGAACTCATGTCAACCGCACTGATGAACCTGTATCTTTTGGAAAAAGGTATAGATTCAGAATTATTGCCTGCTCTCGACTATATGAGAACCGATAAGAACGCAGAGCCTGACACCAACTATATAAAACAAAAACTCACGGCACTGCTGGATAAGCACGCTGAAGCCGACATATACATTACTCAAGGTTATATTTGCCGCAACGCATACGGCGAGATTGACAACTTGCAGCGCGGCGGCAGTGACTATTCCGCATCGCTCATTGGGGCGGCAATAGGTGCGGATGAAATTGAGATATGGACCGACATCGACGGTATGCACAATAACGACCCGCGATTTGTCGAGAATACCCAACCGGTAGAAGAATTGCATTTTGAGGAAGCCGCCGAATTAGCATATTTCGGAGCCAAAATACTGCATCCTACCTGCGTGTTACCTGCAAAACTGAACAACATACCGGTCAGATTGCTTAACACCATGCAACCCGACGCGAAAGGTACAGTGATATTCAATACTACAAGCAGTAGGAAGATTAAGGCTGTCGCAGCAAAAGATAACATCATCGCCATCAAAATCAAATCGGGACGAATGTTGCTCGCTTATGGATTTTTGAGGAAAGTATTTGAAATATTTGAGACGTACCAGACTCCGATTGATATGATTGCCACCTCAGAGGTTGGCGTTTCTGTCACCATTGACAACGAGCGAAATCTCGACAAAATCATTGACGATTTAAAGAAGTTTGGCACTGTTTCGGTTGATCGCGATATGGTGATTATCTGCGTTGTAGGCGATCTTGAATGGCAAAACCGGGGCTTCGAAGCTAAAGCACTCGATGCGCTCCGCGAGATTCCGGTGCGCATGATTTCTTATGGTGGGAGCAATTACAACATATCGTTCCTTGTCAGAAAAGAAGACAAAGTCAAAGCGCTCAATTCGCTCAGCAATCGCCTGTTTAACGTCAGTCAAGAAGGTTAATTTTACACGATGACGACATTCCCGGTTGACGAGTTCCGTCATAACACTACGCCGTTCTACTACTACGGCTTGGCTTTGCTAAGGTCGACGTTGCAGGCGATAAAGGGCTGTGTTAATGATTCCCGATATAAAGTGCATTATGCAGTCAAAGCCAATTCCAATCCGATAATACTAAAAGAGATTTCAGCGGCGGGGTTCGGAGCCGATTGCGTGAGTGGCGGTGAAATAAGCGCAGCACTGTATGCCGGATTTCCGGCGGACGGAATAGTATATGCCGGGGTGGGGAAGAGCGATGAAGAAATTGAACTCGGGCTTAACAAAAACATCGGATGCTTTAATGTTGAGTCGGTTGAAGAATTGGAAATCATTAATCAGATAGCAATATCATGTGGTAAAGTCGCCAACGTGGCATTGAGGGTAAATCCCGATATAGACGCGCATACCCATGAGTATATCACAACCGGCTTGGCAGAGAACAAATTTGGAATCGCACTTGAATCTCTTGACCATGTTATCGAGACAGCTATAGCACTTGAAAATGTGGCGTTGACCGGGCTGCACTTCCATATCGGTTCTCAAATCACAATCTTGGAGCCGTTCAAACTACTGTGCGAAAAAATTAACGCCTTAACGCAAAAGTATTCCTCAAAAGGGATATTCTTTAAAATTATAAATGTCGGCGGGGGGCTCGGAATCGATTACGACGACCCCGACAAGAATCCTATACCTGATTTTAAATCGTATTTTGAGGTGTTTGCTGACAATCTGACTCTCAGTCCCGAGCAGGAATTGCATTTCGAGCTTGGTCGTTCAGTGGTAGCTCAATGCGGGTCGCTTATCACAAAGGTGCTATATGTGAAAAAAGGTCTCACCAAACAGTTTGCTATTGTTGATGCCGGATTTACCGACCTAATCCGTCCGGCTCTTTATGGAGCGCACCACGTCATTCAAAATATCACAAGCGATGGCCCTATCGAAACTTACGATGTTGTCGGACCGATTTGTGAATCATCTGATTGCTTCGGCAAGAATGAGAAGCTACCATCGACGCGTCGCGGCGACATTCTGGCTCTAAGGTCTGCGGGGGCATACGGAGAAGTTATGGCATCGCAATATAACTGCCGACGATTGCCGTCGGTTGTCTTCTCGGCTGATTAGAGCGAAGACCCTACAAATTTAGAAAAGAATCAAAACGAAGCGACCTCTGTCTGAAGCGAGAGAGGTCATTTTGTTTTGTATAAATCAGAAATATGCTTTAACTTTGCCGTTGCTGACCGTCAAGCAGAGACCCGGTCACGGGGCAAAGCGGGCGGGACTGCGACGACATTTTATTGAAAAGCGTTTACTCAACGCTCTTTCTTGACAATCGGAAATCTGGAAAATTTCAATCTCAGTCAAGAATGAAGCAGACGGTAGATGTCTTATGTGGGTATGTACAACACTCCGTCATCAACGCGCGTGAGCGCTGGTCGATGGCGCATTTCGCATATTCCGCGTGAGGTCTCTGCAGGTTTGCTCGTTCAACTGAGATGGGCAATTCCAGAGCCTCCGATTGTGGAACGGGTAACAAGTAAGGTCCTTGCGCTTTTTTAATTTTTGACCTTAACCGCCAACGCTGAGGATCCCGCGGCACTTGTTTTAATCAAAAATGAAACAACGCTATCTCAAACTGTGCCTATTAACACTGCTCGCCGCACTTTGTTGCGCACACGCAGCCTCGGCAAGCGTCAAAATCGGAGGCCTCTACTACAACCTCAACTCTTCGACTAAAACCGCTACGGTAACGTATAAGAACGATAACAGTAGTAGCAACCGAGATTACGTTTACGGAGATTGGGTAATCCCGTCAACCGTCGAATATGACGGCACAATTTACTCAGTGACCTCAATCAGCATCTACGCATTCAACGGTTGCAGCGGCCTGAAATCGGTGACCATCCCCAACTCGGTGACCTCAATCGGCAAATACGCATTCAACAAGTGCAGCGGCATGGAATCGGTGACCATCGGCAACTCGGTGACATCAATTGGCGACTACGCATTCAACAAGTGCAGCGGCTTGAAATCGGTGACAATCCCAGACTCGGTGACCTCAATCGGCCGCGACGCATTCTACAATTGCAGCGGCCTGAGGTCGGTGACAATCGGTAGTTCGGTGACCTCAATCGGCATCTACGCATTCTACGGTTGCAGCGGCCTGACCTCGGTGACTATCGGTAACTCGGTGACAAAAATCGGTTGCAGCGCATTCGAAGGTTGCAGCGGCCTGACCTCGGTGACCATCCCCAACTCGGTGACAACAATCGAAAGCAACGCATTCGAAGGTTGCAGCGGCTTGACCTCGGTGACCATCCCCAACTCGGTGACTTTAATAGGCTACCACACATTCTACGGTTGCAGAGGCCTGAAATCGGTGACCATCGGCAACTCGGTGACATCAATTGGCAGCGACGCATTCCCTTATTCAGGTGTTATAAAAGCTATATGGCTCACTAACACACCGCCTGAGGGCGCAAATGATGTACGTGCGACGATAAATTATGTGTCTAACAACCGATACGGATTCTCTAACCAGAAAGTGTATACGTCCCTCGGCTCCAAGTTTGAGGTTGACAACGTGGTATATGTCCCCGTAAGCCCGTCGGAGCGCACTTGCGACGTGATTGACTGCAATTATAATCCAACATCCAAAACGGTTACGATTGACAGCGTTGTTACCAACCACAACGTGCAACTAAAAGTGTTGAATGTCAATGATTACGCTTTTTACGGCAATGACTCCATTACTGCTCTAACGGCTAAAAATAACGGCAACATCGGCGACTACGCGTTTTCAGGATGTAATAGGGTCAATTCGCTTACCATCGGCGGTAATGTCACCGCGATAGGCGACAAAGCGTTCTATAACAATAAAGGACTTCGAGAGGTCGTAATTCCCGATAGCGTCACAAGCGTCGGAGAGTCGGCTTTTGAAGGTTGCTCGTCGCTTGATAGCGTGACCATCGGCAAAGGCATAAAGGCGTTGAACGCATCGTTATTCAAGAATTGCTCATCACTTGGCAACATTCGGATTCCGGGTAATGTAAACAAAATCAATGATTATGTTTTCGCCGGTTGCTCGGCGTTGCAAGATGTAACTTTTGCTGACGCTTCCGGCGACGAATCGCCGACGATAACGTTGGGAAGCAACGGTTCGTCGCCAATGTTTGCCGACTGTCCGCTCGACGAGGTTTATATCGGCAGAAAACTATCATACAAAGCAAGCTCAAGCTACGGCTACTCACCGTTCTACCGCAACAGGTCGCTCCGCTCGGTAAAGATCACCGACAAGGAGACCGAAATCTATGACAACGAGTTCTATGGCTGCTCCAGCTTGCAATCGTTTGAGTGTGGCGACGGCGTGACCAAGATAGGCAAATGGGCGTTCTCGGGATGCTCGGAGTTGCAATCGTTCGCCTCGGGAGCGAGCATGGAAAGCATCGGCGACGAGGCGTTCAGCGACTGTACCGGGCTGACAGTATTTGCAACGCTTGCCGCTGCGCCGCCGGTTTGCGGCAACCAGGCTCTCGACGACATCAACAAATGGGAGTGCACACTTTACGTTTTGCCCGGAAGCGTCGATGACTACAAAGCCGCCGACCAATGGAAAGAGTTCTTCTTCATAGACACTCCATCGGGAATCGACGAAATTGAAACCGAAGGGATAGGCG
>CAZECG010000030.1:0-17507 GCA_964510535.1 uncultured Muribaculaceae bacterium
CGATTTTGGTGCTGCCGGCGAGTCATACCCCGTGTCTTACTACGAATTGTGGTATCACAAACCGGGCGACGAGGCCGACACCTACCCCAACCGCATTGAAGGGTTCATCCTGATGAACGGAGCGGAGCCTGTCATCAAAAATCAGAGCGAGATTCCCGGAACTTATGATTTCGAGAATGCCAAAAGAAAGTATAACCGTATTGATGGAAGCGAAGTCGTTTGTTCCTACTACGCCCAGCCCGAAGTCAACGCTGACGGAACTCTGATTAGCGAAAATGACGACCCCACCAAATGGGAATTTGTTGTCCGCGCTAAATACGCCGCGCGCGCTGCCAATGGAGCTATAGCAAAAGACCGCCAATCAGTTTTGACGAAGCAGACCGGCGGCACGACCGGTGCCGGAGAAATCATGGCTGACGCAGGCAACACCACAGTCTACCCGACACTGACCAACGGCCCGCTGACCATCAAAGCACACAAGCCTATCGAAACAGTCACCGTGCATGGCGTTGACGGCTCGTTGGTGATGACATTCGCGGGCAATAGTGACCAGATACTGAAAATAGACCTGTCTAATCTTCAATCGGGACTTTACATAGTGAACGTCAACGGTGACAGCAGCCACAAAATCGTAAAACGATAAAACCGGGACGGCTTGTCATAGATTAGATTTCATAACCGTCTATTAGACACAGTCGAGGCGACCTCCGAACGGGGGTCGCCTCTTTTTTAGTTGATTGCAGTCTAATGATTTCGGCATAAAGAGCCATCAGGCTGCGAAGAGCTGCCGGCACTTGCATGAGAAGCCGCGTCAAAACTCAAATCGCAACCTCATGACCGACACTGTCTTATCGGTGACGGCGTAGTGACGCGACGCCCTAATGCCTGGCAACCACACGATAACACCGTCGATGACCACGACAGGCTGCTGACGGCGTGCGGCTTCAGGCATTTTTGCATCGGTGAAGATGTCGCTAACAAGACGCGTGCCGCGCATACCGTAAGGTGCCAAGCGATCCCCCTCGCGCCACCTGCGCAATTCCCATTGGCACTCGCCGCTCAAAGCGTCCGCATCGAGCAGCATAGTGAGTTTATCGCATTTGAGCGTGGCAAGGCTCTCGCGGGGGATGATTTCAACCGTAACCCCGGGAATTTCAGACGGGTGGCGGTAAATCCCTATCAACTGCTGACTATCAGAGGTTTCAGGGGTGAGTTTGCCGCGTTCGAGGATATATGTTAACTTTTTGCCGCGGAAGGTCAGCCCGGTCTTACCGGCTGAGGCAATGATGTCGTTGACAGTGGAGGCATTAAAACCTTGGGGCGATAAAATTTCATAAAGGGTTTCGGCGGGGTATGTCTCAGTCTCTATAAGTCCCTGCAAATCAACGACGTTTTGGCTATCAACATAACTAAGGCGGCGCGAATCAACCGCAACATCAAGCAGGGCTGCTTGCTTTCGCAAGTTACTGATAGTGTGAGAAATAGCATCGGAAGCACCGGGAAATAGCTCGTTGAGCAACGGAATCACTCGGTTGCGCAAGCGATTCCTTTTGTACTCATCGCTGGCGTTGGTCGAGTCAGTGACATAGGAGAGGCCTTTGCCGTCAAGATATTCAACTATCTGACAGCGTTTTATCTCTAACAAGGGGCGTATTATAAGCCCATTCCTCGGTTTCATAGCCGCAAGTCCTCTCACCCCTGAGCCGCGAAGCAGATTGAGGAAAAAAGTTTCAATTTGGTCATCACGGTGATGCGCCACCGCAACAGCCTGTAAGTCAAGGCTATCAGCCATCTTTTCAAACCATCGGTAGCGCAACTCGCGGCAAGCCATCTCTACCGATTCTCCGGTGGCATCACGGCGGGCCGCCACATCCATTTGCGCCACTTCGAGACGCACCCCCATTCCGGCTGTCAACTCTCTGACGTACAGCTCGTCACAATCGCTTTCATCTCCTCTTAGATGGAAATTGCAGTGCAAAGCCACGCAACGGTATCCCAGAGCCGTCAGAAGCGACAGCAACGCCACCGAATCGGCGCCACCGCTGAGGGCTACCCCAATCTTGCGCCGCGGGTCGATACCTCCGGCGGCATCAATCCCTTTGCGGGTGAGCGCCAGCATATCGTCACTGAGTCTGCTCATTGGATTTAATTGCATTAGGGAAATCAATGCGGAATGTTGTGCCGCGGCCAGGCTCCGACGCTAACACATATATTTTTCCCGAGTGATATTGCTCGATGATGCGTTTGGCAAGCGTAAGCCCCAACCCCCAGCCTCGTTTCTTGGTGGTGTAGCCGGGATTGAATATTGTCTTGAAGTTTTTGCGGGAAATCCCTTTGCCTGTGTCCTTGACTTGGACGTAGGGGTAACCCGACTGAGCAAGCCCTGTGGTGATATGAATCGCCCCCGCCCCTTCCATCGCGTCAACGGCGTTCTTAATCAGATTCTCCATCACCCATTCAAAGAGCGGCGCTGACACCATGACGGTCAGCGGGTGAGGATAAAGGTCGACGGTGAGTTTTATGCGCGACGATATGCGCGATTTCATATATGATGACGCCCGCTCCACAACCGCATTGATGTTTTCGGGCTGCATCAATGGCTGTGACCCGATTTTGGAGAAACGCGAGGCTATGGTGTCGAGCCGCTTCACATCCTTGTTCATCTCGGCTACGGTGTCGCCGTCGACGCCGAGCGATTCGAGCAGTTCCATCCACGCCATGAGCGATGAGATGGGGGTTCCGAGCTGATGTGCGGTTTCTTTTGACAGCCCTACCCACACTTTGTTTTGTTCAGCTTTTTTTGTCGACAGCACGGCGAAATAGACCACAGCGATAAACGCCAACATTACCAACAGCTGTATGTAGGGATAGTAGCTGAGACGCTTGAGCAACTTGGAGTCTTCGTAATAGAGATATTGGTTGTTATCGGGAGCTATGGTTATCTTTATCACGTTGCCGGTGCCGCGGAGTGAGGAGAGCTTGTCGTCGAGGAATCTCTCATTTACGGGCGATATATAGTATGGTCGCATGGAATCGGCAGGTTCGGGGAGGTCAAAGTTGCGGTGGAGCAGAATGTTTCCATCATCATCGGTGAGAAGCACGGGGATGGTGTGGTTACGCTCGATTATGCTCAGGAGGAAATCAACGTTGACGCTCCCGGCCTCATCGTTTTCAGCCGCTGACTGTCCCACGTTAACAATCTCCTTTGTCGCGTCGGCCCAAATCTGCATTCTCTCGCGTTCCTGTACGGCGAGGTCTGCCACGAGAGAGTTGGACATATAGAGGAATATACCAACCACTGAGATGGATACAATCATGAACAAGGCTGTTCCGTAGCGGCGTATGTCGTAAATGTTAGCCATTGACTTTTTTGTAAACCGGGGTTTCCTCTGAATAATAATCGTTGTAGATAAAACGCGCCACGGCATCGGAGCTGTTGCGCCCTATAACGATGTCGGCAGCGCGTTTGACTTCAGGGATGGCGTTTTCGACAGCTACCGCGACATCGGCTATCTCCATCATAGGCAGGTCGTTGGTGCTATCGCCGAACACGATGACACGCCTCGCGCCGGCACGCCGGGCAAGCTGCTTAATCGCACTCGCTTTCGAGACACCCGCCCCAAACACCTCAATAACCGCCACGTCGGGGCTGAAAATGTCGAGATAGGCATAGACGGCGCAGCCGACAAGGGCCCGGAGCCGCTCGGCAAGCGGATAAACACATTCGGCTTTCCCCATGGCTAAGTAGAGCACCGTTGACGGCACTGACGCGGCGCACTCCACAACCGGGTCGTCGAGGTGGAACTTCTTCAGCTCCAAGTCAGAGCGTTCGCGCATGAACTCCTCGGCGGGTTTCACCATCGGGCCGTTGTGATAGACGTGTAGCAAGCCGTCGGAGCATAGGGTGTAGATGAACGGATGCACATCGGCACGGCGGAACTCTGCCAGGACGGTGGCTGCGTCGGCGTCGTTGATAAACAGCGGGTAACGGTAACGCCGCCGCTCGCGGTCCCACATGGCAGCCCCCGTCAGCACGATGGCGGGGAGGAGGGTGTGGGTATCACGCAGCAACTCCTCGGCTGTGGCGGGTGTGCGGGCAGTGGCGACGGTCACCATCGCACCATCGCAAACTAAGTCGCTGATAATTTGAGCCGAACGCTCGCTTATACGGCTGTCGGTGTCAAGCAAAGTCCCGTCAAGGTCAGTAACGTAAAGTGTGTCGGTTTGCATCGTGACGCAAAGATAATAAATTCCCCTTTTACCCGCAAGCCGTCCGGGAGCCACTGACGCTCTATCATGGTGAGCGTTAAAGCGTTATCCCCGCCAAGGCACAGAGCTTGGCGGGATTTAGGGGGAGATTGGAGCGATAAGTCGGCGAGTTTTATTAAATTTGCACAATCACAAAGTAAAAACAAACCATATTTTTAACAATGAAATCATTGAAACTCGCAGCCGCCTTAATCGCCATGAGCGCAGGCGCGACAGCACAAGCAGAGCATCTGAAAAGCCTCAACCCGGCTTATTTCGATGAGACAACCCCCGCGGGAACCGACTTCTACAAGCACGTCAACAAGGGGTGGCAGGAAGCGCACCCGCTCACACCGGAGCATTCGCGCTACGGCCAGTTCAACATCCTGAACGATTCAAGCGAAGTGCGCGTGAAAGACATCGTGCTAAATCTCGGCGCGACCAACCCCGAACCCGGCTCAGTGGCATTCAAGGTGTCGACAATCTATAACCAGGCGATGGACTCAGACCGCCGCAACGCCGAGGGCGCGAAACCTATCCTCGCCGACCTCAAAAAAATCGAGACCACACCCCACGAAGGGATGGAAGACCTGTTTATGTGGATTCACACCAACTACGCCAGCCCATTTTTCAACGCCGGCCCGATGGAAGACTTGGCTAACAGCAACGTCTACGCGATGTATGTCAGCGGCGGCGGCATCGGCCTGGGCGACCGCGACTATTATCTTAAAACCGACAAAGAGAACACCAAAGTGCGCGAAGCCTACAAGAAGCTGATTGTAGCCCAGATGCGCAATGCGGGCTACTCTAAAAAAGAGTCCAACCGCATCATGAAAAACGTGATGAAAATCGAGACCGCATTGGCCGACTCAACATGGACCCGCGAAGAGTCGCGCAACATCCCGGCGATGTATAACCCCCGCTCGTTCGCGCAACTCAAAGAGATGTACCCCAATATCAACTGGGACCGTTTCTTTATCGAAACTATGGGGATAGCGTCGCCCGAGCAGGTAATCGTCACCACGATTAACACCGTGGCGCAAGCTAACGACCTGATGGGCAAGCTCACCGACCGCGAGATAAAAGACTACTATCTATGGAAATATGTTGCCCAGGCGGCAGGCAAACTCAGCGACAAGTTCAGCGACGCGGCGTTTGAGTTCAACAAGGTGGTCAGCGGAGTCGAGCAACAACGCCCCCGCTGGAAACGCGCGCTCGGAGCTACCGAGGGCGTTATGGGCGAGGCTATCGGACAGCTCTATGTTGAGAAATATTTCCCCGCATCGTCAAAAGAGTATATGCTCAACCTCGTGGAGAACCTGCGCAAAGCTCTCGGCAAGCACATCATCAACCTGACATGGATGAGCGACGACACGAAGCTCAACGCCCTCAACAAACTCAGCGCGTTCACCGTGAAAATAGGCTATCCCGACAAGTGGAAAGATTACAGCGCGATGACCATCGACCCCAAACTTTCATATTACGAGAATATGCACAACGCCGCTATGTGGCACCAGAAAGAGGAATACGCCAAATGGGGCAAACCTGTCGACAAGACCGAGTGGGGCATGACACCGCAGACCATCAATGCCTACTATAACCCGCTTGCCAACGAAATCGTGTTCCCCGCGGGTATCCTTCAAGCACCCTTCTTCGACCCCGAAGCATCTGACGCGGAAAACTATGGCGCAATCGGCGTGGTCATCGGCCACGAGATGACCCACGGGTTCGACGACCAAGGCCGCAACTTTGACGCTGCCGGCAATATGGTCAACTGGTGGACACCCGAGGACACCGAGGCATTTGAAAAGCTGACAAAAGGACTTATCGCCCAGTTTGACGCCGTGGAGGTGCTTCCGGGCCTCAACGCCAACGGCACCTATACTCTCGGCGAAAACATAGCCGACCAGGGCGGTCTGCGTGTGGCTCGCACAGCATTCCTCGACTCACAGAAAAAGAAAGGTATCGACATCAATTCAGAAGATGCAAAAATCGACGGTCTGACCCCGATGCAGGCGTTCTACATGAACTATGCCAACGTGTGGGCACAGAACATCCGTCCCGAGGAGATGCGCTCACTCACCACGGGCGACGTGCATTCGCTCGGTGAAAACCGCGTCAACGTGACCTTGCGCAACATCACCCCATTTTTCGAGGCGTTCGGCATCACCGAGGGTCAGCCTCTCTATCTCGCACCCGAGAAACAAGTGGTAATCTGGTAATCCCTTATGATGAAACTGAAAAACCTTCTGTTCCTGCTGCTCACCGTCACCACCATGGCGGGATTCGCGTCATGTGACGATGACGGCCCCCACACCCCGCCACATGACGACCCCTACACCTCGCCGTTGGTCGGGGTGTGGGAGCTTGATGACCCACATATCTACGACCGTTTCGTGTTTTATGACAACGGCACCGGGCATTATGAGGGGCTTAACGAGTTTGGCCAGTGGGATTCCTGGGCCATAGAGTGGGAGTCGCGCGGCGGCTCGCTTCTGACGGTCTATTTTATTCAGTCACGCGACTTGTGGGAGTATTACTACCACTTCCGCAACGGCTACTTAGTGCTCACCTATCCCGATACCGGCGAGGAGCTTTGGTATCGACGCGCGTACTGAAGCCGCCTATAATATCACATAAGATGACGAAGCCGACACCTGATTTAGATGTCGGCTTCGCTGTTTTAGCCGCCGGGCGGTGAGATGCCGAGCGGACTAAAGCAAGGGGCCGCGCCTAACGACGCAGCCCCTACTTATCTATTAGAGGAATGGCGGTTTACTTGACGAGGACTTTGCGTGTCGCGCCTTGTGAAACCACGATGTAAACACCGCTTGCGAGTTTGTTAACCTCGCTCAATTCGGCGTTAGAGCGCACTTTGACACCCGACAGGTTGTAGATGTCGACATGAGCGTTAGCGTCGAATGCATCAACAGCCACATCCTCAACGCCTGCCGGCTCATCAACGGTGATTTTTTTGGTGAGCAGGTAGAGGTTGGGGAATGTCTCGTTGTAGAGGACACCGGTGATGTAGGTGTCGAACGTGGTGCGGAACGATGTCACACCATCGGAGAAGTCATATTCGGGGTCCTCATCGTCCTGCGACGCGAGCACTTCGCCAACGTAGGCTGCGCTGTCCTCATCGTAGGTGGCATCGCCATAGTACCATGTGAACACGGTCGGTGTTTCATTAACCTTTGCCAAGTAAGAGAGGTCGACAACGCCGTCAACGCACTCCACGTCGAGCACGGCTTGATTACCGTAGAAGTAGCTTCCGAGGTTGGGATAGTCGGCTGGAATGGGGAGAGTGGCGAATGTGAACGAGTTGCCGTCGAGGAAGAGTGCTCTGAGCGTGTTCTTGACAGGTGTGATGTCGATTTTCTTCAACAGGTTTTGCGAGAGAACCACTTGCGACATCGCGGGGCAAGCCACGAACGAAATCGTATCGAGCCGGTTGTTGCCCGCCGCGAGCGACCAAAGGATGGGGTTATCCAACTTCAACGATGTGAGACTGTTGTTGGCGATATTGAGCAACTGGAGTTTCTTTAACTTCGAAGCGTCGAACGCCGTGTATTTGTTGTCACCGATGCTCAAAGCGGTGAGAGAAGCGTACCGTGAGAAGTCGGCTGTCGAGAATTTGTTGCCTTCAAGGTTAAGCTCGTACAGGCCTTCGGATTCGGGCATTGTCAGGGTCTTTTCGTCAAGTCCGGCTCTGCAAACGGTGAACGTTTCAACTTTTGTGAGCGGTGAAGCGTCGAGCTTGCTCATTGCCACACCATCGATAGAGAACACCTTTATATCCTCGGTAGACTCGTAGGTGTAGACTGTTACGTTGGCTCCGGCGTAAGTTTTCTGCTCAGTGTAGGCAGTGTATTTGGAGCTTACCATGGGATATTGGATGAACTCAGTGCCGTCGCCGCGCCAGTCGACGTAAACCGCTGTGTTTTTATGCCCTGTCAGCACGAGTGAGCCGGTCTCAGAGTTCTCGGTGGTGGTGAACGAAGCCACGACGGTGGTGGGGGCGCCGGTGACGGTTGTCGCTGTGGTGCGGAACACGTTGTCGCCCGTGAAGGCGGGGAATGCCGGGTGGGTCATTTCGCAGTAGACGCTGCCAAGCTCGGTGTTGATGAACTTGAAGGCTCCACCGGTCCCGGTGTAGTCGACACCTTCGGTCAACGGTGTGCCGTCAACTTTTTTGAGGGTGAACACGGTTGAGAGGTTGTTGACCACGACGTTTTGCTCAGTGAGGTTGATGGCAGGGGCGAAAGCGACGATTTCAAGCTGCTGCTGAGGAGCGTAGGCGTAGCTTTCGATTGCGGTGAAATCGGGCAGAGTAGCGAGAGTCATCGCATTATTGGCGATGTTAAAGCTCTTCAGATTGGGCATATCGACGGTGGTGAGCGAAGATATGGAGTTGCCGCTCAGGTTCACGTTGACAGCGTTAGCTTGATATGCGAGGCTGAAATCACCGCTGAGTTTGTTATTGCTCAAGTCAATGTCGGTGAGGCTGTCGAAGTTTTTGAGTGAGAATGTCGACAAGCGGTTGCCGGCGAGGTTGAGTTTGAGGATGTGCTCGACGTTGACAAAAGTGACATCGGTGAGGTAGTTTTTGCTCAAGTTGATGTCGGTGAGGAAGTTTTTCTCATAGTCGCCATACACTCCGGCGAGGGAGAAGGTGCCGCTCAGACGGTTGTCGCTCAGGTTAAGGTCTTTGAGCAAGCGGTTGTATTTCGTTTCGATTCTGAGCAGTCGGCATCCTGTCACGGTGAGGTGCTGCAGTTGAGAAGCCGCCGTGACATCAATTGAGCTTAGAGGCAGCTCGGCAAGGCTGAAAGCCGTGAGGTTTTCACCGTCGGGGATATAGATTTCGACGGTCGCTGAGCCGCTTGCCGGGAGAGTGATGCTGACATTGTCATCGGTCGGGTATCCGGCGGTAGTGGCGTTGAATGTCGAGCGGGTGCCGTTGACATCAACATAGAACTCGCGGGGTGACGCAGCTGTCGCGTTGGCGATACCCACTTTGAATGATACCGTTTTGCCGGCTGAAGCCGATGTGGTGCCGAAAGTCAACGTTTTGTCAGGCTTGCCCATGTCGTCAGCGTTTTTCACGAGGAAATTAGCCGAACGGATGGTGTAGTCGGGGAACGCTGTGTTGGCAAACTCGATGTAAACCGAGTCGGTGGGGAGCTGCAGAAATTTCACGATTCCATTGCTATGTGTGTAGTATGCCGAGTCCAATTCCACGGGTTCGGCCTCGGGAGTGTCGAGCATCACGCGGGCGTAGGTCACGGAATTATCACGCAACACACGCGCGGAGAAATCGATATCATCACCGAGAGCGTAAGATTTCGCACAAGCCATCGGATTGCGCTGGTAGTAGTACTCATTCCAGGTAGACTGGGGCAGCGGGAGGGTGGCAAAGTCAAAATTGTTGTAGGCTAAGTCAACCGAGTATAAAGCGGTGTTGTTCGTGATGTCAATATTGGAGAGATTGTTGTTACGCACATTAAACTTCACAAGGGCTGTGTTTTTGGAGATGTCGAGGTTAGTCAGCTTGTTGCCGCCGAGGCGGAGTAGCGTGAGCTTGGTGTTGTTGCTCAAGTCTATCCCGTTCAAGTGGTACTCGGTGTTGATGTTGCCTGAGAGGTGCTCGGCGATGAGCGTTGTCAGGTTGGGGTTGTTAGACAGGTTTATATCACGGATTTTAGTATCAGAGATATTGAGGCTGACGAGTTTGGAGTTTTTCGACAGGTCGAGCGACGCCACATTTGTCAAGTCGAGCGACATGGTCACCAGTTCGGGGCATCCGGTCGGGTCGACGTTGCGCAAATCGAGATTGTGGTAAGCGTCAAAGGCTACCATCGACGGATAGTCGCTCAAGTTGAACGACTGGTCGAGGTGATCAACTATATCCATTTCGAGGATTGTGAGCAGCGGCTTGGGAGCGCCGATTTTGAGCGGGCTTTCAGCCGAGAATGTGTTACCACCGACATAAATCGCCTCGAGCTTGGTGAATGGCGTGAGGTCAAGCGATTTCAGCTCGTTATAGCATACGTCGATGATGTCGAGGTTGACACACTTGTCCATGTCAATCCACTCGATGTAGCAGCCGCGGGCCACGAAATAGTCAATCTTTGAGGCATCACCGTATATTTTGACAATACCGTCGCCTTGCGGCACGCTACAAGCGATAGAGGTACCAACCATCGAAGCGGTTTCCTCGTTGTAATAAGCGCGGCCGACTTCATACTCAGAGGTTCCGTAACCGCAATCGACATCGAAGTAGTCGGTTTCGGTTGCACCGAGATAGATGTAGAATGTGTTTTCAGCCCCGTAGGTGTCATAAATGTTTGTTTTAAACGTTATGATAGGCTCACCGAGGTCGTCGGCAGTCTGAGCCGCACCCATCGGCGCCGCTACCAAACCGAGACACAGCGTCAATGAGGTCAGAAATGCTTTGAATTTCATTTGATATCAGTTGTATAGTTAAAAATCGAATTTATTATTTCACGAGCAATTTGCGCGATTCCACACCGTTGACGTTCAAGACGTAGACACCACTGCCGAGCGATGACAAATCAATGTCGGCTTCGTTGCCGTCGACAGCTAAGTTATAGACGGTGTTGCCCGACAAATCGTAAACATTGATTTGGAGAGAAGTCGCATTGCCCAAGAAGATATTGTAGCAGCTCGCAGAAGTGGGATTCACCATCAGGCGGCTGTTGTGGCCGTCGGCAATGACATCATCGACACCGGCGCCGGCGCGGCGTATCACTTCTTTCAGCCCTTCGAGGGCATTGAATTTGCCCGCTCCCCAACGCACGGGGTCTTCTGAATTGACGATGTCGTCGCGGGTTGAAGTCCTGGCGATTATATCTTTCACATCGTCGATGGTGAGCGTCGGGTCGGCTTCGAGCCAAAGAGCGATTGCTCCGGCGACGAGCGGGGTTGACATCGAGGTGCCTACTTCTTGCTTCCAATAGTATGTACGACCGTTTTCGTCGGTCGCGCGCGCCGAGCAGTAACCGTTTTTATAAGCCAGGGCGACATCCGAGGTGTAGCTTTGCGTAGCATAATCGAGATAGGGGTTGCTCATGGCCGAGATAATCGCCGAGCCGGGTGCGCAGACGGTGGGGAGGTTGCGCCCGTCGGCGAGTGTTCCAAATGAGGAGAACCCGCTGATGTGGCCGGTGTTGAAACCCGCGCCTTCATACCACATTTTCTCACCGGCGAGCGTACCCCACTCGCTACGAGTGTTGTAGGAACCGACAACTACCACGTTGTTGCCCACAGCCATGTCGGAAATCGAGCCGTTGCACGAGCCATCGTCGAACCCTTCGATACCTTCGTTGTCAATCCAAGTTGTCAGCCCATCGCAATAGCACTCGATACGCTGTCCGTCGCTGCCTGTAACCTCAAAACCGAGGCAATAATTGTCGTCGGCATTTGTCTCCCGGTTGTTGAAGACGTAGTAGTCAACCATACCGTAGTAACGGTTGCTCTCGGAGTGTATCATACTGCCGACACCGACGTATCCCGAGAATGCTTTTTTGAAATTGGCATCGCCCACGACATCGGTATCCTCCATCTGCCAGTCGGAAGAGCTGCAATAGTAAGTCCCTACGCCGTCGCCTTTAACGGGCATCTGCATGGCTACGCGGTTGCGTTTGCGGTTGTAGATAAACGCCTTCAGGCTGAAACGAGTTGTATCGTTGGAGTAGATTGCAATCGAGCCATAGCGGATGTAGTTGTTCAAGTCGTATTCATCGTCGGTCACGGGCGAGTTGGGGTCGTAACGGTAGCTGTAGGGATAGACAAACGATTT
Source organism: uncultured Muribaculaceae bacterium (assembly GCA_964510535.1). Classification (GTDB taxonomy): domain Bacteria; phylum Bacteroidota; class Bacteroidia; order Bacteroidales; family Muribaculaceae; genus JAJPXC01. Next base: position 12,071 of record CAZECG010000030.1, read on the forward strand.
CACCTTGTTGTCGGTTGCGGTCAGATTCTTGGGCAAGGCGATTTTCAAGTCGCCCTCGTTACCTGCCGAGATGCAAACAATCATTTCCTTACCCACCATGTCGAGCATCTTGACCAATGAGCTTGAGGTGTCGTGGGGACCCGTATTGGAACCGAGCGAAAGACTGAGCACCATAGGTTTTTTGAGGTATTCTTTGCCGTAGCCGTAGAGGTAGTCAATGCCGTACGCAATCAACACATCTTGCAGGTCGCCGCAGCTGACCGCGATGTCGCTTTCGGTAGCCATGCCGTAGAATGGATTGGCCGTCGTGGATACCGACACTTTAGAGCCGCTGCCCAACGAAGCCAATTCGACATCACCTTTGTAACGTCCGGCAAGGATGCCGAGGGTGTGAGTGCCGTGATAGGTCGACTTTGTATCGGTTGAGAATTGAGAGATGGGCTGAGCGTCCTGCACATCATCGCCATACCAGTTAATGACCGGAACGCTTGACGTGCCGACAGAGACGTGTGACAAGTATCCGATGCTGCTTGACCCGTCGCTGTTTTTAAATGAGATGTGGTTGGGGTCGACACCTTGGTCGACGATAGCCGTCACCACCCCTTTACCGGTGTAAGCTCGGTCGAGGGGTTCGGCTCCGGCGTGGATTTGAGATACGCCCGCCGCCTGACGTCCGAGGTCGAGATGGTTTGAGAGCGATTTTTGCAGGCTGAGACTTTTAACGCATGGGAGCGAAGATACCTCATCAACTTTGTCGTAGGGAAGATTGACGATGATGACGCCATTGCTGTCGAGCACGATTTCCACACCTGCTTCTATCAAGTCGGCAGCGGTTGCGCCGTCGGCAAGTGTGACAAAAGCGTTCACGCCGTCTGCCGAAGATGTGTCGGTGCTATCTTTGGCGAGGAGACGGTGATGTTGCCGCGCCAAGCCGCGTTGTTCCATCTTATGACGGCGAAGCGACGCACGGCTTTGCAAGTCAAGAGCTTGACCGTCAGCGGTTAGCATAGCCGACAAGACAAGCGGCAAAATAAAGAAACGTTTCATTTAAAGTGGATGCCTTTATTAAAAATGTGAATGATTATGCCTATAAATTTTAAACAACGACAACGCAACCGCGCTTTGCGCAATTGCGTTGCCGCATTATATTAGTCGTCGTTCTCAACGAACAACTTTCTTTCCATTGACGATGTAGATACCTGCGGGAAGTTCATTGAAGTCAGTGGCTGAATCGAGCACTTTTATGCCTTGAAGGTTGTAGACGGGACCATTGGCAGCGTCTGTAGCGACCTTGATATTTTCAACGCCCGATGAGCTATCAGTGATGCTGACAGTGTGATTGGCTGTCGCCGCGAATGAGTAAATGCCGTCAGCATCTTTTTCGATGGCTTCACCATCGACTTTGACTTCGAGCTTGTCAGACTCTGATGACACTTCAAAGAGAGTGCCCGTGAGGACTTTAACGCCTTCTTTCCACTCGGTGAGCTTGTTCACTTTGTCGACTGTGATTGTTGCGCTTTCTGCGACCTGCGAGAAAGTGACGGTATGCTCTTCGGGGGCTACGCCGGCGGTGTAGATTTTGATTACGTCGCCATTATTAGGCACACCATACCACGATGCGTAGGTGCTGCCGTAGTAGTTGTTTTGGAGTTCACCGTTGATATACATGATTGCGGCATTTTTGCAATTTACCGATACCATGAATTGCTCGCCGGCAGCGGTAGCGAAAGGCACCACATTGTAATTCTCTTCAAGATAATTGTAGGTTGAACGGTCCTCAGCCGACTGCCAGTAGGCACTGGTGTTTGTGCCGGAGTAGTTGAGCTGCACATTGCTCAAATCGCTGAGGTAAACCAAGAATTTACCATCGTAGACACGAACCTGCGAAGTCACATCGAAGTAAGAGCCTTCGCTGACGAGGTAAAAGTTGCTGGAGCCGGTGACTGCATTACCATCTTTGTCGGTGACCGAAGCGATGTCATAACCGGTAACGGCTTTAATCTGGATTCCTTCGATTCTTTCGCTGATGGTAAGGTTGTTTTCACCTGCCACAAGGCCGGTCAGCGGAGTTGACGAGTAACCCTCGTAGACTTCCACGCGAGTGGGGTCATCGAGCTTGACAGTGTAGTTGAGTTGAGCGTAGTTGTGAGCTTTGATATCCACTACAGTAGCCTCGGTGCCGATTGTGAAGTAGATGTAGGTACTCAACGACTGGAGTTCATCGTTAATAAAGATGCTGTCAAGTTTGTAAGTGTCACCATCAAGTTCGATAGAGATGTTGTTTCCGGCGGTCACCTCAAACGGTTCGTTGACTTTCCAGTCATCGATAGACGTATAGTTTGCTCTTACCGATTTCACAATGCCACCCATTCCTTCGGGGACCTTGATGGTGAGGTCAACAGGAACTTCAGGATAGTCAGCTTCGATTTCAATCCGGGTGCCGTCAACGACATCCACATCAATCGAAGACGCGGTCATGGTTTGCGTCACACCGTTGACCTCAATGCGATAAAATGGAGTGTAGTTGCGGTTTGTGAAAGAGAACACATTTTCAGAACCGGGAATAAATTTCACCTCTGTTTCGCTGTCGTTAGCCAAGTCGATTGACTCTCCGCCGCGGGTGGCTGAGATGTTTTCCGCGCTGCCGACAACTTTAACATATGCCGTGGCTGTGCGGGCTTCACTGAGATTCACAGTGCTAACGGTGTAGACAGCTCCGTTCACGCCTGAGCTAAGCGATAACGAATACTGGCCATAATTACCATAGACGCTACTGCCGGCGGCATCAACGAACGATGTGATTTTGTAGCCGCTTGCCTGAGAGACCTTCAGAGTAGGGTATTTCATGACGTCGTCGAAGTCAACAACTACCTCACTTGCCGAAGTATAGTTTTGGGTATGCGTCGACCAACTATCGTCATAATAATTCAAGCTGATTGTTACGGCATCGGGGTTGTCAATTTTCAGCGTAACTTGATAGGCATTGGCGGCAACAGGTGCGACCAAGCCAATCAACGCTAACACAAATGCAGTGTAAAACTTTTTCATAATTTGAAATTTTGAATTGCGGTATAAGAGAAGGCTCCACTTGGCTGAGGCTCTCTTGATTAAAACGTTTAAAATATATAACACATTGGCTTTGAAATCACTTCAAAGTCGTGAAGATGTCACTTCACGGCTGCAAAAGTAAGAATTTTGGCCGTATTTACAAGCAAAAAAGATAGCAAAATTTTAGATTTAGCCAAAATTAGATGTCAATTCCGGCTAATTCTATCATCATTTGGCAACAAAAAGTCAACCTTGAATGTCGACAAATAATCACCCCGATAAACGCCGGGCGGCGGTCAGTCGTCGAAGCGCACCGCACCGCTTCGTGTCACCATGGGAGCCGAACTGTCGGAGCAATCGACTACGGTCGAGGGGATGAGCGCGCCCTCACCGCCATCAATCATGCAATCGACAGTCCCGGAGTAGTTGAGGGCTATCGACTCGGGGTCGCGCCCTTCGTCGGGGGCATCGGGGTCCCACTTTATAGATGTCGAAAGCACGGGGTTTCCGAGAGCCTCGGCAAGCCGCCGGGCTATGGCGTTGTCGGGGATGCGCACCCCCACCGTCTTACGTCCCTTGAACACTTTGGGGAGCGTCGCAGAGGCGGGTAAAAGGAATGTGCAGGCCCCCGGGAGATAGCGTTTGAGCAATGCGAAGGCGCGGTTATCGATGCGGGCGTACTCGCTGGCCTGTGATATGTCGGCGCATACGACCGACAGGTTCTCTTTGGCGGGGTTGATACCCTTGAGGCGACAAATGCGCTCGATGGCCGAGTTGTTGAGCGCGTCGCACCCTATGGCATAGAGCGAGTCGGTGGGATAGATGACTATGCCCCCGCCGCGAAGGGTCTCGACGACCTCGGCGATGTGCCTATCGTTGATATTGTCGGGGTATATTTTAAGCAGTTTCATTGATATATGTTGAATTTAAGGTTTGTTGCCGAAGCATATTCCGAAAGCAGGCGCGATATAAGGGTCATGGTGTCGGCCACCGGCATCTCTTCGCCATAGATGTTGACGGTCATCAGCAGCCGCCGGGTGGAGAGAGAGATTTTTGTCCGCTCCTCGTCACTGGTGGGTGTGCCTATGCCGCCGACGGCATCGCGATACACCGGGAGATGGGCGATGTTGAGCGGTCCGCGGCCTATGGCGTTGAACTCCTCCCCCTCGCATCCTACGCCGAGTGTGAGTGTGTCGCCCTGAATCTTGTCGGCATCGAATCCACCGATGGCATACCCGCTTGACAGCGACACAAGGTTGATGAGGTCAACAAGGGTGTCGATGCGGTAAAGCTCCATCCCTTTAAGCAGTCGGCGCGACATGGCCTCCATCGAAGGGCGGTAACGGTTGGGTTCTTTGCCGAGAGCTTTGTAAAGCGTTCGTGTAGCCGCTATGCCGGGACGTCGGTTTATATCAGGCATCTGCATGACGGCCCTCATGCCGTCGGCGAGCTGCGTAAGTTCGTTCCACAGGGCATCGGGTGTCGGCGAGTTGGCCACATCGGCCTCGACCGTCAGTATTTTCACGGCGGGGGCGGCTTGCCTTATCTCATCACTGATTATGATATTCATTATTCTGACATATTAATAGGTCGGTACGGATTGACGGGATACCCTCTGAAGTCGCGGGGCTATGTCGATTAGTCAAAAATTCAAATCGGGTCACGCAGAGATTCGTAGAGATTGCGGCAACCGTCCTCAAGCAGGTCGAGCACCAATTCAAACCCTTCGGCCCCTTCGTAATAGGGATCGGGGATGTGGTCATAGCGACTTGCCAAGCCTACCCACTCAGCCATGGCTACAATCTTTCGCTCGCCGTCGGGGTCGGGAGCGAGACGGCGCAGGTTTTGCTCGTTGGAGGCATCCATAGGGATGATAAGGTCGAAACGGTCAAAATCGCTTTCGGCGACTTGACGGCAACGGTGGTCAAGAGTGTAGCCGCGGCGGGCGGCGTGGACGCGCATACGTTTGTCAGGGAGGTCGCCAATGTGGTAACGCCCGGTTCCCGCCGAATCGATGACCCACCGCGACGACTCACCTCCGGCATCAACGATGCTGCGAAGCACACCCTCAGCAGCAGGGGAACGGCAGATATTACCGAGACACACAAACAGCACTCTTATTTTCTCCTTGTCTTTCAAAGAGTCGATGACCTGTTGCCGACGCTTTTGACCGCTCATAATCCTCTCTGTGATTTTAAGATTTTTCCCGGTTCGACTTAACCGATTGTGAAATATACTTTTAGCCAATTATTTGAAAATAGAGGCAACGATTAAGCAACGATGCGAATTTCCGCGTTTTGCGCCGCTTTACCGCCAAACTCACCCCCTATTGTCGCAAAGATACATAATTTTCCCAATATAGGACATGTTTCTGACTACTGCTCGTTAG
>CAZECG010000031.1:0-12261 GCA_964510535.1 uncultured Muribaculaceae bacterium
TTAGCGCTGGCTTGCGAGATTTTATCGGTCGACAGCGAGAATAACGAAGCGTCGGTGCCCGAAAGGCTGAGGCTGATGTCGCCCTTGAGAGATGAGCCTGTGATGTTGATGTTACCTGTCGCAGTGTCGTCGGCAACGCAAGTGAGGTTGAGCGATGTCGGGTAGACGGCGATTGAGGGTGCCGACGGTGTGATAGGCTCTACCGTGTGGGTCGGCACATTACCGTAAGTGAAGTATGCAATACCGTGTGTGGTTGATTGTACCCATAGTTCGGCATATGTCGAACCGTCAGTGTTGATAAATGCGTCGGCTGTTGCATTGGTGTTGCGTGATGTCTCACCGAGTCCGTCTGACGGGTAGTCGGCAACCTGTTCCATGCGAGTGTAGTCGCCGGTAGGATCAAGGATTATGCGTGCGCGTGCCCCCTTGTAGTTCGCTTCGCTCTTCATGGTGCCATCAGCGTTATATTCCTTGCCGTTGAACACTATGTTGACTGAGTGCTTGCTGCCGCCCCATTGGAATTCATGATGCGACGAACCCCAGCTCTCACCGGTATCGACAAATGTGTTGCGTACGGCTACGCCCGAACCGTTGACTACAGCCCAAGTTGGATAGCTGTCTTTGCCGTCAATCCAATACCCATTGGTTTGTGAATAGACGCGGGTCGTTCCCTGGGTCGAAAGATGCGTTGTGCCGTCGGTGGTCACGGTGATTGCCTTTTGGCTCCATTGTCCGGCTGAGTTGCGGGTAAATTCCAGTATTCGAGTGGTGGTGCCGTCGTCGTTGCCGAATGTAACGATGAGGTCGCCGTTAAAGCTGCCGCGTAGCTCCATGCAGTCGCCCAAGCGTTTAGCGTTCATCATGTCGGTGAATGATTGCAGGAGATAAGGCTCGGCCTGGTCGTTGTCCCAGCAGTAAAGTCTGAGTTCACCGGGATTGTTGGCGAGGTTACAAGCCACGACGCGACCGTCAACGCACTTGACATCGCAGAATGTAAGCACGCCTCCGGCGCATACCGACCCTTTGTTCAGGTTGCCGAGGTCTTCGCCTGTCTGTGCGTTGAGCACTTTAATTTCAGAGTGATCGTAAACGCAATACAGTTTGCCGTTCATGTAGCAGAAATTGCGTATTTTGCTCGCATCGTAACCCTTTTCGGTAGTGGTTCCGCGTTTTTCCGAGAAATTCCATTTTTCGGCCATCTGGTTGAGCGGTTTGGCCTTTACGTTAGCCGTGATTGACACAGTCTTTGAAAGGCTGCCTGATGTCACTTTCACATAGAATGTCCCTTTCAGAGCTGTTCCATCGGGTCCGTATGTTCCTACGGATTCGCTGTGTGCCATTTTCACCGTTACCGTTCCGCCTGTTTTTGCCAGTGACGCGGGGGATACTTCGAATCGCCAGCTATGGCTCGACGCTACTTTTATATCTGAGCTCAAGTCTTTGCCGGTGACATTAAACGTGAGGGTCGGGGTCTCGTTCAGGTAGCAGTCGAAGTATAGACCCGATGCCGATACTGTCAGTGTCGGGTCGGTCGTCGGCACTACCGGGGTTGGGGTCGAGCTTGATCTCGGGTCGATAACGTCTGCGCCGAGAGTGCCCTTCAGGTGGTCATAAAATCCGTATAAGTGTCCGTTGACCCATGCTTTAAAGCCTGAATTGTTGGTGTTGTTAATCATTCCCCATTCGGTCGAGTTGTCCACAAACAACGCTTCGGTCAAGATTGCGGGGACTGAGGCCGAACCTGTGATGACTGTCCAACCATTTTTTTTCACTCCTCGATTCACGCGCCCGAGCTGCGACACTAACGATGCTTGCACTTTATTCGCGAGTTTCTGGCTGTTACCTGTTGTCCAGTAATACCATGTCTCGGTTCCGTTTGCCGTTTTGTTGAAAGCGTTGAGGTGGATTGAGCAGAATATATATGGGTCGTAAGATACGCTCATCGAGCGGCGCGATGACAATGAAACGGTCGTGTTGCTGGTGCGCGTCATCTTAAGGGTACCGCCAAGTTTCGACCCGGTAATCTGGCTATTCAGCGAATTGGCGCATCGTAAAGCGAGCTCGGCTTCATGCGGTGCTGACGGGCCTGATGCTCCGGGGTCGGAACCTCCGTGACCGGGGTCGAGCATAATGCGGTATTTCGACCAGTTTGATGCCGCTTCGGCGGCTGGCGGCGTGGATATCAACGCTGCGAGTGATAATAATGCTATGGTAAGTTTTTTCATGATGTGTTATTGTTTAGACGGTTATTTCAGCTCGGCTGAATAGATTTGTCCATCGGTGAAGGATACAAAAGTGACTTTGTTTCCATCGGGCGATACACAGGGATTCATCTCTATCATCGACTGTGTTGATGTCAGAGCCTTAAGTGAACTTCCATCGACATTCATGATGTAAAGCTCGCCTGATGTATAGGTGTGACCGTCGTCGGTTGTGCGCTCAAACACGATTTGGGAGTCATTCACCCATGACGGATTGAATCCTACGGATAATACGCGTTTCCCGCTGCCGTCGATATTCATCACGACAATATCGTCAAGCTGGTTGAACGCTACCATTTTACCATTAGGGGATAAAGCCGGGCAAAATGAGCTTTCATCGTTTATCATCTTTTTGTTGCCTTCAGCGTCAACGATGTATAAGCTTTCGCTGTCGCAAATGAAACTGACGTTGGCGGTGGTGACCGCTTTAGCTTTTTTCATTACGACCGACGGCACTTTTGTGAGCGCTGTCGGGCTGATTTTGTTGTCGTTGACCACGATTGATTTGGCGCCGGCGGCTGAATAACGCCATGCGGCGGGTTGCATATCGGCGGCGTCGGCTGTCGCGCGCGTTTTGCTGCCGTCAAGACCCAATACCCATGTGGCGTGGACGCGTTCAAGTCCGTTGTCACTTGTGCTGAGTCGGGTGTCGCGTACGAGTATTTCACGAGAGTCCGCGCTCCACTGGTGCATATATCCCACAGAAGCTGCGTTGGAAAGCTGAGCTTTGTGCTTGCCATCCATGTCCATGACATACAGTCCCTCGTAGCCTTCGTTGGTAAATGAGATTTTGGTCCCATCCGGCGACCATCTTGGATTTTCATAGCGCTGTGTGTCGTCGGTGAGCCTTGTCACATTGGACAGCGTGCCTTGCTTGAGAGCCTGTGCTGAAACGACTTGGGCTAACAGCAATGTCGTTAGTAACAGATTTTTTTTCTTCATATGCAAGAATGATTTAAGTGTTGAATAATATAATATAATACTAAGTGTTGGCTATTGTTAGTGTTAGGTTTAATCTGATGACAATGTGTCATCGTCGCTCTCGGTTGGCTTTTAAACTGTAATAACAGTTAATCACGCAAAAATAGTTAAATGGCATATATAAAACAAAAATATTAAGCATGATTTTTCATGTTTAATAACATATTTTTTCGACAGCGAACGGACCTTCCATGTTTTCGGGCTTTGCGTCTGTGTGTTTCACTGATAATCTGATGTAAATTTAATGCAAATTGTAAATTTAGGGGAAAAATATCGTACCTTTGCGCAGCATGGCCGGGACGGTTGAACATATGGCGATGGTCGTTAGCATTCGCTCGAGCGCAATCTCTGTCAAACTTTTGTCGGGACAAGATTGTCAAGGGTGTGGTGTTGCCGCTATCTGCGGCCCCAAAAGCAAAGAATTGGCAATGGAACTCATGGTCGACGATGCTTCCGCGTTCTCGGTCGGAGAGCGGGTGAGGCTTGTCGCCGGGGAGCGTTCGGCTTGGCGGGCCATTTGGCTCGGTCTCGCGTTGCCGTGCCTGCTGATGTGTGCAACCATCGCGGGATTGCTCGCTATGGGAATAGGGCAGCTTATAGCCGCTTGGAGCGGAGTGGCTGTCATTGCGGCGTGTTACGCCGTGCTTTATCTGTATAGGAAACGTCTTGTCGACGGACTGAGCTGGACTGTCGAGAAACTTGACCGGAGATAAAGCCCGCGGCGTCGTTTGTTTTATTATGGTATGATTGAAAATAGTCATCACGATGAGCTTGATATTGAGTTCTGTAATTGTATTAGGCGGTGTCGGCGTGCTGTCGGCGGCGGTACTCTATTTTGTGTCGAAACGGTTTCACGTGGTCGAGGAACCGGGGGTCGCCTTGATTGAAGCCGAGCTTCCGGGTGCCAACTGCGGTGCCTGCGGCTTTAGCGGTTGTCATGATTTCGCTGTGAACTGTGCGGCTGCTGCGTCGCTCGAGGGGTTCAATTGCCCCGGTGGCGGCGAGAAAGCGGTGTCGGCGATAGCCCGCATAAAAGGGGTCGATGCTGTTGCGCCCCGGTCAATGGTTGCGGTCATTCACTGCGATGGGACGTGTGAAAACCGCCCGGTAAAGTCTTATTACGACGGTGCCCGCTCATGCGCCATATTGAGCATGGTCGCCGCCGGCACTACCGATTGCGCTTATGGATGTCTCGGCGAGGGCGACTGTGTAGACGCCTGCAACTGGAATGCCATAAAGATGAACTCTCTGACGGGTATGCCTGAGATTGACACTGACCTTTGTACGGGCTGCGGCGTTTGCGCCGCTCGCTGCCCGCGGTCGTTGATTGAACTGCGCCCTAAGGGGCCGCGCGGTATGCGCGTGTATGTGGCTTGCGCCAACCGTGAGAAGGGTGCGGTGGCGATGAAGGAGTGCAAAGTGTCGTGTATCGCCTGCGGCAAATGCGCCCGCTCATGCACCCACGACGCTATCCGGGTTGAGAACAATCTGGCTTACATAGATTTTGAAAAGTGTAAATTGTGCCGCAAGTGTGTCGACCAATGCCCTACACACGCCATCCATGCGGTCAATTTCCCCGTTTTGAAACCAAAGACGGAGGTACCTGTCGGAACTTTAGAAGATAATCGTTAGACAATGCTACATACATTCCATAAAGGAGGGGTGCATCCACCTCAGTCGAAGTTGACGGCGACGCAGCCTATAATTGATATTGATTTGCCGCGGAAAGTCGTGGTGACTTTTTCGCAGCACATAGGGGCTGTCGCTGTTTGCAATCTTAAGAAAGGCGACCATGTGACCCGCGGCCAGGTGATAGCTCATGCCGCCGGGTTTGTGTCGGCAAATATCCATACGCCCATATCGGGTACGGTCGTCAAACTCGACCGTTGCAAGACCGCTTTCGGCCATCCTGCCGATGCGGTGATAATCGAGGCGTCTGATGAGGAGCATCAATCAGATTTGGATGCCATTGAATCATTGTCCCCGCTCCGGGACGATGACGCGGCGATGTCGCTTGCTCCTGAGGAGCTTGTAAAGATAATCGGCGATGCGGGAATCGTCGGATTGGGCGGGGCTACCTTTCCCACTAAGGTTAAGCTCACGCCTCCTCCGGGCACCACGGCCCAGATATTGATAGTTAACGGTGTCGAGTGTGAGCCATATCTCACCAACGACCACGCTATAATGCTCGCTAACGCCGAAGATATTGTCAGGGGGATACGTCTGCTTATGCGTGCCGCTAAGGTCGACAAGGCCGTAGTGGGGATCGAGGCTAACAAGCCGGATGCCATCCATGCCATGACCCGGGCGGCATCAGCCTACCCGGCGATAGAGATAATGCCGCTGAAAGTGAAATATCCCGAAGGCAGCGAGAAGCAGTTGATTGAGGCTGTCACAGGCCGAGAAGTCCCTTCCGGCGGTTTGCCGATATCGGTTGGCGCGATAGTGCAAAATGTCGCTACGGCATTGGCCGTCAGCGATGCCGTGCGTTATGGCTTGCCGTTGATGTCGAGAGTGATAACGATTACCGGGCCGTCGGTAAAAGCCCCGGGAAACTACCGCGTGCCTATCGGAACCGACATACGTTCTCTCATAAATATGGCCGGCGGGGTGCCGTCGGATGTCGGCAAAATTATCCTCGGTGGCCCTATGATGGGAAAAGCTGCGGTCTCGATTGACGCTCCCACCACAAAGGGGGTGTCGGGTATACTGATGTTGCCTGAGCCGGTGAGCCGTCGCCGAGAGCCGTCGCCTTGCGTCAGATGCGGTGCCTGTGTCGACGCTTGCCCGATGGGGCTTGAACCTTACTTGTTGGCAACGTTGTCGAGATTCGACCGTTGGGATGATTGTGAGAATAATAAAGTGATGAATTGCATCGAGTGTGGCTCATGTAGCTACATTTGCCCCGCCGCCAGGCCTATACTCGATTACATCAGGTTGGGTAAAAACAAAGTAGGAGTGGCGATAAAAGCCCGCGGCTCCAGGTCAGAATAAACCATATTTATTGCAGTATAGATAAGATGAACCAATTGTTGACAATATCTGCCTCTCCTCATATACACACCTCCCGGACGGTGTCGTGGTGTATGTGGCAGGTGGTGGTAGCCCTGATTCCCGCGCTTGCCTGCGCGCTCTATTTCTTTGGCATCGGTGCGGCGATTGTGATTGCGACCTCGATTTTTGGGTGCGTAGCCACTGAATATATCATAACGCGCTGTCTATTTGGTGCTAAGCCCACAATCGCCAATGGCTCGGCAATATTGACGGGGCTTTTACTCGCATTTAATCTCCCGTCGAATCTTCCAATCTGGATTGTGCTGATAGGCGCGGTTGTGGCTATCGGAATCGGCAAGATGTCGTTTGGCGGCCTCGGATGCAACATTTTTAACCCCGCGCTGGTGGGGCGTGTGTTTCTTCTGATTTCTTTCCCGGCGCAAATGACCACTTGGCCGCTACCCGGGGAAAACGTTTGGAACTATGTCGATGCGACAACCGGGGCGACTATGCTCGGAGCGATGAAACTCGGGGAATTGTCGCCTGAGTGCGTCGATTTGTGGGCTAAGGCCGTGGGTTGTGCGGGCGGCTCGCTTGGCGAGGTCGGAGGCATCGCGTTGCTGCTCGGTCTGGCATATATGCTCGTGCGCCGCGTCATTTCATGGCATATCCCGGTGTCGATTGTCGCCACTTTCGCCATATTCTCTTGGGCAGTCGGGGCTGACCCCCTTGTGCAGGTGATGTCGGGGGGGCTGTTGCTCGGTGCGATATTCATGGCCACCGACTATGTCACATCGCCGATGTGCCACAAGGGAATGTTGGTCTATGGGGTGATGATTGGTGTGATTACGGTTATCATACGCCAGTGGGGCGCTTATCCCGAGGGTGTGTCGTTCGCTATATTAATCATGAATGGTTTCACGCCGCTGATTAACCGCTATATTAAGCCGCGCAAGTTTGGAGAAAGGAGGCCGTCGAGATGAAAAAACTGGCTTCTTCTTTGCTGTGGATGGTTGTGTCGCTTGGTCTGGTTACCATCATCGCCGCGGCTGTTTTGTCTTACGTCCATGAGGTCACCAAGGGGCCGATAGCTGATATGGACCGTCAGAAAAAAATCGACGCTATTGCTGAGGTTGTGCCTCCGTTTGACAATGACCCTATGTCAGACATTTGGGTCGATAGCGAATCGGGGTGCACCGTATATATCGCCAAAAAAGGTGGGGATATAGTCGGAGGGGCTGTCGAGAGTTATTCTCTTGACGGTTTTTCCGGTAGGATAGATGTGATTTTCGGCTTTGATGTCGACGGGACCGTTACCGGATATCGCGTTATCAATCATGCGGAGACCCCCGGGCTTGGAGCGAAAATGGAGCAATGGTTCCGGGACTCGCAAGGGAACAGGTCAGTCATCGGGCGCAATCCATCGACCTCCGACATGGTTGTGGCGAAAGATGGGGGCGACGTTGACGGAATCACGGCGGCGACAATCTCGTCAAGGGCGTTTCTCGACGCTTTGCGCCGCGGGTATGAATCGTTTAAGAAATCGAATGACATTGCGCAATGAATAAGTTTAGAATCATATACAACGGTCTTGTCAAGGAGAACCCTACCTTTGTGTTGCTCCTCGGTATGTGTCCCACGCTCGGGACTACCGGCAGCGCGCTGACCGGCATGAGCATGGGGCTTGCGACGATGGGTGTGCTCGTGTGTTCCAACGGGGCTATCTCCGCTCTGAAGAATTTTATCCCCGATTCGGTGCGTATCCCGGCCTATATAGTGGTAATCGCATCGTTTGTGACCATATTGCAGATGTTGATGCAGGCATATCTCCCGGCGCTCAACGACAGTCTCGGGATATTCATACCGTTGATTGTGGTGAACTGCATATTGCTTGGCCGCGCTGAGGCTTTCGCTTCAAAACACTCGGTGGGCGACTCGCTTTGTGACGGTCTCGGGATGGGACTTGGGTTCACTTGCGCTCTGACTTTGCTCGGCTCGGTGCGTGAATTGCTTGGCACGGGCTGTGTGTTTTCAGTCGAAGTCTACCCCGAACGTTTCGGCTCGCTGATTTTTGTGCTTGCTCCGGGGGCGTTCATCGTTCTCGGTTTGCTGATTGCCCTGTATAATGTCATTAAAACCCGTCGTTCATCATGCTGACCTATCTATCTATAATCGTGACTGCGATATTTGTCAACAATATAGTGTTTGCCCAATTTTTGGGGATATGCCCGTTCATGGGCGTTTCAAAAAAAATAAGTTCGGCTGTCGGCATGGGAGCTGCCGTGACCGCGGTGATGGCGTTGGCCACTTGTGTGACTTGGCTGCTGCAATACACGGTGCTTGTCCCTGCGGGACTTGAATTTATGCAGACCATCCTGTTTATCCTCGTGATTGCCGCGCTTGTGCAGATGCTTGAGATGGTAATCAAAAAGATTGCCCCGGCCCTGTATGCCGCGCTTGGAGTGTTTCTTCCGTTGATAACAACCAACTGCGCTGTGCTGGGCGTGGCTATCCTCGTCACCCAGAAGGGGCTTGATTTGGGACAGTCGCTGGCTTATGCCGTGGCAACGGCCATCGGTTTTACTCTGGCGTTGACTCTGTTTGCCGGTATTCGAGAGCAATTGGAGCTTGTCGATGTGCCGCGGCCTATGAGGGGTGTGCCCATCGCTTTGCTTTGCGCTGGACTGCTGGCAATGGCATTCATGGGATTCTCAGGCATTAAAATCGGTTAGCGGGTGCGCAGAGGCGGTCGGAACGCATCCTCAAAATGCTCAAGCTCATATTGGTTGCGGGTTCCTACCACGGTTATGACATCAAACTGCGGGCTGAATGGCATCCGGTAAGTGCGCATGAATGAATCGGCCGCCGATGAGAGCCGCGACATCTTGCGCTTGTCAATGGCCTCAAGCGGGTCGGCAAAGTGGGTCATTCTGGTTTTTACTTCCACAAAACAGATTGAATCGCCTTTAGTGGCTATGATGTCTATTTCGTTGTGACCTACTCTGTAATTTGTGTTGACTATCGCGTATCCCTTTGACGTGAGGTAATCGCAGGCTATTTTTTCGCCCCAGTTGCCCGTGTCGTTATGCTCTGCCATCTATATCATTGATTTAATTTGCGTTTCATGAAAAAGTGACGGGTGAAGACTATTAGCATCAACGCCCCGGTAGCTTGTGATGCGGCGGTGACCCAAAATGCCGCGGCATATCCTGCATATTCGATTAATACCCCGCCGAGCAGAATGCCCACTCCCATACCGATGTCCCATGAAGTCAGAATCGACGAGTTGGCGGTCCCGCGCTGGTCGTGGCGGGCTACACCGATAAACATACTGAGAAAGGCGGGATACATCCGTCCGTTCCCGAGCCCTATCAGTATGGCGGCTCCGTAATATGCCCATAACCCCGGTGCGAGGGCAAACAGCGTATATCCGGCTGCACTTGTCAGTGAGCCGGTGATGGCGTTGTTGGTCAGTCGGCCCGCTCTTAGAGACTTGGCTCCGAAAATCCTCGAAGTGAACAATCCTAAGGCGAGTAGCATAAAAAACAACCCGGTCCCGTCGGTGATGCCGAGACGCTGCTGGCCGTATATAGCGACGTAGTTGCTCATGACACCCCAGCAAAGCCCGAAAAGCGAGATGTTGATAGCCATCATCCAAGCTCTTGTCAGGAAGAAGTGGTCGAGACTGATAGGGGGCTTTCCCTCTATACGCTCGCGCGCAGGCAATTTTATTGTGGTCGCACAGAGAAATCCGACCAATGCCACAACAAGCGACACCCAGAAAAGGAGTGTGAAATCCCCGGTTGCCCCGTAAATCCATATTCCCGTCGAGGGTGCTATGGCCATGGCGAGATTGTTGCTCAGTCCGTAGTAGCCTATCCCCTCGTTGCGCCTTGACGACGGAAGAACGTCGATAGCTACGGTGGAATTGGCCACGGTGGTAGCCCCGAATGGCAATCCGTGTATAGTTCTAACTATTGCAAACATCAATATGGTTCCCGCTCCGATATAGCCGGTGAAACATATAAAAAATGCGAAAAAGCAGATTGTCAATACCTTTTTACGGTTGAATGAATCGACAATGAAGCCGCTGAACGGCCTGACTATTAATGCGGCGACCACATAGCCCGACAATACAAGCCCTATCAAATCTTTGTCAGCGTCAAACTGTGAGTCGAGGTATAACGGTAGCAGCGGCGAGAGCAGATAAAATGAAAAGAAAAGCATGAAATTTCCGCACATGGCCTTGCAATAGTCTCTGTTCCAAAGGCGTTCTTGGGTTGCGTGGTTGCTATTTCGTCCGTTTGAGATTGTCATTTCTTGTTGGATTTGGAAATTGTTTGCAAATTTACTGACAATCCGCGACATTGTCTTTGGTTAGTTGCAAAATCAAACAAAAAGCCGTTACTTTGCATCAAAATATAAATTTTTGGTCATGAATTATGGAACAGTCTAAAAAATTTCTGCTTACAGAAAAAGATATACCCACTGCTTGGTATAATGTACTTACCGATATGCCGGTCAAGCCGGCCCCCATACTTAACCCATCTACCCGCGAACCGTTAAAGGCTGAAGACCTTTATCCGCTGTTCGCCGAGGAGTTGGCGCGTCAGGAGTTTAATGATACTGACCGCTGGATTGAGATTCCCGATGAGGTGCGTGAAATGTATAAAATTTGGCGTCCGACGCCGTTAGTGCGTGCGAGAGGTCTCGAAAAGGCTCTCGACACCCCCGCTCATATATATTTCAAAAACGAAAGCGTAAGCCCGGTCGGCTCCCACAAACTAAATTCGGCAATCCCGCAAGCCTACTACTGCAAAAAACAAGGCATCACCAACATCACAACCGAAACCGGCGCCGGGCAGTGGGGTACGGCTCTTTCGCTCGCCGCTAAACACTTTGGCCTCGAACTCGCCGTATATATGGTGAAACTTTCTTACCACCAGAAACCCTACCGCCGCTCCATGATGCAGACCTACGGCGCACAAGTCGTAGCATCGCCGAGTATGTCGACAAAAGCAGGACGCAAAATCATCACAGAGACACCGAACTGTCAAGGCTCTCTCGGTATGGCTATCTCCGAAGCGGTCGAACTCGCCCTCGCAACGCCCAACTGCCGATACACGCTCGGTTCTACACTCAACCACGTCTCGCTACACCAAACCGTAATCGGGCTTGAAGCCGAGAAACAAATGGAAATGGCTGGCGAATATCCTGATGTCGTGATAGGCTGTTTCGGCGGTGGCAGTAACTTTTCGGGTATCTCGTTCCCATTCCTGCGGCACAACTTCAGCGGGGAGCGGTCTACGCGCTTCATCGCCGCCGAACCGCTATCTTGCCCCAAGCTCACCCGCGGTGCTTTTAAATACGACTTCGGCGACGAAGCCGGCTACACTCCGCTCATCCCGATGTTTACCCTCGGCCACGACTTCACCCCCGCCAATATTCATGCCGGCGGCCTACGTTACCACGGCGCAGGCTCAATCGTCAGCCGCCTCAAAGCCGACAATCTTATCGACGCTGTCGACATCCCTCAACTCGAGGCCTTCAACGCCGCAACAATCTTCGCGCAAAGCGAAGGCATTATCCCGGCACCCGAAAGCTCACACGCCATCGCGGCAGCTATCCGTGAAGCTATCAGAGCGAAAGAAGAGGGCGTTTCCAAGACAATCCTCTTCAACCTATCCGGACATGGACTTATCGACATGGCTGCCTACGACCGCTATTTAGCAGGCGACCTCGCAAACTACGAAGTCCCGCAAAACGACATCGACTCCCATACCGAAAACCTTATGCCGGCGCAATAACCCTCTTTGACCCATTTCTCATATTATTATGCGTTTTCTGTCTAAAAATAGACTGCTAAAAGTTAATAGAGGTTAAAATATTTGTCCGCAAAATCAAGGCTATTCTGCTAAAATTCAGATTCTTGTTTGAAAATCAAACGCAACTTCAAGAAATTTTCAGAACCTAAAAATTTGCGTAATCCAAAAAGTCGCCCTACCTTTGCACTCGCTTTCGGGGA
>CAZECG010000032.1:0-11238 GCA_964510535.1 uncultured Muribaculaceae bacterium
GTCAGCGGACTATATCTAAGAAAAAAGGAAAGTTGCCAACCTCTTTGATTTCAGAAGTTAGCAACTTGCGTTATCGTGGAGTATAGCGGACTCGAACCGCTCACCTCGACACTGCCAGTGTCGCGCTCTAGCCAGATGAGCTAATACCCCATTATTTTCAGTGCAAAGGTAGCTAAATTTTTCTTTTCAGCAAACTGTTCGGGTCGTTTTTGCACTATGATCGCCGGATTTTGTCGATTTTATGCTAAATGTCGCGACTTTAGGCTCAATCAATATATGGCTGTAGCTTTGCGAGTATGGCAGATGGTTGGATTCCCCCAAGACAATAGTAATCGCCACGGTGGCACGGTTTGTTGCCGAACACTGAGCATGGTCGGCAGGTCATGGGCAGCTGCACAGTGTTAGACTCTGATTGTCGCCATCCTTTGAACCCGCAATAGGGATGTGTCGCGCCCCATACACTGATCACGGGGATGTTGACTATAGATGCGAGGTGCATATTGGCCGAGTCCATGGAAAGCATAACGTCCATGTGAGAGAGCAACGCAAGCTCCACCGGGAATCCGTGACGTTTCTCCGCGAGCGATGTCACACGGGGATAATCCGCTGCCCATCGCGCGAGTTCCTTACGCTCGTCTTCACCCCCTCCGAAAAGGAATATTTTGACTTTTGGGTTACTTGATAGCTTGGCGACGACCTGTTCCATCAGTTCAAGCGGGTAGATTTTACCCCGATGTTTGGCGAATGGCGCAATGCCCACCCACCGTTCATCGCCGGATTTAGGTTGCGTGATGCCGGCGAACAGCTCTGTGGGAGCTTTCCCGTCGCCATATAATCCGTTGAAACGTTCGGTCAGCGGGAACCCCATGCGGTAGAATGCTTCGCGGTATCGGGCTCGTGATGAAATCAGCGGCAGCATCACTTTGTTGTGCCGGCGCGTGAGCGCGCGTTTGTTGCCTCGGCCTTTGTTAATGCGGCTTACGGGGATGCCGTGCAGCGAGCATAACGCGCCGAGGGCGAAAGTGCGGAGCACGGCGTGCAGGTCGATAAATCCATCGATTGGGTAGTCGCGGCGCAATTCCTTGAACAGCCGTTTCATCCCTTTCAGCCCGACATACTCTTTTTTCACATCAACCCCGATGAGGTGGAGATTGGCCGGCGGATTGACAAAGATGGAAGTCATTGTCGGCCTGGTGATGAGGTGGAACGTGACACCGGGGTAGCACCGGCACGCGCTGTAAAGCACCGGCACCGTCATGGCAACGTCGCCTATGGCCGAGAAACGGGCCACGAGCAGGTGCCGCAACCGGCGGGGATTGGTTGTTGTCGGTTTATTTTGAGGCATAAAGCACCGGATTGGTTTCCGGGTCGTTATACATTTTCATCTGTCGGTAGACTTTCATGTATTTCCGTCCGGCGGCTATGTCTTCGAGCAGTGTGTCGATGGCGGTTGTGAGGTCGCGACGTTGCTCAAGCAGGATGTCGAGTTTCCCTTGGCAGCGCGCGCGGTGGTCGGCAGTGGCGTCGGTACGCTCGACTTCGGCTCGCATATGATATATTTTCAGGGCGAGAATCGATAGGCGATCGAGCGCCCATGCCGGGCTTTCGGTGTTGATGGATGCGTCGGGAAGCGGGGCGACCTCGCTGTACAGGTTTCGGAAATATGTGTCTATTTCCTCTACCATGTCTGTGCGGTCTTGGTTTGAACGGTCGATGCGACGTTTGAGGGCGAGAGCGTCAGTGGGGTCGATTTCGGGGTCGCGTATTATATCTTCAAGATGCCATTGGACAGCGTCAATCCAGTTTTTAGCGTGGAGAGTGTGCTCGATGGTGCCTTGCTCGTATTTGTTAGGCTCAGCCGCGTCGACATTATCGGTAACATGGTAGGCGGCGGTAGCCTCGTCAAAAATCAGATTACATTTTTCTGCGAATTTCATAATTTGGGATGGTTCCTTAGTTAAATATTACAAAGGTAACAAAAAAATCAGGATTCTCACGTTCGGCATATAATAAAAGTCAAGACGGTGATTTTGGTTTGTGTCGAACAAAGCCGCCTGGGATTCTCGGAAATCTCAGGCGGGCAAATCTGTAATTAAGTGGTACTCGAAGCGGGACTTGAACCCGCACAGCCGCAATGGCCAAAGGATTTTAAGTCCTTCGTGTCTACCATTCCACCATTCGAGCAACCTTATTGCGTCAGGCGATTAGGCTTTCAGCTTGGCAAAGGTAGCACCAACTTTCGGATTATGCAAGCCGACAAAGCATTTCGACAAAAATATTTTTTCATGTCAGGGTTGCACGACAAGATATTCCCCCTGACTGCCCGGAGCGACACGATAGACCCGAAGCCCATATCCTTCGTCGGCCGCCTGGCCTGAAAGCGGGTGGCCATAGTTGGTAAACACGTCATACTCACTATGGCAAACCGGGCAACGTGCGGTGTTAGACTCCGTATCGACAGCGACACGCACGTTGTATTTGCATTCCACGGGGCAGGCAAGGTCATAAGCCCTCGGCTCTCCGTTGATGTCACCGACGAGCAAAATGCCGCCAAAGCCGGTGTAAGTGAGCGAAGTCCACGGATAGTTGGCCGGCACTTTCTCCTCGCGGATAAAATAGCGGAAGTCAAGTGCTCCGGGTGTGCCATATAAGTCCCACTCGTGGACGGTGTTAAATGCGATTCTGACGGCTGCGGGCGGGATGCGTTCGTCATCGAGCTTGTCACATCCCGACGCGACCACCGCCAAAATTCCGGCGATAACCAATAATTTTTTCATGGCTCAAGACGTTTTATTTTCTGACGTTCCACGACAAACCGCGCAAGCGCATCGGACAGTTCGCGGTTTTGTTTGGTCGGATTATCTTGTAGTTGCACCAACAATTTATCATGGGTGTAATAGGCTATAGGCGCATGGGTCATCGCTCCTTGGTGCTTGAACACCTCCAAATATTCCAGAAAACGTTTGGCATAATCGTCGGCATCTTTACCATCGCTGTTATCGGCAATACACCACGGCGACGCTTCAAACTCCAACCCGATGTTGTAATCCCTCGCCAACTGGCACGCCTCGTGGAGCTGAGATTTTTCGGCCTTAGGCCACACAAAATAGTTAGGCTGCTGATAGGCCATATCAAATCCGAACTCGCTCCAACGTTCGGAGCCGGGAGCCTTGAACCATGGTATCCAACAGAATCTAAGATTCTTTGCCTTCACTTTCCGGGACACGGCTTTTGCCAACTCGCCCGCATCGCTGCGCAACTCCTCAAACGGCCAGTACATCCCGACAAGTTCGAGATTCTCATATCGGGCTGCGTTGAACCGCGCGACCAACTGATTGAGCATCCAATCGACTATCTCAATCTTGTCATCGGTATTTCCGGGATTCATCTCGCGCCCGTTAATTCTGCCCCACCCCGAATTTTCACCATAGGGGACAAAAAGCGTCAACATTATCTTATGCTTGAACGGGGGGGCGCCTATCTGTCTTTTCAATGCGCTTATTTCTTTGTCGAGAGCGTCAAGACATTCACCGGGTGCGAACCATCTATCCATGCATTCGATGTAGTGTCTTTTCAATGGAGGGACCTTGGTGTTAATAGGTATAAGGTCAATCCACCCGAGTTTAGGGTCACGGGTGTGGAACTCGAGGAATAAAAAGCCGTCGAACAACCATTTTGTCGTTCCATCGGGAAATGTATGAGAGATGTACGGTCGCAAATTTTCAGAAGACCACTTTGGGCGGTTCGGTGCGCCCGCATAGAGCAAAGCGAGGTCGCGCACGGGATAGTGAGGATATCCGGCACGGCGCGGCTGCGCCGACATCGGCATGATTACCGACAATAGCAAGATAATCAGAGAACAGATTTTTTTCATCGGTAGTTGCGTAAAGAGATGGAGCTATAAAAGTCCAGTGTCAACGTGCGAGCAAGGCGTCGACAGCCGCATGATAGTCATTAAAATGGAATGACTCCATGACGCTGCCAAACAAAGCCCTTATTTCGTTGTTGCACAGGTTATTCAAAGACCCTGCGTGGGTGTGATGCAATTCAGTTACAGGATTAAATTCGCCGCGACCTATGGCCAGACCGATTTGCTTGTAGGCGTCGCGGAACGGAACCCCCTGCTGCACAAGTCGGTTGACCTCTTCGACAGAGTACATTAGCCGATAACGCGGGTCGGAAGCCACGTCGCGATTCACCTCTATGCGCCCCACCATGGCCGTAACCATGTCGAGAATCGACATCATCTCGTCGAAAGCAGGGAGAAAATTCTCCTTTATCAGTTGCAAATCGCGGAAATAGCCCGATGGCAGATTGTTGGTCATGAGCGTAATCTCATAGGGCAGAGCCTGAAGTTTGTTGCATTTGGCTCTTGTCAGCTCAAACACATCTGGATTCTTTTTATGCGGCATGATTGACGAGCCGGTAGTAAACTCGTCGGGAAGTCGGATGAATCCGAAGTTCTGGGAATTGAACATACACGCGTCGAAAGCCAGCTTCGACACCGTGGCGGCAATCGAACCGATTGCCTGAGCCACTATGCGCTCGGTCTTTCCGCGCCCCATCTGCGCATAGACCACATTATAGTTCATCGACGCGAACCCAAGCAGGCGAGTAGTCATCTCACGGTCGAGCGGAAACGACGAGCCGTAACCGGCGGCAGAACCAAGAGGATTGCGGTTGGCGACATCGTAGGCGGCTTTCAGAACGGTCATATCGTCCACAAGACTTTCGGCATAGGCTCCAAACCACAGTCCGAAAGAAGATGGCATCGCCACCTGAAGATGGGTGTAACCCGGTATAATGACATCTTTGTAGCGTTCGCTTTGGGTGAGCAATGCGTCAAACAGACGTTCAACCCCATGGGCAAGCCGTTCGATAGATGAACGTATGAAGAGCTTGAGATCAAGGAGCACCTGGTCGTTTCGCGAGCGTCCTGAGTGAATCTTTTTGCCGACGTCGCCCAGACGGCGGGTCAGTTCAAGTTCGACCTGCGAGTGGATATCCTCCACCCCCTCCTCAATCACCATTTCGCCGCGCTCGGCTGTGGCATATATATCTTTAAGCTCGGCAAGCAGGATGTCGAGTTCATCCTTTGTCAGAAGCCCGACAGACTGCAGCATCGTGATGTGGGCCATAGACCCAATCACGTCATACGGGGCCAGATACAAATCCATCTCTCTGTCGCATCCTACGGTGTAGGTCTCGACATCACGGTCTACGGTGAAGTTTTTCTCCCAAAGTTTAGTTGCCATAGGGGTAAGGATTATGACGTTAGAGGTAAATGGACGACGCAGCCGTCAATGGCTAAGCTGCGACATGAGTTTGCTGAACTGGTCGGCGGCCTCCTGCAGTTTGCCTCCGATTAGCGGACGCAACATCATCGGAATCTCGACATCAATGGCTGTCACCGCCTCGGTTGAGCCGTCGGTGACCGGCTTAAGTGTCAGAGTCATTTTTAACGGAATCGGAGAGGAGGGGGACCCGAACACGATTTTGCCCGGAGCGACACGCTCGGTGACCTGAAACTTTATTTCGCCCACTTGCGGAGTATTAATAGCGATTGAATCGGTGTCAAACTTAACGTCACCGATGCGGGCAAGTTGCTCTTCAGGCAGCTCCTTGAGCTGATTCTGAAGATTACTTAGGTCACTGAAACGGTCAAATATCTCTTGAATCGGGCGGTTGATAACCGCCGGTTTGCTGCTATAAGTTGCCATTACGGGAAAATGGGGTTGTTAAAAAGATGATTAATCTCTGTTTGGCACCCAGTTTGCCGGGTCCTCACGCCACTCTTTGAGAGTGTCGATGAAATCGGCTTTGATGTAGTTGGTTTCAAGAGCCGCCTCAAGCATCGCGTTGTAGTTGCTGAGCGTCACTAATTTAACGCCTGCCTCGCGGAAACGTTCAACCGACACCGGGAACCCATAGGTGAAAATCGCGGCCATGCCCACTACCTCACAACCTGCCGCACGGATTGCCTCGACAGCTTTAAGGCTGCTCCCGCCGGTTGAAATGAGGTCTTCGATGACCACCACCTTCTGTCCCGGTTTCAGATTTCCCTCGATAAGATTCTCCAGACCGTGGTCCTTCGGCGTGGAACGTACATAGACATACGGCAATCCCATGGTATCGGCGACCATCGCGCCTTGTGCGATAGCACCTGTAGCGACACCGGCGATAGCGTCGGGTTCGCCGAATTGCTCCATAATCAGGCGGCAAAGCTCGACCTTGATAAATGCTCGCACATCGGGATATGAAAGCGTCTTGCGATTATCGGTATATATTGGAGAGTTCCAACCCGAAGCCCACACGAAGGGGTTTTCAGGCTGAAGCTTTATAGCACTGATTTTTAACAACTTTTCTGCAAGGATGCGTTCTAACTCTTTCATGATAATGATAAACTGATTTATAACTGCGCAAAGGTACGGCAAGCCATCGGAAATTACAAGTTAAGCAATTAAAAAAGGATGCTGTTTCATACCAAAACAGCATCCTTTTTATAGGTCGGTCAAGACTATACTTATCTCACAATCTTGATAGAGGTTGTCGCACCGGCGGCTTGGGCCGTGACGACATAGACTCCGGCGGGGAGATGCGCCACACCGACAGCGGTTGTCGAGGTTGCCCGGGTCACAAGAGCGCCCGCAGCCGAGTAGACGGCGATATCGCTTGGTGTCGAAGTCATGATGGTCTCAGTGTTGGCATCGTAGGTGAGAGAGCCTTCAGCGGCGCCTTCCACTTCCACAACGCCCGACGACTTGGTATAGGAGACTACGTTTGACTCTCCTGACTCGGCACCGTCGCGAACAGCCGTGACGTAGTAGCGTCCGGTTTTGGCATTAGTGACGGTGAATGTCTCTTGCGTTAGGTTTTCCGCGAGCAACTCGCCATTGCAATATACGTTATAGGCCAGCGACGGCTGCTCGTCGCCTTCCGCTTTTGCCATGTTGCGCAAAGGAAGTTCCCGGTCGGGAGTAGAGATGATGCCATAGATACGCCAGTTGTGGTCCATGCTGAACCTTGACTTCAACGAATACCAGTAACCGGAAGCGGCAGTTGACGATATGAGGTCGCCATATCCTTCGTTGGCAGCACTTTCGTCCATGCCGAGGGGTTTGATGCCCGAGACATAGGTAACGAAGTATCCGATGCACACATCAGTTCCCTCGGGAATCACGACAGGCTCGTTGAGACGCACGTCGTTCAAGCCGACAGAGAGAGAGCTGACGGGAACACTCTGTTGATACACGATATTTTCGCCGTACATCACAATCACGGCCGCCGATTTAAGTTCAACACTGTAAAGACCAAACTGGATGTGTGAGATTTTGTTACCTACGTTTGACTCAAGTTCCGCCGCGGGAACCTTGATAACGCAATACGACGAACGGGTTCCTGAGCCGGTCATGCCAAGGCCGAGGTCGGTATTTCCGGTCGCATAAGTAAGCACATCGGCTTTGTCAGGCGATTGCCAGCTCAGCGCGAGGTTTTCTTCCAACACCTCTCCGGTGAGGGCGAACGGAGCTATCGCCTTTTGAGCCACCGTGTTGCTTATCACCACATTCTCCGACGGTTTAGACTCCCAGCCATTATCGAATTTGGCGGTAACGTAATATGTGAAAAGTCCATAATCGTTGAGCGTTTCGGTGAAGCTACGAGCCGCGACTGTCTTAATC
This sequence comes from uncultured Muribaculaceae bacterium, assembly GCA_964510535.1. Taxonomy (GTDB): domain Bacteria; phylum Bacteroidota; class Bacteroidia; order Bacteroidales; family Muribaculaceae; genus JAJPXC01. Next base: position 7,680 of record CAZECG010000032.1, read on the forward strand.
AGCTCTCCATTGCGATATATGTTGAACCCGGCTGTTTTTGGCACCTTTTTAACGGGAGCCGACACAACAGCGGCAGGTTGAGCCGTAGCATCGGTCTGGATACCGAACTCGAGGTCGGCTTCGACTGTCGGCATAGCTATCAAACGTTTGTCACCGCCGACGCGGAGCAGAGCGGCCGATGAAGATTCATCATCTGAAGATGAAACCATCGCAGTGATGAATATATTGTAATTGTTGTAGGAAGAATTGAGAGTACCCAGATTAATCCATGTCGCACCATTTGTGAAACTGATGCGAGAGCCACCGTCAACCAACGGGCCACCATCTATGATGATGCCACCCGCCCCGGCGGGAATCGTGCCGGAATAAGCCAAAATCAAATCCTGAGTGCCGGTAATATCAACAGGCTGTGGCAACTCTATCGTGTAGACAGCTTGAGGGGTTATGACTCCGTCGGGAAACTCGATTTCCGACAGCGCGACACCCTGCTTTGTGTAAACACCGAGTTTGAAAGCACCGATGCTCTGGCCTATCATAAATTTCAGCTTGGTGATTGTCGAACCGGCATAATCAGCAAGTTCATTGGATGTGAACTGACTACCCCACATCAACGACATTTCCTCTTCAAACGAAATCAAAGATTGTGGGTCGCCGCAATGACGCAGCTCCTTGTCCATGTTCCACTTGATTGACACCTCTTTGGTCGTCGGATCCATTTCACCCGCCTCAATCAGCGGAGCCGAATAAGCCGGCGGCAGGGCAACGTCGACCTTGACCTGAATTGGAGCTGACACACGGTCGCCCGATTTGGCCACGATTGAATAGTAGTATGTGCCAAGATCGGCGACTGTATCAGCCGTCTCTGTAACCGCAAGGTCTGATTTCACCATCTGGCCGTCACGGTAGACGTCATAGACAGGGGCAGACAGAGGAGCGGGGCTGTCTTGGATGTCGGCCGTCATCATCCAATTACCATCGATACCACCCGATGCAAGGGTCTTCCACGACGGTTTTGACTTCAAGAAGTTCGAGCTGCTGGGCGACGAAGTGGAGAAACAGTTACCTTTTGAATTGATTGTCACTCCACCGCTAACGCCCAACGGGCGGGTCTTAGGGGTATGCAGGAGATACAAGCCGTAGGCGTAAGCGTGTCCGGCTTTGATGTCAACCGGCTCTGTCAACGTGAACTTAGTCCACTCACCGGCTTTGATTGCTTTAATTTGTTCTTTCGAGACCTTTTCATATTTAGTCATCGCCCCGTCCTCATAAATGAACACAGTCACATCAGAAACAACGGTATCGGTGAACAGAAAGTTGACCGCGGTCAGTTTCGAACCAGCAAAAGCAATCAAATCATTAACCGAAAACTCATTTTTGACCCATATTTTGGTATTTGACGTCGCTGTTCCACCGACTGATTTTGACAGCGTTTTGTCGGACCATGTCAACTCCTGACCGCCCAACAACGGAGCGGCCCACGTCAGAGCGACATTGAGATTATCGACTTTCGCGCTTAGCGGTGTGGCAGTGGGATAACATGAGCCGATACCTCTAATCTCAGCGGTCACGGGGTACGACTTGATTTCCGTGTCGCCATAAACCGCGGCTATTGTATAGCTGTTCAAGCCATCCACGTCATCCTCTATGACAAACCCGGTGGCATTGAGTAAATTGTCATTGAGTTTGGTCTCACCGCGGTATACGTTGTAACCCTCGGGAGTCTCATCGACATTGTTTTCAAGATTAGCCGTGATAAAATAATCGCCCTGACCGGTAGCTGTCCAGTTCACTCCGTCATTGGAGAACAGGTCACCCTTTCCGGGAGCGTCGGTTGCACTATCTTTAACTGCGGATATCGAAAAATTGGAGCCGCAGACAAATTTCAGGGCGAAACGGTATTGACTTCCCGCGGTGATGTCCACCGGCTGAGGCAATACCACTTCTAACGTTTTACCTTTCACATACTTAGACGCATCGGCATCTGCCTCGGCGACTACCACGCCATCCTTATAGACAAGGGCGGTCACTTTATAGGCCGGAACATATTGGTAATAAGTGATTGACTTGATTTTTTCGCCGACCGAGGGTTTGAGGTCATCCGCCTCAAAAAGAGAGCTGACATAAAACGTAATCGGCTTCTGGGGGTCGACAGATTCACCGGAGTCTCCGTTATAAGCGGTTCCGTCGTGCCATTGAAGAGTCCGTGCCGACTCAGGCGCCTTCCAATTGAGGGTTACTTTTGAGAATACGTTGTCGCAAGTGACAGTATGCGGCGCACCCTGAATGGCGTTCACTGCAGGAACAGCCAGCAAACCAGATAGAGCGACTGCCGAAATGCGATTAAACAAGTTTTTGTTCATTTGCACTGTTTTTTAATGTTTATCACGACAAATGTAACGAGTTTTCTCGCATCTTGATACAATTGTCCTTATTTTTTTCTGGTTTTATACTTTTTTACCATTCGCGGGGAGATTTAACAATCCGTGTCTCCAATTTTTAAGCATCATCCCGTTAAACAAAAATTCGTTACTTTTGCTGTCAAAACTATCACCCGATGAAAACGACTATCCACATCCTAACACTATTAATCGCAGCGGCGGCGGTGGGCGGATGCTCCGAAAACCGCGACAACTCCACATATCGCGACACAGAGGGGGCGGCATGGAACACCACCTACCATGTGACCTACCGAAGCGAAAAGGCCCTCGACGACTCCATCATAGCGGTAATGAGGACAGTGGAGCTGTCATTGTCTCCATTCTGCAAGACGTCGATAATATCTCGCATAAACCGCAATGAAAACGCGCGACCCGATTCACAGCTTATCGAGGTTTTCAATACGTCGCTAATGGTCAACAAATTGAGCGGCGGGATGTTTGACCCGACCGTAGGCCCGCTTGTGAGCCTGTGGGGCTTCGGCGAAGCCGGACACGACACCCCCCAACCGACAGCAGCGATGATTGACAGTGCGTTGCAATCGGTCGGGATAGGACGATGCCAATTGACCGACACAGGAATCGCCAAGCCATCCCAGGCCACACGGTTCAATTTCTCGGCAATAACCAAAGGCTTTGGATGCGACATGGTGGGGAAAATGCTGAGACGAAACGGATGCAACGACTATATGGTGGAAATCGGAGGAGAAATCGCTCTTTCGGGGCACAACCGACGCGGTGAGCCGTGGCGCATCATGGTCGATGCCCCCGTGGCCAACGACTCGACAGTCGACCACCGGCGCATGGCTGTCATTGCCTTAACCGACTGCGGGGTGGCTACATCAGGCAACTACCGCAACTTCCGCCACACCGCCAACGGCACAGTAGGCCACACTATTAGCCCCATGACAGGCCGCCCCGTGGCGACATCAACTCTAAGCGCGACTGTCGTGGCACCGACAGCCATGCTTGCCGACGCGCTCGCCACTGCCTGCATGGCCATGAACCCCGACAGCGCGCTGGCAATCGCCGACAAACTGACCGACACGAGGATAATGCTCGTGAGCATGAAAGATAATGGGGAGTGGTTGATAAGAACATCGAAACGGTTCCCGGAGATATCG
>CAZECG010000033.1:0-11008 GCA_964510535.1 uncultured Muribaculaceae bacterium
AATTGTGCAACTTTCTCATTTATAAATATTTGGAAATTTAATTCAACCAACGAGTATACTATGTAAAAGGGTTAAAGATTACCCTGCAAAATAACTTAGAGATTTAGTGAGTAGGTTGTGTAGGCTATTCCGCGGCCGCCCATGCCGTTTTTCTGTCGTATGAGACCCTCATTGAGGTACAGGCCGCGGCGTTCGTTTGAAGTGCCGAAGTCAAAATACCGGAAACGCTCTGCGTAACGTTCCATCACATTTTTAAAAAGCAGCGGCAGGGCTTTCAGCTCTTTGCCCGCCGGCGATGCGGCGATATACTGGGCATGGGCCACGGTGTCGGTGAGATACACCACTGTCCCCGCCACAAGTTCCTCGCCGAGATATGCTCCGTGGAAACGGATGTTGTCGGGAAAGCGAGACCTCAACAGCTCTATTTCAGCGAGCGAGTGGACGGGTGCCGTCCCATAACGCTCGGCCAACAGCGCGGTCAGTATCGCCCAAAAGTCGCGGTAATCGCAGCTTTCCCTAACAGTGACACCGGCCTTGGCCGCATAGGCGGCACAGCGACGCGCGTTTGAGTCAAAACCAATCGGAGCGGCGAGGTCTACTGCCGCCGAAATCTGCACGCAGTCGATGGCGGCTCCGTGGCGGAACAAAGCATATATGTCGTCCTCAGCCGGATAGCGGTGGTAGATATCGGGAACAGCCTTATAAATCATCCGTGAGAATCCGAGCGAACGGTAATGGGCCAACGCCGCGTCCCACAGTGCGAGCATCGCCGCAGCTCCTGCTCTGCGGCTGTCGACAAGCCAACCGCCGTAGGTGAGACCGCCATGCGACACCACGGCTTCGGCTTCGGCGTTGGCCGGCAGGGCGGCAATGAGCCTGTCCTTATCGTCAAACACCATTACCGAGCAATCTGCGAAGCGGTCGCTATGGTAATCCATATACCCGCGACGATGGAGAAACGTGCCGGTCGGCGATTTCATGACAAGCGCGTCCCACATCGCCGCCATGTCGGGTGTGTAGTTTACGACTCTCATATCAAAGCATCAGTTTGTAAATTTCGGCGGTGTCAGAAGCCGACAAGCGGTAATAACCGCCGATAACCTCACCCTTGGTGACGTGGAGTTTCTTGACAAGCTGCGGGATGTCGGGTGTGTCGATTCCAAGCCCTTTGAAAGTCACAGGCAGGCCGATACTGCAAAAAAACGTTTTCAACGCCCCGATACCTTCAAGGGCTGCGGTCGTGTCGTCATGACCCTGAACGTCAAAGACGCGGCGCGCCCACTGTGCCACCTTGGCCGGGCGGCGGGTGGCCATGAATGTCAGCCAAGCGGGAAAGACTACCGCCAGACCGGCTCCGTGGGTGACCCCATAGAGCGCGCTGACCTCATGCTCCATGAAATGCGACACCCAGTCCTCGACGCGCCCGCATCCGCACACACCGTTATGCGCCATCGTCCCGGCCCACATTATGTTGGCGCGCGCCTGATAGTCGGCGGGGTCGCGCATCACTTTGGGTGCCTCCTCGATTATGGCCTTCAGCAACCCCTCGGCAAGGCGGTCGGTGACCGCCACATCGGATGTCGGGGAAAAGTAACGCTCCATGATGTGGGCCATCATGTCGGCGATGCCGCTCGCCGTCTGATAAGGGGGAAGGGTGAAAGTCAGCGTGGGGTCAAGAATCGACCACCGCGGGCGCAGCGCGCTTTCGGTGCGGAGACTAATTTTCTGCATCGTCGCCGTGTTGGTTATCACCGAATTGCCCGATCCCTCGCTGCCGGCTGCCGGGATGGTCAGCACCACTCCCACAGGCAACGCCTCCTCGACGACTTTTTTCCCGGCGTAGAAATCCCAAAAATCGCCGTCATAAGGCACACCGCAGGCAATAGCCTTGGCGGTGTCGATGGCCGATCCTCCGCCGATGGCCACAAGGCCGTCAACGCACTCGCGACGGCACAGGTCGATGCCCTCGCGCACTTTTAAATCGGTGGGATTGGGCTCAACACCGCTCAGATGCAGGTGAGACACTCCGGCCTCATCGAGCGAGGCTGTCACTTTAGCATAGAGGCCGCTGCGCACAGCTGAGCCCATGCCGGTAACCACCAGCACCTTTCGGCAGCCTATCCAACGGGTTAGTTCACCGGCGCGGCCCACAGTGTCGCGCCCGAAGATATACCTTGTGGGTGTATAATATGTGAAATTCTCCATAATCAGTCACTTATATATGTTACATTCACAAAGATACGAATAAGTCGGGAGCAAAGCCAAATTTATTTGGGCTTTGCCGAGCCATAGCGTCTTTATCGCAGCATTTATTGACTGGAAAAAAAATAATGAGGGGGTCTCACGACAGCCTCATTACCAAAAACCTTAAAAATCTAATCCTATGAAAAAACAATTCAAAGATAGCCGTTGAGAGTCTGTAATGCAAACGGTTGGATGATTAATTATTTATAATTAACTTTATTTCTGTTAACAGGCAAAATGCTATCTTTGCACCTGCGTAAAAACATATTTATGGCAAAATTTCAAATCGGCATACTCGGATGCGGCTCAGCCACCCCGTCATTGCGCCACCAGCCATCGTGCCAGGTCATCGACATCCGCGACAACCTCTACATGATTGACTGCGGCGAAGGTGCCCAACTGCAGGCCAGGCGCATGAAAGTGAAATTCTCGCGGCTCGGACATATTTTCATCAGCCACCTCCACGGCGACCATTGCCTTGGTCTGCCGGGGCTGCTGTCAACGCTCGCCCTGCATCAAACCGGAGGCTCGCTCACAGTGCACACTTTCCGGGAAGGCATCGATATGTTCAAGCGCATAATGGACTTTTTCTGCCGCGAACGCACCTACGACCTGCGCTTTGAGGTGATAGCCCCGGAGCGGGCAACGGTCTATGAGAACGACGCGATAACAGTGGAGACCGTGCCGCTCAACCATCGCGTGCCGACCGTAGGATACATATTCCGCGAGAAACCAAAACCGCGACACCTCAACGGTGAGATGGTGAAATTCCACGACATCCCCGTGTCGCTGCGCCAAAGCATAAAAAACGGGGCCGATTATGTCAAACCCGACGGTGCGGTCATCCCAAACGCACTGCTGACCACGCCGGCCGACCCCGTGCGCTCTTATGCCTACATTTCCGACACCGCCTACTATCCGGCTGTCATTCCGGCCATTCAAGGTGTCGACCTGCTCTATCACGAGGCGACCTATACCGATGGCTCGGCCGACAAAGCCGCGCAACGTTTCCACTCGACCGCTCGGCAGGCGGCCATGATAGCCCGTGACGCATCGGTCGGTAGGCTTCTGCTCGGCCACTACTCCAAAAGCTACCTCAACGAAGATGAACATCTCAGCGAAGCGCGAGAGATATTTCCACAAACCATCGCCGCAACCGAGGGGATGAAAATCGACCTGCTATGATAATTCTCGACGATGACACCAGATTCATGAAAGCCGCGCTCGACGAGGCGCGCCGCGCCATGGAAAGCGACGAAGTGCCAATCGGGGCGGTAGTGGTGTGCGACGGACGCATCATCGGCCGCGGGCACAACCTCACCGAAACCCTCGCCGACGTGACCGCACACGCCGAAATGCAGGCTTTGACCGCTGCCGCCGCCACGCTCGGCGGGAAATATCTCGCAGACTGCACACTCTATGTCACCGTAGAGCCGTGCCTGATGTGTGCCGGAGCAATCGGATGGGCGCAGGTGAAACGCATAGTCTATGGCTGCGCCGACCCCAAGCGCGGCTATTCGACCATCACCGCGCGTCCACCGTTCCACCCCCGCGCCACAATCACATCGGGGATTCTCGCCGACGACTGCGCCGCGCTGATGCAGCAGTTCTTCCGCGCCAAACGCTGACCGCACAGCCGGCTTGAGATTCTCAAAGCCCAACAGTGGCAACCGGCGATTTTCCGCCACTCAGTGGATACCCGCTCTGACAAAAAGACAGCTCCGGCGGTTATTCCACCTCGAATTTTGATATTTTTAATATCATCATTGCAGTTTTCTAATGGCTTGATTGCTAATTTGTCAAGTTAATTATGTAACTTTGTGCGATTTTTGTAGAAGAAAAAATTATATATAAACGACATTTATGGTAAACCCTATCAAGAAAACCATCACCTTGAGCGACGGCCGAGTTATCACACTTGAGACCGGCAAGCTCGCCAAACAGGCTGATGGAGCGGTTGAACTGCGCATGGGCAACACTATGCTCCTCGCGACAGTTGTCTCGGCTAAGGAAGCCGGCGAAGGCGTGGACTTCATGCCCCTCACAGTTGAGTATAAAGAAAAATTCTCGTCAAACGGACGATTCCCCGGCGGTTTCCTCAAGCGCGAAGGCCGCGCATCTGACTATGAAATCCTGACAGCGCGCCTGGTTGACCGCGTGCTCCGCCCGCTGTTCCCCGATAACTATCACGCCGACACTTTTGTCAACGTCACCATGTACTCAGCCGACGGCGAGGACATGCCCGACGCTCTCGCAGGCTTGGCGGCTTCGGCAGCTATCGCTGTTTCCGATATCCCCTTCAACGGCCCCATCTCTGAAGTGCGCGTAGCCCGCGTCGACGGTCAATTTGTCATCAACCCCACTTTCAAACAGCTCGAAAACGCCGACCTCGAAATTATGGTAGGCGCGACCTACGACAACATTATGATGGTCGAGGGCGAAATGGACGAAGTGTCGGAAGCCGACTTGCTCGCCGCGCTCAAATTTGCCCACGACGCAATCAAAGACCAGTGCAAAGTGCAGATGGAGCTCGCCGAAGCAGCTGGTGCTACCGTTAAACGCGAATACTGCCACGAGGTCAACGATGAAGACCTCCGCAAAGACGTTCGCGAAAAATGCTACGACAAAGCTTATGCCATCGCCAAAGCCGGATGCGCCGACAAGCATTGGCGCCAAGACAGCTTCGACGCTATCTGCCAAGAATATATCGACTCGCTCCCCGAAGAGGAGAAAGATGAGAAAACTCCATTAGTAAAACGCTACTACCACGACGTGGAGAAAGACGCTATGCGTCGCTGCGTGCTCGACGAAGGCATCCGCCTCGACGGCCGCAAGACCACCGAGATACGCCCCATCTGGTGCGAGACCGACTACATCCCCGGTCCTCATGGCTCAGCCGTGTTCACCCGCGGTGAGACTCAATCGCTCGCCACTGTCACCCTCGGCACCAAGCTCGACGAAAAAATCCTCGATGACGTGCTCAACCAGGGCCGCGAACGATTCCTGCTCCACTACAACTTCCCCCCCTTCTCTACAGGCGAAGCGCGCCCCGCACGCGGCGTCAGCCGCCGCGAAGTGGGTCACGGCAACCTCGCCCACCGCGCTCTGAAACGCATGTTCCCCGATGATTTCCCCTATGTCTGCCGCGTGGTCAGCGACATCCTTGAGTCTAACGGCTCATCGTCGATGGCTACCGTCTGCGCCGGAACTCTCGCCCTGCTCGACGCAGGCGTGAAGATGAAAAAGCCTGTCAGCGGTATCGCCATGGGACTTATCACCGATAGCGACAACTCTAAATACGCAGTCCTCTCCGACATCCTCGGCGACGAAGACCACCTCGGCGACATGGACTTCAAAGTTACAGGCACTGTCGACGGCATCACCGCAACACAGATGGACATCAAGTGCGACGGCCTCTCTTATGAAATTCTCGAAAAAGCACTGATGCAAGCCCGCGAAGGCCGCCTTCACATACTCAATATCATCAACGAGACCATACCCGCGCCCCGTGAAGACTACAAGCCTCATGTGCCTCGCATCGTGACCATGATAATCCCCAAAGACCTCATCGGAGCAGTGATTGGCCCGGGTGGAAAGGTGATCCAGGGCATCCAGGAAGCCAGCGGTGCAACAGTATCAATCGACGAAATCGACGAGGGTGGTTACATCGAAGTCGCAGCCGCCAACAAAGACTCTATCGACAAGGCCATGGAGATGATTAACGCCATCGTCGAACTGCCCGAAGAAGGGAAAGTCTACACCGGCAAGGTGCGTTCGATTCTTGAATTTGGTGCGTTTGTAGAGTTCATGCCCAATCGCGACGGTCTGCTCCACATTTCTGAAATCTCATGGGACCGCCTCGACAACATGGAGGCATCGGGATTGAACGAGGGTGATACCGTAGAAGTGAAACTGCTCGAAATCGACAAAAAGACCGGCAAATACCGCCTGTCGATGCGCGCCCTTCAGGAAAAACCCGAAGGCTACGTTGAACGCGAACGCACGCCCCGCGGTGACCGCGGACCTCGCCGCGATGGTGACCGCAACCGCGGACCTCGCCACAATGGCGATCGCGGACCTCGACGTGACGGCGACCGCAACCGCGGACCTCGCCGCGACGATTGATTCGCTTCTCTTAGCAGCCAACTTATAACGTCAACGGGCCACCCCATACAGGGGCAGGCCCGTTGCTTTTTCAACTTATCGCCCGGTTGCGTTGCGCAGCCGATTTGAGGTTTCGGGAAAAAGTTGTAACTTTGTATGAGGATAAACTCCCGATAAACAATGCCATGATTGAAGAAGAATTTCCTACGCTTGAAGATGCTACGTCGCCGGAGCAGAACTATGGCGACGATGCCATTATTACACTTGACTGGAAAGAACACATACGCCGCCGCCCGGGGATGTATATCGGTAAACTCGGCGACGGCTCAAACTCCGACGACGGCATATATGTGTTGCTCAAGGAGGTGCTCGACAACGCCATTGACGAATATATGATGGGATTTGGCAAACAGATAACCGTCGATGTGGTGGATGGCACCGTGTCAGTGCGCGACTATGGCCGCGGCGTTCCGCTCGGCAAGGTTGTCGAGGTAGCGTCACGGATGAACACCGGTGGGAAATATGACTCAAAGGCGTTCAAAAAGTCGGTGGGGCTCAACGGCGTGGGCATCAAGGCTGTCAACGCTTTGTCCACGCGCTTTGAAATCGTGAGCGTCCGTGAGGGGCGGCGCAAGGCCGCTGTGTTCGCCGCCGGAGAGCTTCTGAGCGAGAGCGAAATCTTATCCACCGATGAGCCGGGTGGCACATTTGTCAGCTTCACTCCCGACCCGACGATTTTCCGTGACTACCGTTATCGCGAGGAGTTCATCGTGCCGCTGCTCAAAAACTACACCTTTCTGAACACCGGGCTGTCAATCCACTTCAACGGTAAGCGTTTCATCTCGCGTAACGGATTGCTCGACCTGCTGAAAGAGAACATGACCAAGGACCCGCTCTATGCCCCGATTCATCTCAAAGGGGAGGATATAGAGATTGCCTTGACCCACGCGAACCAGTATGGCGAGGAGTATTACTCGTTTGTCAACGGCCAGCACACCACGCAGGGAGGCACACACCTGACCGCGTTCAAGGAGGCAGTGTCGCGCACGCTCAAAGACTATTTCGGACGCAATTTCGAATATTCCGACATACGCAACGGCATGATTGCCGCTGTATCCATCAAGGTGGAGGAGCCGGTGTTTGAGTCTCAAACCAAGACCAAGCTCGGTTCACGCGACATAGGACCCGACGGCCCAACTGTGGCTAAGTTCATCGGCGATTTCATTAAAAAAGAGCTTGACAACTATCTACATAAAGATTTAGAGGTCGCCGACATTATATTGCGCAAGGTGCAGGAGAGCGAGAAAGAGCGCAAGGCAATGGCAGGGGTGACCAAGTTGGCCCGAGAACGCGCTAAAAAGGTTAACCTCCACAACCGCAAACTTTTGGATTGCCGGGTCCACCTCAATGACGCTAAAGGCGACGAGGAGAAGAAAAACGCATCGTCGATATTTATCACCGAGGGCGACTCTGCCGCCGGATCAATCACCAAGATACGCAATGTAGAGACACAAGCGGTGTTCTCGCTCCGCGGCAAGCCCTTGAACACTTACGGCGAGACGCAGGCTGTGGTGTATAAAAACGAGGAGTTCAACCTGTTACAGGCTGCGCTCAACATCGAGGAGGGTATCGATGGATTACGCTACAACAACGTCATCATCGCCACAGATGCCGATGTCGACGGAATGCACATCAGGTTGTTGCTACTGACCTTTTTCCTACAGTTTTTCCCAGATCTCATCAAAAAAGGCCATGTCTATGTGTTGCAGACCCCGCTGTTCAGAGTGCGCGATAAGCGCACATCAAAGCGAAAGAATGCGAAAAAAAACTCATCGGCTGAAATTTACTATTGTTACAATGACGAGGAAAGAGTGTCGGCGATAGACCGACTGGGGGAAAACGCCGAAATTACGCGATTCAAAGGTCTTGGAGAGATTTCCCCCGAGGAGTTTCGCGGGTTCATAGGCCCCGACATGAGAGCCGATCGCGTGAGCCTGCGCAAGGAAGACGGAGTGGCTGAGCTTCTTGAATTTTACATGGGGAAAAACACTCTTGAACGTCAAAATTTCATCATTGATAATCTTGTGATAGAAGATGACTCACAAATCTCATAATCCACATGACTGCCGGCCTGAACGGGTGGCACTGTTTCCCGGAACGTTCGATCCGTTCACAACAGGGCACCTGTCGATAGTAACCCGCGGCCTGGAACTGTTTGACCGCATCGTTGTGGCAGTGGGGGTCAATGGCGGAAAACATTCGGGATGCTCCGCGGAGATGAGGGTTGACACCATCAGAGAGATATTCGCCGACGAGCCGAGGGTTAAGGTTGTGGCATATGACGGTCTGACGGTTGAGGTCGCCGAAGCCGAGGGAGCGCGGTTTTTGCTACGCGGAGTGCGTTCGGTGGCCGATTACGAGTATGAGCGGTCGTTGGCCGACATCAACCGCAATATTTCAGATATCGAAACCGTTATATTGTATGCCCTTCCCGAGCTGTCGGTGGTCAGCTCGTCGATGGTTAGGGAGCTGGCGCGCTATGGCCGCGACATCTCCCGGTTTATACCAAAGAAATAGATTTATGAAAAAAATATTCCTGATAGTTGCGGCCATCGCCGCAATCGCTGTTTCGGGTGTTACCGCCCAGCACCGCGAGTTTACTCCCGCCGACAAGTTGCGTTATGCGTTTGCCATCATCGAGGGATTCTATGTCGATTCGGTCGATTCTAACAAGATTGTCGAGGAGGGTATCGTGTCGATGCTCAAGGAACTTGACCCACATTCGGCCTATACCAATCCCGAGGAGACAAAGGAGATGACCGCCCCGTTGCAGGGCAATTTCAGCGGAATCGGCATCCAGTTCAATATGCTCAACGACACCCTGTTTGTCATCCAAACCACGGCCGGCGGCCCGTCGGAGAAAGTTGGCATTCTCGCCGGCGACCGCATACTCAGCGCCAACGACACTCTAATATCGGGTGTCAACAAGAAAAACACCGATGTCATAAAACTGCTCCGCGGCCCTAAGGGGACGAGGGTTGATGTCAAGGTACTGCGCCGCGGGGAGAAAGAGCCGCTTGAGTTCCGCATAGTCCGCGACGATATACCCATCTATAGCGTCGACGCTTCGTACATGGCAGACCCGACAACCGGTTACATACGCCTGTCGAGATTCTCGGAGACCTCGGTCAAAGAGATTAACGAGGCTATGGCGAAGTTGCGCAAGCAGGGAATGAAAAATCTGATTCTCGACCTTCAGGATAACGGTGGCGGACTCATGGGCCCGGCGAGCGAACTGTCAGAGAAATTCTTGCGCCGCGGCGACATGATAGTGTTTACCAAAGGCCGCGTGCATCGCCCCAACAAGTTCCTGGCTGAGGTCGATGGCGATTTTCAGGAAGGCCGGGTAGTGGTCCTCGTGAATCAGTATTCAGCATCAGCAAGCGAGATTCTGTCGGGGGCGTTGCAGGACAATGACCGCGGGGTGATTGTGGGGCGCCGCACGTTTGGCAAGGGACTTGTGCAGCGGCCTATGCCGTTTCCCGACGGGTCGATGATCAAGCTCACATACTCACGCTATTACACCCCCTCGGGTCGCTGCATACAGAAACCCTATGCCAAAGGCCACCCCGACGACTACAACGATGATATGCTCAAACGCTATGAGTCGGGAGAGCTGATGCACGCCGACAGCATACATCTCGATAAATCAGAGAAATACTACACTCTCCGCAACAAACGCGTGGTGTATGGCGGAGGTGGCATCATGCCCGACTTATTTGTACCGCTCGACACCACGAGCTATTCAGCCTACTACCGCAACCTCGTCGCAAAGGGCGCGCTCAACCAGTACTGCATCGATTATGTCGATTCGCATCGAAAAGAGCTGAAAAAACAGTATCCCACCGAAGACGCTTTCATCAGCGGATTCAAGGCCACCCCCGAACTTATGCGGGGGCTTGTGGAATGGGGTGTCAAGGAGGGCGTGGAGTATGTCGACAAGGACTATTCGACATCCAAAATGATGATGGAGACCATCGTTAAAGCTATGATTGGCCGCGATCTATATGACGTGTCAACCTATTACCGCATAGCCAACACCCTCAATCCCGTCTATACCGAGGGATTGCGCCTGATTAACGACTCCAAGGCCTACGACAGCCTGCTTGCCCCGCCCTCAAAGCCTGAATAGCATCGAAACCACCTGCCGGGAGCTTGAAAACGCCAATGCTCCCCGCTCCGTCCGAAAACAATACCATATATTATGCCCTCAAAAAGCATAATAATACAAGAGCTGGCGAGGGGATATGGTGTTCATGGATAGGCATATGGATAGACTCGACCAACATTTGGTTGAAAGTATTAGAGCGCACAATCAACCATTAGTTGGAGATGAAAAGAAAGAGTTATTAACTTTGCAACCCCATCGGAGGCCGCTGTGGGTCGCTTATGCGAGGCGGCAACCCGCCCGCTACGCAGGCTTTAAGATATACAAAAAGACTGCTGATGTGAACCGCTGTGGATCTCTATAAACCACTCGACGTTTTCAGCGGTCTTTTTGCTTTTACCACTCTGCGATATTTGGCGGTACATCGTGGCGAAGAACGGGTCAATGTAAAAAGGCGGTTGTTAAAAAACGCATGATAAATGTTATCATTTG
>CAZECG010000034.1:0-8896 GCA_964510535.1 uncultured Muribaculaceae bacterium
GCTTGAACCAAGGACTCCCTGATTATGAGTCAGGTGCTCTAACCAACTGAGCTATGGGACCGGGCTTGATGCCTATGCGACATTCTAAGCGAGGACAAAGGTAGACATTTTTTTCGTGACAACAAAACGCAGAACGTTTTTTTTCGGATAATTCCACTAATTTTGTCGGTGGATTCAAATGCCCACACGATTTTCGCGACTAAAGTCAAAGTCGAAAAGCGTTTTTCGCGACTAAGCACCCCCAAAATTTGGGAGTATTGGGAATATCCATTATCTTTGCAGCTTGGATAATACCAATTAACACAACCGAAAAAAGAAAATATCACATAACATGGCAAACAAAAATCAACAAGAAACCCGCACCACTATCGACGAGCTTAACGACTCGCTGACATCGGTAACCGAAAAGGTGCAAGCCAACAAAAAGTACATCGTATGGGCCGCAGTGGCCGTAATCGCGCTCGTATGCGCCGCTCTGCTTTATGTTTGGGCGTTCCGCCAGCCCGCCATCCAAAAGGGCAATGACGCCATCGGCCAGGCCGACCTGCAGCTCGCAGCCGGAAACGACTCTATCGCATTAGTGCAATATCAGGCCGTAGCTAACGACGACAGCTATGACGCAGGCAACCGCGCAGCCCTCCAGGCCGCGATTCTCCTGTACAAAGACGGTAAATTTCAGGAAGCCCTCAACTACCTTGACAAATTTGACGCAAAAGAGTCAATCATCGGCGCCGGGGCATACTCTCTTGAAGGCGACTGCTACGTCAACCTCAACAAGCTCGACGACGCTCTGAAATGCTTTGGAAAAGCTGTTAACGCTTCCGACGAGAACCCCGTCTACACCCCCTTCTTCATGCTGAAAGAAGCTCGCGTGTATCGCGCGAAAGGCGACTTCGCCAAAGAAGCCGGCGTGTATGAGCAGATTAAGAACGAATATCCCCAATACGCCGGGAACTACGGCTTGGACATAGACCGCTACATCGAGCGTGCTAAAGCGCAGGCCGAGGCAAAATAACGATAACGCAACCAACGGAGCCGACAAGCTCCGCGACTTGCTGACGAGACCGGTAGGGAGGCTGTTATGGGAATACAGCCTCCCTACCGTAATTGGTACGGTCGTGATGTCGCTATACAACGTCATTGACCGCATATTCATAGGCCGCGGCGTCGGAAGCGATGCCATAGCGGGGTTGACCATAACATTCCCGGTCATGAACCTTGCCGCCGCGCTCGGAGTGCTCATTGGGGCGGGAGCGAGCGCAAGAGTTTCGATTATGCTCGGAGCAAAGGATGAGAAAGGCGCGCACCTTGTGCTTGGCAACTCATTGGTGCTGATTATTATCAACGCCATAATCTACCTGACATTTTTCGCGATATTTCTCGATGAAATCCTCATTGCGTTCGGCGCGAGCCCGGCCACACTCCCCTATGCGCGCGACTTCGTGTTATACATACTGCCCGGTATGCTGGTAATGAATGTCACGTTCAGTTTCAACAACATCATGCGCGCATCAGGATACCCCAACCGTGCGATGGTGACAATGCTAATCGGAGCCGGAGCCAACCTGATTCTCGCCCCTATCTTCATTTTCACCCTCGACATGGGAATAAAAGGAGCTGCCATAGCCACCGATATTGCGATGACCATCTCAGCGGCGTTCGTAATGGCTCACTTCTTTGACCCCCGAAGCACCCTGCGTTTTCGCCGCGGCATCTACCGGTTGAAATGGCGCATCGTGTTGAGCATCACAGCCATAGGGGCAGCGCCATCACTTATCAACGCCGCAAGCAGCGCAATCAATGCCATTATCAACACAACCCTCCGCGACTACGGCGACAATGCCATCGCCGCAGCCGGCATTTTCGCCACCTACACATCATTGCTCTGCATGGTCATCGTGGGTCTCTGCCAGGGAATGCAACCAATCATCGGTTACAACTACGGAGCCGGGCGCGCCCGGCGCGCCATCTCGACACTTTGGCTCACCGTTGGCGTAAGCAGCGCGGTCAGCATCGGCGGATGCGTTTTCGGGCTACTATGCCCCGACCTCATAGTCAAAGCGTTCACCATCGACACCGTCCTTATCGACGTGACAGTTAAGGCTCTGTCTATCACACTCGTGATGTTCTGGATTGTAGGATTTCAGATTGTGGCGACCAACTTCTTCACGTCAATCGGCAAAGCGGGATGCTCAATTTTCCTTAGCCTCACGCGCCAGGTGTTGTTCCTAATTCCCATGCTGCTGATATTGCCCCGACACTTCGGGTTGCAAGGAGTCTGGGCTTCATTCCCCGCAAGCGACACCCTTGCCACCGTCGTGACTGCCGCCATGATTGGATGGGAATTGCGCCATTTCCGAAAACTCACATCCCCGGCACGAATCTAATCCGCGACCATTCCGGTATGCCATGCTTCGCAACGCCGGGGCCATCAAATCCGCCGAATCTGAATTTCACTTTTTGGGGTCGGCGGGATATGACACACGAGCGTGATACATCGTGCGCAAGCGGCGGATGAAAGCATCCTTTATAGTCGTTATGTCGCGGAACGAGATAGGCGAATCATTGTGAAGCCCGTCGGCAATCTGCGCGTCGATTATGCGGTTAACCAAATCCGTTATCGACTTCTCGCTGTAATCCGTCAACGAGCGCGACGCCGCTTCCACAGCGTCGGCCATCATCATGATGGAAGCCTCGCGGGTCTGCGGATTAGGGCCCGGATAGGTAAACGGAGCGGAATCCACATCTTCACCGGGGTGCTGGCCGCAATATGTGTTGTAGAAATACTTCGCCTTACCCTTGCCGTGATGTTGGGCGATAAAATCCTTCACCACCTGGGGCAACTTCGCCTTATCAGCGCGACGCAAACCGTCAGGCACATGACGTATCACTATTTTCGCGCTCTGCACCGGGTCGAGGGCATCGTGGGGGTTCACCCCGTGCTGGTTCTCGGTAAAAAACGCCGGATTATCAATTTTACCTATATCGTGATACAGCGCGGCAGTCCTGACAAGCGGCACGTTCGCCCCCACCCTGAGAGCCGCGTCGCTCGCCAGATTGCTGACAGCCATTGAATGTTGGAACGTTCCGGGACACTCCTCTGAAAGCTCGCGCAGAGTGGGATTGTTGATATCCGACAGCTCCACGAGCGACACTACCGACGTGTAACCGAACATCTTTTCAAGAATGAAGATAAACAGATAGGCAAACGACGTCAGCACAGCATTAACGCCGAAATATCCTATCATCCTCACCGACACAGTCGAGATGTCGCCGTTAAGCATCAGTTCGAGAGCGGTGTAGCTGACGGTGTACGCCACGAAAACGAGCACAGCCGACCTGACGAGCTGCGAACGCCGGGAAAACTCTTTGAGGGAATAGATTGCCGTTATACCCGCGATAAACTCAATAAACGAAAATTCAAGCGGGAACGGCGACAACGGAGTGCAAAGAAGTATTTCAAGCAGCAGACAGAAAGTCGCCGTCCGCAAATCAAAGAACACCCCCGGCACTATCGACAAGATGGCGAACGGGACGATGTATAACGCCCCGGGGACCACGTTGTGACACAGCACCGCGAAAATGTAAAAACCGACCATTAGCGTCACGATACAAACCAACGCCTTGACGCTGTCGAAAATGCGCTGACGGAACAACGCGAGATAGCAATACAACGCCCCTAAAATCACCATGATAAACGCCAGTTGACCGGCACAGGTGAGATAGAGCGCGCTCCGCGACACGGTAGCGCCGGCGGCTGCCATCGACTCATAGGTCTTAAGCACCGTGTAAAGCTGCGGAGTCACTATATCGCCCTTGTCGATAATGCGTTCCCCATTCTGTATCACGCCGATAGGAGCCATGGCGCGGCGCAACTTCTCATTGAGCAGACGCTGCGACTCCACCGAGTCGGGTACGACGTTTGGAGTTAGCAACAACGAGAGTTTCATAGCCTGTATCCCCTTTTTGGCATGAACATCGGGAAAAGTCTTGTCTATTTTCTCATAAGCCTTGCGCTGCGACAGCAACCCGTCGGTCTGCTCGGTAGTGGCTATAGAGTTATCGATAAACCTGACACGCGGCAATTCGCCCCTTTCGATTACCCCCCATGTCGACTGGCTGACCACACCCGTCTTATAGACCTCATCCACGACAGCGGCAAGCCTTAGACGCTCAGCGGGCGAAAGCATATCGGCCGACCTGACCGCCTCAAGCAGACGCGCTTTCGGCTCATCGACACGCTGATAGACCGGGATAAACGCCGCATTGATGGAATCGCGGAGTTGCTGCAGACTTAACGAGTCGCGTTGCACAGGAATATCAAACGGCGCAGTCAACAACGAATAGGCCCACGGACGGTTTATCTCATAATTGAAATGGCGCTCGTTACCGCGCGGCAGAAAATAAAACAGCACCAAAGTGGCTGCTATGAACACGGCGGTCTTAATCCACACTTTGCTTGTCATCGGTTTCATCGGTTCAATAGATGCGGCGCGCGCGCTTGACGCCATTTATTCTTTTAACTTTGGAACATAAATCATTAACCACCTCTGTGTCATCGACTCTGACATTCAAGTCACAGTGGAACACCTCCTTCTCAGCCTCGATGTCGAGACGGCGTATATCGAGCGACATATTGGTGGAAATCATCTGTATCAACTCCTGCAGGATGCCCTGACGGTCGACCCCCTCGATGCGCACATGAGCGAGAAACTTTCCAGCAGTGACATCCCAGCGGGTGGAGACGATGCGCGGGCCCATGCTCGCCTTCATAGCGAGAGCACGGGGACATATCAGCGAATGTACCACCACCTCGTTGTTGTCGTTGACAAATCCCAGCACCTCATCGCCGGGGATGGGATTGCAGCAATCGGCCAGTTTGAAATTGGCACCGGTCTCATCATAGTGCAACACATAAGTCTCCTTTGTGTTCACCGACGGCTGCTTATTTGTCGATTCGGGGAGGACAGTCTCAGCCCCGCGGTTGCGGCGCAACAGCTTTTTCCAAATCGACTGCGACTGCGCCGGCCCGGTTCCCGGAATCACCAAATCCTGAGGCAGCACCTCCTCCCGTCCGAGCATCAGATAAAGCTCCTCACGATTGGTCAGATGATAGTTGCCGAGCACTTTCGTCACCACCTCATTGGTCGGCTCTATCGAACGCTCCTCAAGCAGTTTCTCCCAAATTTCAGCCCCCCGGTCTATGACCGGCTGAAGCTCCTTGCGCAAAGCGGCGCGAAGACGCGTCTTGCCCTTGGCAGTCGCGAGGTAGTTGAGCCATTCGGGCTGAGGAAGCTGCGATTGCGAGGTCAGCACCTCCACCTGGTCACCGCTCTGCAAGCGGTGCGACAGCGGCACGAGCTTATGGTTGACTTTGCCGGCTATGCAGTGAAGCCCTATCTGGCTGTGGAGCGAGAACGCCACGTCGAGCACCGTAGAGTTGTTGGGGAGCGTAATCAACTCACCCTTGGGGGTGAACACCACGATTTCCGACGAGAACAGATTAAGTTTCAGAGTGTCAAGAAAATCCATCGCCGTCGGCTCCGGGTTATCGAGAATATCCTTGATGGTGCGCAGCCACACGTTAAGCTCCGACTCCTCATCGCCCTCTCCGATTTTATATTTCCAGTGAGCGGCAAAACCTTTCTCGGCGATTTCGTCCATGCGGCGGCTGCGTATCTGCACCTCCACCCAGTTGCCGTCTGGGCCCATCACCGTTAAGTGCAACGCCTGATAGCCGTTGGCCTTGGGGCTGCTCAGCCAGTCGCGGGTGCGGTCGGGATGAGGTTTGTAGAGGTCGGTTATAGCAGAGTAGATGTTCCAACAGATATTCTTCTCCTTCGACTGGTCGTCACACTCAAAGATTATCCTGACGGCATACAAGTCATAAACCTCCTCAAACGGGATATGCTTGGTTTCCATCTTCTTCCAAATGGAATAGTTTGACTTCAGACGCGCCTTGGCCTCGAACGTCAACCCCAGTCCACGCAACTTCTCCTCAATCGGTAGAAGAAAATCGTTGTACTCAGCCGACCGCGGACCCTCGGACTCCTTGATTTGTTGCGAAATGCGAGCATACGCCGCCGGGTGCTCATATTTGAAGCTGAGGTCTTCAAGCTCGGTCTTTATGGCGAATAACCCCAGCCGATGAGCGAGCGGCGCATAGATATACAGCGTCTCGCCGGCAATTTTATACTGCTTATTCGGAGCCATCGACCCGAGTGTGCGCATATTGTGCAGACGGTCAGCCATCTTTATCAGCACAACGCGTATATCTTCCGACATCGTCAGCAACAGTTTTCTGAAATTCTCAGCCTGAGCCGAAGCCTTGTCGCCGAAGATTCCGCCTGAAATCTTTGTCAATCCGGCGACAATCTGCGCGATTTTAGGCCCGAAATGCTGCTCTATATCCTCAACGGTGTAGTCAGTGTCCTCAACCACGTCATGAAGCAGGGCGGCGCATATCGACGTCGACCCAAGCCCTATCTCCTGACTCGCGATTTTCGCAACGGCAATCGGATGCAGGATATACGGCTCACCCGACCGACGGCGTATCCCCTTGTGAGCCTCTTTGGCAAAGCGGAAAGCACGGTCGATAATCTCCACCTTCTTCCGATGGTTGCTTTTGAGGTAGCCTGTGACGACTTCCTGGTAGGCAGCTTCAATCATACGGTCCTCATCGGCCGGCGTTAGCGTTGAGTTTTGGGTCATAACGTTCCTTGCATTATATTTAAACTTTACAAACTTAACTAATTTCCGCGAACCTCTGCATAAATTTTTCCAATCTCATGCGTAATTTTTCTATTTTTGCAATGTAACGTTTGCATGGGTTGTTGCGTCATACAAGTGAATGGACCGAAAAAACTTTGAAATCCTCGCCCGGCGGATGCGTCCCGACATCTATCGAACAGCACTCAGCGTCGTCAAAGATACCGAGACAGCCGACGATGTCGCACAAGACACGCTCCTAAAGCTCTGGACTATGGGTGAAAAGCTCGATGCCTACGACCATCCCGAGGCTCTCGCCTGCGTCATCTCGCGCAACTTGGCCATCTCACGCTTGCGGCATCGCGGCGGAGGCGACGCCTCATTCGACGAAGCCGTATGCATCGCAATTGAGCCGTCGCCCGAAGAGACTGTGATACGATGCGAGGAAGCCGAACACATCGACCGACTGATGTCGAGGCTCCCCGACTCTCAACAGGCCATCCTCAGGATGCGGCACATCGAGGGGATGGAGACCGAGGAGATAGCGGCTTTAATCGGCTCCACTCCGGGTGCGGTGCGCGTGGCTTTGTCACGAGCCCGACATAAAGTCAAACTAATGTTTATTCAAAAGCAATGAAGACTATGGACGACCGACAGGCACAAGCTCTGATGGAAAAGTTTCTCAACGGCTCCACAACGATAGCCGAGGAGCAGCAACTCTACCGCTACTTCGCCGCAGGCGATGTAGCCCCGGTGTTGCAGCAATACCGGCCGATGATGCAGTGGTACCGCTCTCTTTCAGCCGACACTGTAACAGCCGGGAAACCCGTTCAGCGCCGACGAAGCCCCCTTAACCGGTTCCGATTCGCAGCAGGCATAGCGGCATCGGTTGCGATACTCGCAACCATCGGATTCGCCGCCCTCAAGCCCCATACCCGCCTCAACGACGAACAAATCGCCTATAGCGGTAGCTATATGATAGTCAACGGGGTGAAATGCACCGACATAGACCGCATTCTCCCTCAGCTACGCAGAGCCGAACAAATCGCCGACAGCATCAGCCGCCTCGTCGCAAGCATCAAGAACACTCCCGACATATGGGAGACCGAGCTGACCCGAATTCCCGACTCAGCGACCCGACAAATGATACTTCGGACCATCCATGACGTTAACTAATAAAAAGACCAAATATATGAAATCTTCACGCTTATTTCTCACACTCGCCGTCGCATTCGCCTCAACACTCTCACTATCAGCGCAAAAAGCGATTGACGATGAAATATCCCGGCTCGAAAAACGGCCTGACGTTCAGGTATACTACACCGAGAAACGCAACCCAGCGACAAAAAAAATTTACAAAGAGTCAAAAACAATCATCTTGTCGTCATCAAGCCACATAAAACGCGTAAGGGCGGCTTTTGACCGCGAGCGGGAGAACTCCACCGAAGCCACCAGGACAAAGGGAGGTATAATGTCTCTGACATTCCGCACCAAAGACACCAAAGCCGAATACAACCTCGTCGAGAACCAAAACGGAGCCATCCTCTCAGTAGAGCGAAAATTATACCCCAGCTACCCCAAAGGCGAAAGCTACATCATATTCAATGGGGAAAAGATGGACTTCAGCGGCGGGGAGCTAATCGACATCTCCACACTCGACGGACTTGAACAGCTCAAACAATTCAAACAGTTCAAAAACTTCGACTCCGTGGCGCAACAGCTCGACAACATCGACTGGAACGACTATTCGTCCAAAATCCAAACCTTCGTAAAAAACAAACCCTCCGGCAAAAAAGACAAATCAAAATCCAAAAACAAAGACAAATCAAAATCGGCATCCATCTCAACCGCCACAACCCACGCCTCCTGACCCCACGCGCCTGACATCGCCTGCGTCTGCAAATTTTTCTGAAAAGTTTTTTTGACATTTTAGAAAAATGTTTTACCTTTGCATCGCATTTGCGGAAGAGTCCGTTGCGCAAGATAAATAATGACTCCGTAGCTCAGTTGGTAGAGCAAATGACTCTTAATCATTGGGTCGAGAGTTCGAGCCTCTCCGGGGTCACAAAGCCAAACCGGCAAAACTAAGCAAGTCGCTGAAATTGATACAATTTCAGCGACTTTTTTTAACGCCCCTATCCCGCGCGATGCAGAGCCGGGCGCAAACCCCGGCTTAAGCGGTTTACTC
>CAZECG010000035.1:0-7547 GCA_964510535.1 uncultured Muribaculaceae bacterium
CTCTACAAAGGTAAGATTTTCATTTTACAAACACAGGTTTATTACTATGCCCCGAAAAATCCGCTGACCCGTAATATCGGGGACAAAAAAGCCGATCTGCTTGGGATAGCAAATCGGCTTGTCTTTTTCAGTGATCCGCCTGGGGCTCGAACCCAGGACCCCAACATTAAAAGTGTTGTGCTCTACCAGCTGAGCTAGCGAATCTCCATTGTGTTTGCTTATGGCGTTTCCGTCAAAAGCGATGCAAAGGTATGAAGTTTTTCTGTACTATGCAAATTTTTGGGCAAAAATTATTAAAAAATATCTGATGTTGGCTTGGAGGCGTGATTTCGCTCGGTGTTTTGGTGGATTATGCCTAACTTTACGGTGTCGATGAAAGGATTGGATTATAAAGATGTGCGTCGGCTCAAAATGTGTGGGCTTGTCGTGTTGGCAATAACCGCGGTCGGTGTTCTGACGTGGGGCGCGGTCGGTTGCGCTCAGTCGGCCATGGCTTCGGGGCTGTTTGCTGATGCCGACAGCGCTGAGACTGCAGAGCCTGTCACATTTACGGCTGCTGACGGAGATGTGTTGGAGCTATTCTCGGATAGTCAGGGTCGTGACTTCAACGTCCATCTCGGAATTATGCCTCCCGGGGGTCGCCGTCTCCGATACAAGCCTGTGGCTTCGGTGGGGCGGCTGTTTAACGACAGTAACTATTTGCAGCTTCGAGCTGCGGCATCGATGGGATTAGAGCCGGTGTCGACGTTGCGCGATGCGTGGCGCCTGCGTCGTCCTGTGGTTAAGGTGAAGTCGTGTGGCGACTATTTTGTCGATACGCTGACACATTCGTTGCCGTTTCTGGTGCCAGAGGCCGAGGCTTTGTTGCGCGACATCGGCAGGCAGTTTCGCGACTCGCTCGCTGCCCGCGGCGGGGGCGATTATCGCATCAAGGTCACGAGTCTGCTGCGCACGCCGATGACTATTGCCAAGCTTCGCCGTCGCAACCGTAATGCCATAGATTCCTCGGCCCATCAATATGGGACGACGTTCGACATCAGTTACATGAAGTTTATATGTGATTCAAAGAAAGTCCCGCGGACGCAATCTGACTTGAAGGGGCTTTTGACGGAAATACTCGTTGATTTGCGTGCCAGTGGCCGTTGTTATGTGAAGTATGAGCGGAAACAGGCTTGTTTCCATATAACGGTGCGCGGCGAAAACAGTTTGGATTATGTCGAAAAGACCGAAATATAATGAGGATGGCACCCGCAGCAGCCGTCTGTGGCGAGTGGTCAAAGGGTGCTTTCTGACGATTCTGTGGGCTGCTTTGGCGTTGGTGTTGCTGACCGTCGGCACCTTGACCACCGCTGTCAAGCTGCTCACGCCTGAGCGGCTGACCCCGCTTGTCAATAATTACGCGTCGACCTATCTGAATGCCGATGTGCGTTCCTCGCGTGTAGAGCTTACGTTTTGGAGCACCTTTCCGCGGCTGACGCTTGATGTCGATTCCCTTAGTGTCGTCAGCCGGTCACTGGTTCCGCTGACGGAGGCTGAACGGGCCTCGTTGCCTGCAGGGGCTGACACGCTTCTGACAGTCAGCGGATTCTCGGGGGGTGTCAATCTCGCCCGGTTGCCGTTGGGTTGTGTGGCTTTGTATGATGTGGTGATTGACCGTCCGATGATAAACCTTGTCAGCGTCAACGATTCGGTGGCCAACTTCAATATCGTCCCCTCCTCGGAGCCAGACACTGCGGCGTCGCCGGTGATTATCCCCGATTTCTCGATTGACCGGTTTGCCATCGTCAACGCCGAGGCGTTCAGCTACAGGTCGCTCGCCGATTCGATTGCGGGGAGCGTGACGCTCAACCGTGTGCAGCTCGGCGGCAAGGGCGCGCCTGTCTATGACGTGGAGCTGCGCGGCGATTTAGGGTCGCCGTTGCTCACGGAATATAATTTCGATAAGATTGTGATGGGGCTTGACGGCAGCGTATTTTGGGACAAGAAACATCCCTGTCAGATTGGTATCAAAGATTTTACTGTCGATGTGGATGAGATTAAGGCAAGCATTGACACTGACATTGATTTCGCCGACTCGTTGACTGTCAAGACGTTTGGCGTTAAGTTCGCCCCGGTCAAAGTGCAGTCGCTCGCCGGCCATGCCCCGGCGGCTTATGCCAAAGCCGTCAAGCCGTTGCGCACCGATATGGCTGTTGAGCTGCAAGGACGGCTTACGTCGCCATATTGTCTGACCGATACCGCCGCTGTGCCGTCGTTTGAGGTGCGTCTGACCATCCCGGATTGCCGTGTCGATTATGGCAAGGCGCGGTTCAAGCGGTTTGGCGCGGAAGTGGCTGTCAGTTTCGACGGAGGTAATCCCGACAAGAGTGTAATCGACCTAAGGCGTTTGGTGGTGGAGGGCCCAGCCACTTCGATAGGCATCGACGGGACGGCTACATCGCTTATGAGCGACCCATCAGTCGACTTGCGCATGAAAGCCGACATGGTTCTCGACCGCCTCCCCGCCGAGTTGAAACGGCTGATTCCTGCCGCTGTCAGTGGGCGGCTTCATGCCGACCTTGCGGTAAAGGGGCGCAAAAGCTACATGAGCCGCAACAGTTTCCATAAGCTCAAAATCGACGGGAGCCTGCGCGGTGCCGACCTTGGCGTGTCGATGCCGGAGAGCGACCTGGCGGCGTGGCTGCGCGAGATTGTGGTGGAGTTTGGGACAAGCAAAAGTTTCGTTCGCGATGACCACCGCGTCGATTCGTTGCTGACGGCTTCGGTCAAGGTTGACACCGCTTCGGTCAAAGCCGACGGCATGGAAGTGGCGTTGTCGCGGTTTGCCGCGGGAGTGGGCAGCGCAAACCGTCGGGAGTCGGCTGATACGGCAGCCATCAATCCGTTCGGGGGCGCGGTGAGCGTTGGCAGGCTCAACGTGGTTTCCCCCGTCGATTCGAGCCGATTGCGGTTGCGCGACTTCGCCTGCCGCGGCTCGTTGCAACGGTTTGAGGGTAATCGCCGCATTCCAAAACTTGCGCTCACGATGACGGCGCAACGCATAAGTGCCGGCAATCCCCGCTCGCGCTATTCCTTGCGTGAGAGCGACATCGACATAGTGGCCCATATCAAGCCAAAGAAAAAGATGGGCACCAAGACGCAGGCTGTCTATGACTCCATCGCCGCGTTGCATCCCGAGCTGTCGGCTGACTCGCTGCTGGCTCTCGCACGGGTCGAGCGGCGTCGGCAACGAGCGTCGCGCGACAGCGCCGACACTAATCTTGATAAAGAGGTGGTAGAGTTTGGGCTTGACTCGCAAATGAAAGACCTGTTGCGGCGGTGGGGAGTCCATGGCACCATCAAAGCCAAGTCGGGGCGCGTGTTCACCCCCTATTTCCCATTGCGCAATAAGCTCGGCGACGTAGATGTTGAGTTCTCTACCGATTCGCTTGTGCTGCGCGACGTGAAATACACGGTCGGACATAGCGACTTCCTGATTAACGGCACCGTCTCCAACCTGCGCCGCGCCATGACCTCGCGCCGTCATGTGCCAATCGAGATTGACTTTAGTCTGCGGTCAGACACGATAAACGTCAATGAGTTGGTTCGCGCCATGTTTGCCGGGGGTGCCTATGCCGCCCGTCTCGCCTCTGACCGTCCGGCTATAAATCTCGACAAAATAGATGATGATGCTGCTCTTGAGAAAGCCGTATCGGCAGAGAGTGACACCGTGTCGGGTCCGTTCTTGGTGCCCCACAACATAAAGGCTTCGCTGAAGATGCGCGCGCGCAACATCATCTATGCCGATATGCTCATGAACCGTTTCGTCGGGGTTATCGACGTTTACGACGGTGCCATCAGTCTTAACCGTCTCTCGGCCCGCACCGATATGGGGTCGGTTGACCTGTCGGCACTTTATTCGGCTCCCGACCGTGAGCGCATGGAATTCGGATTCGGTGTCAAAATAAAAGAATTCCACATCGACCGCTTTCTGGCGATGTTCCCCTCCATCGACACTATCATGCCGATGCTGAAAGATATTTCGGGAATAGTCAACGCCGACATAGCCGCCACCACCAATGTCGACACGCTGATGAATTTCGTGGTGCCCACGCTCCGCGCGGCTATCAAGGTAGAGGGCGACAGCCTTGTGCTGCTCGATGCCGACACATTCAAGATGCTGTCGAAGTGGCTGTTTTTCAAGAATAAGAAGCACAACATGATTAACCATATGAATGTCGAGGCGGTTGTGGAGAACTCACAGCTCGAACTGTTCCCCTTCATGTTTGACATCGACCGCTATCGTCTGGGCGTGATGGGCCACAATGACTTGTCGCTCAACTACGACTATCACATATCGGTGTTGAAATCGCCGCTGCCGTTCAAATTCGGCATCAATCTCCGCGGCACCCCCGACAATATGAAGATACGGTTGGGAGGAGCCAAGTTCAAGGAGAACATGGTTGCCGAACGCCATGCGATTGTCGACACCACTCGCGTCAACCTCATAAAGCAGATGTCGACGGTGTTCCGCCGCGGAGTCACCGCCGCCCGGCTCGGACGGCTTGACATAGGCGGAGGCGGCCAGAAATTGACGCTCCCCGCGGAGGCCGACACGCTGTCGCGGTCAGACTCTCTGATGCTCATCAAAGAGGGGCTGCTTGAAGCGCCGCCGGAGTTCCAACCCGACACGACAGCCACCCTCACAAAGAGGCCGAAACGAAAAAGGAAATGACGATGCGAAAAGAGGAAGATATGATTAAGGCGGCTGTCGGCCGTTACCTCAGGCGCATGGGCTTCAGCCGCGTCGCGCCGCGGGCGGCGTTGATTGATATGGACGGGACGCTTTATGACTCAATGGGCAACCACGCCGCCGCATGGCATCGTATGATGACCGAGCTGGGTGTGGCAACCACCCGCGACGAGTTCTTCCTTTATGAGGGGATGACCGGTGCTGCCACCATCAATCTGCTTTTCCGCCGGGCGTTCAATCGAGATGCCACAGCCGGAGAGGTGGCTGAACTTTATCACCGCAAGACCGTTTATTTTACCGAGCTGCCGGCTGTTAACCCGATGCCTGGCGCGACAGAGATGTTGGATTTTCTGACCGCGGCGGGTGTGCGGCGGGTGCTTGTGACCGGGTCGGGGCAAAGCTCGCTCATAGGCCGGCTCGCCGAGGACTTTCCCGGGGCTTTCCTCCGAGGGGATATGGTGACGGCGCGCGATGTGACGCGTGGGAAACCCCACCCCGAGCCATACCTTAAAGGAATGTCGCTCGCCGGTGTCGAGCCGTGGGAGTCCATAGTGTTAGAGAACGCCCCGCTTGGCGTTGAGGCGGGTGCCGCCTCGGGAGCATTCACGATAGGCGTGACCACAGGTCCCGTGCCGCGCGAAGCTCTTGCCGAAGCCGGAGCCGACCTGGTATTCCCGTCGATGACAGAATGTGCGGCCTCGTTGCCGCTATTGTTTAATGCGTTTTAACCGATAGATTATATATGGGACGACAAGAACTTATTTTCACCAATCATGTGGCTGAGACCATTGACCGGCTTGTCGCCGCGATGGGGCCTTCGAAAGTGTTTGTGCTTGTTGATGTCAACACGGCATCATTTGTGCTTCCCCGCTTGCAGGCGATGTCTAAGACCGTTGCCGCCGCCGAGGTCATAACGGTGAAAGCCGGCGATGTCAACAAAGATCTTGACGCGCTC
Organism: uncultured Muribaculaceae bacterium; assembly: GCA_964510535.1. GTDB lineage: Bacteria > Bacteroidota > Bacteroidia > Bacteroidales > Muribaculaceae > JAJPXC01. The sequence continues at coordinate 5,688 of CAZECG010000035.1, forward strand.
GCCTCGATTTGGCGTCAGCTCGGCGACCGCGGAGGGACGCGCCACGCCCTTATCATTAATGTGGGTGGAGGTGTGGTTACCGATATGGGAGCGTTTGCCGCCGCCACGTTCAAGAGGGGGATACGCTGCTTGAATATCCCGACGACGCTTCTCGGAGCGGTCGACGCGTCGGTAGGCGGTAAGACCGGTATCAACTTTAACGGATTTAAAAACGAAATAGGGGCGTTCAGCGAAGCCGAAGCCGTCATCATATCGACCACATTTTTCAACACTCTGCCCCAGCAGGAGTTGCTTTCGGGATATGCCGAGATGCTGAAACATGGCCTGATTGCCGGCAGGCGCATCTACAACGACTTGCTAGCCTATCGGATAGACCGGGCCGACAACGAGCATCTCTTGCGGTTGCTTGAGGAAAGCGTAAATGTCAAAAACGACATAGTCAGTCAGGACCCCGAGGAGCATGGCATACGCCGCGCCCTCAACCTCGGCCACACGATAGGCCACGCGTTTGAGTCGCTGGCGATGGAGCGCAAATCGCCCATCCCTCATGGCTACGCTGTGGCATGGGGGCTTGTTGTGGAACTGATACTGTCGCATATGCAGCTCCGATTCCCGAGCGACGAGCTGCAGCGTTTTGCCGCGTATGTCCATGACAACTACGGTGCGTTTGGAATCGATTGCTCCGACTACGACGAGTTGTTGCGTTTCATGAGCCACGATAAGAAAAATGTCAGGGCGGGGGAGATAAATTTCACGCTGCTGAAAGATGTCGGCGACGTGAAAATCGACTGCACCGCCGATCGAGAGCAGATTAAGGCCGCTCTCGACATCTACCTCGACCTGATGCATCTGTGATGAAGAACCGAAGATGTCGAAAAATTGTTGTGTCTTTGAGCAATTCGCCTCTCACTGTGAACCGCATAGAGAAAGGATCTCCTACGGTTTCCATCGGAATCTATGCTCGTGTCCTTTATGCCCTGCAACTTGATGATGACCTTCTTTTGATTGCTAAAGAAGACACCCTCGGACGCAATTTGCAGGATTTGAGTCTGAAACATCGCCAACGTGCCTCTAAAAAGGAATAAGCCATGAAGGAACTATTCGTATATGCCGACTTTGACTGGCTGGAATCTCCTCAGTTGATTGGCAAACTATCCTTTGACTCAGTGCGCGGCAGCGAGACACACCAATACGCACAATAAAGACAGAGAGGGGCGGGGAATTTCCCGCCCCTCTCTGTCTTTATTGTAATCGGCACGTCACTTAGAATGTGTAGTGGAACCCAAACGACAATTCTTGGGTCGAGAAGTCAAAACCGCCTCCCTCGTGGATGCCTATAACCTCAGAGTTCTTGTCGGCACCCTGATAGCCCAAGAAACCAAACTTAGCTACAAAGCTGAAATGCTCAGAAATGTTGAGCGACACGCCGGGACGGAATCCGACGTTCCAATAAACCGCCGTTTCCGATGAATCAGACTCATCATAGTCAGCCGAGCCGACACCTATCCCCACTTGACCGTCAACAAAGAGGTTAAGTCTGCCATCGTCGGTGCGGAAATAGTTGTAGCGAGCATAAGGTGAGAATTCAAACAGGTCGGCCGAAACACCCTCTGCGTCAGCATAAGTGTAGCCGACAGTCGTGCCGAAGCTCCATTTCTCATTCACTTCATAACCGATTTCAGGACGCAGCACAAAGCTGTTGGTTTTCTCTGTTGCATCATGCCAATAGCCGACGGACCCTCCGACATAGACCTGTGCCGATGCGCTCAACGATGCCGCAGCGAGTGCGGCGATAGCCAATAATTTTTTCATTGCATTTAAAATTAAACTAGGTTTATTCACTTATCTCTTGGCAAGAGA
>CAZECG010000036.1:0-6354 GCA_964510535.1 uncultured Muribaculaceae bacterium
GGCAACACTATACTCTTGACACTGCCTCCCGCCAACCGGAAAAATCCGCTGACCCCGACTAACCTTACCTAGATCCCATAAGCGCAAGAAACCCGCTGAGAATCAGCGGGTTTCTTGCGTCTTATTGGCGGAAAGACAGGGATTCGAACCCTGGGTACCCGTAAGGGTACAACGGTTTTCGAGACCGTCCCGATCGACCACTCCGGCATCTTTCCCTATTCAAACGGCGTGGTTGCATAGCATATCCACTCTTCTCGAAGTGATTTTTCGACTGCAAAGTTACAAATTGTTTTCTACCCAGCAAAAGTTAATCACTTTTTTATTTCAAGTATTTTCATTTTACACTGATAACACAAGCCCAAGTAGTAATTACCTCAATCCGCACCCCTAAAACAAGTTAAATCATGAAGCCGCCTCACATTGTAGCATAGTTGCGACCTAATCGCAATAACACCTGTTAATTTTGCCAAGAGTGCATAATGAAACATTCAACGATACGCATTTAACGCCTCTCATTGATTAACCGATTACAGATAAAAGTAAATAATGACTTAACAATACATCGTTTCTTTTAAAATGGGGCACCGTGAAGCTGCCCATTTTATGCGTCAACGAAACTTTTTAACGCGACAATTCGATAAATTCAAAAAAAGTTGTAACTTTGCATCACGCAAAAAATCCATGCGGTAATAGCTCAGTTGGTAGAGCATCAGCTTCCCAAGCTGAGGGTCGCGAGTTCGAGCCTCGTTTACCGCTCCAAAGATAAAGCGTTGAGTCCAAGCGGTTTATATCCCGCGCTCAACGCTTATTCTTATATCAACGAGACACCATAGCCATACCACGAACTACAAATGCAAACGCCGGATAAAATCCTGTGGGATTTCATCCGGCGCAATTATATCAGCTGCGTTATCTCGCAGGTTAGCCGATGAGGTTCTTGCCGGTCATCTCCTTCGGCTGAGGGAGACCCATTATGTTCAAAACGGTAGGCGCCACATCGGCGAGGATACCGTTACCGATCTTAGCGTCAGCACGCTGAGTAACATAAACACACGGAACGGGATTAAGCGAATGAGCGGTATTGGGCGTACCGTCGGGGTTGATTGCGTTATCAGCGTTGCCGTGGTCAGCTATGATTACAGTTTCATAGTCGGCGGCCTTAGCGGCTTCAACCACATCATGCACGCAGTCATCAACCGCTTTCACGGCTTTCTGAATAGCCTCATAAACACCAGTATGACCAACCATATCTCCATTGGCGAAGTTAACTACGATAAAGTCATACTTTTCCGATTTGATGGCTTCGACAAGTTTATCCTTAACCTCATAGGCGCTCATCTCAGGCTTAAGGTCATAAGTCGCGACTTTGGGCGAAGCTACGAGTATACGCTCCTCTCCGTCATAGGGTTGTTCGCGTCCGCCATTGAAGAAGAACGTGACATGGGCGTATTTCTCTGTCTCGGCTATATGAAGCTGCTTTTTGCCAAGCGATGAAAGATACTCTCCCAATGTGTTAGAGACATTTTCCTTGTCAAAAAGGATATGAACACCTGTAAATGACGAATCGTAAGGCGTCATGCAATAATACTGCAAGCCCGGAATCGTATTCATCCCCTCCTCCGGCATATCATGCTGAGTCAGCACAATCGTAAGCTCTTTTGCGCGGTCGTTGCGGTAGTTGAAGAATATCACGGCATCGTCGGGCTTGATTGTGCCGTCGACCGCAGAGTTGTTTATCGGTTTGATAAACTCGTCGGTGACATCATTGTCATAAGAAGCCTGGACAGCCGCTACCATATCTGTTGCCTGCTCGCCCTGACCTTTGACCAACAAGTCGTAAGCCACTTTCACGCGGTCCCAACGTTTGTCGCGGTCCATCGCATAGTAACGGCCTACAATCGAAGCTATCACGCCCGCGCTTTTGTCACAATGTGCCTGAAGCTGTTCGATAAAGCCTTTACCGCTGCGGGGGTCGGTGTCGCGACCATCCATAAAACAGTGGATGAAGACTTTTTCAAGGCCATACTGCTTTGCGATGTCGCAGAGCGCATAGAGATGTTCGAGCGACGAGTGAACACCGCCGTCAGAAGTCAAGCCCATGAAATGAATGGCCTTGCCATGCTCTTTGGCGTAAGTGAACGCACTTTTCACCTCGGGGTTTTCGACGATAGTGCCATCTTTGATAGCCTTATTGATTTTGACCAAGTCCTGATATAGCACGCGGCCTGCGCCGATATTCAAGTGCCCCACCTCAGAGTTGCCCATTTGACCGTCGGGCAGGCCAACGTTTTCGCCACTGGCTTGAAGCTCGGAGTGAGGATATGTTTTCAAAAGATAGTCCCAATAAGGGGTCGGAGTGGAGTAGATAACATCACCTTTTGAATGATTACCGATTCCCCATCCGTCGAGAATCATTAATAATGCTTTTTTTCCCATTATATATAATTATTGTAGTTTCAAATTTTAGCTGCACACAGCCATCATTTTTGAGTCAGAGCGCAACCTTCACACTTTTGGGAAATCTGTTTAAAGAAATCATTGCCCTTATCATCAACAAGAATGAACGCCGGAAAGTTCTCGACCTCGATTCTCCAAATTGCTTCCATGCCGAGTTCGGGGTACTCAAGGAGTTCGACTTTCTTGATACTATTTTGAGCTAAGACGGCGGCCGGGCCTCCGATTGAACCGAGATAGAAACCGCCATGTTTGTGGCAGGCATCGGTCACCTGTTGGCTACGATTGCCCTTGGCAATCATAATCATCGAACCTCCGGCAGCCTGGAACTGGTCGACGTATGAGTCCATACGGCCTGCGGTCGTCGGGCCGAACGAGCCTGATGCCATCCCTTTTGGCGTCTTGGCCGGCCCGGCATAATAAATGGGGTGGTCTTTAAGATATTGAGGCATAGGCTCGCCGTTGTCGAGACGTTCTTTAATCTTGGCGTGGGCAATGTCACGGCCCACAATAATAGTACCATTGAGCGACAAACGGGTAGATACTGGGTATTTCGATAATTCGGCAAGCACTTCGGGCATCGGACGGTTTAGGTCAATTTTAACGACTTCGCCCTCGCCGGCTTTGCGATATTCCTCGGGTATAAGTTCACCGGGATTCGCGTCGAGTTTTTCAATCCAAAGACCCTCTTTATTGATTTTAGCTTTGACATTGCGGTCAGCCGAGCAAGAAACGCCCAAACCGACGGGACACGACGCGCCGTGGCGAGGCAGACGTATCACTCTAATGTCATGTGCGAAGTATTTGCCACCAAATTGAGCACCGAGACCAATCTTGTGAGCCTCTTCAAGCAACTGTTTCTCAAGCTCCACGTCGCGGAACGCATGGCCAAGCTCGTTACCTTCGGTGGGCAAGTTGTCGTAGTATTTTATTGAAGCCTTCTTAACGGTTTCAAGGTTCTTCTCGGCTGAAGTACCACCAATCACAAAAGCGATGTGGTAGGGAGGACACGCCGCAGTGCCGAGGGTCTTCATCTTCTCAACGAGGAACGGAATCAACGTTTTGGGATTGATGAGAGCTTTCGTCTCCTGATAGAGGTAAGTTTTATTGGCTGAACCGCCGCCCTTTGCCACAAAGACAAATTTATATTCGTTGCCGTCAACAGCGTGGAGGTCGATTTGAGCCGGGAGGTTGCATCCGGTGTTGACCTCGTCATACATATTGAGGGGCGCGTTTTGCGAATAGCGCAAATTATCCTCGGTGTAAGTTTTATAAACACCGTGCGACAATTTTTCCTCGTCGCCGCCGCCGGTATATACGTTTTGGCCTTTGTTACCGATGATGATAGCTGTACCGGTATCTTGGCAGAATGGAAGTTGGCCTTTTGATGCGACCTCGGCGTTGCGGAGCATAGTCAAAGCGACAAACTTGTCGTTTTGGCTCGCTTCGGGGTCACTGAGGATTTTAGCCACCATCTGGTTGTGCTCGCGGCGCAACATAAATGCGTTGTCGTGAGTGGCTTGGCGTGCAAGCACGGTCAACGCCTCGGGGTCGACCACAAGCATTTCGCGTCCATTCCAGTTTTCAACTTTGACGTAATCAGATGTCAACAGATAATACTCGGTCTTGTCGGGCCCGAGCGGAAACATTTCCTGATATTTAAACGGTTTTGTTGCCATAGCGTAACCTATTAATACATTATTATTTGTTATACCTACCGCGAAGTTACCCAAATCGCCTCAATTATCCCAAAATTTCCGTAATTTTGTCGGTATGATACCCAAAGTAATTCACTACTGCTGGTTTGGGCGGAACCCAATGCCCAAGTCGGCGTTAAAATGCATTGAGTCGTGGCGCAAATTTTGCCCTGACTACGAAATTAAGGAGTGGAACGAAGACAACTTCGATGTCAATGCCACCACATACACCAAGCAGGCCTACGCCCGCAAAAAATATGCGTTTGTCAGCGATTACGCCCGCTTTTTGATTCTGCACACTCACGGCGGCCTATATTTCGACACCGATGTCGAGCTGATTAAACCGATTGACGACATAGTCGCCAAAGGGCCGTTTATGGGTATCGAAAAGGATGTAATGGGAGTAGCTCCCGGACTCGGGCTTGCGGCGGAAAAAGGGGAACCGATTTACAAAGAAATTATTGATTATTACGCGACACTCTCTTTTGTCGACGATGACGGCAACCAGATTCCCGGCACCGTGGTCAAACACACGACAGATGTGCTAAAACGTCATGGGTTCAAAGAGGAAGACCGCTTCCAATCAATAGCCGGAATCAATATCTACCCCAACGAATATTTCAACCCGCTCGACGACGCCACCGGGCGGCTCGGAATAACGTCCAACACTCGTAGCATTCACTGGTATTCAAAGACTTGGGTCAACAATTACGGGCCGGTCAGAATATGGATAACACGGCGTATCCACCGCTATTTCGGCGTAAATTCAATCAGCTGGATAAAAAAACTGATTAACCGATAATCAACACGGTCATGGCATCCGACGACAAAAAAAAGAAGTTTTTCATTGTGACCACCATACCCGGTTCACTCGACTTTTTCAAGGGGCAGCTACGCCTACTGAACGAAAGCTTTCAAGTATCTGCGATTTCATCCCAAAACGACCGCCTTAAACAGTTTGGAACAGAGGAAGGCATACAGACAATACACATCCCGATGGAGCGCCCCGTCTCGCTGTGGAAAGACCCCATCAGCCTGATGCGTTTCATAGCGCTTTTTGCCGTCAAAAGGCCCCACATCGTCCACGGCAACACCCCAAAAGGGAGTTTTCTTTCAATGATAGCGGCATGGCTCACACGCGTACCCGTCAGAATCTATATGTGTCATGGACTGCGCTACCAAGGCTATCAAGGACGTATGCGCCGCCTACTCATGGCGATGGAGCACATCTCATGCCGCTGCGCCACACACGTCATCGCAGTTAGCCATGGGACAAAAAGCACATTGCTGAACGACTCAATCTGCCCGCCTGAAAAATTAATGATTGTCGGCGACGGCTCCGCAGGCGGAATCGACCTATCACTCTTTGACCGCAACAAAATCACCCCTGCCAAGGAAATAACCGACCTGATACCCGCCGGAGATTTTAAATTCGGCTTCGTCGGACGCATAGTCAAAGACAAAGGCATCAACGAGATGGTCGAGGCATTCTCACATCTTTGCGATGAGCGCGGAGACATTTCATTGGTCATGGTGGGGCCGTTTGAGGACGCCGAGAACCCAATCGACGACACCACACGCGAAACACTGCACAATCATCCCAAGATACACATCTTAGGCTCAAAACCAGATGTCAAGCCCTACATTGTCGCCTGCGATACACTTCTGCTGCCATCATATCGAGAAGGACTCCCGACCGTACCTATCGAAGCCGGGGCACTGTCAGTCCCCACTATCGCCACAGACATTCCCGGATGCAACGAAGTGGTTATTGACGGCAAAAACGGATACCTCGTAAAGCCGCGCGACCCAAAGTCGCTGCTTGAAGCGATGAAACTTGCCGTCAACGGACGCGACTTCTCCATCATAAAAATGGGACAGACAGCCCGCAAAATGGTCGAAGCCAAATATGAACAGGAAAAAGTGTGGAGCGCATACCGCAAACTGTACATCAGCCTCGCCTACCCTCATCAACCGCAATCAAAGACCGACGAGCTTACGCCCGACCGCAAACATTGAGAAACCCTCACACAAGCCGCAAAGCTTTCACAAGTCAAGGTATTACGCAATCAACATTTTATAAGCTACAAAGATTCAATATATTTACCATAATATAACGTGAGTTCGATATAAGACTTAGAATATTCGAGAATAAAACAATCAGCCATTTAGCATAATACTAAGTGGCTGATTTTCTTGGTAT
>CAZECG010000037.1:0-4176 GCA_964510535.1 uncultured Muribaculaceae bacterium
AACTTTCACGCGAAACAGCCAAATCTCCCGGCAAAAAAATCATAGTATTTAACTTCGGTTAACATATTAAGAAATCTGCCGATTTTGTCACTTTCTATCAATCAAGCAATTAACATGACAGTCATTATCAATGAATGCCAGGCGCATTCAACGATTTACCCTTTGCCGCACAGCGGTCACCCAAGGGAAAGGGAACTGTTTTATTAAAAATAGCAATGCGCGAGCCCCTGACCGCACACTTAATATGAAGGTAAAACAAGTGTCGTTGTCGAGCCTCACCCAATTAACATCCCCCGAGTCAAAGACAAACGACTTCAACCGAACGAGCCAATTCATATCCGCCACAGCACTGCCATCGCAAGAATCGGCAAACGACGATATCAGCCTCAACGTCAGAACCAAATCAATATTAATAGGGAAGGTTATATATGGCATCACATAACATAAATGCATATTAATTGAGCGGCAGAGCAACCCATCGGGCACCGCAAATAAACAAGAAAAGAGGAACAATCGTTAAATGTTTGCCAAAAAACAGATATGAAGTTTTGATAATGCCAACGGATTGGCTTACCTTTGTATCGGTTATGAACGACGAGAAATCCAAAGAATTGGCCCGCGCCACATTCTCGGCTTACTTAGAATCGAGAAAGTTACGCCATACAACAGAACGGGACATTGTGTTGGAGAAAGTGCTGGAGATGCCCGACAACTTCAGCGTCGATTCGTTACACGCCTCACTCGCGCAAGCCGAAATGGTCAGTCTCGCCACGGTCTACAACACGATGCAACTATTGACCGGTGCCGGTATTGTCAGGCGGCACACGTTTGACGGAACGAGTTCACGCTACGAACGAGCGTCACCGGCAAACGAGAACATATGCCTACATTTAGTATGTACTGAGTGCGGAAAAATAAAAGCGGTAAAAGACACCGAGATATCGAGAGCTATCAACTCTCGACGCTTCCCGACATTTCACACCGCATACTTCACATTATGCATCTATGGTGTATGTTCGCGATGCGCCCGCCGCCTAAAGAAGAAACAAACGAACTAACTATAATACATTAAACAGCTTACAGCAATAACGAGAAACTATGAAAGTAGATGTACTGCTCGGCCTGCAATGGGGCGACGAGGGAAAAGGTAAAGTGGTAGACGTGCTCACTCCGCGTTACGACGCAGTGGCACGTTTCCAAGGAGGCCCAAACGCCGGACACACCCTTGAGTTTGAGGGTAAAAAATATGTCCTGCGCTCAATCCCATCAGGAATATTCCAGGACGGGCAAGTCAACATTATAGGCAACGGAGTGGTTCTTGACCCGGTGCTTTTCCAAGAGGAAGCCGAAGCGCTTGAACGCAGTGGGGTAGACTTGAAAAAAGTATTAAAACTATCAAGGAAAGCCCACTTGATACTCCCCACCCACCGACTTCTCGACGCCGCCAACGAAAAGGCCAAAGGCGGTGCCAAAATCGGGACGACAGGCAAAGGCATAGGCCCGACATATACCGACAAAGTGAGCCGCAACGGCCTCAGACTCGGAGACATCGAGCATGACTTCGCAGCGAAATACTCAGCCGCCCGCGACCGACACTTGTCAATTCTGAAACAAATGGGCGAGACCCCCGACGTTTCAGAGCTTGAGTCGCGCTGGCTCGCCGCCATAGAATACATAAAAGGATATGAGATTGTCGACAGCGAGCACCTAATCAATGGATTGCTCCGAGATGGGAAAAGCGTGCTTTGCGAAGGAGCGCAAGGCACCATGCTCGATGTAGACTTTGGCAGCTACCCATTTGTAACGTCATCCAACACCGTCTGCGCCGGAGCTTGCTCAGGGCTTGGCGTCGCCCCCAACCGCATCGGCGAAGTTTTCGGCATATTCAAGGCATATTGCACACGCGTGGGCAGCGGGCCTTTCCCGACCGAGCTACATGACGAGACCGGCAAACGCATCAGGGACCTGGGTCACGAATATGGAGCTGTGACAGGGCGCGAACGCCGCTGCGGATGGATTGACTTGGTAGCATTGAAATATGCCGTCATGATTAACGGTGTCACCCAACTTATCATGATGAAAAGCGATGTGCTCGACGATTTCGACGAAGTCAAGGCGTGCGTAGCCTACAAAATCAACGGCAAAGAGACCAAAGAGTTCCCCTACTCTATCGAAGACGGCACGGTGGAGCCAGTCTATGTAAGCCATCCGGGATGGAAAACCGACATGACCAAATTCCGCTCAGAGGATGAGTTTCCAACGGCATTCCGCAAATACATTGACTTCCTTGAGGCAGAGCTTGAGGTTCCTATCACGATAGTGTCAATAGGCCCGGACCGCGAACAGACCATAATCAGAAGCAAGAAATAAATCAACCCTAATCACGCAGACAATCATGGCAAAAGTAAAACCGTTCAAGGGAGTAAGACCTCCCCGCGAGATGGTCACAGAAGTGGCATCGCGACCCTATGACGTGCTCAATTCCGAGGAAGCGCGCGACGAAGCCAAGGGAAACGACAAATCGCTCTATCACATCATAAAGCCCGAGATAGATTTCGCACCCGGCACAGACGAGCACGCGCCCGAAGTGTATGACCGCGCGGTTGAGAACTTCAATGCCTTCCAACGCAACGGATGGCTCGTGCAAGACAACAAGGAACACTACTACATTTACGCCCAGACAATGGACGGCCGCACCCAATATGGAATAGTAGTAGCCGCAAACGTTGACGACTATATGAACGAGCGCATAAAAAAGCATGAGCTTACTCGCCGCGACAAAGAGGAAGACCGCATGAAGCACGTCCGCATCAACAACGCCAATATCGAACCTGTCTTTTTCGCCTTCCCCGACAACGAGGCTTTAGAGAAAATCATCAAAGAGACCACCAAAGGAGACCCCGAATATGACTTTACCGCCCCCGACGGGTTCGGCCATCATTTCTGGGTAATCGACAACGATGAGACAATAGCAGCCATTACCGCGGAATTTGACAAAATCCCCTATCTGTACATAGCAGACGGACACCATCGCACTGCGGCTGCCGCTTTGGTGGGCAACGAAAAAGCAAAACAAAACCCCAACCACCGCGGCGATGAGGAATACAACTACTTCCTTGCCGTGTGCTTCCCGGCCTCTCATTTAAAAATCATCGACTACAACCGAGTGGTCAAAGACCTCAACGGCCTCACACCGGCGCAATTCCTCGCCAAACTGACCGAGAATTTCATCGTTGAAGACAAGGGTTCGGAAATATACCATCCGAAAACACTTCACAACTTCTCGCTATATCTCGACGGCTCATGGTATTCGCTAACCGCCAAAGAGGGGCGCTACGACGACAACGACCCGATTGACGTACTCGATGTCACCATCTCAAGTGACCTGATACTGCGCGACATCCTCGGCATCACGGATTTAAGGAGCGACAAGCGTATAGACTTCGTCGGCGGAATACGCGGACTTGGCGAGCTGAAACGCCGCGTCGACTCAGGCGATATGGCGGTAGCGCTCGCTCTCTTTCCCGTATCAATGAAACAACTGATGGATATAGCCGACACCGGCAACATCATGCCGCCCAAGACCACATGGTTTGAGCCGAAACTAAGATCCGGGCTGGTAATCCACAAGCTCGACTAAACCGGCGCAACAGCAACGCAACATTATCACAAAGCGTGCCGGGAGTCAACTCCAACGACTCCGGCACGTTTCTTTTTTTCATAATCGAACCGTCGTGAGACCAAGACTACACGGCTCTTTCATTTAAAGCGACGTGAGTTAGACGAAAGTTTAGCGATTCACATTTTTTTGTTTTTTTGAAAAATTCACTATATTTGCAGTGCAGACCGCAAGCGGAGACCCGGTCATGGGGCAAAGCGGGCGGGAAAGCGACAACATATTATTGAAAAGCGTTTACTCAACGCTCTTTCTTGGTTTGTGGAAATCTGGTAAATTTCAATCTCAGTCAAGGATGAGGCAGACAGTAGATGGCTTGCGTGGATATGTACAATATTCGTCATCAAGGAGCGCGTGAGCGCAGATTGATGGCACGTTGACATATTCTGCGTGAGGTCTCTGCAAGTTTGCTCGTTCGACTGAGATGGGCAATACCAGAGCCTCCGCAAGCGGGACGAGCAACAAGTACGGCTCTCACGCTTTTTTCGTTAATTATAATG